>NYYT01000014.1 GCA_002686885.1 Pedosphaera sp.
TGTAACCATCTAATTTCGTCCATCAGAGCTTCTCTTGGGGCTGGCAACGACCCCAGTCATCTGGCACATCTGGCACATCTGGCACATCTGGCACTGGTGGCAGAGGGTGATGCGACGGCAGTCTCTGCAGTTAAAAGCTAAACAGACCTTCTTGACGCTTGGGTGACGCCCTGGGCGTGCAGCACGATTTGCCGGCGGTGGGGCGCGGTGCGGTGTTCCCACAGATAGATCCCCTGCCAAGTCCCCAAAAGCATCGAGCGATTGCGGAACGGGACACTCAGCTGCACCGCAGTGAGGGCACTGCGAACATGAGCTGGCATGTCATCGGGCCCTTCCATGGTGTGGGTGTAGAGGGCATCCCCATCGGGACAGAGTCGCGAAAAAAATCGCTCCAGATCGACCCGCACATCCGGATCGGCATTTTCCTGGATCAATAGGGAAGCCGAAGTATGACGAACCATCAAGTGAAGCATCCCCTCATCAAGACCACTCCGGCGGAGCTCCTGACTGACTTCGGAAGTGATTTCGTAGAGGGCTCGCCCTCGCGTCCCCACCTCAAGGATGGTCTGGTATTGGCTGAAGACCATAGGCCCATTTAGGTTGCCATGTTTTCGCCCGCCAGCGTGCTCAAGCATCAGGGCTGTATCTCGCTGAGTAAACGCTCCAAGCGTGGCTCCTTGTCATGCCCCGCATCCAGCGCCAATTGGTAATGATACATGGCCAATTTGGGAGAAGCAGGCTCCTGACTGGCGTAAACCAACGCCAAATTAATGTGCGCTTCGGCGTGACTGGGTTGCAATGCCACCGCTTTTCTAAACGCTGTCTCAGCAGCTTCCCGCTGTCCCAATTCACTCAGCACTACACCCAATTGATTTTGAATCTGAGGATTCTCAGGCTGAATGGCAGCCCCCTTGGAAAGATGATTCAGAGCTTCCTCGGGGTTCTGTTTCTCAGCCTGCAACATGCCCAACAGCATGTGAGCGTTGACGTAGTTGGGGTCCAGATCCAGGGCTTTTTGCAGGCGTGTCTGAGCCATGTCGAGTCGCTCAAGTTGCATTTCCACAAACGCCAGATTGGATAGAATGGCAACGTTATCCGGCAAAACTTCCAAAATTTGCAAAAGTCGCTCGGACGCTCCTGCAAAATCATTGGCATCGATGGCCTGGGTGGCTTCGCGTTCTAACCGGTCCATATCAGCCCCCTGGTCCATGCTTAAGGTCCTGGTCGGTTGAAAGGCCGGCCCTTCACTGAGCAAGGTCTCATCGACCCCGGATTCTAAAAGAGCCAACTCTTCCGGACTGAAAGGAACACGCTCTGCTTCATAAACTGCCAATTTGGCGCGCATCCATGGGTCCGTATCGCCTTTCCGACGAGTCGAACGCTGGAAAGGCCACCAACTCCAGCGAGCTTTTTTCGCTGGTTTCACCTCGGAGGTTTGAGACGTTTCCTGGGAAATCACAGAGGGTTCCTCTGTGACGGTGCTTCTACCTTGAGCCTCGCGCCTCAAAAGGGCGTTTTGCTCCATGAGGTCCTGAACCAATTGATCTCTTGCAATGAGCGCGTCATCCGACCCAGGTGCTGCTGAGGCGACCATTTGTTGCTTTAATGAGGCGATCAAATTTTGCTGCTCCTCAATGGTCGATTGAGCTGCCTCAAGCTGTTGGTTCGATTCCGCTATCTGCGCATCATTGCTTTTGCTACTATCGGATAAGGTTTTATCCAATTGCGCCTTGAGCAAATCTCTCTCTTTATTGAGATCCATGATTTTGCCTTCAGCTTCCTTCAAATCTTCCGGGTTGAAGCCAGTAGGGCGAGCCGACATGGCCTCTCGCAACTTGCCAATATACAACTGATTTTCTTCCCTGAGCTGCTGCAGGCGTTGATTCAGTGCGAGGATTTGCCCTTGATACTGTTCGCTCATCTCCTTGGATGGCTCTTGGCTGGGGTTGGCCACCTGAGCGGTATCCCCAGCATTTGAAACGACTGAAGAAGAGGGATTTGATGGCTGAGCAACCGTTGGAAGATCTTCCATCTGGCGCGTCAGATATTTGAGGCGAAACTGAATCACACGAGGGTTCCAATTTGGGTTGGCCTTTTGAAAGGCCTTCAGCTCTTTGGCTGCACTGGCGTAAAATTGAGCAGCCTGCTCGGACAATCCCGTTTCCTTGAATTGATCAGCCTGTTTGATGACTTTATAGATGGCAATGTAATCCTGATCGGCGCCTTGCGCGACGACTTGGATGGAGGTCCCATACAGGCCCATGATGCATAACAGCATCGAGTAAAACGTTTTATTGTTGATCATAGCGATGAGGCAAAAATCACATTGAACCCACTTTCCATGGGTATAAAAGCCCGTAAGCGAGCGAACATTGGGTTCTTTTATGGACCTCCAATTGACATCCGTCAACGCCTCTGTTAGGTATCCCTAAACACCCGATATGGCCTCTCTTCTCGACCAACCTGTCTTGGTTCTGAACCGCCTCTGGCAGGCTGTCAACGTATGCTCAGCGCGTCGAGCCCTGACCCTGCTCTTCGACGGACGTGCTCAAGTCGTGTATGAGGATGGAGCAGGTGCGTTCCACACCTTCTCATTCATGGAATGGAAAGATTATTCGGATCCAGCCTTGGAGAGGGATTCCGAGGGCATTCGGTCGGTTTCCTTTCGTATTCGAGTACCCAAGGTGATTCTCTTGGCGGTTTATGATCGGTATCCCAAGAAGGAAGTCAAATTCACCCGTCATAACATTTTCGAGCGAGACAAAAACACCTGCCAGTATTGTGGGAAAGTTTTGGACAAACAGCGCCTTAATCTGGATCACGTGATACCAAAAGATCGCGATGGTCCAACCAATTGGGAGAACATTGTCTGCTCGTGCATCCCCTGCAACACTCGAAAATCCAATCGAACACCTTCTGAAGCTGGTATGCGGCTCATCAAAGAGCCAGTGAAACCCAAATGGCGACCCTTCGTGCAGGTCCACTTTTCAATGGACACTCACTCAAGTTGGCGACACTTCCTGGATATCGCGTATTGGCACGTGGAAATCGGCGAGGATCTTCATTGAGATTTGCCAAGCTTCAAGAAGAAGCCTTCGCCTTAGGGCCTGACTCCATCAGTTCCCAGAATTTGGGGTTGTCCTGAAGCGCCTGATCTTCACCGGTTGGGAGGCTGCTTCGAAACAGGAAGTCTTTCAGGGTGTTTTTGCTGAGAATGCGATGGATAATGATGCCCAATTCACTACGTTCGAAATAGACCCTGTAATCTCCCAGCCGATACCGGTAGAGTTGCTTGCCTTTTCTCTCGAGTTTACCAAAACGATCCAAATCCTTGGAGCGCACATCTTGAGGAAAACCCCTGAAATGGCCAAGGATATCCAACTGCAGCTCCTTGGGCATCTTGGAAAGTTCCTTCGCGCTGATGGGATTGAAAATAATTTGAAAAGGAGTCAAATCTGAAAGATAACTGCGTTTTTGTGGTAGCGCGTACGGGAATCGAACCCGTCTTTCGGCCTTGAGAGGGCCGCGTCCTAAACCGATAGACGAACGCGCCTGACAGTTGACTAATTACTCCGAGTTTCCACCGGCTGTCAATGTCTTTGAAGGCTGTTTGATGCGGTTCTCAAAACAAAAAAAACCGCCCTCTCCAAAGGGAAAGGGCGGCGTGATGAGAACAGTTAAGTTCAATTATTTGCGACGACGGAACAGCAGAGCTGCGCCACCGAGAACGGCAAGAGCGATCGTGGAAGGCTCAGGGATCGCGGTGATGTCCAGAGCAACTCCGTTAGGGAGAGCTGCAGGAGGTGATGGAGGTGATCCAGCGCCACCGAGGGTCACTTCGAAGGGAGCGGAGTAACTCCAGTTCCCGTCGCCAGTGTGACCAGCGAGGTGAAGGTTCACGGTTCCAGTGAGACCGTCCAGAGTGGTTGAACCGGCTGAGAAGTAACCAGCACCGAGGATGCTAGCAGATGTCCCAACCAAAGCACCAGGACCAGTCGCGTATTGAACAGTGGTACCAGCAGGTGCGGCTGCACCGTCAACTGTCACAATGGTTTTCCCAATGTTAGACAGCTGGATAGTACCTTGGCCGAGTGCACTCACGGAAACGAGGGCACAAAGCACAGATAGTACGAACTTTTTCATAGCTATGTTTTATTCGTTAGGTTTACGGTTTACTAGGTTAGTTGATGGAGAAATTGCGATCCCAGCTTCCGGCTTCGGTTTTGTCAACGAAGACGGCATCACCCACTCCGAGGGTAGGATCTGCAGGCTGCCAGCCTTCCAGAACACCAGGGATGACAACATACTGGTTAGAATCGAATCCTGCACCGTTCCAGCTGAAAACGACGTCACCAGCAGCAGCAGGGAAGCCGTGCTCGGTAAGTGTTCCAGATACGGGAACAGTGGAACCCTGAATGCTCAGACCTGCAGGTACGCTTTTGTTGGTAGCTTCGCCCTGCAAGACTTCACCCACAAAGGTGACAGTCGTTGCTTCAGGAGAGTCCAAGAAGAAACCGTCACCAACAGGGAGGTTCACTTCTGGCTGCCAACCGGAGAGGACGCCAGGAATGACCACAAATTGAGAGGAATCGTATCCAGCTCCGTTCCATACAAAAGCGGTTGCTCCGGATGGGGCGGAAGGAATGACCTCACCAATCGTGTTTCCACCATTGCTGAGAGGATTGGCGATCAGGTTCAACCCTGCAGCCAGATCCTTGTTAACGTATCCCACAGCATTCACTGAGGACACCTGCGCGGATGCGGAAGCCAAGCCAGCCGCACCAAGCACAGCCGCGATAAGTAGTGTTTTAGTTCTCATTGCATTAATACTCGTTACCGTGTGTTTGTCGAATTTGAGGAAAAGGTCAAAGGATGTCAACGCTTTTTTTGAAGGTTGGATGGCTATCAACGCATAGCACTTCATGTCTTACCTTATGTTGTCCAAGCCTTAGCTTCTTTAGACTAGGCAAAAATCATCACAAATCAATCAAAGAAAGCGACTTACTTCTTTCAAAGCCTCCAGATAGTTTCCAGATCGCTCCGCCCATAACTTCATCAACCAGCATTCGCTAAAGTACAGTAAAACCTTGCAAAATGTTCGTAAAGAACAGGTAACAATCAAATAAGCCAATCCTTTCCGAGGACATTTTCTTGCTTCTTTGGTTCCCAAGACTGAATGATGAAGCTCATGACTGCTTTTTATCGGCATTTTGTGAAGCCTATCCTGTTTCAATCGGATCCTGAAATGGCGCATGACTGGACCTTGAGGATACTTCACAAGCTGTCTCAAAACGCCCACCTCCTCGCTACCTTCGAAACATTTTACCAAGCTTCGCCCTTACCCATTCAAGTTGAAGGTCTTCACTTTCCCAACCCAGTTGGCTTGGCTGCTGGCATGGACAAAAATGCCAAAGCGTTGCCTGCTTGGCCCTCATTGGGCTTCGGATTCGTCGAATTAGGAGGGGTCACCTACCATGCCCAGCCCGGAAACCCCAAGCCACGCATGTTCCGCCTACCGTCGGATCTTGGGGTGATCAACCGCATGGGCTTCAACAATAACGGTGCTCTGGCTACCGTCCAACAACTCGAAGAATGGAAGAAGACAGGTGGATGGCCAAAAGTGCCGGTGGCCCTCAACCTTGGGAAATCAAAAATCACTCCATTGGAAAGTGCGCCAGAGGAATACGCCAAGTTAGTCCACTGCTTCTGGCGATGGGCTGATTTCTTCATTGTCAACGTCAGTTCTCCAAACACCCCTGAACTGCGGAAACTGCAAGGCGCGCAGGCCATCGACCATGTTTTGTCTGCCATCGACGAGGAGGTGACTGCTTGCAGAGCAGCCCACCCCACCCTTCCGACACGCCCCATTTGGGTCAAAGTGGATCCTGACCTTTCCAACCCCGAGCTCGATGCTCTGATGGAAGTCTGTGGACGCCATTCAGTTCAAGGTATTGTTGCCACCAACACGACGACTTGGCGGCCACAACATCCTTCCGACTCGACGTATTCTCAAACCGGAGGACTCAGCGGCGCCCCACTAAGGGAAAGGAGCAGCGAAGTCATTCGATGGATTCACCAACGAAGCCAGGGAAAACTGAAGATCATCGGCGTGGGTGGCATCATGACTGCAAGGGATGCTTGGGAAAAGATTGGTGCTGGAGCCTGCTTATTACAGGTTTACTCAGGGTTGGTGTTCAAGGGCCCCACCCTGGTCCAGGAGCTGGTAGCAGGCCTTTCCAACCAGGTGTGCCTACATGGCTTGAAATCTTTGGATCAGGCCGTCGGCAAGGGTTTGCCTTTTCTCGCAGAGGAAGATTGAACCTTCAGACAAGCTCCAGTTGAGGCACAGAGTCGTCCTGCTACCGTGCCAAACCTTGGCGAAAATCTAATCCTGATGGCTCTTGGTAGGCCCTCAAGTCGAATTCCTTCATTACGGATAAGATGTGATCGAAAAGATCGGAAACAATACCCTCATACTCAACCCACCGCTTGTCGGATGAAAAAACATATATTTGGAGGGGCAGGCCACGGGGAGTTGGCTCAAGCTGCCTCACCAGTAAGGTCATTTCCTGGTTGATCAATGGATGCTGACGGAGAAAAGCCACCAGGTAAGCCCTGAAAGTGCCGATATTGGTCAGACGACGCCCGTTGGCTGGATGATCCGATCCACCCGCAACAAGCTGCTGATTGAAGGCTTGCACCTCTTTCTGTTTTTCCCTGATGTAACCGGAGATCGCTTGGATCGATGCCAAACTCTCCAGCAAAGCCTCATCGCAAAACCGAATCGAATGTAAATCAATCAGAATAGATCTCTTGATCCGCCTTCCCGGCGACTCACTCATGCCTCGCCAATTCTTGAAGGCATCACTGATAAGCGTGTAGGTCGGAATGGTCGTAATGGTCTTGTCAAAGTTCTGAACCTTCACGGTCGTCAGACCAATTTCAATCACATCTCCATCGGCACCATACTTCGGCATTTCCAACCAATCTCCCAGAGAAAGCATCTTATTGGTGGTGAGATGGATGCCAGCAGCAAAGCCCAAAATGGAGTCCTTGAAGACAAGCATCAAGACGGCTGTCAAAGCACCCAAGCTTCCGAAAATGACGGATGGATCCTTGCCCATCAGTTTGGCGACGATAAAAACCCCGCCAACCATATAGACGATGAGCTTGATAGCTTGGATAAAACTGTAAATAGGAACCTGCTTGGACCACTCAAAGGTTCGGTAAACATCGTGGAAGGCATCGAGCAGAGCTTGGACGACGAGGAGAACCACCAACATGGTGTAGATTTGAGAAAAGGCATCTATCAAACCCTCCGCTGTTGGATGCCCCACCCAGATCTGGGGAAGGAAAAAAGAAATAACGATGATCGGAGCAAGGTGGGATAACCGGTGAAAAAGGTTTCTCTGAACCAGTTTGTCATCCCACTGTGTTTTCGAATTCTTGATACAGAAACGAAGAAAACGAAGCATGAATCCCTTGGCCAAATGATTCATCAGCCACGCCAGAACCAGAATGAGAAACGTGACAAGCCAGCGTGAGACCCAGGGAGCCCAGATTTCAACCAGATCATTCTCGCCCAAAAGCGACACGAACCCGGAAGTCAAATAATCCACGAGCCATTGCATAGGACAAGGCTAGCATCAAAACTTTCCCAAGACAATCGCACTATGGCAGACGCAAAGACGCGGTCGCTCTCCCAAAGGTCGCCAACCTTCCAAACCTTCTTTGCACAAGCACCGTAAGTTGGATCTCGGAACCTCGCTTCATTCCGTGAATTTGGCGCGCAAGTGAAAGGATGTCCTCAACAGGCTGATCCTGACACTCGATCAAAACACACCCTGGCCGAATACCCGAAGAATAGGCGGGCCCTTCTGGAACAATATCCGCCACAAGCAAGCCCTGGATGCGGTCCAGACCAACGTGACGTGCAAGTTGCGGAGTCACCGGCTGCAAACGTATCCCGATGAGGCCCTGAATCAAGTCGGCATTGAAGAAGGTCTCTTCCGGGGGCAATTTCAAGGATTGTGTGAATTCCTCATCCCCTCTTTGAACCCTTAGGGACAGCTCTTGATCAGGCGGCACATTGGCTACTCCCTTGATCCAATCAAAGATTCCATCAAGTGTCTGCCCATCAAGCGCAAGGAGTTGGTCCTTTTTTCGCAAACCTGCCTGATAGGCAGGACTCTCAGGGTGGACTTCCAGTAACCGGGGCGGATGGACTGAAGCATCCACTTTAGCACCAAACCACAAACCTGTGATTCGTTCGACCGACAGCATTTCAGTGAGCGCCTCATTGACTTGTTTGATCGGGATGGCAAAACCAATGCCCTGTGCCTCTTTGTAAACGGCTACATTCAGGCCCATCAGCCGTCCCTCCAGGTTGACGAGTGGCCCGCCACTGTTACCCGGGTTGATGGCAGCATCGGTTTGGAGCCAATGATCGACATCCAACGGTTGATCCTCTGTGGGAGGCCGGCGGTTCTTGGAACTGAGAATGCCTCGACTGACCGAGCTACCCAGCCCGAAAGGATTTCCCAAAGCCAGAACCGACTCTCCAAGGAGAAGGTCATCGTCTTCGGCAAATTGAATTGCCCGAAAACGCATCGCGGGAGCTATTGGGGATATTTTTAAAACAGCCACATCGCTGGCGGCTATGCCAGCAACCATTTCAGCTTCATAGACACTTCCATCGTGCAGCACCACTTGAATGCGACTCGCACGATTGATGACATGAGCATTGGTCAGAACGTAGCCAGATTCGTGCACGATAACACCCGAACCCAAACTGTACGTAGACTCGGAAGGCCGCTGTCGATAATAAGGACCAAAAAAATCCCAGAGAAGATCATAATAAAAGTCCCGTCTCTCCACCATGATTTCGGTGCGAATATTCACAACGCAAGGCATGGCTTCCTCGACCGCCCGCACCGTCGCATCCCTGCGAAGATCATCAGCAATCGAAACCTGTGGGTTTACAGCGTGGATGCTGCCACCTAGGATGATCACCCATGGCCAAACGAATCTCCCTGGCAGAGCCTTCCCTTTGGATACATGCTGCTTTGTTTTGCACATCTTTGAGACTGGAGCAGTGAGAGGCCCAAATAGTCGACACAAGTATCGATAGTTCGCCGAATCTTTCATTTTTTTGCCACACTACAAAGAACTTTGTCCATGATATCACCCACTTGGATACAGAAGCAAAACTCCATCCGAAATACGATTGTTTCATGCCTTTAAGTGGAACCATTTACGAGCGTTGGCGCCAATCTGCTGAAGATACCTGTCATTTTCGTGATCAGCTTTTATCCTGCATGACTCCAAAAAGATTACGTATTCTTTGGCTGGGTCAACCGTTAAAAAAGGAACCATTGACGACCCTCAGCGGAAAAAGCCTGCGTATCCTGAATCCGGGATACGGTGCCCCCAACCGAGGCCCATTACTTCGGCGAGCAACCATGATATTAAATGGGAAAGTCCAAAGTAATGCAGAAGTGCTCATTGACCCGGAAGGGTTCAACTGGCAGGCCCAGCGCCACGACCTGGACCCCGCCTACGCGGGTGTCAAACTCGTTGTCACCTGGAGAGGCCAAAAGCCAGACTTCGAAAGTCCTGAATACGTTCGCATGGACCAATATTGGAGCGACTCCTTGGATGCCTGGAGGGATGAAAACCTCATTCTTTTCCAACACATGGATATTCACGATTTACCGAAAACCTGTCATGCGCCACTGAGAAACTTGAAGGACGAAGCCTTGGTTGAGTTGGTTCGGCAAGGAGCCGTGTCAAGGCTTTGGCGGATAGCCAGGGCGATGGAAACACAGATGAATGAAGTGGATGAGGAGACCGTCTTGTGGAATCACCTTTTTCGATCGATGGGCTATCGACTCAACCAGTGGCCCATGCATCACCTCAGTAAATATGTATCGCGCCTCAGGGAGGGCCTTTCTCAAAACAGTCGGACACCTGTTTCTGCCCTGCAGAGGCTACAAGCACGGCTACTCGGTTGTGGTGGCTTTTTAAACCTCGCCAGCGAGACACTACCGTGCTCAAGCCAGTCTTATTATGGCAAAATAAGCAAAGCCTGGGAGAAGGACATGGCTTCTATGGTGGATATCCAACTCCCGGAGGCCGTTTGGAACAACCAAGGCATACGCCCGGCCAATCACCCCCAACGCCGACTCGCAACTCTTGCTCATTGGTTATTGACACCCGCCATCGACAAAACCTTCATCCAATGGTTCGAAACAATGGATCATCCTTTGGAAGGACAACGCTCACTCCTAGAGACCCTAGGAAAAAAACAGGATCCTTTTTGGGGGCGACATTGGACACTACATGGGAGGCGGTTGGAAAAACCAAAGGCACTACTTGGGCATGTGAGAATCAACGAAATTGTGCTACAGACCCTTTTCCCGTGGTTGCTGGCACATTTCTCGATCAGGAAAGACGTTGCACGCCAACAAAAAGTAGTGAGGTTTTTCTTTCTTTGGCCACCTTCCGAGGATCACACATTTTTGGAAAGCACTAGGAGGCAATTGTTCGGGAGTGACCGCTACCAGTGGATCCAATCCTCAGCAGATCAACTGGGATTGCTGCAGATCATGCATGATTTTTGCGGCTGGTCGGATGGCAACTGCAACCAGTGTCTTTTCCGAGAGTGCGCTCAAATGGTTTACCTTCAGCAAGGTTGGATACTACCGGGGAAAAATCAAGGATGCGCTAGTGAATAATCTCGCCTGTCTCTGGGTTGGTCAACGGCGGCAAACCCAACCTTTGCTTCAGGATGCGCAAGTAATCTCTTGCCAAATGATTGCCATACCAGCGGATCTCCCATGATTTCTCAAATTTGACATGAGCTTCCTCCAGGTCTCCTTTTTCGATTTCATGAAGGCCCCAATAGGCCCAGACAAAGCTGCTTTGAGGCTCGAGTGAAGCCGCCATGTTATAATAAGACTCTGCCTCTGCCATTCGTCCCAAAGAATCCAAAGCATGCCCCTTCAGGAGATAGGCAAAAGCATAGGATGGCCAAGCCTCTATGCTTTGCTCGAACCACCGAATGGACTTTTCAAGCTCTCTCTCATACCCAGGTGCGAATTGACGGCCTCGTTGCAAAAGCGTTTCACCGACCTCATAAGGCAGGTCATAGCGCCCTGGTTTTGAGCTGGCAGCACGCGCCATGTGCTCCACCCATTGTTCGGATCCTTTGGCATGCGAACCGGCTTGATTCTCCCAATAATCAGATGCCCATCGGCTTGGCAAGAAGTTGAGGAGCGTTCCAATCATCCCGACACAAAGCAGGAGGACAAGGCAGCGGTGGAACCAGGATGATCGCCACCAATAGGATTCTGTCGTAAATCGTAGGTGACTCACGAGTATGCCCGCTAGGCAGACAGCCAATAAGCCATTGGCAGGCACATAAAGATTGAAGTCCACTACCGAATGAACACCGATGGCGATCAGCGAAATAGAACTACCCATGACAGTGGCGGCGCGATTGCTGTGTCTTTGATCGCCCAGATCCTTACCCTCCCTGAGAACATACCTCCGGGTTTTCCAGGCCCCCAACACAAGAAAAAGACCACCCAAGACAAAAACAGTAGATCCAACGAGGCCGTATTCAACCAGCAATTGGAGATAATCGTTGTGCATCCACCCTGGACGCTCCTGGACCTGTCGTGGTCGGTAAAGTGAAAAAAGGGCATCAAACTGTCCGGGACCAACGCCAAATACAGGCTGGTCCTTCCACATGTTGATGCCAGCTTTCCATACCAAAGGACGCACATTGAGATCGTGCGAGGACTCTCTTTGAAATGCTTGATGGATTCGATCCTTGAGAAAGGAGGATTGCGCCACAGCAAAGTAGCTCAATGCAATCATCCCAACGAGTGCGACGAGGGCCTGGGCCCTGTATTTACGATGCCCCAATAGCCAAAACAAGAAAACCAGAACAGAGACCCCTGTCGCTAGAACACCTCCTCGAGAAAGCGTCAGACCAATGCCAACGCTGATCACAAGGCAGGCATATCCCAAAAACACTTTAAACGTGGCGTTGAGTCTACCCGCAAAAAGATAGGCAAGACCAAGTGGAAGCACCATTTCCAGGAATCCTGCGAGATGGTTGGGACAAAAATAAGTTCCGGTGGCTCGATTACCGTATTGTGATGGTTTGGTGAGATGCCACACGGCATCACTGTGGGTAAGCACCTGGAAGATACCATAGGAAGCCAACAAAGCTGCCATGAAGATCAGAAACAGGACCAAAACTTGTAGGGTGTCCTGTCGATAAAGAAAATTAACCGAAAGAAAAAAGGCTGAAGCCAAAAGAAGCAAACGCAAGACCTCATCTTCAGCCAGAATCAAGGAGTCAGAAAACCGATATCGCCAAAGCCCATACGATAGAAAAACCAACACTAGCCAACAGACTGGTGGCCATAGCAGCCGATAACGGGAATTTCTTAAAAGAATGATACACCAAAGCACCAGACAGAGTGCAGAGACAGAACTGAGGAAAAGAAAACCAGAGGGATAAACCCCCCCGAAAAGAAGCGGTCCTACGCAGAGCATCATCCCAAGCAGGAAGGATATCCACGCTTCGAGAGGATGCTTATGGTGCGCTTTGGACATATCTACCTGAAACGGCGTAACCTGCCTTTTGCGCCTTGATCACCTTGATCAGGATCCTCATGACCAGGCTAGATGGGACTTAAGCGCTTGGCCCCAACCATGTCTTCGACATCCTCCATATCGATCGGATTCTCCTGGTGAAAGGCATCTCCCTCAAGACGAGAAAGCAAGTTGCGACGGCATGCAAGCATGAGGCCAATTTGGAGTGAAAATGTTTTCATGGCATATTCTGCATCTCCGTGAAAAATGAAAAAGGCGATGATGTTTGCCATCCACGTACTCGCAACAATACAGGTCATTCGGGAGAAGTGATCCTCAATTCCGTAAGTGCGCAGATAGGACATCAACCGCCACGCGATCAGCGTCCCTGCTCCGAGAAAAAGACTCATGAAGAGAGTGCCAAACACTCCGGTGTTCACCATCAACCCAATGAACCCGTTGTAAAAACGACCTTGATTGATGTGGATCGTCACCTGTGAAGGGTCCCATTTATGCGAGAAATCTCGACTTGGAACACCAAAACCACGCCCCATCCAGAAATATTGAGGAATGAGTTTAACGCCCTCCTGACGCAATAGTCGTCGGGTTTCGAGTGTTCCCGAACTGTCTGAACGTGCCATGCTGTTGATTTTGACCCCAGGAATGTAGGAGAGGGCTCTCTGGGCGGACAATGGCATGCTTTGAATGTTGGCAATGACAACCAACAAACCGAGCAAAGACACTGCTCCAATGATGAGCAAGTCCGTAAATCGGTAGAATTTTTGGCAAAAGGCAATAAAAACAAATGCCACAATCAGGATGAGGGAAAGGTATCGATGCCCACTCAGCAGGCCCATGGCAAAGAACCCAAGGGTCAATGGAATAAGATACACGCCCTTGCGAGTGAAATAGTCCCTGAGATTATGAAATACCAAAATCAAGAAAATCAGGCCCTGGCTTACGGTATTGAGGGATTGATAACGGCGAATACCAAACTGCTGAGCCATACGCTCAAAACTGGCTGCATCCCCTGGAATTTCGAAGAAATTGAGAATGAACCACAATCCCCCAGCTCGCCCCGAAGCGAAGATAAAGTCAGAAACAAAATAAGTAGTGGTCAGCAGACATTGGATCACAAAAAGTTTAATCAACAACTTTTCATTCATCCGCAGCATGATGAAGAGAACCGGAAAAATGGCGCAGGTAAATTGCTGAAAGTAAAACCGACCTCCCATCTGAGAACTACCAAAAATGTTCAAGCCAAACCCCCGGTAAAACATGATGACCAGAAGCACGGTACAATAACCCAGCATCCCGACAAAAAGCCATCGATGGCGCCGCATCACCTCTGCTGAGTCAGGTGCGAATTTCCTGAGGGAAATGGTAATGATCAGACCAGACCACCCCAAAAGAGCCGCAAACTCCCACATGTAAGGCCTGCCTGGAAAATAAGGAAGAATCAGAGCAGAAGTGTAAGTGGTCAAAGAGAGGGCCGTGGCCAGTTGAGCATGGTATGGCAGAAGAAAAAGCCAGGCAATGGCAACCAAGGCAAAGGCCAGGGTGAACAAGCTGGAGGCAAGATAGAATCCCATCATGATGGCACAAAGGCCAATCAAGCCAAACCAGAACACTTGCTGAATCTTCAGCCTACTTTCAAAACCGCTAGCCACCGCAACCTAATTAGAGTCTCACCACCTCAATGCAATCTTTTTCTCGTCATGGCATCGCAAAGATGCTTTCACGAACGGAAAGCAAATCTGAAAACGAAGACCGGGGGAGAGTACAAAAAAATGGAGCGAGTGAAGAGATTCGAACTCTCGACATCAACCTTGGCAAGGTTGCGCTCTACCAACTGAGCTACACTCGCATCCAGAGGGTTCTTATAGCTAAAAACACCGAAAAGGATCAAGGATTGAATTAACTTTTTTACCTTTGGTTCACATTGCCTTTTCAATTTCCCAACACTGGTCTAAATAGAACACGAAGATGACTCAACCCAGAGAAAAGACGGTAGCCGAATTGAAACAGATCGGATTGATTGCTGTCGTGCGCGCTCGATCTGCTGGACAAGTCCTACCACTTGCTGAAGCTTTGATTTCAGGCGGCATGAAAGCGATCGAAATCACTTTCACGACACCCGACGCCCCGAAAGCTATCAGGGAAGTTCACTCTCATTTTGGCGAAAGTGCCGTGGTGGGAGCTGGAACCATTTTGAAAGAAGAACAGCTTGAACAGGCCATCGATGCTGGGGCCCGATTCGCGGTGAGCCCCATCCTGAGGCCTGATCTGGTAAAGCCATCTCATGTTGCTGGGTGCCCCATCATGCTGGGTGCTTATTCCCCCACCGAGGCGCAGAGAGCGTTTGAGGCGGGCTCCGACATGGTCAAAATATTTCCCGCCGACACACTCGGGCCAGCTTTCATCAAAGCTCTGAGGGCTCCACTACCCCACTTACCCATCGTGCCTACCGGGGGAGTCAACCTGGATACCATGGAGGCATTTCTGAACGCAGGATGCCATGCCTTGGGTGTGGGTTCCTCACTCATTTCCTCGGCAATCCTTCAAAACGATGACTGGCCACAACTCGAGCAACGAGCCAAAGCCTTCACCGAGAAACTTGCCGATCTTCGTGAAACAGTTTGAGAAACCGAATTTCATGGAAAACCTTTCATTGAGTGGAACCGCTTGTTTGGATGTCCGCCTTCCGGGGCTGAAACACGTCAAGTCTGGCAAAGTGAGGGAAATATTTGATTTGGGAGACCAATACCTCTTTGTCGCAACCGACCGCATCTCTGCTTTCGATTGCATCATGCCCAATGGCATACCAGGCAAAGGTTCCATCCTGACCCAAATCTCCCACTTTTGGTTCGACCACTTTCAAGACCTGGTCAGGGACCACCGCGCCAGCAAGGCAAAGGCCTCTTTGCCCGAGTCTCTTTCACCTTGGGAGGATCTTTTGAAAAATCGAAGCATGCTGGTCCACAAGACCAAACCCTTGGCCATTGAATGTGTGGTGCGGGGCTATCTTGCAGGCTCCGGGTGGAAGGAATATCAGCAATCTCGGTCGGTTTGTGGTGTCCCCTTACCTGCGAATCTTTTGGAATCCTCAGAGCTTCCTGAACCCATTTTCACCCCTGCCACCAAGGCAGAGGAGGGGCATGATGAAAACATCTCATTCGAACGTGCCTCGCAAATAGTCGGCCCCGAAATTGCCGAACAGGTGCGCACTTTGAGTCTGAACATTTACCAGCGCGCACGCACGTTGGCTGAAAAAAAAGGGATTCTTATTGCCGATACCAAATTTGAATTCGGCCTCATGGATGATGAAATCATCTTGATCGACGAGGTCCTGACACCCGATTCATCGCGCTTTTGGCCTGCCCAAACCTACCAACCCGGGCGATCTCAACCCAGCTACGACAAGCAGTTCGTGCGTGACTACCTGGAAGGGCTGGATTGGGACAAATGCCCCCCCTCACCTCCCTTGCCTGAGGATATTGTGCGCCACACTCAGCAAAAATACATGGATGCTTTTCACCAGCTTACCGGCCGTGAGATTGAGGCAGCTCCGTTAGCTTTGGAGGAGTGAGGTTCCTTCATGGTGGTTCCATAAGCTTTCGAGGACTTCTCACCCCCTGGGTTCCGCCCTTGCCTAACCCATGAAGCCAAGTCAAAATAACCTTTCATGTCTGCCTACCAGGTCATCGCACGAAAATACCGCCCCCAGCGGTTTGAGGAAGTCGTCGGACAAGGTCACGTAACCCAAACCCTGGCCCAGGCCATTGAAAAAGATCGTATTGCTCACGCTTACCTGTTCTGTGGGCCTCGGGGAACGGGTAAAACCACGCTCGCACGTATTTTTGCCAAGTGCTTGAATTGCAGCAATGGCCCGCGTTCTGATTTCAATCTAGACGACCCTCGGTGTCAGGAAATTGCACAAGGTCGATGCCTGGATGTCATGGAAATCGACGGGGCAAGTAATCGCGGTATTGAGGAAATCAGAGACCTGAGAGAGACCATCCATTACGCTCCTGCAGCGGCCCCCTTCAAGATCTACATCATTGACGAAGTCCACATGCTTACCAAGGAGGCTTTCAACGCACTACTGAAAACACTCGAAGAGCCTCCTTCACACGTCAAGTTCATGTTCGCAACCACAGAACCTGACAAGGTCCTTCCAACGATTCTGTCCCGTTGTCAGCGTTTTGATCTTAGACGGATTCCAGATGCCCTCATCGTGGACCAACTCAAAAAGATTGCTCATCAGGAGGGTGTTGAAATTGAATTCGAAGCTCTCCAGGCTATCGCCCGGGGAGCCGATGGTGGCATGCGCGATGCCCAATCCACTTTGGATCAGCTGATCAGCTTCTGCGGCGAGAGCGTTGCCGAATCCGATGTCCTTTCCATGTTTGGGCTCACCTCAAGGGATCAAATCCTGAGCCTTTCGCGCGCCATGGTCGCTCAGGACAAGCCGTCCATTCTCCAAACGCTGGATGATCTGATCGGCCAGGGGAAAGAGTTGAATCGATTAATGGCTGATTTACAGGATCATTTTCGTCACCTTCTTCTTCATAAGGTGTCCTCCTCCAGCACGCAGCTGGAAGGGCTCTCGGAAAGCGCCAGGAAGATGCTCCAATCTCAAGGATCTTCCTTGACTGAAACGCAGATTCTCAGGCTCCTGGAAGGGCTCAACCAGACGGAGTATCGGCTCAAAGAAGCCTCAGCCAAACGCATCGCAGTCGAAGTTGGCCTGATCAGGGCCGCGGAATCTCTCAGTCATCGCGGCCTCGACGATATCCTCCAGGCACTAAAAAAACTCAAGCATGACCCGAGCTCTACGGACCGGCCCCCCAAAGACCCGCTCCCAGTCGCGGAGCCACCACAAAAGGGCAGTCCTGAAGCCTTGCCTTCATCCACGCCCAAGCAATCTGTAGCCGAAGCTGACGCCCAAAAAACGGCCGAACCTACCGAGAAGACCGTTTTAGGTGCAGAAAAAGCCTGGGAAGCCTTGCTTCACGTGGTGTCCAAGGAATCTCCCTTTCTCCACAGTTACCTTTTAGAAGCCCAGGCCCTGGAGCTATCTGGGAACGTTCTGACGGCAGGTTTCCCTGCCGCGATGAGCAATCACATGGAAATGGTGGATCAACGCAAACACCATCACACCTTGGAAGCATGCCTGGCTCAACTGGGACATGAAGGCGTTGGGATAAAGTTCATCCTTTCAAAACAAGTGAAGGCCAAGGCAAAACCGGCAGCCCACGCTCCTGACTCGGAAGTTCCACCATCTTCTTTGCCTCAAACAGGCACCCCTTCTGAACCGTCCAGAGCAAGCGCGGATGCCACCGTTCCGCCAGACCCAAAAGCCTTTTTGGAGGATCCGCTGATCCAGAAGGCACTTGAAACATTCAAAGGGCGACTCATCAACGTTGAATCCTCCACTTGAAAAATCCCAACCTGGCTTCTAGTATCCTCAGACTATGTCGAGCATCGGTAAATTGATGAAACAAGCAGGCCGTATCCAAAGGCAAATGGAGCAGGCCCAGGCAGATTTGGCGGAACGCACGGTCGAGACCACCAGTGGAGGCGGAGCCGTGAAAGTGACGGCAAAGTGCGACGGGAGGCTGAAAGCTATTTCCATCAATCCCGAATCGATCGACAAAGAGGATATTTCACTTCTCGAAGATCTCGTCCTGAGTGCTGTCAACAGTGCTCTAGACCAAGCCAAGGAGATTTCCGATGAAGAAATGGGGAAACTTACCCAAGGACTCAGCATTCCTGGTTTGATCTGATTGCCTGAATCCATCAGGGGGAAGTCTTGGACCCACAGCTTCTCACATGGATTCAAGAGGGATCCTGAAATCATGCCGGCACTTCCTCATTCGCTCATTGAGCTCAAGGCTGCCCTGAACCGTATGCCAGGGGTCGGCCCTCGATCGGCTGAACGCATGGCCCTTTACCTGGTTCAAA
Source organism: Pedosphaera sp. (assembly GCA_002686885.1). Taxonomy (GTDB): domain Bacteria; phylum Verrucomicrobiota; class Verrucomicrobiia; order Limisphaerales; family AAA164-E04; genus UBA7971. The sequence continues at coordinate 18,577 of NYYT01000014.1, forward strand.
GCCCTGATGAGGTTTGTTCACAATTAGTCGACTCAATTCGAAAGGCCGCCGATTCGGTAAAAAGTTGCGAATCCTGCGGTGCACTTACTGAATCCCAACCCTGTCTCATTTGCTCTGATCCCCAAAGACAACAGGACCTCATCTGCATCGTCGTCAAGGCCACAGACATCCTCAGTCTCGAAAAATCCGGGGCCTACAAAGGGTTGTATCATGTTCTGGGAGGACAGCTATCTCCCCTGAACGGAGTCGGCCCGGAGGATCTAAACATTCATGCGCTGGAAGGACGGCTCCATGAACTTGAGGTCAAGGAAATCATTCTGGCACTCGGATCTGATGTGGAAGGAGATGCCACTTCCTATTATTTAGCTGAGCGTCTGAATCAAGAAGGCAGACGGATCACGAAAATCGCACAAGGATTACCAGCCGGCAGTGACCTGGACTTTGCGGATGATTTGACCCTTCATCGGGCCCTTCAAGGCAGGGTCGCTCTGGAACATGAACACTGAAAGGCGCTGGGTCATTTTTGACCTTGGCAAGGTCCTCTTGGATTTTGACTTCGCCATTGCAGCCAAAGAACTGGCTCGATACAGCCCACAGGAAGAAGAGCAGATTCTAGAATCCATCAACCAATCTCCATTACTTCATACCTTTGAGCGTGGTGACTGGAGTGAGGCTCAATTCTTTCAAAAGTTGAGTGTGGAGTGCCGGCTGGAAGCCAGCCTTGAGGAACTCAAAAAAGGTTTCGCGGAAATCTTCACACCCGTTCCTTCCATGGTTGGATTCATGGAATCTCTCAAGGAGCGCGGCATACCGGTGATGGTTTTTTCAAATACCAATGTCACTGCTGTGGATTACATTCGGGCCGCTTTTCCCTTTTTTGAGCGCTTTGATGCCTACTGTCTTTCTTACGAACATGGCTGCATGAAACCTGATACGACGCTCTATGGCGTGGCACAATTGATGACACGATGCACCCCCGGGAATCTCCTGTTCCTTGATGACCGAGCTGAAAACGTGCATGCCGCCAGACAAATGGGTTGGAGCGCCATTCACCATCAAGCTCCAGAAGACTCCATCGAAGGCGTCAACCAATGGTTGGGTGCCTGATCCGACTTTGCGACGCCTCATCGAGAGGTTCGGGAGGGGCGTCGTTTTTGAAGAACAACACGCCAAAGGTTTACAAACCCTTCAGTGAATCGTCCAGGATTCCTAGCAGCGTATCGATCGATTCCTGCGTCTCATCGCCCATGTTGCTCAATCGAAATGTCTTGCCTTTGATCTTCCCATAACCTCCATCAATGGTCACACCCGCTTCCTTGACCCTTTTTTGAAGAGTGGGCACATCGATGGTGCGTCCGCCGGCTTTGGCTCCGTTGTTGATGCAAGTCAAAGCCCTTGATTCGTAGCCAGCATCTGGAAAAAGGGTGAATCCCTGTTCAGTCGCCCAATGCCTGACACGCTCCGAAAGGGTGGCATGTCGCTCAAATCGCGCCTCCATCCCCTCTGAGAAAATATCTTCCAGCTTGGATTCCAAAGCATAGATGTGACTGATCGAAGGTGTACTGGGGGTCATGTTTTTTTCGGCATTTTTCTGAAATTCAACGAAATCAAAATAATAGCCTCGATCAGGAGTCGTCGCGGCTCTTTCAAGGGCCGCCGGGGAGACCGTAAAAAGAGCTAGGCCAGGCGGCATGGCCAAGGCCTTCTGGGAGCCTGTCAGCAGCACATCGATTCCCAGCTGATCGAATGGAATGTCCACGACGGAAAAGCTGCTGACCGTATCGACAATGAACATGATTTCGGGATATTTTTCCTTGAGTGAGGCAATGTCGCTCAAAGGGTTCAATACCCCTGTAGAGGTTTCATTGTGGACAAGAGTCAAGGCGTCAAACTCACCGGTCTCTAATTTTTTATCAATCATTTCCGGCAAGACAGGGGACCCCCATGCCACTTCCAGTCCTTCAGCTTCCTTTCCACAGCGCCTTGAGACATCCAGCCATTTGTCAGAGAAGGCGCCACACATGCAGTTGAGCACTTTTTTCTGCACACAATTCCGAATGGCGCCCTCCATCACACCCCAGGCAGAGGAGGTACTGAGGAAGACCAGCTGTTTGGTTTGAAACAAGCTCTGCAAGGATGGCTGAATGCGCCCGTAGAGTTCCTGAAAATCCGCGCTACGATGCCCGACCATAGGAGTGGTCATGGCACGAAACGTTTTTTCGCTTACTTCCACAGGACCTGGAATGTGCAATTTGGAATGGGTCATAATCGATTGGATGACTGCTGCAATAATTGATTAACAAATTGAAGTTCTTGACTATGGAAGGTCCGCCATTTGGAAGGTTTGAGCCCACTGAGTCCGATATCCCCAACACGCAGTCTGAGCAAACGAATCACTTTTCCACCGCTGGCGTGAACCATACGTCGTATCTCCCTATACTTACCCTCAGTAAGAATGATTTCAAGTTGGGTCAGGCCCTTTTGCTGTCCAATGAAAGAGACCCTTTTGGCTCTGAGGAGATCGCCTCCTTCACGAATACCGCTGAGGGCATCACGATGAAAAGCAGCATGAGAGGACAGACCTCGCACCCAAACGTGGTATTGTTTTTCAATACAAAAACCGGGATGGGTCAACCGCTGTTTGAAATCTCCGTCATTGGTGAGAATCAACAATCCTTCACTCAGGAAATCGAGGCGCCCAGCATAAAAAAGGTGTTGAAGCTGCTCTGGCAGATCGTCGTAGAGGGTTCTTCGGCCGTGAGTGTCCTTTCGGGAGCAAACGACCTTTGGAGGCTTGTGATAAATCACATACTGTTGTGCTTTTGTGTCAACGGGTTTTCCGTCCACAAAAACACGATCGACGCCAGGAACAATGGAGTCGCCTATTTGGGCGATACGACCACTTTGGTTCGAAACACGCCCGGCTTTGATGAGTTCCTCGGCAGCTCGTCGGGAGCAAATACCTGCTTGAGCAATGTATTTTTGCAACCTCAAGCGCATGAAAAACGCGGAATCAGGCCTCGGGCTTGGTCTTGCGAAGACCTACCACACGATCGCCCTCTTTCCACAAACCGCGCTTTTTAAGGAGCTCAACACGTTCAAAACGCTTCAATACGCTTCTTTTGGAAGACATACCACCGGTTGCTCTTAAACTACGATGTTGTGACATAATATTACCTTCTCTTAAAAAAAAAGCCGAACCCTTGAGTTCGGCCTTTGAAAAAAATTTGGCGGCAACCTACTCTCGCACAAGCTATACAAGCACTACCATCGGCAATACTGCGTTTGACGGCCGAGTTCGGGATGGGATCGGGTCGGACCACAGCTTTATAACCACCAAAAAACCGTTGAGAACCTAAGTTCTCTGAAATCTGCATACAGGCGAATCCATCTGACCTACATTCGCTTTTGAAATCGCTTAGTCACTTAAAGTGAAAAAAAAGCGATCAAGCCGAACGACCAATTAGTATCAGTCCGCTAAATATGTTACCACACTTACACGCCTGACCTATCAACCAGGTAGTCTACCTGGGGTCTTCAGGGAAACCTTATCTTGGGAAGAGCTTGGCACTTAGATGCTTTCAGCGCTTATCTCGTCCGCACATGGCTACGCAGCGCTGCCCCTGACGGAACAACTGCCACACCAGAAGTGCGTCATTCCCGGTCCTCTCGTACTAAGGAATGAACCCCTCAAGTTTCCTACGCCCACGGTGGATAAGGACCGAACTGTCTCACGACGTTCTGAACCCAGCTCGCGTGCCGCTTTAACCGGCGAACAGCCGGACCCTTGGGACCTTCTCCAGCCCCAGGATGCGACGAGCCGACATCGAGGTGCCAAACTGCGCCGTCGATATGAACTCTTGGGCGCGATCAGCCTGTTATCCCTAGCGTACCTTTTGTCCGTTGAGCGATAGCAATTCCACATTAAACTATCGGATCACTTGGGCCTGCTTTCGCATCTGCTCGACGTGTGTGTCTCACAGTTAAGCACTCTTCTACCCATGCGCTCGACGCACGATTGCCAACCGTGCTGAGAGTACCTTCGCGCTCCTCCGTTACTCTTTGGGAGGAAACCGCCCCAGTCAAACTAACCCGCAGGCACTGTTCCCCGCCTGGCTTCACAGGATCGGGGTTAGAATCCTAATTAATAAAGAGTGGTATTTCACTGACGACTCCACGACAACCGAAGCCATCGTTTCAAAGTCTCCCACCTATGCTACGCATTAAGAATCAGAACCCAATACCAGCTTATAGTAAAGGTGCATAGGGTCTTTCCGTCCTACCGCGGGTAGGCGGCATCTTCACCGCCACTACAATTTCGCCGAGAACCACTCCGAGACAGCGATCCGGTCGTTACACGATTCGTGCAGGTCGGAACTTACCCGACAAGGAATTTCGCTACCTTAGGACCGTTATAGTTACGGCCGACATTCACGAGGACTTCGGTTCCGAGCTTCGCCCGAAGGCTAACAAGTCACCTTAATCTTGTCGCATTGGTCACGTGTCACACCCTATACGTCGTCTTCACGACTTGGCAGAGTGCTGTGTTTTTGTTAAACAGTCGCCAGATCCCATTTACTGTGGCCTACCGAAGTAGGCACCCCTTCTCCCGAAGTTACGGGGCTAATTTGCCGAGTTCCTTAGAGTGGTTTATCTCGCGCACCTTGGTGTAATTACACCCACCCACCTGTGTCGGTTTACGGTACGGGCGGCCAAGGGAACAGTAATGAGCTTTTCTTGGTCAATGGTCCAGTAACCCGCTTCGTCACGAGGACTAGGCTAGGAATTCGATTACCTTGTTACCTTTCCATTCACGTCATCATTACCTTAACCTTTGCCGGTGCAGGAATATTAAACTGCTGTGCATCGACTACGCCTTACGGCCTCGCCTTAGCTCCCGACTAACCCTGGGAGGACGAACCTGGCCCAGGAATCCTTGGGTTTACGGTGGCCAGAATTCTCATCTGGCTTATCGCTACTCATGTCTGCATTCTCACTAATCAGCGCTCCACTATCCTTTACAGTTTAGCTTCACAGCACTGATTATGCTCTCCTACCATCCCGCAGAGCGGGACCCGTGGTTTCGGTATATGATTTAATCGCCAATCATTTTCGGCGCGACATCACTCGATGAGTCAGCTATTACGCACTGTTTAAATGGTGGCTGCCTCTAAGCCAACATCCTCACTGTCTAAGTAACATCACATCCTTTCCACTTAATCATATTTCGGCACCTTAACCGACGGTCTGGGATGTTTCCCTCTCGCCTATGAAGCTTATCCCCCATAGACTCACTGCCAGATTTCACCTTACGGCATTCGGAGTTTGATTGGTTTTGGTACCCTGGTGTGGGCCCTAAGCCATCCAGTGCTCTACCTCCGTAAGTCAGCATCTGACGCTAGACCTCAATCTATTTCGGAGAGAACCAGCTATCACGGGGTTTGATTAGTCTTTCGCTCCTACTCACAAGTCATCCGAGCACTTTTCAACGTACACCGGTTCGGTCCTTCACAGCGTATTACCGCTGCTTCAACCTGCTCATGAGTAGATCACCTCCGCTTCGGGTCTATTGCCTGCGACTAAATCGCGCATTTCACACTCGGTTTCCCTTCGCCTCCATCCCATAAGGACTTAGGCTTGCCACAGACAACAACTCGCAGACTCATTATGCAAAAGGCACTCCGTCACCCCACAAGGGGGCTTCGAAACTTTGTATGCAACGGGTTTCAGGTACTATTTCACTCCCCTAGCAGGGGTACTTTTCACCTTTCCCTCACGGTACTAGTTCACTATCGGTTGCCAAGTAGTATTTAGGCTTATCCAGTGGTCTGGACAGATTCATGCAGAGTTTCACGTGCACCGCATTACTTGGGAAGCCTCTAGGGTGTCTTCGGTTTTCGTTTACCCGACTGTCACGGTCTTTGGTTGAACTTTCCAGAACATTCAACTAACGTTCGACAATCCCACATTGAGGTCCCACAACCCCTAGGAAACAAGTTTCCTAGGTTTAGCCTGTTCCGCTTTCGCTCGCCACTACTTACGGAATCACATTCGTTTTCTTTTCCTGGGGTTACTGAGATGTTTCACTTCACCCCGTATCGCCTCACTGGACTATGAATTCATCCAGTGATAATCCCACATAACTGGGATTGGATTGCTCCATTCGGAAATCTATGGGTCAAAGCCTGCTTGCGGCTGGCCATAGCTTATCGCAGCTTGCTGCGTCCTTCATCGCCTCTTGGCACCAAGGCATCCACCTGTTGCACTTAGTAGCTTGATCACAAAATTGAACTCTTAAATAAACATTAAGAACTCAGCGAATTGTAGATTATTTGGTTTTCACCTATATGCAGATTTCAAAGAACAAAACCGATTCACAACCGGTTTAAAGGTATGGTGGGCCTGACTGGATTCGAACCAGTGACCCCACGCTTATCAAGCGTGTGCTCTAACCAACTGAGCTACAAGCCCTACCAAAAAATTTTTGGGTGAGTGCAGCTGGCCTGGTGGAGCTGAGGAGATTCGAACTCCTGACATTCTGCTTGCAAAGCAGACGCTCTACCAACTGAGCTACAGCCCCATCAATAGGCCTGGTCACAGTTCCTGGAATCCAGGATCATGCACCCATTTGAAAGCTGAATTGTGCGATCAGCAATTACCCCACCTTACAATGTAAGGCTCGACCTAGCTATGGTTCAAAGAACCATGCCTACTCCTTAGAAAGGAGGTGATCCAGCCGCAGGTTCCCCTACGGCTACCTTGTTACGACTTCATCCCAATTACCAGCCATACCTTCGGCACCTGCCTCCCTTGCGGGTTGGCTCAGCGACTTCGGGTACAACCGGCTTTCATGATGTGACGGGCGGTGTGTACAAGGCCTGGGAACGTATTCACGGCGCCGTAGCTGATGCGCCATTACTAGCGATTCCGACTTCATGTAGTCGAGTTGCAGACTACAATCTGAACTGGGCCCAGTTTTGAGGATTTGCTCCACCTCGCGGTATTGCTTCCCATTGTACTGGGCATTGTAGTACGTGTGCAGCCCTGGCCGTAAGGGCCATACTGACTTGACGTCATCCCCACCTTCCTCCTCGTTGAGACGAGGCAGTCTGTTTAGAGTGCTTTCCGCCGAAGCGAAAGTGGCAACAAAACATAAGGGTTGCGCTCGTTGCGGGACTTAACCCAACATCTCACGACACGAGCTGACGACAGCCATGCAGCACCTGTGCAAATTCCCCGAGGGGTCATGTGCTTTCACACACTTAGAGATGCATGTCAAGGCCAGGTAAGGTTCTTCGCGTTGCATCGAATTAAGCCACATACTCCACCGCTTGTGCAGGCCCCCGTCAATTTCTTTGAGTTTTAATCTTGCGACCGTACTCCCCAGGCGGCACACTTAACGCGTTTGCTCCGCCACAGACGGGGTCGAATCCGCCTACAGCAAGTGTGCACCGTTTACGGCTAGGACTACCAGGGTATCTAATCCTGTTTGCTCCCCTAGCTTTCGTGCCTCAGTGTCAGGAATCGTCCAGAGACTCGCCTTCGCCACTGGTGTTCCTCTCGATATCTACGCATTTCACTGCTACACCGAGAATTCCAGTCTCCCCTCCGATCCTCAAGCCAAGTAGTATCCAATGCAATTCCCGAGTTGAGCTCGGGGCTTTCACATCAAACTTTCCTGGCCACCTACGCACCCTTTACGCCCAGTAAATCCGAACAACGCTTGGGACCTCAGTATTACCGCGGCTGCTGGCACTGAGTTAGCCGTCCCTTCCTCTTTTGCTACTATCAGGTTTAAATCTATTAAATTTAAACGGTTGTTCACAAATGACAGGGGTTTACAATCCGAAGACCTTCATCCCCCACGCGGCGTCGCACCATCAGGGTTTCCCCCATTGTGAATGATTCTCGACTGCTGCCACCCGTAGGTGTCTGGACCGTGTCTCAGTTCCAGTGTGGCCGACCATCCTCTCAGACCGGCTACCCGTCTTAGCCTTGGTAAGCCGTTACCTTACCAACAAGCTGATAGGCCGCGGGCTCATCGTAAAGCGCCAGGCCCGAAGGTCCCCAGCTTTAATTTATTCGGGATGTCCCAAATAAATCACATCCGGTATTAGCATCGATTTCTCGAAGTTATTCCCAACTTTACGGTAGATTACCCACGTGTTACGCACCCTTTCGCCACTAGAAACATCCAATATTACTATCAAATGTTTCCCGTTCGACTTGCATGTCTTATCCACGCCGCCAGCGTTCGTTCTGAGCCAGAATCAAACTCTCCGACTAATATATATATTTTGAGCATTTCTGATGTTACCATCAGAAGGTTGCTATCTTAAAACTCTTGGCCTCTTCATAAGAAGAAACCTCAAGGGCTCATGCTTAATCGCACAATTCAAATTTCAAAGAACAGGTTCTTGATGACAAGAACAACAAAGTCATTAGAGGCTAAAAATCCAAGAGCCGAACTTTGGTTCGATTCGGCATCTTGGCTGCCTTTCAATCAAGGGGATGTTTTTTAGGCTTCCCTTTGATNCTCGTCAACACTTTTCAAAAACTTTTTTTTGAGGTCGGTTGGCGGTGTTCCGCGAACGAGGGACGGAATATGCGTTTAGACACCTTCGCAAGCAAGCGTTTTTTTATTTTTTTGCAAGGCGACCGAAAAGCTAACGCAAAAAAAACCTCATAAANACTTGGAAATTAGTATTTTATGGAATTTAAAGCTCANCGCAGAAAAGCAGGCTTTACAAAGGGTTTGATGGCCGCATGGACAGCTTCTATCCGAGTGCCAGGCGTAAAACCCGAAGAAAATTGTGGTGGAAAATCTGCTCACACTGTGTGTGCGAGTAGCCTCTTTCTTTGAGTAATGTTTCCAACAACTGCAAGTCTGCAATGGATTGAACATCCATCGGGCATTGCTCGGTTCCATAACCACCATCCAAATCCGAACCGATTCCCACGTGATCCACATCGCCGGACAATTGAGCCATNTGATCTATGTGGTCGATGATTCGCTCCAGCTTAAGGCACGCCGATTCCGGCGTGGTTTCTCCCCTTTTCCAGTTAGGATGCATCATCCACGCATCCAGGACCACACCCATGACACCACCGCGTTGCACGATTGCTTTGATTTGTTCGTCACTCAGTTGACGCTGATGAGGAATCAACGAACGACAGTTGCAATGGCTTGCCCAGATGGGCCCTTGNTAAAGGTCGATGGCTTCCCAAAATGCTTGATCGGATAAATGCGTCAAATCAAGGATCATTCCCAAACTCCCCATTTCNTGAAGAAGGTCTTTTCCAGCCCTGCTCACTCCACCTTCTGCATTGGTTCCTGGGGCATAGGTTCCAGGACCATAATGCCCCAGGCCAATGGCGCGCAGCCCCTTTTCGTATGCCTTGTGAACATACGCAGGGCTTATCATGGAGTCGGCTCCTTCCAGGCTCAATACATACCCAATGGGGAGATCACGCATCATTCCTTTGGTATCGCCACTTCGGCATGCCTGAGTCCACGCATCCACATGTTGATCGAGCTGGTTCCGAGTGGTGATTTGGAACAAATGCCCTTCTTCCTCCATCGATTGATACCATGCAAGCTGCGCTTGAGTCTGAGCCCATGCCTGATGCGGAGAATGCCAACCCTTGAGCGGGTTGGAAGGTTTGACGTAACGGGCAATCTGAGTTGCCACACAAAGGCCAATCTGACCTCGACGCATTTCATCAAACGTCAAAACACCTCGTCCTCTGTCCGGTTTGTCTGTCCAATCCGCTTCGCGTTTTCTGACCTCTTCCAGTGGTTGACGCAGGTCACGATTCCACTCCATGGCATTCATGGCCAGGTCTAGGTGAGCATCCAGTAGGAACATGCTCACTAGCCAACCTCAAAGTGATTCCATCGGTCAATGTCAATCACTTCAGATCCCCATCAAGCAGGGCAGCAATCTCATCCCAAGCGAGGCTTTTTCCAAGCTCATGGCCACCGGATTCAAGCATGGCATCGAGTTGTTGCTGTTTTTTNGACTGCATTTTGAGAATGTTTTCCTCGATGGTTTGACGCGCAATCAATTTGTAATTGTTGACGACTTTTTNCTGCCCNATGCGATGAGCCCTNGCTGTCGCCTGGGACTCCACAGCAGGGTTCCACCACGGATCAAAATGGAGNACGGTNTCGGCCCCGGTNAGGTTNAGNCCTGTNCCTCCNGCTTTGAGACTGATGAGAAAAACCGGTATGGAAGACTGCTCAAAACGCTCCACGACTTTTCCGCGCTGACGCGTTGAGCCATCGAGATAACAATAGTCAATGGATCGCTCTTCCAGGCGATCACGCAAAATCGAAAGCATCCCGACAAACTGACTGAACACAAGCATCCGGTGCCCCCCATCCAACGAGCCGTCGAGCAGTTCCTCGAAAAGCTCAAGCTTGGCTGAGGGCCTTTTCCACTCCATGGGTTTCTCAACAGCCATACGAGCATCACAGCAGATTTGGCGCATGCGCAATATCGAAGTAAGGACCATCATTCGGGATTTTGAAGATGGATTTTTTTGTCCCGCTATTTCCATCAACTGTCGGCGCCCCAGCTCCATGACCTGCTGATAGACCGACCGTTGTTCAGGGCTCAATTCGCAGTAGAGAACGTGATCCAACCGCTCGGGTATCTCGGGCCGAACCACCTCTTTGGTGCGCCGGAGAAGAAAGGGAGCCACACGACGCCTGAGCCTCTGCAAGGAAGCCGTCCCACCCTTAAGAATCGGCTGCTCATAGCGCTCCTTGAAATCCTTGGCTGCTCCCAGGTATCCAGGCATGAGAAAGTCAAAAATCGACCAAAGATCGAGGACTGAATTCTCCAAAGGAGTTCCGGTGATCACCAGTCGGTGATCGGCTCGAACCGCTTTCACCGCTTGGGCATTCTGAGTATTCCTGTTTTTGATGTGTTGAGCTTCATCCAGAAAAATCGTTTGAAAATGCTGTGACTGGTAGTGCGGCAAATCGCGTCTGATCAAGGCATAACTGGTCACGATCACATCGTGCTGCCGCAACTGAGCAAACGTCCCTTCTCGGCCGCTCCCTTCGACTGCCAGGACTTTCAGGCCAGGCATCCACTTGAGGCACTCAGCCACCCAATTGAAAACCAGCGAGGTTGGACAGATCACCAGGCATGGGAGGGCTTCTTCGTTCTTTGATCTCGCAATTTCACGGTTCAAACCCATCCAGGTAATGACCTGCAATGTTTTCCCCAATCCCATATCATCAGCCAAAATGCCACCATAACCTTTCTCGAAAAGGCTCTGCATCCAAAGGACCCCTTGCCATTGATAGTCGCGTATTTTTTTTGTCTGCTCAGGAAGAGATGCTTTGAAGCTTTGAAATAAATCAATGGATGAAATGAGGCCTTCAGCGCCTGATCCTTCGTGGATGACCGACCACTGGTTTTCTTCAAAAGTCTTTTCAAGAAAAGAAGCGTGTGCTTGAGCCACCCGGAACGTTCCTCGCGTTTGCTGCGGCTGTGCATCCACGAGCACCTCCTGAAATTCTTCCATGGCTTGCGTATCGAGCAATAGAACCTTCCCGTCTTTCGAACGTTTTTGGTAGGTGCGTCCGGATCTCAACAAGGACCATACTTCATCCTGACTCAACATCTCTCCAGAAGTCGTAGGATAAGAGACGCTGAAATCAAACCATCCGCCCGCACTACCACTCACCCGCACGGAAGGCTCAATGGTTTCAATATTTTTTTCCAAGCTAAACGAAAGTCGCTCCTCCAGTCGCACTTGCCACTCCTTCTGCATCCAAAGGTAGGGCCCTGACAAAAATTGCAGGATGGACTCTTGGCCCTGGAGTCTGGCGAAGCCATCAGAGGGGCTCCAGTGAAACCCTGAACGCACCAAGTTGCCCCACGCCTCATGCTCGAGCGACGGATTGCGAAGAATGTATCGAGTCGGAGAATCGGCATCCGGGATACATGCCAAGGCCGCAGGTTGAGATGGAGATATCTCATAGGAATGCGATGCATAGCGGACTTTCAGGCGTGCATCCATGCGAGCCAAACCTCCCTCAAGGTGAAGGTAAAAAACGGGTTTTTGATCCACCATTTCAAAACAATTGACTTCGCAGAGCCAACGAATAGGAAAACCTGATCCAGCCCAACGCTCCAAGCGATGAAGCGTCGCCGGCACCTCCTCTCTTTTGATATCCAGTGGTTGCTGAAGCAAACTTAGCCAATCACCAGGGATCCCCACCGGCTTGAGACAATCACCCAGAAATACATAGCTGGGTTGCCCTGGAAAAAAGCCCTGAGGTGGCCTCACACATGCCAAGCTCAAGCGCAACTCCCCCGAGGATTTGAGACCCACTTCCATGGGAGGAAACCAAACTTCCTCATCAATAGGGATTGTCTGCTTTCTGCCTAACATCACGCATGATCCAGAACCCAATTTTTCCAGCAAGGTGCTGAAAGTAGAGCTGTTCACACGCCAGACCGGCCCCAAAACACATTGTTGGTCTTGCTGCAACCAAAGCATCAGTTCCTGATCGCGTTCGGATATGCGATAAGCCTTGTTCCGATCCATCGCCATGATTGGGAATGCTTCACCATCCCGAAGCACTTCCAGCATGAGTGAGAGTTCTGCAGGCAACCACTGGGCCAGGCTGTTGGGAGAAAGCAAAAACCTGATGGAAAGGGAGTTTTTTGCCTGATCGTCATGTCGAAACCAAGGTCCAGGAGATTTCGTTTCTTGAGTCACTCTCGGAACATTGCCAGCAGATTCCGCTTCGGGTTCACCCTTCGGTTGCCGGTTTTTTGGAGAAGAGCTGACTTCATCCGGAAACAAGGTCCCCAAGGCCACGGCAACGGAGTGCGCGCAGAGCAGCCCTGATTGACGCGAATCACGGCATGGGCATTGATTATCAATATCCAGTTCGCTCTCAAAATGAAGCCCGGCTTGATAGACTTGACCGCCCGCCTGGATTTTACCGAGAGCCTTGGAATCACGCCATGTAGCTTCGAGAACGGCGCCTGAGGCCAGATACTGCCTGGCGCGTTTCATCGCTTCCCAACCAGCTGATCGGGCCAATAGTTTTTCATTGATGGATTCAAGTCCCATGCCTGATTTCTCTTCATTCTACCCCAGCCAGCTAATGAATNATCAAAGCATNTTGACTGCGATGGGTCGTCATCTCCTGTTCGAATTCCTGCGGACTNCCCCTGATTGGAGAAGAGACACTTAAGGAGCGGCCTGAACTCGAAAAAAACGTTGGGAAACCATTTCCCGCATGCCCACATCCCAGCGCATTGGGGCCTCCGTGGCAAGCTGGGTTTCCAAATCCTCCCAATGGATCAGATCCTCACTCGATTGAAGAAGATAAGGCCTTCCAGGATCCCCCTGTGCCTGAATCAGGATGGGGTCTTGATCCGTGAGTGGAACCATTTCCAGACGAAGAGTGAAATCCGGATCATAACGTCCTACTCTTACCGAAGTCTCAGCAATGGGACTGTATTTGTAACCATCCCAAATGCGCCAAGTGAAACGGTCCGAGCCAAGAAAGCCACTGTCGGGTGTGTAAACCAAATCCCTGCCCCATCCGGANAAAGTACCATGCTGAGGCCCTTCGAGAATNACCCTTCGAAATGCCTCAGGATTTTCATCCTCATCCTGAACACGCAAGGCAAAAGCTTTGGGCTGATCTCTTTTGAGCAGAAGGGATTGATCCTCACTGCTTGGCACATGATTGGGGTATTGCACCTCAATCACCACGGTCGCCAAATCGCTCTCCAGAGTGGTGTCGTGTGCAATGTATTGAAGACGATCAAAGCCGTAAAAGTCCTCGTTTGGCAGGTAGGTCATGATGGGGGGNTCGCCTGTCAGTTTGCCATGTTCAGGCAAAGTAACCCACTCGAAACTCAGAGGATTGTGTTCAAGATCCACCACTTCGAGTGTGAATGTTTGCTCCTGGTGCCCGAATATTTCCACTGCTGAATCTTGGCTCACCGGAGCGGTATTTTGATCGGTCACCTCGATACCNACCGTCACCCATCGTTGTCCGCCCTGGTCATCGAAGATNCGAATCTTGCCCTCNGTATGCCCAAGATAATCGGCAGGTGGGTTGTAGAGCAGATGGTCCTCGAGGAAGGAAAGGGTTCCCTGAGAAGGCTGTTCTGCAACGACCCACTCCACGGGATCTCCATCCACATCCTCGACCGTGATCGGAATGTCTAATGGTTGGTTTTGCGCGGTGATCCATTCAATGGCATCCATATCTGGCGGGTTGTTTTGATCGCTGATACGGATGTGGATCCTTTCAATAGGGCCGTCCACTTTGCCGTCATTAGCCCGGTAGGTGAACGAGTCTTCACCGGCATATCCAAAGTCAGGCCGATAGGTGGCAACTTGGGGAAAAACCATCAGAGTGCCATGCTCAGGACCATCCACCACTTCATAGCTGAGAGGATCACGATCNGGATCTTCTGCAGAGAAGGTGATGTTCANCTCTCGGTTGCGCGTCATGANCAAGGACTGCGNACGCGTNACCGGAGGATCGTTGATGCCCTTNATCAGGAACTGCACCCTTCCTTCACTTCTTNCCCCATGAGGGTCTTCTATGACGTAAGACAGCTGGTCGGAACCATGAAAATCAGGAACAGGTTTATATTGGAAATCACCTCCATCCAGCACTTTCAGTTGACCGTGCTCTGGCAAAGTCCATTCCACCAGACGGATCGTTTCCATATCAGGATCCTTGTCATTGATAACAGGATCAAAGGTGGCCGATTCATCTTCAATAACGATCACTCGATCTTCCTCTGCAATGGGAACATCGTTGACGGGATTGACCCGAACCTTGACTCCACCGATGGCCAACCCCCCATTGTCATCAGTGATCACATACTCGAAGGAATCCTCTCCATGATAATCTGCTTCAGGCATGTAAAAGATGGTTCCATCCTCCAGCATCCGATTCTCACCATGCAATGGAGGGGAAACCTCCAAGAGCCGAAAAGATTGCGAGGTGGGATGCTGATCGTTGGCCAGCGCATCGACCACCACACTAGCATCTTCCTGCGTTATGACATCATCCGGATAGGCCACGGGCGGGCGATATCCTGCCAAAACGCTGAACACAGCCTGCACCACCGCTGAGGCTCCATCGGGATCACTCACCGTAAAACTCAGGGTCTCTCTCCCTTCCCAGTTTTCATGAGGGAGTTGAACTTCCAACACGTCATTTTCACTGAGGCTGAGCAGCAAAGCACCTTCACCAACCACCTTCCAACTCAGTGCAGATCGGGGATGATCAGGATCGCTGGCATAACGAC
The DNA here is from genome assembly GCA_002686885.1 of Pedosphaera sp. Classification (GTDB taxonomy): domain Bacteria; phylum Verrucomicrobiota; class Verrucomicrobiia; order Limisphaerales; family AAA164-E04; genus UBA7971. The sequence continues at coordinate 33,891 of NYYT01000014.1, forward strand.
GCAAATCAATCGGTAGAAATGTCCCTCCAAGAGGTATGGTTTGGCTCAAGATGGGGTCCAGCAGCGGGGCCCGATTGTAGCGCTCAGTGACGGCGTAGCGCCCACTTCGGCCCAGGTCTTTCTGATACCTCGGCCAGTTGGCTGCGGAAGCATCAAAGGGAACAGGCAATGACCAGGCATAAATACCGTTGCGTTGCTTGACGCGGGTTCTTGGGCTTTCGTAGGCAAATCGAATGTCCAAAATGGAAGTAGCAACCACATCCAGATAGCCATCTCCATCCAGATCGGTCAAAACAGGTGGAGAGGCCTTGAGAGCCCCTCCACCAGCAGACTCCATCCAAAGCCTGTCCTTGGCAGGCTCTCCAGGAAATCGAAGAGGCTGGCCTTGAGCATTCCAGGCCCTTACGCCAGGCATGTGATCCGCACTACCGGTCATGATTGCGATCAAGGTAAAGCCTGGTGTCGCCAACAGGATATCAGGGCTTTGATCCGCGTTCATGTCGGCAACCACCGGAGTGGTTTTCAAATGACCGTCCTGGATGGGCCCGACCGGCCATCCATCGACAGGGAATCCGTGGTGATGAATCGCATGAATTCGACGAGAGGAAACGCTATTTGCGATGATTTCCAAATCACCGTCTCCATCCAAATCGGAGAGAGCGGGTGCGGCATCAAAATGCTCTTCCTGGAGAACGGGAAAGCCTGACCATAGGTCACCCTGATGCCCCATGACATACACGCCACCTCGACTGTCGGCATCCTTTCCTGTCGAAACAACAATCATTTCGTTCCACCCATCCTGATCCAGATCGCCGATCACGGGAGAGGCTACCAACTGGCCTTCCCATGTGCGAAGGGTGGATACGGCTCTTTGGGGCACCTCCAAATCGAAAATAGCAATGGACTGACAACCGGTCACAGTCACGATTTCAAGCGCCGGATCTTCATCCAAATTAGCCACAGCAGGACATAGCTCCATCGTATCCACCTCATGTTCACACGAACCCACATNCCAGGAACGCCACACCGAACCATCGGAACGAATCACCCACAGTTTGCGTGAGGTTGCAAAACTTCCCTCCGGACTGTCATGGGAGAGAAGAATGATTTCCATGCTTCCATCGAGATCGAGATCCGCCATGACCTTCCCGAAGGATTTGACGCCCAACTCCAAGGGCCACGCCCCTCCGATCTCCTTGCCCCTATCATCCAAGGCTTTCAAGAGGCCGCCCGTGCCAGCTTCAGTAAGGATTTCCATGTGGCCATCCTGATCCAGATCCCCTACCAAAGGCAGATCACTGAAAGGCATCGCCGCACCTAAATCATGGCGCCANCAGAGCTTTCCATCATNCCCATAAACACTGAGGAAGCTGCTTTTACCAAAAAGATCCCCTGCATCCACAACGACAATTTCCTCCAAGCCGTCCCCATCGAGGTCTGCCACAACGGGTGGTCTCCAATCTTCACCGGGCATTTCTCGACCTACTTTTTGCAGGATGGGAAAACCCTCTCGCAAACTTCCATCGAGAAGGATTCCCTGCACCCTGTCCTCACGCAGCTCTCCCTTGATGTCGGTCGCCTGCAGACGAATCGAATAGATTTGATTGGGTATCAACAGTGAGGTGTCCCAAACTCCCAGAAGCGATTCATGAATCGAGCCAGCGCTCGCCTCGCTGAGTCTCATGGCAGCCGAGAACCACTCTTGGGGATCGGTNCCCATCCCATATTCCAGCANAAAGGATCGATNCTNGCCAAAAGCACTCCCCATGATTTCNATGGANGTNCCTGCCCGNATCACGTCGTTGTTCTGTGGGTAAGATANGTGGACATTGGCAATCTCCACACCCTGCCGCCACCAGCTGCTTTGNCCGNACNCNTNNACCACCTCCAGAGCCAGGGTGTAGGCGCCGTCTTCAAATTGTGATGTGTCAAAANCNTCCAAAAGAACCCCTCCAATCACGGGGGTTTCNTCGTGCACCAGAGCCTCCCAATCCAAAGGGGCCATNCCTTTTCCGATCCAAAGGGANTAACGCTTGAATCGCTCTCCATGGGCATCTCCAGTGAGCGTCANCAACCCNGCCACTCGCTCGGGGATGAGGCATTGAGCAATCGGCAATGGATGCTCCATCTGCTGTGCCTTGAGCACATTGAGCCTTCCCGCCCCCATGGGCTTGTCTGTGTGGAGCGGGTCCACAGCATTCAGCAGGACACGTTGCACCTCATCCACAGTCCAATCTGGATGTCGCTCAAGGATCAGTACCGCAGAGCCACTGACATGCGGAGCAGCCATCGAAGTTCCGCTTAAAAAGCCAAAACGATTGTCAGGAAAGGTGGCGAAAATATTTTGCCCGGGAGCGGCGAGATCAATGAAAGAGCCAAAATTGGAAAAACGCGTTCTCTGATCCTTCTCATCAGTCGCTCCCACACCAATCGTGTGATCAAAGGCCGCTGGATAGAATAGCTGATCACTTTTGCGATTGCCTCCAGCCGCGACAAAGAGAANACCCGCAGCGGCAACTTCCTCAACAGCCACTCGCATCACTTCACTCCTCACATCCACTCCCCAACTCGCATTAATGACGTGAGCCTCATGATCGATCGCATATTGAACTCCTTTCATGACAGTGGCGACATCTGCCTTACCAGTCGTNCCAAAGGTCTTGATCGCCATGAGGCTGACGTGCTGACAGACGCCCACAGACCCGCGTCGATTGTTGGCGACTGCCCCAATGATGCCTGACACATGAGTTCCATGTCCCTGATCATCGAAAGGATCGCCATCCTCTGAGACAAAGTCGTATCCATACACATCGTCGATCAGTCCGTTGCCATCCTCATCGACACCNTTGGTTGGAATTTCACCCTCATGGACCCATAGATTTTCACGAAGGTCCGGGTGATGAAAATCGATGCCGGTGTCGATAACGGCAACGCGAATGCGGGGATCTCCCACCCCGTAAGACCAGGCCTCCGGCAAATCAATGTCTGCATCCTCCTGACCCTCCCATTGACCCGTGTTATGCAGNCCCCAGGAACGCTCAAAATAGAAATCATCCGGAAAGACGCTCTGTTCCAATTCGATGATNTAATTTGGCTCCACGAACGCCACCCCTTCATCCATCGCCAACTGCCGCTGAACCGAAGCCTGTGGCCAGTGTGANGGNACTTGAACCACCNCCCAATCCTCCAAGGANCGGGAAGGCGTAGCATGTCGTGGCNGCTGGGCCTGGTGGAGNGGGGTGATCAATCGCTGACAAANCACTTCCGGGTGCTTTTGATGCATGCGCTGTATCCANGAAGCGGGGTCCTGAGCCACTCGCACCANGTAGGAGCCCGGGACCACCTCATCGGTCCACTGAGCCNACCCAGCAGAANACGAAACCANGAAAACACTTATTGGGAANACCCGAGGCAAAATCGACAAAAAGAGNCGGGNCAAAAATCCCTCTGANATGNGGCAGCCCTGNGGTAAAGAAAAATGGATGCTGGAATGTTTCCTCCAACTCATCAGTCGCTTCTTCCAACTCTGATAAAAAGCTTGGGGGTGCGTGCCCATTTTCACCCCCAAGAGAATCACAATCTCCTCGTCGAATCAATCATAGGCCAGTGGAAGTCTTCCGAACGATGGCTCCTATTGAGGGGATTGTGACTTGACGACTCGCCGGTGGAAACGATTGACTCCCCACGGACGTCCGAGAGAAAGCCAGAAGATATCATGGAATACCTTGAAAAACTGAAATTCAACGCTGACGGGCTCATTCCAGCCATTATTCAAGATGCTCAAAATGGAAGAGTGTTGATGATGGCATGGATGAACGCAACGGCACTGGAGAAAACCATTGAAACTGGCAAGACCCACTTTTGGAGTCGTTCGCGCCAAAAATACTGGATGAAGGGAGAATCCAGCGGTCACACTCAAAAGGTGGTGGATTGTGCGTATGATTGCGACGGAGATACCCTGCTACTCCAAGTCGAACAGGAAGGAGCCGCTTGTCACGAAGGCTACCGCTCCTGTTTCTTCACCTCCATCAAAAATCAAGGCCAGAACGTGGAGGTTACCGAACCGATGCTCAAGTCTCCCGAAGAAATATACGGCTCCAAGAAGTAGTCATCCAAGACCAAGATGGTCTATCTAGAGCCTACGAAGACCATCTTCGGGCATGGCATTGGGGATCTCATCTTCAATGACTGCAAGCCGCTCCATCGTTTCGCAGTCCAAGTCCAAGTCGGCAGCAGCAAGGCTCTGTTGAAGCTGATCGACATGAGAAGCTCCAATAATGGTTGAGGCCACAAAATCGTGCTGCTTGCTCCAGGCAGTGGCCAGCGTGGTCAAATTCATGCCAATGGAATCAGCCACTGCTTGGACACGATCCACCACGGCAAGGGTTCGATCGTTCACAAAACGCTGCACCATTTTTTTCTGACGTTCCCTGCCCAAAGACATGTAGATGGAAAAGCGAGCTCCTTCGGGAAAGGCACCCCCTTGATACTTACCGCAAAGAACCCCTCCACCGAGAGGGGAGTAAGGCAGCAAACTAACTTGCTCCTGACGGCAAATTTGAGCCAGTTCGCTTTCGCAGCGCCGGTTGATCAAACTGAAATTGTTTTGAACCGTCTCCATCCGATCCAGATGGTGACGATCGGAGGACCAAAGTCCCTTCATGAGCCCCCAGCTGGTTTCGTTGCTGGTGCCGGCCAGACGAATCTTTCCGGCTTTCTTGAGGTCTGTCAGAGCCGAGAGAGTTTCCTCATGCATCATCCCATGATCAGGCCAGTGAGTTTGGTAGAGGTCGATGTAATCGGTCTGGAGACGCTTCAGGCTGGATTCCACCTGGCGTACCATCTGGTGACGGTCCAGGGTGGTCATGCCGTGCCGGACAGGTGGAACAAACCAACCATGTCCGGCACCGGTGATTTTGGTCGCTAGGATCAGGGCGTCTCTGGGCTTACTTTTTAGCCAGCGTCCTACAATAGACTCGGTGAGCCCGACGGTTTCTGCCCTGGGGGGCACCGGATACATTTCAGCAGCGTCAAAAAAATTGACTCCTCGCTCATAAGCTTCATCCATGATCCGAAAGGACATGGACTCGTCAGCCTGGTCGCCAAAGGTCATGGTCCCAAGACAGATCTCGGAGACCACCAAACCACTCCTACCAAGACGACGCTGCCTCATACCCTTCCACTACTGTGCCTTGAGCGCCTGATCGATGGCCGCTCTCAGCTTGGTGTCGTCAGGGCGTGTTCCAGAGCGGTAGTGGCCAATCACGTTGCCAGATTTGTCGACCAAGAACTTTTCAAAGTTCCATCGCACATCTCCTCCGTGCTCTGGGTGAGTGGTGAGATACTTATACAGAGGGGCCTGCTTGTCTCCCTTCACATCAACCTTGCCCATCATGGGGAAGGTGACTCCGTAGTTATCCTTGCAAAAACTTAAGATTTGAGCGTGGGAGCCAGGCTCCTGACTGCCAAAATTGTTGCAGGGAAACCCCACCACTGCAAATCCCTCATCCTTGAGCTCATTGTGCAGTTTCTGCAACCCCTCATATTGAGGCGTGTAGCCACACTTGCTGGCCACGTTGACCATGAGTAGCACCTTACCCTTCCATTCCTTCAGGTTGACTTCCTTGTCTTCGATAGACTTCATTTTGAAGCTCAAGGCGTTCTTTTCGTTGTGGTGATCCGCTTGCATGGCAGTGAAACTCAGCAAACTCATCAAGGAGGCGAGCGCTGTGAAAACAGTCGTATAGGTTTTGGTGATGTTCATAATAATGATTCCTTACAACCATAAGGTTTCCTCATTTACCCAAATTGCAACTGATTTTATTTCAATGCAGATCCGCTTGCGCCTCCGAAGAACGCGATTCTTCCTGCATGTAGGTGCGAGGAACATAAAAATAGGCAACAAAAACGAACAAAATGGCAGTCACAAGCATCGTCCACGTCCAGAACCAGAAGTAGGCCGCACCTTCCAGTTTGACGGCTCCTCCCACGCTTTCCTCGGCAGTAAATTCAATCGTAGGAACCCCTCCGCGCTCTCTTTGAACCTGTTCCCTCCCCTGGTCTCCTAGGAGCGCCACCATCCGTCGTTCGCGCCAATTAAGAGGTGCGTCGTTTCCTTGGTCAGTGGAGGGCCTGGAAACGATCACCTCAACCATCAGATCATCCGGGGTTAAACGCTGCTGATCGTTTCCTAGGCTGACAATCCGGAAGCTGTTGCGATTGATCATACGGTAATGCAGAGGCGATCCCCAAGGGTCGAGCATCTCTCCCACCAAGGCCTGTCCCTCCTCAGTGCGCGGCAGTTGCTCCTGGTGCATCTCAAAGTAGTTGCGCACGGCTGACTCGGCATTGCCCAGATCCTGCCTGACTGTTTCAGTCATGAGCGCAGAATCTCCTTTTTCGATGAGAATGAACTTATTGACCGCTGCAGTGAAATAATTCCCGAGCGAAACCGATGCCAGAAACATGGCCATCACCACGGATTTCATGCTCGTCGGAGCTTGAGTGTAGGCAAATTCCAGGCAGGTGATGGACACCATGACTTCGGAAGCCGTCAGTAGCACATAGGCTAGCAGTTGCCAGGAAATGGACGGCGTCTGCCCCGAATCAATCCAGGACTGCAAGAAGGAGACCATCGCAAACCCCGGAACCATGACAAAAAGACCGATGGATATCTTGCGCAGTGGTGTCATCGCAAAAAACCGGTCCAGGAAAGGATAGAGAAGGTAACTGAAAACAGGCACCAGGGTCACAATCATGATCGGGTTGATTGCCTGAATCTGGGAAGGCAACCACTCCACCCCCATCCATTCTCGATTCAAATCTTCGGCCTGAAGCACCCAGGAGGAACCGGTTTGATCAAACAGAGCCCAGAAAACGGCTACGAAGGAAAAAATGATCATGAGCTTGGCCAAAGCCAGGAGCCCCTGGGGTGAAAAAACCTCCCTGAAGAACGCCACCCCTCGCGCAGGAATGTGAACAAAGACATTGCGCCCCATCCAGAACAACACCGTCGCAATCGCCATGAGAACACCAGGCACGCCAAATGCCCAGTGAGGGCCGTAATACTCCAACAGCAAAGGGGTCGCCAAAGTGGACAAGGCTGCTCCCACGTTGATGGCCACATAGAACCAACCAAAGACCTTGGTAAGCCAGTGGCTGTTGGTCTGACCAAACTGATCGCCCACATGGGCCGAAACGCAGGGCTTGATGCCGCCGGATCCCAGAGCAATCAAGTAGAGACCGGTCATCATCCAGCTTTCTGCCCCCATGCCCGGTGCGCCCATCAAGGCGAGTGCAAGGTGTCCAAGACAATAAACAATGGAAAGACTGAGAATGGTGCGATACTTACCCAGCCATGCATCGGCAATAAAAGCTCCCAGAATCGGTGTCAGATAGACCCAGGCATTGAAGTCATGATACCGAGCCACCGCTTCGGAACGATTCATGGGCTCTCCAGGAGACGCGTCCAATAAAAAGAGATACTTGGTCATGAAGATGGTCAGAATACCCTTCATGCCATAGAAGCTGAATCGCTCAGCTGCCTCATTCCCGATGATGTAGGGAATGCCTTTGGGCAAGCTGTGTGTTGCCACTGGAGCGGACAAATAGGCTTTGGTCGCCATAGAAACGCTGGAAAACTTGGAAACTGGGTGAGGGACTTTCGACTAAGGAGTCTTGTTCCAGAAATCGACTACAAAAACATCCTCCAGTAAAGGACCTACCAGTGATCCGAATGTCTTGTGATGCGGATGAATCAGGTAGTCATCCCGGTCCTGAGCCGAGTGAAAGGTGAGCACAAAGCCATGGGTGAAATCTTTGTTCAATCCCTCTGGACTGTTGTTCAACCCCCACTCAAAACTGAGAATCTGGGGGATTTTCTGCTCCAAACCCGCAAAGGCCTTTTCAACGCCTGCAATCTCCTCGGCCGCTGCAGAAGCTTTAAACTTGAAGGAAACCATGTGGACGAGTTGCCCCCGATTGAGATCTTTTTGGGCTGCTTCGCCCGAATGTGTATCGCTCATACGCACAACCAAAAACGTGAGAAAGACAAGAATGCAGGTGGAATATTTCATACCAGTTCAAATGAAGAAATGGATCAAAACTTAGCACTCCCGCGATCGGGGCGGCAAGCGCTAATGGAAGGGCTCATAGACCCAACTGTTTTTCACTCCCCTTGAACCGCGCAATGGTCAAGAAGCTGACGGCATCCATCTTCAAGCATGTCCAGCACTCGATCAAAGCCTTCGCCCCCCCCATAATACGGATCAGGAACCTCCGCTGCATCGTATGCCTCAACGAAGTCGCAGAAAGGTTTGATCTTGTGACCCCATTGAGACTCGCCATCCATGGCCAGCACATATTCGCGATTATCCTCATCCATGGTGAGGATCAGATCGAACTGCACCAGGTCTTCGGCGGTCATCTGACGCGCACGGCTACCAAGGGTGTACCCACGCCGCGCCGCCGCTTTCCGCATCCTGGGGTCGGCCGCCTGACCGCGATGGAAGTCAATCGTACCGGCCGAATCACAAAAGAGCTGTTTCTCCAGGCCAGCCTCAGCAGCCATGGCCTGCATCACTCCCTCGGCGGCAGGACTGCGACAGATGTTCCCCATGCAAACAAAGAGGATCTGCTGAATGGGGGTGATTTCGCCTCTCATCAGGGTTGGGAGAGTTTTTGGAAAACCTCCTTCGCACGCTGCACAAAACCCGAAGGTTCCCTGGCAAAAAGTGGGCTGTCGGTTTCAATTGCCAGGACGCCCTGATAACCCGTTTCCTGCAGTGCGGCAAAGAGGCCTTCCAGGTTGGCATCTCCTTCCCCAATGTGTGCACTGATGCCTACAAGTCGCCTGTCAGCAACCTCGACCTTCTTGTCCTTCAGGTGAAAATCAAACACCCGACCATCGTAACCTCGATAGACTTTTTCAGCATCAAAACCAGCCGCAGTGATCCAGCCAATGTCCAGACAGACACCGATGCGAGGGTCGCGATGTTGGATGACATTTTTCACGACCATCGGGTTCCCATAAAGGGATGTCAGTCCGTGATTGTGGATGGCAATCTTGATATCAAACTCCTTCACCAAACGTTCCAGAGAATCAAAAATGGCAAAATCACGTGGCTCAACAATGATCAGTTGGATCCCCATGAATTGAGCAAACTCAAAGAGGCGTCGGTTCTCCGCATGATCCATGGATGTACCTGCAACCCCAAAGGTGTATACTTCCAAACCTTCGGCATCCAGGATCGCCTTTTTTCTTTTAATGTCCTCCCAATCGGCCCTGGGATTGAGGTGCTTGTCAGTGGATTGAATTTTTGTCAGCCCATGTTCTTTGGCAAAGGCCACCATTTGATCGAAATCCATGTTGCGCAAAGTCCAGGTCTGAAGGCCCAGGGAAAAACCTCCCTCAGCCTTGGCCTCGGCACCGACGGGTTTGAGGAGCACCAGATCATCGTACTCAATGGGGCGACCCGAAAAAGGTTGCCCCCACAAACTTGCCTTGCCCTGAGTCGGGGCTTCGGTGGCAACCTGATGGATCTGCCAGGCAGAAGGCTCCTCAGCACCCTCCATCCAGGCCTTGCCTCGAATCATCCATTGAGAAAGATGAGGTTCGGTCACTTCCAGTCGCAGGTGAACCCACTGGGAGGACATCCATTGAAAAGGGGCCTCTGCAACCATTTGGCGCCCCTTGTAGAGCTCCAAAGATTTTTTGGCGGGAGACACCTTCAGGGAATAACCTCCAAGACCGTAAAGACCGACTCCAAAGGAGGGATAGAGTCTCCCCTTCTTCTCAGAACGAATCCTTGCCCTGATTTCGAGATCCCCTTCGTTATCCGGTCCGAAGACAGCTCCATGATTGTCCAGCGGAGCACCGGGAAGCATGAGCATCTGGTCCTGAACTTTGAATCGGCCACCGAGCACCAGAAAGTCTTCCGGGGTTTGCCCAGCTACGGTCTCATCAAAGCGTTGGTCATAGACCACAGCTTGGGCGCTCATCATGCCAGCGGTGAGCATCCACAACGTGAAAAGGAAGACGACGCGCAGATTCAAAAAGCATTGCGAAGTCTGGCGACTCAGCGGTAAAGGAAGCAAAGCTGAAGGGGACATGGAAATAGTGTGCGCCTTTGCTCACCACGTGGAAAGCCTTTTGTGCCGGTTCGAGAAGACCTTAAGGACCCTGAAGCAACGGGGCCACTTGTCGGACCATGAGTCGACTGGCGGCTGCCCAAGTCCAAAATAAACCGGCAAGAAACATCCCAAGCATGAGCATACACAAAGGGAGCCAAGCCACTCCCTCTCCTGCCTTCCCCAGGCTTGGCCAGGTTGCTAGCACGGCACTACCGGCACCCATCAACAAACCGATGACCAGCAATGCCAGGTGCTCCAGGCAGACCAGGCCACGGAGACGCCGAGAAGAGAAGCCGACTGCGGCCAAGATGGCCCACTCCTTCCGGCGATCCTGCAGATTGCGCAGAACCACTGCCCCAAGACCAAAACTTCCGAGAATGAGTCCCAATCCACCCAGCAATTGAAAAGTCGATAAATAAGTATTCTGCACGGCGTTGAAGGCATTCATCCGCTCCAAACTGTCATACAGTGAAAAACCTACATCCTCCAGTGACCGGGATAGTTTTTCGCCGACTTCCTTTTGAGACTCTGCGGGAGCATCAACCAGAAAGGCCTTGTAGCCTGCGGCACCCTGGAAGTGCTGGGTGAAGTGCGACTCGGCAATCAGGACACTCCCCTGAAGGATGGAATTGGCTACACCTGCCACCAGGCGAATGCGTAGCACCTCACCAGAGGCATCCATGACTTCCAGCACATCTCCTACCTTCTTACCCATGGCCCACAAAATGGATTGATGATCGGCGATGCCCGGAATGGACCCATCCTCCAGCACCTCATGAAGCCACTGCCAGCCCGATGGCTCCCTTGAGTGCCCTTTCCAGGAACTGGCAAAGGAGAAGGCCTGCCTTGAAATCAGCCCATCCGGATCCACCCCCATGATACGAGGGCGTTGCGCACGGTTTAGGTTCAGGCAACTGGCTTCTTCTCCCTCCCTTACGCGAAAAGGCACAAAACTCACTTCAGGTAGGTCATCAGCATACAGGCCATAGTTTTCGAGCCCCTCGGGCGCGTTGGGATTTTGCATGATGGGCACCGAGCTCTCCGCCCAAAAAGCAAAACCACCGGTGCCAGAAGATCGAAGCCGGGCATCTCGAGAAGCATCCAGCTTGTTAGCTCCTACAGCCATGACCAGGAAGGCACCAAAGGCCAAGAGAGTGATGGTAGCCAGACTGCGTCGGCGCCGACGTGCGGCATTTCGCAAGGCCCATAAAAAAAGAGATTTCACGCGCCCAACCTGTTCCCGCTCCAGGCGCATCAACCACCCCGACAGCATCAGCCACCCCCCCCCCAAAGCCAGCATTCCGGATCCAAAAAAGACGGCGGCCGCACCCGTGGCACTTCCCGTGCCGGCAGTGAAAGCAAGGATACCTGCAAGGATCATCACCACCCACCCTGCGCGATGGCGACGCTGTGCTTGGATGGGCGTCGAACTCGAGGCAGAGCTCTGTGAATCCATGCCCGTAAGCAAGGCATGAGCTCTCTGCCGACTGGCGCGATGGATACCCCAAAAAAGCGTCAGGGAAGCTACCAGGATGGATCCCACCAGGCCCCCGATCAGGGTTGGAACCCGAATGAAAAGAGCGAGGGCGGAAGTACCCGTAGCATCTTTCCACAATGTGGTCAGACCCCAAAGCATGCCTTTGGCGTACAGCGTGGCCAACAAAACTCCCAGAAGGCTTCCAAGGCACGCCAGCACCACCCCTTCCCGAAGCATCAAGGCGCGTAGGCGCTGCTGTGTCATTCCCAGTGCCTTCAGCACACCTGCTTCATGGGTCCGCTGCTCGATCACAAATTGAAAGAGCAAGTTCATCAGCACCAGGGCTGCCAGAATCAGGAAAAAACTAAATCCAATGAACAGCCCCCCGAAATCCTGAGATTCAGCAACCGAGGCCCAGGCCTGCTCACGAACAGGAAGAATGGTTATGCCCAATTTCTGTGGATCCATGGCCTGAGCCATGCGCTCACCGAGCGTGATTCGGGATGCAGTATCCACGGCTTGCGGATACCGCACTGAGGTCAGGCGACCAAAGCGATTGTTCCACAATGCCTGGCCGGATTTCAGAGACAGGAAGGCCTTGGGCGTCCCCTGATACGTCTCCCAGTAGGCGTTGTCCTGATCTCGAATGGCATCCAGATCGATCGGGAACCCCGTATCCCAGTCTCGACAGTTTTCCGCATCCTTGAGCCCAGGGAAATCTGGCATCAAGCTGGCATCCAGGTAGGGAGCTTCCAACGGTACGACCGTCTTGACTTCAAAACGAGCTGTAGCCTCATCGAGCGCGCGTCCCAAACCCACCTTGTAATAATCCAGTTCGAGGGCGTCGCCCACGCCTATCCCCATGTCATCAGCAAGCCACTGATTGATGGCGATCTCACCACGATCGAGTTCGAGCGGGAAAAGCCCTTCATCGGTCGCCGAGACCATGGAATACGGTGTGCTGGCATCGTCGGATCGAAGTGCATTGACGAAATAGGTCAAGATTCCCTTTCCGCCAAAGGAGGTTTCAAGCAATACGGACGATGTGTGGTCGTCCAGAAAGACTCGGTCCGATCGAAGCTCGGCACCCTTGGACTCTTTATCTGGATCCCACTGCCATTTCAATTGACTGTCTTCAAGGCTCCAAACAGCTTGAAGGCGATTCAATACATCGGAGCTATCCGAAGCATCCCCTTCGCGTTCATTCCCTCTGGCCATCAGCAAAAGATTGGCCTGTGTCCCAATCTCCAGAGCCTGCTGCAATCCCTTAAGATCGACGAAGGCATTCATCGAAGGGAGCTGGCTGGCTTGCAGACTGAATCGACCAAGAGCGGCATCGGAAACGATGCTGGAAACCTTGAGCCTCAGGGCAACCGTTTGGCCCTCCTCTGGCGCCAAAGGGGCCTCAGGCGAAAGGAGGCTGGGCTTCTGCACACGCAGGATGACCGTCGCACCGACTTTTGCATGCAATTGCTGCGCCAAGGCCACCCCGAGAGCCACTTCTCCGGGTGAAGGATGAAGGCCCAGATCCGGATCCGTTGCCATGTCCCAGAAAGTGTTCTTCACCCCAAACAGCCAAGACTGATTGGATCGATAATCCCCACCCTGAAGGGCACTGACAGCGGGTAATTGCAGTGCCGGACTCACTTTGGCAAAAGTGGGATCCTGCATCCTTTGAGCGAGATCTTCCTGAAACAAACGATCATTTCCCACAATGGCCGTATCTACTTTTCCCAACCGCACCATGGCCATTTGGTAAAGACTGCCCCGGACCGAATCCCCCACCATGAGAGCACCGGTCAGCACTGCTGAGGCGATACAGGCACCCATCAATGTCCCAAAATGCGAACGCGCATAGTAGGCAAGGGAACGAGAGAGAAATTTCCACGCATTCATGGCATCATGGGGCACAGAGTTGCCCTCCCTTGAGGACCCACATCTTGTCGGTTCGTTCCGCGAGTTCCCTGGAATGGGTGACCATGACCAGGGTCATATTTTCTTCGCGGTTGAGTTCCAGAAGGAGCCCACCCAGGTTTTCCGATGCCTGGTGATCCAGAGCGCCTGTGGGTTCGTCGGCAAGGAGAAGTTGTGGCTGCCGAATCAAGGCTCGAACCACAGCAACGCGCTGTCTTTCACCTCCAGAAAGTTGCCCCGGACGATGATCCAACCGATGAGACAGCCCCACTCGATCGAGAAGTTGTTCAGCCCGATTTTCCAAGGATCCATCGGTAACCAGCGAGGGCTCTGCCAAAAGAGGTACCAGGACATTTTCGACAACCGAGAGTTGTGGGAGCAAATGATGCGACTGAAACACAAAGCCAATGGTGGTTCGCCGAAAGGCTGCCAACTCCGCTTCATTGCATGCATTCAAGTCTCTTCCGGCTACCATCACCTTTCCTGAAGTGGCCTGATCCAGGGCCCCCAGAATGTTTAGAAGGCTGCTTTTGCCCGACCCAGAGGGTCCAACAATGGCCAAAGTCTGACCCGAGGAGACCTTCAGATCCACTTCAGAGAGCACATGGGTCGGAGCAACGTTCTCACCCTCACCATAAGATTTGGAAACCTTTTCAAGTAGAATCAGCGCGTCCTCTTGGTCCATGACATCATCATGCCCAAAAGGGCCCACGGATCAAAAAAATTCGATCACTCACGGATGGATCATGCAAGGACGCGTGGCAGGGACTCCTGCACCTTCAGGCGGGATCGGTATGGGACCATTCCCGGAAGGGATGCAATGCGAGGAGCGCGTTGAAATAGCGACGATCTCCGGAAACTTCTTCCAGAACCCATTCGGGTAAATGAATTTTCTGGTTGGGCTCCTTCAGTTCCACTTCGGCAAGGATCAAGCCCTGGTTGGCTCCTTCAAAAACATCCACCTCCCAGGTCAAATCGCCTCGGGTGACGTAATGACGGGTCTTGGAGATCTGGGCTTGCTGACAGAAATGATCCAGCATGTATTCTGCCTCCTCAAAAGGAATGGAGTATTCGAATTCCTCTCGTGCGATTCCCTCTCGCTTGGTTTTGAGGGTAATGAATCCCCGGTTTCCCAGTAGTCGCACCCTCATGGAGCAGGGAGCCGATGTCTGAATATAGCCTTGCCGACACGTTTCCCTTCTGGAGGCATGTCGCCAGTCCCCCATGGGATCCACCAGAAATCGGCGTTCTATTTCAATGGCCATGATCAACAAGCTCAAGCGTTTCTTTCACAGGAAACGTATCTTAAGCGCACAAGAACTAAGGGATTTCTTGGTTCTGTTGGAAGATCGTTCAACAACTTGCATTCAAAATCGAGCCTTGAATTGTGACAATCTGGCGACCGCAACACACGTCCATGAACCGAACACCTGCTTTGGTCTTGCTGATTTCAAGACCGTCGGACAATCTCGTTGGCATGTCGGAGGAAACGTTTGACATTCACTATGTCGCCAAGCTGGCGCGATTGAATCTCACCGAGGAAGAATTCAAAACCATGGGGACACAGGTTGCTCAAATTCTGAGTTACGTGGAACAACTTCAATCGGTGGAGTTGGGGGATGATGTGGCGCCAACAGCGCATCCGATCCCCATGACCAATGTCACCCGGCCCGATGCGGTAAAGCCTTCCCTATCTCAACAGGAAGCTCTGTGCAACGCACCCGCTCAGGGCAATGGTCTGTTCATGGTTCCCAAGATCGTGGAGTAAACGTCCTGCAAACTCCCAACGACAAGCAAGGCCATGAACGAACATTCAAGCCATTCCATCCGAAGCCAAGCTGCACGCATTCAATCCGGTGAGCAGAGTGTTCACTCACTGCTCGACAGTTTCCTGGAACGCATCGAAACCCATAACCCACGCATCCATGCGTTGACACACCTGGACCAAGAGGATGCCAGGAAGCAGGCACTCCAGATCGAGGAGACGATTCAATCAGGACAAGCGCTACAAAACAAACCGCTGTTGGGCATTCCCATTGCCATCAAAGACAATATTGCGCAGCAAGGTCACCCCTTGAGTTGCGCGTCCAACATGCTCAAAAACTTCGTATCCCCTTATGATGCCACGGTGATTGCAGCCCTCAAAGAGGCAGGGGCGCTCTTGGTAGGTCGAGCCAATCTGGACGAATTCGCCATGGGGAGTTCCACCGAAACCTCCAGCCTGGGGCTGACACGCAATCCGTGGAATGAGGCATTCATTCCAGGGGGCTCCTCCGGGGGTTCTGCAGCGGCAGTCAGCGCGGGCCTTTGCGCAGCGGCTTTGGGATCGGACACAGGGGGTTCGATCCGCCAACCTGCATCTTTCTGTGGCTGCGTGGGTCTCAAACCCAGTTATGGCCGCGTATCACGATATGGACTGACAGCCTTTGCCTCTTCTCTCGACCAGATCGGTCCTTTAACACGATCGGTCGAAGATGCTGCCGTCATGCTTGAAACCATCGCGGGATACGACCCCAAGGATTCCACCAGTGTTCAGGCTCCGGTCGGTCATTACTCCTCGGCACTTGGCAAAGATATCAAGGGCCTTCGAATCGGTTTGCCCAAGGAATATTTTGTCGACGGTCTCGCTGAAGAGACTCGCTCGGCGGTAGATCAAGCGATCCAGCAATTCGAAAACCTGGGAGCAGAAATCCAGGAAGTCTCCCTTCCTCACACAGAATTCGCCATTGCCACCTATTATGTCATCTGCACCGCAGAGGCTAGTGCCAATCTGGCGCGTTTTGATGGTATCCGTTATGGACACCGCGAGGAGGGCAAGGATCCTGCAGAACTCTATGCCAACACTCGAGGCTCGGGCTTCGGTGCCGAAGTCAAGAGGCGCATCATCTTGGGCACCTACGTGCTTAGCAGTGGTTATTACGATGCCTACTACTTGAGGGCGCAAAAGGTCCGCACACTCATCCGAAAAGATTTTGAACAGGCTTTCAAGCATGTCGACCTTCTCCTCACTCCCACTGTTCCCTCCACTGCATTCAAGATTGGTGAGAAAGCGGCGGATCCACTTCAGATGTATTTGACGGATATTTTTACGATTTCCGCCAACCTTGTCGGAAACTGTGGGATTAGCCTGCCGTGCGGATTCTCCTCAGATCCAAAGCTTCCCATCGGCCTGCAACTCATGGGCAAACCTTTTGAGGAAGAGACGCTCCTTCAAGCCGCCCACGCCTACGAGCAGGCAACTTCCTGGCATCATGAAATGCCTGTCTAGAGCAAAACAAGGAATCTCTGCCTGATTTGCTTAAGAGAGGGATCAAAGGTCAAGGCTGGAGCAAGGGGTATCCCATGGGTTGGCTCAATGGAGACAACCCGCTTCCAGTAAACTGAAGCGTTGGCTGAATACTTGGGCGGCTCCTCTTCCCCATCAAGCCGGCAGTCATCACTCTGGAAGGTAACTTCATGGAATGCTGGGAGAAATCCGTTGAGTTACGGAACCAGGCAGCACCTGGAATTTGAAAACTCAAACCCCCTGCCTGGAAGGTTTGCGTATTCGCTGAGGGCGCTTCAGCCACATCACGACCGAAGCAAACCAGGGCAATCATCACCAAACTGTAGACAACGGAAAGCGCTGGCCGAAAGGACAGGTTTCTGAAGATGCGCCACAAAAAGGGATCGCGATGTGCGATTCGGTCGACCTCGAGTCTGGAAATGATCCGAGAAGCCAAGAGATCCCCGTAGCCGGGAGGCGGTGTTTCATGGCCCTTCAAGGAAATCAGTTTTCGAAGAGCCTCTTGGTCTTGTGCATGCTGTTCTTTCATGTCCATGGAAACTAGGGTTGGGGCAAGTAATCAGCCAGGTATCCCTGCAACTGCTGCCTGGCATAAAAAAGTCTGGAGCGCACCGTTCCTACGTTGCAGTCCATGATTTTCGAAATCTCCTCATGAGACATCCCCTGGATATCATGCAACGTCACGGTCAGACGATGTGTTTCTGACAGTTGCAGCATGGCTTCGTTCAATTTTTGCTGCAATTCATGGATACGGACCTCACCTCGTGGGGTTTTGTTGGAAATCAACGCAACCAGCTCCGGGTGGTTTTCCACCTGAATATCCATGTCATTCAGGCTCAAATGATAGGCTCTTCGATGGCGCTTCTTCAGAAAGTTGATGGTGAGGTTCACCGCGATACGATAGGTCCAGGTATAGAAAGAAGCATCTCCCTTGAACCGTTTGAGCGCCTTGAAAGCCCGAATAAAACTTTCTTGAGTCAGGTCATCGGCATCCTCGTGATTCGAGGTCATGTGATAGAGCGTCGCGTAGATACGAGAGTGGTAACGTCGTATCAATTCATCAAAAGCGGCAAGCTCACCCTGTTGGGAAGCGGTCACCAGACAAGCATCGTCGAGATCTGTCAGAGAGACAGCCGTGGATGGTAAGGAAGCGTTGGAAGCATCATCCCTTCTGATCTTGCGGGTGATTGCTTCCATGAAGAGGTGGGTCTCGTTTTTGGGTTCAGTGGCCCAGTCGCGTTGCCTGAGAAGATAAGAACTTCAACAACGGCTCCAGTGAAAGACCATGACCATCGCCTTTCAAAAGTTCAAGCGCGCGCTCGGCATCGTAAAGGTGTTGCTCGATGACACGAATACAGGCCTCCAAGGTCTGGTGACGAGCGAAAAGACCCATCAGCCAGTCACGCTGGCTTTCATCCCAGACAAAAAGCTTGGAGAGGAGAGTCTCTTTTTCCTGAGGAGCCATGGCCTCCTGCAGCAACAGGATGGGTAGGGTACACTTCCCAGTCTGGAGATCCGTGCCAAGCGATTTACCTACCTCAGACTCATCTCCGAAAATGTCGAGGCAGTCATCGTAAATTTGGTAGGCTGTTCCAAGCGAGAAGCCAAAATTTCTCAATGCGTCGCAGTGCCGCGAGCTGAGACCGATCTGCGAACCACCCAACTCACAGCTCAGGGCAAACAGCTCGGCGGTTTTGAGGCGAATGGTGCGAAGGTAGTCCTCCTGATTGAGAATGCGTTTTTTGTAACGCAGGGTTTGGAGAATTTCACCGGAACAAACATTGCGCGTGGCTTGGGAGACCAGTCGGCAGACGTCCGTGGTAGGGAACTCGGAAGCCAGTTCCAAGGCACGTGAAAAAAGGCAATCACCCAGTAAAACACTCACCTCATTGCCAGAATGCTCACACAAAGTGGGTCGATTACGGCGAAGGATGGCTTGGTCCATGATGTCGTCATGGACCAAGGTCGCCAGGTGAATCATCTCAATGATGACAGCGACTTTCACTAGGCCAGGTTCGAAGCCTTGGTCGGCTTCTCCAGCACATCCTACCAAAGTGGGACGCAACTGTTTGCCCTGATTGAGCAGGGCATACTCAGCGAAGGATGCGATTTCCGGCTCGAAGGCGAGAACCTGTTCCCGCAGCTGGGATCTGACTGCCTGCAAAAAAGATTCCACAGGGGCCGACAAAATGGACCCATCCGATGAAAAACACACTTCCTGTGTTCTATCTTTCTCAAGCTCAATCGGATTGGAGCGGGCTACCAGCATCTTGAAGCGAATCTAAGCCCGGTCGATAGGCAAGTCAAACGGTTAAGGCAAAGTCAGCTTGATGCACAGAGGCACAGGCTTTTATTCTATCAGGCTTAATCATTTCATCGCTAGATGGTAACAAAACCTGGCTCATAAGGATCCTCGGCTTTTGGAAGCCAAAAAAGAGTGAATCAACCCCAATGGGAAGCTTGCCGAAGCCATCCAGCTGCTGAATGAGTGGTTGAAACTCGATCGGCTTCCTGCTCTGATCCGTTGGATGACTCACAACAAATGGTTCCCCACACTCCTTGTTGCCTTGTTCTGCAACCCCTTGCTGAATCTGACAGGGGAGGTTTCCTGGCCTTCGTTTCGCGGCTCAGATTCCAGAGGTGTGAGCCAGAACCCTGACCTGCCCATGACTTGGAGCGAGAAGGAGAACGTCACCTGGAAACAAACCACGGCAGGTAGAGGTTGGTCGTCACCGATTGTCTGGGATGAGACCGTCTTCATGGTTTCGGTCAAGAGTCGCGGCGAGGTTGAAGCACCGATCAAGGGTCTCTATTTTGGCGGAGAACGTCCCGAACCCTCCAAGGATGTCCATGCCTGGGTGGTGGAAGCCATAGACACTCAAAGCGGCTCGATTCGGTGGGCCAGCACCTTGCATGAGGCTGCACCCAGCAGCACCATCCATGTTAAAAATACCTACGCTTCGGAGACGCCGGTGACCGACGGGAAACATGTTTATGTCCACTTTGGCTACATGGGACTTTATTGCCTGGATTGGAATGGAGCCATTGTTTGGAAGCATCAGTGGCCACCCGCAGCCATGCGCCTTGGATGGGGCACGTCCAGCTCGCCCATCCTGCATGATCAGTGGGTGATCATTGTCAACGACAATGAGGAACAATCCTGGATAGCGGCCTATGACAAAAAATCCGGACAAGAACAGTGGAAAGTCCTCAGGGATGAGCCCTCCAACTTTTCGACTCCCTTTGTCTGGGAGAACGACATGCGCACTGAAATCATTACCACCGGAGTGAACAAAACCCGTTCTTACGATCTGATGGGACAACCCCTTTGGACAATCCAGGGCATGTCGACCATTTGCATCCCCACACCATTTGCCGATGAAAAACGCCTTTATGTTGCCGCCGGCTATGTGGGAGACAAACTGCGCCCCAACAAACCCATCTATGCCATACGACCCGGGGCTTCTGGAGACATCACCTTGGAGGAAGGCACTCACCAAAATCAGTGGATCGATTGGATGGTCGACAACGCAGCGCCCTACAATCCCTCCCCCTTGCTTTACCAGGGAAGATTTTATGTTCTCTGGGACTTTGGTTTTTTCAGCGCGAGAAATGCCACAGATGGTTCTGAAGTTTACCCGAAAGAGCGGCTCAATCCCCGAGGGAAAACCGCATTCACCGCTTCACCCTGGGCCTATCGGGATCACCTTTTTGCTCTCAGCGAAGACGGAGACACCTACGTGATCCCTGCTGGAGATACCTTCGAGGTTCGGCATGTGAATTCCCTCAACGAAATGTGCATGGCCACCCCAGCCATGGCAGGAAGCAAGCTTTTCATCCGCACTCTGGAGCACCTTTATTGCATTGAGGAAGTAAGGCCGTAACCATCTTCAGGGCTCGAAGCACTGAATGTGTCCAGTATCGCTGCTCACCACAAGGCGGCCATGCACACTGGCCAGCCCCAAAGCACGGCCGTGGACCTCACCCTGCCAAAGTGAGTCACCCGATTGAGCGTCGAAGGCTCCCACCTTGCCCTTGCCTCCGGTGTAGAGAATATCCCCTGAAAGAATCATGCTGTAAGGGAACTCGCAGGGAACATTCCACAACAAACAACCTTCCATATCCTGACCGATCTGATCGAGTGAGCGAGCGATATCCACCAGCTCTTTCTGAATCGCCTCTGTTTTTTCCGTCAAATCGCCGGGAGAATCCTTT
This sequence comes from Pedosphaera sp., assembly GCA_002686885.1. Lineage (GTDB taxonomy): Bacteria > Verrucomicrobiota > Verrucomicrobiia > Limisphaerales > AAA164-E04 > UBA7971. Next base: position 54,914 of record NYYT01000014.1, read on the forward strand.
TTGAGTTGTTTGAGCTGATCGTTCAGCTTTTGTCGATACGCATACAGATCACGTCTTTGACGTGCCAATTCCAGATAGCGCTCACGATCAATGGCCTGCAATGAGGTGTCCGAATGCAAGTAAGAGCGCCCTCGAAAGACGATCATGTGATTGCCCTGAAAGGTCGCTAACTGATCCTTGCTGCCTGGTTCCACCCAACGCAATTGTCCTGTTTTTCCCGGCCCAAATACCAAGGCATCCTCTGTCAGTAGAGCATAACTACCCCCATCGCCATTCAACACCTGTTGTCGCTTGCCATCCTGAATGTCAAGCACCACAGGATTGTTGCGTCCGGTCGGTACATACAATCGGGATGAAGAAGCCACCAGATAACCCTGAGCGGGAAGATCTTTTTGCTCGGTCTTCCACAAGAGTTCGCCATTTTCAGCATTCATGGCACATACATAAACTCCTTCAGAGGGGAACATACCCACCCCGGCATAGGCCACACCTTCTTGAACCAGGACCCCGGTGCGAGCGGGCCAGGCCGAGATGAGCCGACCGTTTCCGGGGATACGATAGTCCCTGGGGCCAGGTCGCGTTTTCCACTCCAGGGTACCATCGGTTGCGCGCAAGCGATATATATGACCGTCATCGGACCCCACAAAAAGACTCTCTCCTACCAAGGTCGGTGCCAGACGGACCGGTCCCTCGGTAAAAAATGTCCATCGAATTTTTCCATCCTGAGCGCCAAGGCAAATCACCTTGTCCTCGGAAGAAGATCCAAAATAGAGGGCATCCTCATCACCGACGATATGAAAGGCATGATCGAAATCCTGTCGGTGTTTCAGATCATACACCTTGTTCCACCCATCCCATTTAGCCTCTCCCTGCCAGGCAGGACGCGGAGGTTGTTTGGGAACAAATTGCCAAGCCAATTGTAGCGGGGGCGCCAGACGATCGGTCTGAATACCGCTTCTGGCATGATCTCCCCCATACGTTGGCCAGTCCCCACTGGCTGCCTGCAGTGCAGCGATCGAAAGAAACCAGCAGCTGATCAGGTATCCTGTGGGGCGGTTTAAAAAAACGCCTAGGCTGCGTGCTGACAGTGGACAAAAGGTAGATCGAAGGAATTGAGCAATCATGGAATTTGAGAAAAGGTTTCAAGGAGCAGTCTGTGCATGGCCCTCGACAGTCTCCAATAATCGGCCTTGCTCCAGAAAGATCGTTCGGTCAGCAAAGGAAGAGGCCAGCTCCCCGTGAGTCACCAGGATCACCGTACCACCTGAGTCGCGAAACTTTCTCAAATGCTCACAGACTTCAGTTGCATGGCGAGGATCGAGGTTGCCAGTGGGTTCATCCGCAAGGATCAATTTTGGAGACGCCATCATGGCTCTGGCCATGGCCACTCGTTGCCTCTCCCCCGCACTGAGCTGATGGGGCAAATGGTTCACCCGATGTTTCAAATTCAAGGTATCCAGCAAGGTGTCGGCGCGCTGCGTTGAGCCAGCTTTTGCCCGGCCATGAAGGCACAAATTATCCAGCACGCTGAGGTAAGGCATGAGATGAAACATCTGGAAAACAAAACCAATCTGCTCCGCGCGCCAGGCAGCTCGTTGTTGCGAGCTGCATTGATACATGTCCTGGCCCTCAAAAACGACCCTCCCGGAGCTGGGGCGCAACATGGCACCCAGTGTGAGAAGCAAGGTGGTTTTGCCGCTGCCACTGTGACCTCGAATCGCCAGGAACTCTCCGGCCTTCACTTCAAGATCCATCTCATCGAGACTTTTGATCCAACCTTGAGCCGAAGGGTAATGCTTGCTGAGATTTTGAGCAATGAGCATGGGATTCAAGATTCTCTGAGACTGTAGGCCGGATCCTGCGAAGCCGCGATCATGGCTGGGATGAAGGCAGCCATGGCCGAGAGCAGTGGTGTCCAGACCAAGGCCCAAAAAAGATAGGACCATTCGGTCTGGATGGCCTTGGCAGTAATTTGAAATATCTCAGGACCCACCGCCTGAGCCAACTGATTACCCACAGCAAAACCCATCAGGGCACCCACCCCACCGAGCAGGAGTGCCTTCCCAAGAAACAGGGTGGCCACCATACCCCCACTTTTGCCGAGAGCTCTCCAGATACCGATTTCACTGCGCCGCTCACGCACGTTGAGCATGGCAAACACAGCCACCCAAACTGCACCGGCCACCATGAGGAAAGGGCTCAAGAAGGAAAACTTCTTCTCAACCATCTGTCGTTGACGGGCGCGTGCATCTGCCTGGACTCGGTCCTGAATCACCTTGGCTTCAGGAAGCCTTTTTTCCAATTCGGCACGCAGGATGGATACCGGGTCCTGGTCCGCCGTCAGGCAAAGACAATCAATGGCCTTGATTTCATTGATCTGCCCCTCCAGTCCGGTCACGGTCTGCGCGTCTTGCAAGGTGGTATAAAGAAAGACATCTTCCTCGTTCCCATACTCGACCATCACTCGAGCCACCTTCAGGGAGAGCCCCTTGACCTGCAGGATATCCCCTGCCTTGAGGCCAAGGCGCAGCCCTAGCTGATACCCCAGATGGGCGGTTCCAGGCTCCAGTGAAAACCCCATCGGTCGTTTCTTCTTGTCAGCCGAAGTCACCGTGGGAGCCACCCCCACAAGGATGGCCGACCCGTTGCCCAGGGAAATCTTCTGACGTAAGGAAGCCATCAAGTGATTGTAGGTCATGAAAACACCTTCGGATTGCGTCAGTTTTTCGACCAGGGATTGCGGCATGGTCTGATCGGAGAAGCCCTGGAACCAATAAAGGTCCATGTCGGTTTCCTTGGGAAGGATACGCAAATTGAAACCGAGATCGCGCGTGATACGCTTGGTTTCGCGATCAGCTGCTTTTTCTGTCGTCAGATAAGCCGTCATGAGCGATACCACGGCAGCCAGACCGCAGAGGCAAAGCAGCGCCTGCATTTTGCGAAACCACATTTCCTTGAAAATCAACCCAAGCATCAAATTCCGTGGTTTTTCTTGCGTGCCACCCATAAGCTCAAGCCTCCCAGAAAGACCAGGACACTGAAACCGATCATCACCTGAATAGGCCGTTTGAAAGAGCTTCTTGCGGGTTCCACCTCCAAGTCCGAAGCAGCTGATTCGGTTGGGGCCTTTGTCGCTTCCGAACGTTGCTGAAGGTCTGCAGAGTCGTTTGATGGCGAAGTCGGCGAATCCACGCCCACGAGGATGGGTTGGTCGGGCACTTCTTTGGCAGCCGAGATCCGAGCTTCTCCTTGGGATGCACTTCCTTCGCTCACATTAGAGGCCGTCGGTTCAAGGCCGATCACCTCTTCAGAATAACCCAGGAGCAGCATGTCCAGCCCCTGCGTGTCATGCGGGTCAGAACCCACACGAATTGCGTTACGACCCCGGGAAAGGATGCGACTGATTTCGGCTTTGACCAGAGGGTTTTCAGGATCAAATCCCAGCCATTGATAAGAAGCCTGCTGACGCTCCGGACCCCAAGCCATAGGCATGCGTGGGCCCTGCATCCAGGAGCGATCCAAATCGCACTCGCAGTCCTGACCGGCCACAGCCAACATCTCCTGTAATTGCACGCTCGTAATAGCATCGCCCTTGAGTGCCGGCCCGAGACGACGCCCCCTGCCAATGAGAATCGACGCCTGAGGTTCCTCTGTCGCCTGCCAATCCATTCCAAGACTCCAAATCAAGGCACGCTCTTTGCCGATGTCCTGGTGAGGAATCATGATCACCTGGGGAGGGACATCCACGGGTTTGGGCATGTCCGGCATGAGCTCTTCGATGAAGGAGGCAGCGCGCTGAGCTGCTTGAGCCACCCGTTGATTCTCCTCAGCTTGTTTCCCTTCCACCAGGAGGATGACCGCGTAGGCCTCCATGAGTTGGTCGATCAGGCGCTCCCGCAGAGGGTTTTTAACCAACCCTTCGAGATGGGTCCAACGCTGAGCTTGTTCCATGCCTTCGGGCGATGTACTCGGGCTGACATCCAACAAGGGTAGCCCGGGTCGGTAGAGGTGAAAAGACGCCCCTGCAGGAAAAGAGACAGGATCCAGAAAACTTGGCCAGCGATCGGTTTGATCCAAGTCGAGCCAGCGAGGCTGCAGATTGGAATCGAGGAACAAAGCTTGGGAAGTCGGCTGCCATTCGGGTCGAAGCACATCCAGCTCTGCCCTGCTGGCAGTCACAATCCACTCAAATCCCTGACGATCCAAATCGACAAAAGCCACATCGCGTACCGAATACTTGCAGGCCGCGACTCGCGGGAGTCCCCATCCACATAGCAGGACCCACCAGCAGAAAGCCTGAAAGAAACACCAACCCCGACGCGTGGTTTTGGAAGCAGGATCGAACAGCACGGTGCTTGTTTACCATGGGCTTGGAAGTCGTTCAACCGGTCATTTCAGGACCGCCGACTCCGACGGATCGGATCCGCAGGCCAAATGACGGCAAACCGGGCAGGCAGGATCCCGTCGAATCCGAAAGCGACGAAACGCGGGATCTCGGAGATCCATGCTCAGCAACTGGCCTCTCAGTGGCTTCCCCAAACCGCTGACTAATTTGATGACCTCCATGGCGGCCATACAACCCAGACTTCCGGAAACTGCACCAAACACCGGGAACCGCCGCTTCCAACTCGCCGGCGGTTCGGGATAAAGACAGCGCAAACACGGCGTCTGACCCGGTTCGATCACCGTCAACTGCCCCTCCAATTCAAACATGGCACATTCCACCAAGGGCTTGCGGAAGCGAACCGCCGCCTGATTCATGGCGTAGCGCTCTTCAAAAAGTGGAGCGGCATCCACCACCACGTCCACCTGGGATACCATTTCATTCACGTTGGCCTCGCTGACGTTCTCCCTGATGGGAAGGATCTCCAGATCGGGGTTGAGATCTCGCAGACGTGTCACAATCGAATCCATTCGAGACGTTCCCATGGCCTGCCGAGTCATCAGCAATTGGCGATTCAGATCACTGGGCTTGATGTTTCCGGCATGCGCCAGGACTAGTCTACCGATCCCCGCTGCAGCCAGTTCATAGGCAACCACTCCACCCAAACCGCCACACCGGCTGATCATCACCGTTGCTTGTTTAAGCTTTTGCTGACCTTCCAGGCCAAAGCCAGTGACATCCATTTGCCAACTGTAGATTTCCTCTTCCAACTCATTGAGCGTCTTGCCTTGATCGGTGGCCATGGCAACATTGTGTCAGGCTCAAGAAAGTTCCAACAATCCCAATTTACACATTTCCTAAAAAGATTGAGTCCACAAAGGGCCCCATCCATGCTGCTGATCAAACGGGGAAACACACCACCCCAGCCAGATCATTGGATCCACCATCATCGACGACTCGAACCATGCGTATCATCGGAGGCATTGCCGCAGGTAAGATCCTGCAAGTACCCAAGGGGCTCGGCGTGCGCCCCACCCCTGACCTGGTCAAGCAAGCCATTTTCAACAGTCTGGGCCCGAGAATCCAGGANGCTCGAGTTCTGGATCTGTTCAGTGGAAGTGGCGCCTTGGGTCTGGAGAGTCTCAGTCGAGGGGCCAGCCNGGTGTTGAGCGTNGAAAANTCTTCCAAACATGCTCGCTGGATCAAGGGGAACATCAGCAAATGTGGGATGCCAACCCACCGCCATCGGATGAAAACCCAGGATGTTTTCACCCTGATACCGCAGCTCATCACCCTGGGTGAACGCTTTGATTTGATCATGGCAGACCCGCCTTTCGGTGATAAGAATCGCTCTCAGCGCTCCACATCGCTTTCCCAAAAGTTACTCGACCTGGAAAACATGCCTTCCCTCCTGAAACCAGATGGAATGTTCCTGCTGGGGCATGCCAAGAGAGATGAACTTTCATTGACTCCATGGTGGGTGTGCCGAAAAACCATGAAACACGGAGATTCCATTTTCGAGTTTCTAACCCCCGCCGTCGCATGGCAACCAACCGGTGACCTCGCCATCTCGGCACCTTCATCCGAGCATTCCGAACTTTGATTGTCTGACAAGATCGGTCAGGATGCGTGCTCATGGAGGCCACCCACAAAACGATCGGTCCTTTACCATCGGTGGATCAACTCATTCAGCAGACCCGGCACCTGCCGATCCCCAGAAGGTTGCGTAAACGTCTGATTCAAGAGCAACTTCAGCAATGGCGTGATCAGCAGACCCTTCCTGCCAAGGGTGACATCAGCTCCTTGGTCGAACAGGGGCTATGTCGCTTCGATCAAATGCGACTTCGCTGCGTCGTCAATGCAACAGGCATCGTTCTCCACACCAATCTCGGGCGGGCGCCTCTACCCTTGGACCTGAACAGCGCCATTTTCCAATCGCTTGGCTACAACAATCTGGAGCTGGACCTGAGCACCGGCAAGCGAGGCAAACGCGGTCTCTGGGTGGAAAAAGCTCTGGCCACGATCTGTCAGTCCCCTTCCAGCACCGTAGTCAATAACTGCGCTGCTGCCCTGATGCTGATCCTCATGGCAGCCCGCAGGGATGCGCAATCCGAAGTGATTCTTTCCCGAGGTGAACTCGTCCAGATTGGTGGAGGCTTCCGAATACCGGAAATCCTGGAATCGGCAGGCATCCGACTGCGCGAAGTAGGGACCACCAATCACACCACACTGGAAGATTATCGGCGGGCTATCGGCGACCACACGGTGATGATTCTCAAGGTGCATCAAAGCAACTTTGCCATGACAGGCTTCGTGGCCTCTCCCCCCCTTAAAGCACTGGCAGACCTGGCCAGGGAACATGACTGCCCGCTGGTCTTCGATCTGGGAAGCGGCGCACTGGTTGATACCAAGGAGCATTTTGACATCGATCGTGAAATCACGCCGGCTGAAGCCATTCATCAAGGCGTCGACCTGGTGTGCTTCAGTGGAGATAAATTGATGGGGGGCCCTCAGGCAGGCATTATCGCGGGGAATACCACGCACATCAACCATCTCAAGCAACACCCCATGTTTAGAGCCTTACGCATCGATAAAGTCACCTTGGGCGTGCTGGAGCAGGTCGCCGAACATCACCTGGTCTCTCAGGATGACCCGGAGCACCCTGAAACGCCGTCGCTTCCTGCCTATGGAGGGCTCAGCATCACAATGGAAGTCTTAGAGGCACGCACCCAATGTATCCTGGAGTCCATCGGGGGTAACCTCAATGGGGTCGAACAGGTGGACCTGTCCGGAGGTGTGGGAGGTGGCACCATGCCCACCACGGCCTTGCCATCCCTTGGCTTGGGCATCACCTCTCCCGATCAACCGGCAGATCGCATCGCTGACTTTTTTCGGAATCAACCCACACCCATCATTGGGCATGTGTCACAAAAAACCTTTTATCTGAATCTCAGGACGGTCCTGCCGGAACAGGACTCACTGCTGATCGCAGCCCTGAAGGCCTGGAAGTCACACTCCGGGCACTGAGACGGGAACCGTCGGTACGCACACCCATGCGCAACCTTCCCTTTATCGTGGCCACAGCCGGCCATGTCGACCATGGCAAGAGTGCTCTGGTGGAGTATTTGACCCGCCAGGTCACCGACCGGCTGCCCGAGGAAAAACGTCGAGGGATTACGATCGATCTGGGCTTTTACCAATGGTCGCTGGTGGACCCGGAGCAACCTCAAATCACGTATGATCTCGGCATGATTGACGTGCCGGGTCACGAGGATTTCGTCAAGAACATGGTGACCGGGGTCGGTTCGATCGATTGCGCCTTGCTGGTCATTGCTGCGGATGACGGCTGGATGCCGCAAACGGAGGAACATTTTCAAATCCTCCACTACCTGAGGGTACCCCACATCATCCCCATCATCACCAAGGCCGACCGAGCGGATGCCGACGTGACTCTGGTGGAGTCCATGATACGGGAAGAACTGGATGAAACTCCCTACGCCGATGCTCCCATCGTGGCCACTTCGGCACTCTCCGGAACCGGTTTTGACACCCTCAAGTCCATCGTGGCCCATACGCTACGCGCTCACACACCCCATTGGGATCAATCCAAACCCCGGCTCCCCATCGATCGGGCATTCTCCATCCACGGCCTGGGCACCGTTGTCACGGGCACCCTTTCCGGCGCCCCCCTCAAAATGGATCAACCCGTCGTCATCCAACCGGGCGGAATCACGACAAAAATCAAATCCATTCAACATCACCATGCGACTCAAGGCGATGTTCAACCCGGGATGCGGGTGGCCCTCAACCTGAGTTCGGTCTCCATCCGTAAGGCCCATCGCTTCGAACCGACAAAGGTCGGACGAGGTCAAGTAGTCACCGACCCGCAACTGGGACGGTCGACACGCTGCCTGGATGGCACACTGGAGCGAAGCGGCCGCTCCATGCATCCCGATAAGACAGGTTCTGGCCCCTTGCGCAGTGGCAGCCGCGTCTGGTTCCATATGGGCTCCGACCAGATTCTGGGTCGCATTGAGTTTCCTTCCAGCCAACCCGTGGTCCCTGGGGGCCAGGCTGCTTTCCGACTGACACTGGAACGTCCATGCTTTGTGCTGGAGGGAGATCCATTCGTCATTCGCGATGGCTCACAACAAAAAACGGTGGGGGGTGGCAGGGTCTGGGATACAGATGCAGGATCCAGACGATTCCGAAGTCGAGATCAACAAACCTTCCTCCAATCCATGATGGCATCCGACGCCTCCTGCGGAGCCTATCTTCGTGCACGCCTGGCAAGAGATCATGGCCTCCATCTGGAAACCCTTCAGTGGCTTGGGATCTGGACTGCCAAGCAACTGGCGCGTGAGGCCGCCCTTTGGGTTAAGGAAAAGCACGCGATCAAGCAACAGGGCTGGATGCTGGATGCTGCCTGGTGGGCACAACAAGTGTGTGAGGCTTTCAAAGATGTTCAGCAGCATCAGCGGGCACATCCAGAACATCCGGGCCACCCTATCGAACCTCTTCGAACGCGTTACCTGCGTTGCCTGCCCGAGGCAAGTCTCTGGAAGGCCTTACTCGAATCTCTCATGACCCAACACCAAGTGGAGCAGAGCGGCGACTTCCTGGCCCATGCCTCCCACCATGTGGCCATGCCTGATCGCCTCCAACCCCTCGCGGATGCGATCTCCCGTCAACTCAAGGAAAAACCGCTCGACCCACCCTACCGCCGCAACCTGGAGAACTCGCCGGACGAAGGAGATGCCATCCGGTGTCTCGTCCGCATGGGAAACCTGGTGGAGTTGAACAAGGATATGGTCATGGCTCGAGAAGCCTTTGAGCGGCTTTTGCAGCAGACCCGGAGATTTCTAGAACAGAACGGCCCATCGACGGTGAGTCAACTCAAGGAATCCCTGGGTATTTCAAGACGGGTCGCCATCCCTCTTTTCGAAAAACTCGATCGCGACGGCATGACTCGTCGCGAAGGAGATCTTCGATCGTGGAGGGCTTCCTAGGGCGGCACCCAGGCAAGCGTTTACCCCGCATGCTGTTGAACCTGATGAAGGTATCAGGCCATGGCGGCCAGGGATTCTTCCACTTCCACAATTTGCCTAATTTGCGTGAGGAACCACGGATCGATCTGGGTGATCTCATGGATTTCCTCCAATGAGAAGTCGGCTCGGAAGGCGTGGCGAATGAAGAAGATCCGCTCCGCATTGGGGATGCTCAGCTTGCGAGTGATCACGTCCTTGGGGAGGATGTCACGATCTTCATAAACCTGATCACCCAAACGCCAGGGTTTCCCATCCCCACCCAGACCGCTACGCCCGATTTCCATGGAACGGAGGCATTTCTGGAGCGATTCCTTGAAAGTGCGGCCTATGGCCATGGCCTCTCCCACCGATTTCATCTGGGTCGTCAAGGTCGGGTCTGCCTGAGGGAATTTTTCAAAGGCAAAACGTGGAATCTTGGTCACCACATAATCAATGGTAGGCTCAAAACTCGCCGGGGTTTCCCGAGTGATGTCGTTGGGAATTTCATCCAAGGTGTAACCGACGGCCAACTTGGCAGCGATTTTGGCAATCGGAAACCCAGTGGCTTTGGAGGCCAGGGCCGAGGAACGGGACACACGCGGGTTCATCTCAATGACCGTCATTCGGCCATTCTGTGGGTTGACGGCAAACTGAATGTTGGATCCTCCGGTTTCCACACCGATTTCGCGGATGACCGCAAAGGACGCATCACGCATGATCTGATACTCCTTGTCGGTGAGCGTCTGAATGGGCGCTACGGTGATGGAGTCACCCGTGTGCACGCCCATGGGATCAAAATTCTCGATACTGCAAATGATCACACAGTTGTCGGCACGATCACGCATCACCTCCATCTCAAATTCCTTCCATCCGAGCAGCGATTCCTCGATGAGGATCTCGGAAACAGGCGAGAGTTCACAGCCTCGCTTGGAAATGGTTTCGTATTCTTCCCAGTTGTAGGCAATACCCCCACCGGTGCCACCGAGGGTGTAAGCCGGACGAATGATTAAAGGAAAACGGCCGATGTTTTCGGCGATGGCTTTGGCTTCCGGCCAATCGTGGGCCACACCACTGACCGGTACATCCAATCCGATCTTCTTCATGGCCTCCTTGAAGGCCAAGCGATCCTCACCCTTTTCAATCGCATCGGGCTGAGCGCCAATCAACTCAATTCCCAGCTCCACAAGCTGACCCGATCGGTGCATGTCCATGGCCACATTGAGGGCCGTCTGCCCTCCCAGGGTCGGGAGAAGCACCAATTTGCCTTGCATGCCCTGTTCCTGCATCCATGCCTGTTCCTTGCGAATGATCTTGGCCACCGACTCAGGCGTGATGGGCTCAATGTAGGTGTGATCCGCAAACTCAGGATCGGTCATGATCGTGGCAGGATTGGAGTTGACCAGGATCACTCGGAAACCCTCCTCGCGCAGCGCCTTGCAGGCTTGAGTCCCCGAATAATCAAATTCACATGCTTGGCCAATGATGATGGGGCCAGCACCGATGATGAGTACTGAATGAATGTCCGTCCGCTTCGGCATACCTTCCTAGGATTAACGGACCTCCGAAGCCTTTGTCATTCCTTTTCTAGGTCTTTTCCGATCTTTATAACCAAAACGAACACCAGCCATGGATATTTGGAGGGCTGGAATGACTCAAGGTTCCCCAAACCGACACATTCTGTTGTTATCGGCATGCCCCCCTCAATGAGCTCCATCCGGCGCGGAAAGGGTTGGCTTTGAGAAAACCTGAGGCTATAAGGAGATAATTCCCTCAAAATCAACGCCATCATTTGGAGAAACCATGAATCGAAGAAATCTGCTCAAAGGAATCGGGCTGGGTGCTCTGGGTGCCATGAGCTTGCCGACCGGGGCTCAGGAAGCCTCTGACAAACGCTATACCGATGCCACCAAGGGACTGCGGCCTCTGAAGATCACCAAGGTCCGAGCCATCACCACCAGCCCGATGGGTGCTCGTCTGGTCATCATCAAGGTTGAAACCGACGAACCCGGGCTCTACGGATTGGGGTGCGGCACCTACAATCAACGGCCCCTCACGGTCGTGACAGCGGTCAACGAATACCTCGATGGTTTTGCACGTGGCCGAAGTGTCGATGATATCGAAGACATGTGGCAGAACGCCTATACCAGCTCCTATTGGCGTAATGGCCCTGTTCTCAACAACGCCTTGAGTGGGCTCGACATGGCCCTGTGGGACATCAAAGGGAAGAGGGCCAACATGCCGGTGTATCAGTTGCTGGGCGGACGTTCGCGCTTTGCCGCCGATTGTTATTCCCATGCTGGAGGAAGGGATTTCAAGGAACTGGAGGACAGTGTACGCTCGAAGATGGAACAAGGCTTTCGGCACGTACGCATTCAGCTGGGAAGTTATGGATCCTCCCATCTTTCTCAGAAACCCCATTTTCGCGAAGCAGGCTTTGGGGTCCCGTCAGATGGTCACATGGATTCTCTTCCTTATCTCAAGGCCACCCCCAAAATGTTTGAACACATTCGCAACACCTGCGGTGAGGACGTGGAATTGCTTCACGATGTTCATGAACGGATTCAGCCCATTGAAGCCATCAACCTGCTCAAGGAACTTGAGCAGTATCGACCCTTTTTCATCGAAGACCCCCTGGCTCCGGAACAGAATGGCTATTTCCCTCAGCTCCGCAATCAGACCAGCGTCCCCATCGCCATGGGAGAACTCTTCAACAATCCACACGAATGGGTAGACTTGATCACGAACCGATTGATCGACTTCATTCGCGTTCACATCACCCAGGCCGGAGGCTTCACCCCTTCGAGAAAACTGGCCACACTGGGTGAATGGTTTGGCGTTCGAACCGCATGGCATGGACCGGGAGACCTTTCCCCAGTGGGCCACGCTGCCAATGCCCACCTGGACATGAACATTCACAACTTTGGCATCCAGGAAAGCGTGTATTTCAATGATGCCATGCGTGAGGTTTTCCCTGGGGCTCCGACGATGGACAATGGTTACATGCACCTCAATGACCGCCCTGGTTGGGGCATCGACATCAATGAAAAAGCCGCTGCAAAGCATCCCTTCCCCGAGGACCCAGGAACTTGGCTGCCGATAAGGCGTAGGGACGGTACCGCGGTGCGGCCTTGATGCAGAGAGCTTGAAGCCCGTGACTGGATCGCCATGAGTCGTCGAATCATCGCCCAATGGTTGCTGGGAAGCCTTTGCCTGTGCAGTCAGGCCGAGTGGGCTCGACACACCATTGATGGCACCCTCGAAGGCGCAGACGGCGTGCGACTGGCAGACGTCAATCGAGATGGATGGCAGGATATCGTCACGGGCTGGGAAGAGAGTGGCCAGGTGCGTGTCTACCAAAACCCGGGCCCCAAAAAGGCGAGGCAACCCTGGCCGGCGGTGACAGTGGGTAAGGTCGCCTCACCAGAGGATGCGGTTTTTGCTGATCTCGATCAGGACGGACAGATGGATGTCATCAGTTCATGCGAGGGCAGCAACCGATCGGTCTACGTCCATTGGGCACCCGCCGAATCGGTCGATTATAGGAATGCCAGCCGTTGGGAAACCGAACCCATACCTGCCCTTCAGGGCCAGGCGATGTGGATGTTCACCACACCTGGAGACATCAATGGGGATGGAAGGACCGATCTGGTCGTCGGGTCCAAGGGAAAAGAGGCTACCATCGGTTGGCTGGAGGCCCCCACCTCACCTCGCAAGCTTGTGGATTGGCAGTGGCATCCACTGCAAGCCATCGGCTGGGTCATGACAATCCGAGTGATGGATATGGATCGGGATGGAGATTTGGACATCCTTTTTTCCAATCGCAAAGAAAGGGCAAGCGGCATCTACGCACTGATCAATCCGTCGAACGGTCAGAGTATGGGATTCTGGAAAAAGATTCTCATCGGAGCCAGAGGGGAAGAAGTCATGTTCATGGATGTTCTCTCAAAGGAGGAAAAGACCTGGTCCATCTGGGCAGCGATCCGCTCGCGCCAGATCCAACGGTTCACATTTCAAACAGAGAGCTTTGAGCGCACCCAAGAGTCCATCTGGAAATTCGGAGATGACTTCGGGACGGCCAAGGCAGTGGTCGCTGGGGACCTGGATTCAGACGGGAAGATGGACCTAGTCGTCAGTTGTGAAAATGCCAACGATGCAAAGTCCGGCGTGTTTTGGCTTCCGAGAGCGGAAACCACCAAGCCCCGATCCATTTCAGGTTCGAAAGGCGTCAAGTTCGATCGCATGGAACTGATCGACCTGGACGGGGATGGGGACCTGGACATCCTTACTTGCGAGGAGCGGGACCTGCTGGGGGTCCTTTGGTACGAGAACCCACATATCCAGTGACTGAGAAGCCCTTACGTTATTCTCTCTGAACACTTTCTAAAGGATCCTCTACACCCTTACTTCTTATGGACTCAGTATGGAGTGTGAAAATCAACTGAGTCCTCAGTGGGTATTTAGAGACTGAGCTGATGTTGAGGGTGATTCAACGGAGACAGTTCAAATCTTCTTTCTCTCAGTAGTTCGAAACTGTCTGAGTTGATGTGTGAGGTAAGAAGCTGCAACGAAATCCTCAAAGGCATCTG
>NYYT01000015.1 GCA_002686885.1 Pedosphaera sp.
TGCTCGGGCTGCTTGCACCGCGGCCTCTCCCATCATAGACCTAAGACGAGGGTTCACTGCCGGGGATGGCGCCTCTTCTATCACCTTCTGATGCCTCCTCTGGAGAGAGCAGTCTCGCTCATTGAGGTGGATTACATTCCCATGGCGGTCTGCGAATACCTGGATCTCGATGTGCCTTGCTCTCCTGAGGAGGCGTTCGACATACACGGTTCCATCCCCGAAGGCTGCAGTTGCCTCTCTTGAGGCTGCATCATACTCTGTCCGGAGGCGCTTGGGCTCCTCGACCATGCGCATGCCCTTACCGCCTCCTCCTGCACTTGCCTTGAGGAGTAGCGGGTAGCCCACTTCTGCTGCAGCGGCGGCTAGTTGGGGCAAGGGGTCTTCGTCATCTGAGACTTCGATTGACTTGCCGGGGATCACAGGCACCGAGGCATCGACCATCGCCTCCCTTGCCCTTATCTTGTCCCCCATGGTTCGAATCGCATCAGCAGATGGCCCTATCCAAATCAATCCAGATTCAATCACCCTATCGGCGAATTCTGACCTTTCGGAGAGAAAGCCGTACCCCGGGTGTATCGCATCCGCCCCTGATGCCCTGGCGGCATCCAGTATCGCATCCATCGACAGGTAAGTGCTCGCAAGGTCCTCTCCTGGCAGCTTGATTTTTTCATCTGCGAAATTGAGATGCATGGAATTGGAGTCCAGATCATTGTAAACTGCGATCCCCCTTAATCCGCATTCACGGACAGCTCGGAGAACACGAACTGCGATCTCACCTCTATTGGCAACGAGTACGGAGCTGAAGGGAGTGGTCGCCTCCGTCATCCACTCTGGCGTCCCCATAGTGCCCCCCACGTCAGATGCGTTCATTGAATTGTTGCTGGGTTTGTCGTCGACTACAGGATAATCTCATCGCCCTCTGACGCTATTGACCAGCCCATCAGGTCTTCTCCGACATCGATCTGGCTCAATGCCCTGTTGGAGTGATTGAGATGTATGAATCGTATATCTGGGTCGTCTTCTTCCTTGGGGCCCAGTCTGTTGATTGATTCGAGGATCGGCGGATGGGGGATGGAATTCTGACGTGGCAGGTCATCAGAGCTCCAGAAGGTTCCATCCATGAGAATGACGTCTGCCTTTATCCTGGAAATCCATTCTCTAATCGAATCATATCCGACCTGTTCCAGAGTGTCGGCCCAGTGGTCGTGATCCGGCAGGTGGAGGAGAGCGCGATTTGGTCCGCGCAGCAGGAAGGCATGCGTGTCGCTCCACTCATCTCGATGTGGGACTTTTATAGGCACTAATGAGAGATTTTTGGATACCTGTATCTCATGTCCTGAGTCGAATTGTTTCTTGATGAATACCCGTTGATCGAGGAGTGCGTTCCAGAGCGGTGTTTCTTGGATCAGGTGGAACATGGATTCACTGGCGTGGAGCCGGATCCCTCTGGAAGCCATGACCTCCCTGCCGAATAGCCCGAGCCCGTCAACATGGCCGAGATGGCCATGGGTGAGCCATACGTCAGTTATCATCCGGGCGCTTCCATCTAGCATCCTCGTCTGCCTGTCCAGATCACGTGTCACATCGATTAGGTGGAGTTCGTCTCCGTCCCTCACTGCGAGTGATGTGGGGGATAGCTGCCGTCCTTCTTCCGAGAATCGTTTGCAGGTGTCACATACACATCCGAGGTGGGGGACTCCGCCGTCTTGGGCTATTCCGAGAATGGTTACGACGATTTTCTCAGACATGCTGCTACACCTGATCGAGGGTGACTGCCCGTAATCTAGCTCCTCCAATCCGGATTTCTTTTCTCGAGGAATGCCGAGAGTCCTTCCTGNCCCTCGGNAGAGCCNCTCATCTCGCTAGTGAGGTCTAGCGTNTAATCACGCAGATCCTCGTCGCTNCCCGTCCATCTGTCGAATGTNGAGGTGAGGGACTTGGCCTTCGANACCGCAATTGGGGCTGTTGTCATGACGTCNTCTGCCACCANCCTCGCCGCANCCTCGAAGTCAGANGTCGAATCCACTATNTCATCGACGAAGCCGATCCTGAGAGCCTCATTGGCGTCTATTCTTGAAGCACGCATGGAGAGCCGTCGGAAATGAGCGCTTCCGAGGCGGCGATAGACGTAGGGGCCTATGACGGCGGGCAGGATCCCCAGCTTGGCTTCTGATAGCGCGATCCTGGTTCTTGGTTCTGCGATCACATGGTCCAAGCAAGCTACGAGCCCGGCTCCCCCGCCGAGCGCTACGCCCTGTATGCAGCCAATTGTGAAGCATGGGTGCGACCACAGACCATGGAAGAGTCTGTCGAGTCTTGCCGAATCCTCGCGATTCTCTGAGGGGGATTTGGAACCGGCATCCCGCATCATCTGGATGTCGGCCCCTGCGCAGAAGTGCTTCCCCTNCCCGCGGATATGGAGNACTCTCAGGTTACCGCCTTCGGGAACCGAGTTCGCGCGCGTCCAGTCTAGAAGATCGCAAATCTCCGTGATCAGTTGGATGCTCAGNGCATTGAGCGCATCCGTTCTTTGNAGCGTTATTGTGGCTTGCTGGCCTTTTATNTCAAGCGAACATAGTTCTGTTTCTGGTTCTTGCATCTGCTCACATCCTGAAAACGCCGTAGCGCTGATCGGGGAAGGGGGAGTTCAGGCTTGCAGAGATGCAGAGGCCGAGTATGTCTCGCGTGTCTCTCGGATCTATGANCCCGTCATCCCAAAGACGCGCTGTGGAGTAATATGGGCTCCCTTCAGTCTCATACTTCTCCAGAATCGGTGATCTGAATTCATCCCTCTGCTCTTCGCTCATCGGCTCTTCTCCCTGTCTGGACCTCTGGTCTTCCTTCACCGTGGCAAGCACATCAGCAGCCTGAGGGCCNCCCATGACCGATATCCGCGCATTGGGCCACATGAACAGGAATCTTGGATCATAGGCACGGCCGCACATCCCGTAATTCCCNGCTCCATGACTGCCTCCGATGATTATCGTGAATTTTGGGACNGGNACGCAGGAGACNGCNGTTACCANTTTGGCGCCGTCCTTCGCAATGCCCCCGGCCTCTGCATCCCTGCCGACCATGAATCCGGATATGTTCTGGAGGAATATGAGGGGGGTGCCCCTCTGACCGCACAATTCGACGAAGTGCGCNCCCTTCAGAGAAGAGTCGGAGAACANGATCCCGTTGTTTGCGACGATNCCGACGGGNTANCCNTGNATATGCGCGAATCCACAGACNAGNGTGGTTCCATATCTTGGCTTGAACTCGTGGAATCTCGAACCNTCGACNATTCTCGCGATGACTTCCCTCACNTCGAATGGAGTTCGATTGTCTTCGGGAATGATGCCAAGNAGGTCTTCTGNATCATGGGCNGGGGGTTCGACGGGACGGGTGTCTAGACGCTTTTTTGGCTCTATATTGAGATGCTCCACGATATNCCTCACCATGTGGAGGGCCTCGTCCTCATCCTCGGCATAATGGTCAGCGACTCCGGATTCACGGGTGTGTAAGTCGGCTCCGCCCAGATCCTCGGAGCTGACTTCCTCGCCNGTAGCGGCTTTGACGAGTGGCGGNCCAGCGAGNAANATNGTNCCATTTCCCTTCACGATGATCGATTCGTCGCTCATTGCGGGGATGTACGCTCCNCCNGCGGTGCAAGAGCCGAGTACNGCTGCTATCTGGGGTATTCCTTTGCTNGAGAGAATGGCCTGATTGCGGAAAATTCGNCCGAAGTGGTCNCTGTCGGGAAATACTTCGTCCTGCATGGGGAGGAATGCGCCGCCNGAATCGACCANNTATATGCAGGGAAGGCCATTTGCCTCTGCGATCTCNTGNGCNCGAACGTGTTTCTTCACNGTCATCGGGTANTACGATCCGCCTTTCACAGTGGCATCATTNGCCACAAAAAGGCATTCTCGCNCGTTGACTACGCCTATCCCTGTGATGATGCCCGCCGAATATGCTCGGCCATCGTAGAGGCCGTCTGCGGCGAGGGAAGAGAGTTCGAGGAACGGAGTACCTGGGTCGCATATCTCTGCTATTCGTTCTCTGGGCAGGCGCTTGCCCCTCCCCCTGTGGAGCGACACAGCGCGTTCACTGCCGCCCTGCATGGCTGCGTCGATTCTCTCGCGAAGCTCCTGTATGAGGGCGGAATTGCGCTCAGAGCGTGATATCCACGCCTCATCGCCGCGATTCACGCGCGTCCGCAGCTTTGTCATGCGACCTTGTGGGAGGGCTTGTGAACTTGAATGCCCCGAAGGATTCACACATCAGACCTCGTCTCGAAAGGCATGGTCGGCGATTCAGACGGTAAGCGGCAGTACACTGAAGACGACATAGGGATATTTGTGACGTTGGTTCGCGANGATGGCACCTATGTGGAGGCTGAGATNGTGCGTGTTTTCTGNCCAGTNTGTGGCGAGGAGTTCATCGGCACCAAGCGTGATGCAGGTGGTTTCATAGCCGGCCACAGNGCCTATCATGAGCATGAAAATATGAGCGACTTGATNGCTGAGTCNATGGGNGGAGTCTGACAATCTGGCTACTCGTATGCCCATTCTCCCTTTCGCATGACCGGNNTNCTGCTGCCATCTTTCGAGATTCCATCGATGTCGAGCTCTTCTGATCCAATCATCCAATCNACATGGATNTTGGACGTATTTCCGCCTGCNTTGGAGACTGANTCGGGATCATNCCCTATATCNCCTNTGAANCACTTNGAATAACACTGGCCGAGTGCGATGTGNCATGATGCATTNTCATCGTATAGCGTATTGAAGAAAAGGAGGCCTGAGGCNCTTATTGGAGAGGAATGGGGNACAAGCGCGACTTCGCCGAGCCTTCTTGCNCCGTCATCCGTNTCAAGTAGCTTTAGGAATACTTCTTNCCCCTTTTCCGCTCTTGCTTCGANGATCTTTCCAGCCTCGAACCTCACCTCTATCCCATCGATNAGTGTCCCTCGGTANACCAANGGTTTCGAGGCCCTCGCAGTNCCCTCAACCCGATCTGANTGNGGCGTTGTGAAGACTTCCTCNGTAGGGATATTCGGCGTNCATTCGATCCCGTTCTTGGCNGTGCTCGCCCCGCCCTTCCATGCNTGCCCATCTGCTAGNCCTATNGTCAGATCAGTCCCAGGGGCTTTGTAGTGGAGAGAGTGGAAATCTTGCTCGTTCAGCCATTCTTGCCTTTTCGTTAGGACCTCCTGNTGTGATTTCCAAGCCGCTATCGGATCCTCGTTATCNATCCTCGATATTGAGAATATGGCCTCAGCCAGAGCGGCGACGGCCTCNTCATCNCCCATATCCGGGAAGACTTGCTTGGCCCATGCAAGACCGGGGTAGGACACTATATTCCAATTGGTGGAGAAATTTGTGATTCGCTCCATNGCAGGTTTTGAAGCCANAGACATCGACTTTCCGGCCCTCGCAACTCTGGAGGGGTCTTGTNCAGCGAGTAAGAGNGGGTTGGCTGCCGAAATAGCGAGTCTTGCGGTATTGTTGTCGAANGCCTCGGCCATGGCCCTGAACATCCAGTCTGGCGCTCTGTCCAGNCTCTCGTCGGATGCGTTCTCATANCGAGCTAGGGCCAGATCGTCATCGGAGAGCATGGTTGTCACAATGCCTGCTCCATTTCTGTANGCCTCNGCTGCCAGCCTNCTNACGAGTGGGAGCGCTTCCACTGGTGCTGTGATGATTAGATCCTGNCCTGGTTGCANGTTCAGGCCGACTCTTATCGAAACTTCAGCGAGACGNTCCANCATCTCCGGTTCAAAGGGNAATTCGTCATCTGNGAGTACGTTCATGCTACTNGTTGACAGGNTGTTGCGTTTGAATGTTTGAATTGGCCCTAAACGCCCAGAGTGAGCCTGAACACATTCCTGAGAGCGGGTGCCATACCCACGACCATCAGACACAGCGCGATGAGGACTCGGAGATGCTGCTGTCTGTGTTCGAATACNGCTTGCGAATANAACCAACANATGACACCGGCAATACCGACTTTCAGTAGCGTGAATGTCANGGAGGTATCCAGAAAGTCGGTAACCATTGAGCTAATTACGTGCTTCTCGGTGTACCCGAAGTAATCTATCCCGATCCAGGTCGCGATACCATCCCCTATCTGGCCACCGACTGGGAGGAATACTGCAGGGCTTGCAAGGACTGCTTTCTTCCTGAGTTCATCGACCTTTTCGCCCAAGGGGGTTTTTGATTCGAGATACTCGCTCTCTGTTACCCCTGGAGGGAGCACCCCTGGAATGTACCCGAGATTGAGTGATTCCTCAGCATCATCCTTGCCAAATGAATACAAAANATAGCAAACAAGGATTGGGACGCCGAATACGACTACTATCGGCCATGCNGTCATCTCAGATGTTTCCCTACCTATGGCGAAGCCNGCGAGCATCCCGAAGAGCACGATTGATCCCCCCACTCCAGTGGAATACACAGTTCGCTGGATATGATCAAAGCGCTCCACATACGAGCCTGCGAGCCAGTAGGGNGCNGTGACTCCGAACATTGCNATGATGAGCATNACCTCTCGNTCGTATGCCTCCGAGAGTATCTCGACATTGTCNCTGCTNAGNACGCTCATCCCATATATGGAGGCCTGCGCGGCTATGAGGAANGCAGAAAAATGCCTCGNGGCGGCATTCTTCTCAGCCTCTGTTTCAATTGTNCCGTTTGANACCCGGTGGCCAATCAGNCCAGCGAGAACNACCCATGCTGCCGTCTGGAAATGNACTCCNGGGCTTACNAACCACGGAGCGAAGGAGTTNCTGAAGAGTCCGGCATCTTCTATGACCTCNCCGAGNGGNGCCCACAAAACCCAGGGGAGNAGCGCGATGAGCATCGCATCNGAGCCATCGATACCAGCAACCCTCAGGAGNCCCGANAATGATACTACAAATAACGCTAGGCCGATTCCGTATGAGGCGGTGTTGACATAGTTGTAACCGCTATCCCCACTTGATTCGTTTAGAATTGANTCAAGGAAATATGTGTACACTGCCTCAGATAGTGGATTCTCTACATCGAGGGTGTGCCCNGCTATNCCGATGCCGAATAGTAGCAGCACTACCAGCAAGATGCGTATTGCCCAGCGCTCGTAATCATAGAGGGTCTCGAGGGGGTTCACGGAGATTGCGAATCGTGCCGTCTCCTTGAGGGCATCGGCGCGTGAGGTGTTTTTTTCCGTCACTCTTCCGAGTATGTGACGCTCTCATCATCTTCTAAATCCACCATATCATCAATCTGTGATTGGTCCTCTAGATCTACTTGTGCATTTTTGAAACGGCGATTTCGTCGATTGCGAGCGTCTGAGAGGCCGGGTACCAGATCTTCGAAGCCAGATTGATCGTCGGCTTCTGACTCCCTTATCTGGTAGCTTCCTAGACTCCTGTCTTCTATACGTCGTCTCCTACCGTCTTTCTCCATGCCCCTGATGACGGTGCTGTGTTCGGCGCCATCCAATAGTCCCTCTATCGCCGTACAGGCCATCATGAGTCCTGCCTCGTCTCCGATTACTACAACAGTTGAGCCGTGGATTGCAATCTCCGTACCCGTAAAGCTCTCTATCAGAGTCCTGATTTTGCCATCTCTTCCAATCAATCTGCTTCTCATCCTTCGAGTATGGTTTCCTCGTCGACCGACCCATTCCCTGATGTCATACATGCGCAGAAAGGTGTCGTCAGAGATTAGGCGGACAGCCCTAGAAGGGGCTAATCCCCTTCCAATGGCCCTGATTATGTCTGGTAGCTTGATTCTGTGAACCGGATCGGCGTCTTCGGGCCATGACGCGGAAACCTCTCCTGTTTCAGAATCGATGTGTAGCTTCACCCCAGCGGAATCTTCGATCATTTTGCGAGTTGCTCCGCCCTTGCCGATGAGGACTGCAATTCGTTCCTTGGGGATCCTCGTAAGTGGCTCCATGACAACTCAACCGATACGCCCTTCTTCAATCCAATCCAGGAAGTGGTTCCAGATTTGGTGCTGGATCTTCAATCACCCTTAACACGGATTCCGCGGTGTCGACAGCCATTCCATTCCGATTGGCCCACTCAACTGTTCTAGTTACGTCTCTGACGAGGAATTCCTTGGAAGATGGATGCTGTTCAACCACTGCCTGACCGACATCAATTATCCAAGGCATGCCTTCGTGCCAAAGAACATTGAATTCGCTGAAGTCGGAATGTACCAGGGTGGCATTTTGCCATAATACTGCGATGTATGTGATTAGCTTCTCAAATACGTCCTCCACATTATCCACACTTACGTCCTTCAAACGCGGAGCGGGTGAATTCTCATTCCCGACCAGATCCATGACTAGCACATTTCTGAGGTTTGCACGGGGCATCGGTACTGGAATACCATGTTTCCTGCAACGGCGGAGATTTCTCAGTTCCTTTCTGACCCAGATATTTACAAGTTCTCTATGTCGTCTTTTCAGACCGCTGAAACGCGGATCACCGTCGATATACTTGGAAAGGGATTTGAAAACGGCGTTGGTGGTGTGAAATATCTTTACTGCTGCTGGGCCGTTTGCTGTAGTTGCATGGAAGACATGTGCTTCCTTGCCTCTGGCAATTGGGAAGTCCAGCGTTTCTATCTCTCCGCCCTGCATCAATTTATGCAAAGCGAGAAGTGTGCTTTGATCGAATACGCTGTCGAAGACCCGTCTATCCGCCCATTCATATTCGCCCGCGCCGAGTACTCCTGATATTCGATCTTCAATGTCTCGAAAGAGTCGTTTGTAACGGGGCTCATCCATCCATTGGTGTTGGGTCGCTGCTCTTTGAAGAGCGTCGAGATGGTTGTCCCACTCCTCATCTGGTTCGCCCGCCATTAGTCCGTCGCTCCNTTAAGACCATCATCAAGGGTTCGCCATATCCAGAATCCTGCNGGNAAGCTGTACAACCCTACTGCAAGAGNCCATGATNCCAGGGATCCCCCCCATGGACCAAGAATTGGNAAGAGCGGTATACACANGAGGGCATAGATNGAGACNGAAGCAGAACCAAGCATCATTGGTCCTGTTGCCCCAACAGGGACCTCGGCNCCCTGNGATATCCACAATGATACCATTGTNGTAAGGAAGATGGCNGGNAAAACCGATACCATTCCCGATATGAATGGAAGGCCTAGGCCGGCGATCCACACTGAAGCGGCTATTGCAGAACCAGCGGCGAGACCTCGTAAGAAAAGAGTGAATATGCCGACTTTGTTGATTCCTGGGGGCGCAGGCAGATTCGTCTTTACCGCGAAGACGCCGATTATTACAGCGAGGGATGTGGCGAGTAGCCCAATCGTGCTGGGGCCTATATCATCAGATATCATCTCAACCACGAATGTCGATATCCATGCAAATAGGGACCAAATGAAGATTGAAATTATGGAAACCGCGAATACGAGATTTACACCATTCGTCTTAGTTCCCATCATTCTCGGAAGAATTCTCCATGAGCCTAGGAATGCGACATTGAGAAGCATGCCAATTGGTACCATCGACATTGCATGGCTGAAGGGTTCAATCCCGCTCACACCGCCCCATATCCCTATGCTGGCTGGTACAATTGTAGTGGGCAGGGTGATTATCCCGCCTAAAGCGCCGCCACCCCTCTCAATTACCACAGTTGCAAGGATTGCGACCAATCCGGCGAATAGTGCCGGAAGAAGAATGGCAGACAATTCTAGAGAAGACATACGGCCTCATCCGAAGAAAGAGTCGATGTCATCTTCGTCACGAGTGGCGGGAGACGCTTGAGTTTGCTCAACTATTACTTCCTCTTCAACTTCAATCTCTTCGGGAGTTGCCTTCTCATCGACCTTCGATCGGTCTTCTGTTGGCTGATCATCATACCCCATATCGCCCTCGTCCATCGCAGTTATGTCATCATCCGAATATCCGAATAGATCGACAATCTCTGGAAGAACTCCTTTCCTGGACAGGTAAATTGACTGAGTCTTGGTGTATCTGCTCCTAACGTCGGCTTTAGAGTCCTGAAAATCCCAAGGTTGAACGACGATTAGATCTCCTTCGCGCACCCATTGGCGTCTGCGCATCTTTCCGGGTATCCTCGCCAATCTTGACTCGCCATCTTCGCAGACTGCTGTGACCCTTCTTCCCCCCAATATTTGATCTGCTATTGCGAACATCTCGTTGATTTTCCTATTCGGCAATGGAACTCTGATTTTATCGCTCCCGCCTGATTCGAGACGAGCTAGTAGCTCGGAATCGACTCGTTCTGCGCGACGTGCCATGCTTTTGCGTCGAGGGTTGCCTATGTGAACCTAACAGTAGTCATCGAGTCAAAAATGAATGACGTTCGAGTGTTCTGGATATCGCACATAGTCTAGAAGAAATGGATTGAAGCGATTGTTGAAATGTCTTGAATTGGTGGGCGAGTCGGGGCATCTGGTTGACCGTCTCATCTGATGACCCTAATGCGGATATACACGTGGTTGATCTTGATGGGTCCTATCTGAGCAGGACTGCATGGTTCGTCCTTGGTTTTCTTTCAATGGTTGTAGGGCTCATCGGAATACCTGTCCCGGGACTTCCTACGACGCCTCTGATGATTCTAGCTGCTGCGTGTTTCGCGAAATCGAGTCAGCGATTCTATGATTGGATTATCAACAACAGAATGTTTGGGGAGCATGTCAAGAATTATCGGGAAGGTAATGGAATTCCCAAGAGGAGTAAGCCGATTATCTTGGGAACGATGTGGATTTTTGTTCTATTCGCTGTTCTTATTGCAATACCAGATAGTGCGCCCGAGATATCTAGGTATGCGACTCTTTTGTTAGCGGGCATAGGCACCATATTCATTCTAAGAATACCTAGTCTTGAATCATAGGATTCAGAAACGCGTTTCTGACCAAGTTCTCAAGGCCGTCCAACCAGCTTGGATTGTCATTCAGACAACTCACTACAGTCATTTCTTTCCCTCCGTTCTCGATAAAATGATTGCGTACCTCGATATCCAACTCTTCGAGAGTCTCTAGACCGTCCGCAACGAATGCAGGCGATACAATCACGAGATTGTCAACTTTCTTGGCTAGTGTCTCGACCATTGAGAGGGTAGATGGAGTAAGCCATCTGGTCGGTCCCAATTTACTCTGATAACTAATGGACCAATCTGAATCCGATAAACCGAGTTTCTTGACCACCGCCATCGTAGTCATGTTGCAATGATGAGCGTAACACATTGAGTTAGCACTACTTTTGATCGAGCAGCAAGAGTCCTTAACCTGGCAATGTAATCCGGTCTTGTCTGTTCTTTTGACATGTGAGACAGGCAGTCCATGATATGAAAATAGTAAATGCGCGCCTTCGCTCATATGTGGTCGGATTGATTCGCTCAACGGATCAATGAAGGACGGATCATCCTCAAAATGAGCGAGTTGGAATATCTCGGGCTGCCACCCCATTTTTTCGAGTTGTCTGAAAGCCTCCTTGAGCGATGATTCTGTAGTTGCCTGTGCGTGATGTGGAAATAGGGGAGCTAGGAGCAGTTTTTCTACTCCCTTGGATTTCAATTTCTCCAGAGCGTCTCTGATACTTGGATTTCCATATCTCATCCCTACTTCGCACTCTGCATCGGGCATTCTTAATCTCAATCCGTCAGCCATTCGCTCGCTGTACACTCTCAGCGGGGATCCCTCTTTCATCCATATGCTAGAATAACTGGGTGCGATTTTTCTTGGCCTTACTCGAAGGATTATTCCCCGAACGAGGAGATGTCTCAGGGGAGCAGGGATGTCAATGACATCCGGGTCAAGGAGGAACTGCCGGAGGTACTTTCTCACAGATTTAACAGAAGGCTCGTCGGGAGTGCCTATATTCATCAAGAGGATTCCGTTCACTGTTTGTGATCCCTCCTATCGATAAAATAATCATGTTTTGAGAGAATATTTCTTCGTCATACCTAGAATGATGCTATCGCTGTTTCAATTAAGGTGAGGAGCCACTGGCTGGCAGGACCCATTCCGAAGAGGACTGTGAAGATCATGGATACGACCACGAGGACCCTGAGGCCAAGTGCCGGCGAAAGGGGTGATTCGCTCCCCGGTTTCTCGAAGAACATCACTAAGCCAATCCTCAGATAGTAGAATAGCGAGAGTGCGCTATTCAGAACGATTGCAATAGCAAGTAGGAAGAACGGATCCACTGACTGCAGCCACGGGATGACTCCATCTGCATCTAGGGCACCTGTTCCGCTGGTTGTGGTGACGAGGCCGTTGATCATAAGGAACTTCGATAGGAAGCCGGAAAGAGGGGGTATTCCCGCTAAAGACAGCATGAAAACGAACATAGAAGTTGCAATAATGGGATCTCTTCGAGCAAGTCCATGCAGATCGGATATCTTATTTCCGCCGCCGTCTATCTCAATCAAGGTAAGAACAAGGAAGGCTCCGAGTTTGAAAAGAACCAGAACAGCAAGATGGAACACGATTGCCATCTGAAGCATGTCCTGAGTGTCTGAATCGGCTAATCCTGACCCCAATGCTGCAAGTGCTGCTAGCATATAGCCGGCATGAGCGACGCTGGAATATGCGAGCATTCTCTTTGGGTTCTCTGAGGAGAGTGCTGCTAGATTGCCCCATGTCATCGTAATTACTGCGAGTATGGCAAGTGCGAAACCCCATGCGATGACACCGTCGTTCGGACCTGCGAAACCAATCAAAACTCGCATCATCGCCACGAAGCCCATGGCCTTGGACGCGGTTGCGAGCATTCCTGCGATTGGGGCATTTGTGCCTGAATAGGCATCTGGAGCTGCAAGGTGGAATGGGGCTGCGCTGACCTTGAATCCGAATGCGACGAGCATGAGTCCGACGCCTATTCCGGCCAGCGGCTCGAGCTCTCCCATGGAGGACCAGCTTTCTGCTAAGGTATCGAAATCCAGACTACCGGACCAGATGTAAAGCAGAGACATGCCATATATTCCAGTGGCAGAGGCGATTGATCCGACAATGAAATACTTGGCACCGGCTTCTCCACCTACTTCTGTCTCCTTGTGGAAACCGACTAATACGTACGAAGCCATAGATGCTAATTCCAAGCATACGATGAGGAAGAATAGATCGCTAGAAAGGGCCATCAGGCTCATTCCAAGAGCGACCATGAGGAGGAGTATGTGTAGGTCAACCTGCCTCCTATTATCCATCAAACTGCTCTCGACGGAATCATCAGGATCGATGAGATCTTCGGGGGACAGTCGTGTGGAAGGTATCCTGTAGATCGATGCAATTGCGGTTATGGCCAATGCAGCGGTGAATACCATCGTCATAAAACGACTGAATCCGGTAACCTGGATTACTCCGGAGATGCTCATGCCATCAGCAGACTCGATAGCTAAACCTGAGAGCAGACATGCAATTGCAAGGGCGATTGCTGACAATACCCCGGGTGCTCGCGGGTCGGAGGTCAATTCGAATCTTCTACCGCCCCACAGGATGGGGACGCGCATGGATGTCAGGGGAAGCCTTACTCTGGCATCTCCTAGATTCGGGACTATGATCGCTAGGATAATTCCAGCGACCATAACGAGCTCCGGGGCGAGAGCTTGGGATTCGTCCACAGAGAGGATCATGGCATCGCCTCCAAAGCATTCATTGCATGTATGAGATATGTCTCGATGAATTCAGTAC
>NYYT01000016.1 GCA_002686885.1 Pedosphaera sp.
AAAAAGCGCCAGTAGAATCCCGAAATACTTGGGGTAACGAACAAATGGGTGATACTTCAGCACGAATCAGCTGTCGTCTGGAATTTCAGGGAGTGGGCGCTGGCCATGGTATGGCTCCTTCATAAGCTGTTCTGATGGTCCACAAATGTCCCCCAGCTGTGATGTAAAGGGTGCGAAGATCGGGATCCCCGAAGGCACAATTGGTGACTTCGTCATGAGGTATGGGCAGGTGTCCCAACCATTCCCCAGAGGGTGAAAAAACGAATATCCCCGCAGGGTAAGGAAGCCTGGTTTCATAAGGGAGTTTGTTGCGGTTGACCCCGGCAGCAACGTAAATGCGTCCCAGCGCGTCTTGTGTCATTCCGTCCGGTCCGCGGGATGTCTTCCAGTCGAAGATGAGTTTTTGGGAGCTGATGTCCAAGCTACCGTCTGCTTTCTTGTCGAAACGCCAGAGTTTTCGAGCTCCATCTGACTGGTTGTTGTTATTGTCGGCAACATAGAGGAAGCTGTCGTCTGCTGAAACCAGGACGCCATTTGGGCGATCCACCTCATGAGTGATCACACGATCGACAGTACCATTGGGGCGAATACAATAAACTCCTTCGATGGCACGTCCCGAGTCATCTCGCATCTCCATGCTCTCTCGATCTCCGTAGCGAGGGTCCGAAAAGAAGATATTGCCTGCAGCATCCACCGTGATGTCGTTGGGTGTATTGTAGGCCAGCCCTTGGTAGTCAGCGGTCAATGTCGTCCAGGATCCGTCCGACTCCAGTCTTCTGACTCTGCGATGCAAGGGTTCGCAGGTGAGCAGTCTCCCCTCATGATCGAAAAGCAGGCCATTGGTGCCGGCATCCTTGACGAGTGCCTGAACCTTTTGATCGGCCTTCCAAATCAAGATGCTGCCCTCTCCGCTGAATAGCACACCTTTCTCTGGGTGCCAGGCAGGACCTTCGCCTGCCCCTTGAGAAATACGTTCGACAGGCCTGCTTCCTGTCTCCCAGATGGGCAGTTGGGTGAGAGAGGGGGACTGACAGCCTACCAGCAGCAGAGCTAAGCATGCGTATCTGAGTCCATCAAAATTCGACGGGCGTTTTTCTTGAGTCAACCGGCAAAGCCTTCTGATAGGAAACGGATTGGGCACGCTCCACTTTTATGCAAGTCAAGTGTTTTGGGCAAGGCTTGCTTGGGAGTAAAGCATCAGCTCCATTCACCTGCTGAGCGACACTCCGTCTGGACTCGTTCAGCGAAGGTCCTTGCCGCACCGTCTATTTTATCCAATCGATCATTAATACTTTGAGGGTGGGATCTTGCGGCGGCAATGACCGTCTCGCATTCATGACGGTCCATGGACGATGTCGCACTTAGGAGCGCAGCTTCATCTTCGGGTGGAATGGCCAAAAATCCGTGCTGATCCGCATGAATCAGCTGGCCAGGTTGGATGACACACCCAAAAACTTCAACAGGCTCACCCCAACTAATCGGCCACGCATGGGCGTGCCCGACGCAAAGACGTCGTGCGAGCGCCTTGAAACCGCAATGCTTCATTTCATCGTAATCTCGAATGGCGCCATCGGTGATGGTGCCCACGCACCCCAATGATCGGTGGATGTTGGCATTGACCTCACCCCAGAAGGATCCAATGACAGCAGGCTTGTCCTTGTCCTGGATGACAACCACTTTTGGGCCGGGCTGATGCGCGACATATCGACGGTATTGCGACCAGGCATCAGGACGTTGTTTTTTATGCCGTTCTTTTGAGGGTTCGATGACAACTGTGACGGCATATCCCACCATGGGGCCCAGTTCTGGCATGAAATCTCGGGTTTCCTCCAAGTTAAAGGCTTCCTTGGAGGCATCGTGGCGGGTGATGGACTCCCATCCGTTGTAAACACTTGGTGTATTCCATCGTTTGAGGCGCAACAGGGTGCCATCGTCGATGCCAGGGCCTTGCGGGGTGAGGGTTCTTTCCTTGTCTTGCATTAAATCACCAATGGTTGGGGGGCAGACTGCATGGAGGAATCATCGCCCAAAATGGATTTCATCTGATGGATCTCCTCTCGAAGGGCTCGAGAAAACAAGTAGAGGTCATTACTACGAATGATCAGGTTTTCTCCGGATGCGGCCCACTTGGCATGTAGTTGCATGGATTCACAGAAATGATTCCCTGCAATCATGTTCCGCTTGCGGGCCTTGCTGATGATGTGTTTGACGGCTCGTTCGAACCGAGGATCTTCGTATTGTTCCGGTATGCCCAGACTACAAGATAAGTCGTGGGGTCCGATAAGGATGCCATCCAAACCGGGGACGTCTAAAATAGCATCCAGTTGATCGATGGCCGGCTGGCTTTCGATATTGACCAGTAGCCAGTGTTTGCGGTTTCGCTCCTCCAGATATTGCCTGAGATCGGGTTCCAGTTCCGTGCCTTGAGTTAAAAATTGCTCAAGTTTTTTTCCTTTGAGTGGACGCCACTTGACGGCCCCCACAAGCGCTTTGACTTGCTCAGGTGTTTCCACATAGGGGGCGACGCAACCACAGGCGCCACCATCCAGGACCTGGCATGCGAGTATGGGGTCCGGGCTGGCGATACGAACCAAGGGTGCCAGTCCAAGTGCGTCGTAGGTGCGGCACATCCATGAAAGTTCCTGTCGGTCCAGGGCAATGTGCTCGGAGTCGATAAAAACAAAATCGAGGCCCGTCTTTGCTACCAGAGGCGGCCAAAGGGGGGAGGCGGTTAAAATGGCGGTGCCGTAAGCACGTTTGCCTGATCTGAGATGTTGAAGCAACCCTTCGGAGTGCATGGCTAGTGGTGACCATCATGGATTCAACATGAAGCCTGGCCAAGCGTTTTTAAATTTGCGAACCGGAGTCTCACGCCTGATGGCCCGAATTGAATGCGCCATGGTGAGACAATACGCCCTAAAAGCGCCAAAATGGCACTTTTAAATTAAGTATTAAAGTGATATAAAACTTGTAAACTATTGGTGATAAACAAAAAGGATTAATTTAAAAATTGGAATAAAAAATGTTACATAACTCGTGTGAAAGGAAATGCATAAAGCCTCTCCCATGGGGCTAAGCAAACAACTCAAGCAAGAAAGGCCATTATGAAAAATATGACACAAGTCAATCGCAGCTGGTATTCATTCCCTGATCTGGAAGTTTCAACGTTTCCCTGGAGTGGATTGTTGAGTTTGGGTTCAAGCGCGTCCAATGGACTACGCCAAACAGCCCATCAACCCTGGGTCCCCGCCATGGACATCAAAGAAACGGATCAGGATTATCTTTTGGAGGCGGAACTTCCCGGCCTGTCCAGAGAGGATTTTACGCTCAAGGTGGATCAGGGAGTGTTAACCCTCGAGGGCGAAAGGAAACTACCTACGACTGAGGGTTCTGAAAAAGACCTTCGCTTGGAGCGTTCCTACGGAAGTTTTACCCGTAAGTTCTCCCTACCCGCAGAAGTTGAATCCGGTGCTATCAAGGCAGAATTCAAACAAGGGCTTTTAAGGATGCGAGTTCCAAAGAAATCAAAGCCTCAGCCTCAGGAAATTGATGTGGATGTGATGTCCTAAAGCCCTTTTGATGACTTAAAAACGGCTAGCACAGCAACCGAGTGTCGCAGAACGCTCGGTTGCTTTTTAATCACAAGCCCCGGTCTTGTGTGGGGGGCTGGGTTGGATCGATCTGGAGTTCTCCCNTGATCCATCGTTCAGCGAGCTTGGATGTTTTCCAGTGATTTTAGATTATCCTGCATCACTTCCAAGAAATCCTTATGTTGGGTGGGGCCTCCCTGAGGTCTGAAAACAACGACTTGAACTCCGCGTTCCTCAAGCTGTTGAGTGATGGACTGTATCGGGGTATCCTCCCAGAGCATCACATGGCTTGGATGTTGTTTCAGTAAGGCATCCAATGCTTCCCATTGGTCGGGTGGGGGAAGTTCCTCTGGTTCCCAGTGCATCGCACGAAGGTNCAGGCGGTANGCTTTCGCCAAATATTCATAGACAGGATGGGAAGCCAGAAGAGGAATTCCATCGAGTTTTGTNGCAATAAGCAACATGGAATGGTGCAGTTGCAGCAAGTCAGCTCTTAGCGAAACTAGTTGAGCCTGAATTTTGGCGGCATGATCCGGCCATCTATCCGATAGGATCTTGGCGATCGATGTGGCCTGATCTGCGGCTAATTGAAAATCCAGCCATGTCATGGGAGCATAGATACCATGCTCATGTTCTCCTTCAGGGCCGTGTTGATGAGTGGTGACACTCGAACGTTGGATCCAACGCTCCTTGTAAGCTTCCGTGGTGTTGAAAAGTCTCGTGATTGGNAGAGCCGCTTGNTCGATCCACTGGGCATAANGGGCACCATTGAGCAGGATCATATCCGCTTTTTGATAGCGCTGAATGGTAGGTCNATCNGGCGTCCACGTGGAAGGATCCACTGTTTCCGGTGGNGCGGGAAAGGTNACTTTGGCCCANGATGAATCTGTGAGCCTGGAACCCATGTAGCGCAAGGGNTCATTCACCGTGAGGATATCCAGCAAATCTTCCTCCGAGTTCTCTCGGGCTTGGG
The DNA here is from genome assembly GCA_002686885.1 of Pedosphaera sp. GTDB lineage: Bacteria > Verrucomicrobiota > Verrucomicrobiia > Limisphaerales > AAA164-E04 > UBA7971. Next base: position 4,564 of record NYYT01000016.1, read on the forward strand.
GTGGTGACTCTCTGCACCCGATGAGTAAACAAAACGACCCAATGGCAAACCATTGGAGTGCCGGACATTTTATGGAATACCTATTGTGGAACATGGTGTGATCGGGACTTGTCAACTTGCCTCGTATTTTTTATCAACCCANGNNTTAGATCGTTNATCATGGCTTTTTCAGGGACAAAATCACCCATCGATCNAGCCACANCCTATGATTCGCCATCTTGAGGAGTCAAAAACAAGCCAAAGATTTTGTTGAGCGTAGCACGTTTCGAGGCTGCTTGGCCCTCTGTCGGGATTGGGTTTTCATTGTTTTCACCGCGTGGCTCTCGTTATGGATCGACCAATGGTGGATGACCCTGCTGTCCATTTGGGTGATAGGCTACCTTCAATTTTGCCTTGGAGAAGCGCTGCTTCATGAGGCTTCCCATTACAACTTGTTTGCGTCCAGAAGGCTGCACTACCTCCTTCAAGGTGTCTATGCGTATCCGTTTTTTCAGACCTTGAACGGATTTCAACACGAACATCTCCTGCATCACAGCAACCTTATGGGAGCGAAAGACGTAACCATGCATGACTACCATCGATATGGGCTGACGGCAACCAAGCCCAACATGTTTTACATCTGGTTTCTAAAACCATTTTTAGGAGGCCCCACCTGGTATTACCTTAAAAGTGGCCCAGATTTCGATTCCTGGTCGAGTCGTCTGCAACTTGTCGCCTTTTGGGTTCCAGTTCTGGCGTTATTCATTGCAACCGGGACATGGGANTTCTTAGTGGTTTATTGGATGATTCCTCTGGTTTGGTCCTTTCCCATTTTTCAGTATTGGTCAGAAATTGAAGAGCATTACAATACTCTTTCAGGGGCTCGATCCAACGTCTCGTTTTGGGATAATTTCTTCAAACATAATGAGGGGTATCATTGGATTCATCACCGATATCCAACCATTCCTTTCTACCGCCTGCCTGAGGCGCATGCTTTCTTGACTCCTTCGGGAACGGATATNAGNCAGGGNTTTTTCGACTCTTATCGTCAAATGTCNCGTCCTCAAGCTCCTGCATGGCCNGGGCATCCGGCCCTNAGGCNNGGCCCGNTGAAAGATCCCGNTTCCACNTTGAGNNCCTTGCCATCGCNGGGGGNAGAAAAAGCTGANATGGCTCAAAGCTGACCCAAAATCGCTNGNTTTAGCNATNGCTAAGTTGGGGNCCGCAGACCCTCCTCCACAGAAAAGGACTGGAAACTTGCTGTATCATCCCTTTGAATCCTACTTAGTGAACATTATCATTGTGGGTGCAGGAGAGGTGGGAAAGCACCTGGCAGAAAGCCTCTCTACCCAATTGCATAACATCACCGTCATTGAGCGTGAAGAACCCTCTGCAGAGGATCTTGACGAAAGCCTCGACGCCAGCGTCATTTGTGGCAACGGAGCTTCTGCCACCGTGCTGGCTGAAGCCAATGCGAGTGAGTGTGACCTTTTTCTCGCCCTTACCAGCCGCGACTACACCAATCTGGTGGCAGCCTCCATTGCCAAATCCATGGGTGCCTCAAAAACCGTAGCTCGCGTCCACGCCGGGGTTCAGCGTGAGGAGTGGTTATTTGACTTCAGGGCACAATTCGGCATCGATTACTTGTTCAGCACCGAGCGATTGGCTGCCGTGGAACTGGTTAAATTTGTGAGGAATCCTGAAGGCCTTTTAGTCGAAGAAATTGCTCGAGGAAGGATTGAACTGCATCAATACAAAGTCTCCCCGGAAAGCACTGCAATCGGTGTGCCTATTTATAAACTCAAGCTTCCAGACCGGGTTCGGGTAGCCTGCATTTATCGCGATGGCGATAATCACATCCCTGGGGGGGAGGATTACCTGATGGCTGGGGATCTGGTGACACTATCCGGGGAACCTGCCTTGCTAGACCAAATGGTGACCACGTTGGATCCCCGAGCAAGGAGAAAAAAAGATCTTAAGGCAGTGATTTTTGGGGGAGGGGAGTATGCTTTTGCGGTGGCTCAAATGCTGGAGGCTTATGGTGTCCAAGTGCGTATCATGGAAAAGCGCGAACAGGAATGCCGCAGACTTTCTGCACTCCTACAGGATTCGGTCATCATCCATGGGGATGCCACCTCTTTGCAGCAGCTCAAGGAAGAGCAGGTCAATGAAGCGGATTTTTTCATCGCAGTCAGTCCGGACGATGAAGATAACGTGATGGCCTGTTTGCAGGCTAAAAGCATTGGCAGCGAATATTGCCTCACATTGATCCACCGAGCAGATTACGCGGACGCCATTTATCGTAATCGTCAACGATTGGGGCTATTGGCTGCGGTCAGCCCTCGCCTTGCTGCCAACCGAGATCTTCTTCGTTTCATGGATACGGGGAAGTATCACAAAGTTTCCGAACTTCAAGGGGGCGTTGAAGTGATCCAATGTAGCGTTAAATTGAGAACAAAATTGGTGGATCAAAAGGTGGCAGACATCAAGTGGCCCAAAGGATCGGCATTGGTGGCACTGTTGCGCGATCAAATTGCTTTTGTGCCCAACGGAGAGGATCTGTTGCAGGCCGAGGATACGGTCTATGCCATCGTGACCCATGAAGGCCGCAAGCCATTGGTGAAAATGTTTTCTCGCTGATGAACTTCCGTCTTCTCAGCAAAATCATTGGTCTTCTTCTTTTGTTTCTTGGGCTTACTCAAGCCATCTGTTTGGGTTATGCGTATCGATTTGACGCTCGGCATGATCAACTCGATTCGGTAGAGGGTTTAAGCATTTCGGTCGGAATCAACCTCGGCGCCTGTCTGCTTTTCCTTTGGATGGGGCGAGGCTCTGGTCGGGAGGTGCTCAGGAAAGAAGCCATCGCCATCGTAGGTTCCAGTTGGCTTATTTGTGCCTTGTTTGGATCGCTTCCCTATATGTTCAGCGAACCCAAGATGGGATTTTGCGATGCGTTTTTTGAATCCATGTCCGGATTCACAACAACGGGGGCATCGATCATTGATGATTTGAAGGTTTTTCCCCAAGGCATTCTTTTATGGAGATGCCTGACACAGTGGCTAGGAGGCATGGGGATTCTGGTGCTTTTTGTAGCGGTTCTGTCCTATTTGGGAGCCGGCAGCAAAGCCCTTTTTCGGCATGAGTCTTCGGCGAAAGAGGGAGGTGGCCTTCAAGCTCGTATTCACAATGTCGCGATACGGTTGTGGCAAATTTATCTTTTTTTCAGCCTATTGCTTTTTTTGGGGTTCCTAGCTTTTGGTATGCCCGTTTTCGATGCAGTATGTCATACCTTTACAACCATTTCCACGGGNGGGTTCAGTCCTCACAATAGCGGNTTAGGGTATTACAATAANGCCTTCATTGAAATCTGGGCGATGGTCTTTATGGTGATNGGCGGTGTGAGCTTCATGNTGTANGCATGGTTGTTGCGTGGTCGGTTTGATCGATGGAAAAAAGAGGAGGAAACAAAATATTTTATTGGACTGCTGGTCCTTTCGATCCTGCTGCTTTCCTTCTATAACGCGAGTGTTTCAGGGGANCTTTCTCTCAAGCAGTCCTTTCGCCACACTTCTTTTCAGGTGGTATCCTTGATGACAAGCTCAGGCTTTGTGATTGATGATTACGATCAATGGCCACCTTTCACCATAATGTTTTTAGTGGGGCTGATGCTTTTTGGNGGCTGTGCCGGGTCGACCACAGGGGGGATCAAGGTAAGCCGCTGGATCGTTTTTTTTAGAACAGTTCGTCGCGAATTAAATGAGAGTTTCAGGCCCAAGGTGATTCGCTATGTAGGCCTGAACGGCAACAATATTGATGAAGAGGTTCAGCAGCAAACCATGTTCTTTATCGCGATNTCGGCNGTGCTTATCGGNATTTGTGCGCTGATTTTGAGTGCTCTTGAGCCAGGATTGGATGTGTTNACCTGTTTGTCTGGCTCGATCGCGATGCTCATGAACATCGGCCCAGCTCTTGGAGATTTGGGACCCACCGAGACCTATGCCTCACTGCATCCATGGACAAAGGTGTTCCTGGCTATTTTGATGGCGGTAGGGAGGCTGGAAATTTTTGCCATACTGGTTCTCTTTTTCCCTTCGCTCTGGCGAACCTACTGACGCCTTCTACGGCTCTCCCACCTACAATGTTTTTCGGGGCTGAGGAAAAGCGTCAGGTCACAAATTTCCCGGGGTTCAAAATACCCTTTGGATCCAGAGCCTTTTTGAGGGTCCGATGCAGCTGGTAGGCCTCGCCTCCGACTGCTTGGTCAAACCAAGGTTTTTTCGCAAGGCCGATTCCGTGCTCTCCGGTGATGGAGCCNTGCCATTGTATGATTTTGGAAAACAGGGCATCGAGCATCGCTTCACCTCGTACCTCTTGATCACGACATGTCCGATCGATCATGACATTGACGTGAATATTCCCATCGCCTGCATGGCCGAAACATGCCACGGGAATGTGATATTTCTTCTGAAGCTTTTCAGCAAATTGAAACAGTGCCACTAATCTGCCTCTGGGAACCACGATGTCTTCATTGAGTTTGGTGAGCCCCGTATCCCGTAGTGCGTAGGAAAATTCCCGTCGAATGCGCCAGATGGCCTCACATCCTTCGTTTCCAAGGCCTTGATGAATGAATTTTGGGCGAAACTCTCCGATGAGTTTTTTCAAGGCGCGTAGGTCCGAGCGGACCGATGCGGGTTGACCATCGAGTTCGAGAATGAGATGAGCCTGGCAGCCGTGAAACATTTTTGAGCCGGTGCGTTTCGTGGCAGCCTCCAGGGTGAATCGATCGGCTATTTCAAGCGCACTGGGCAAAAAACCTGCTTTGAACACCCGTCCTAGAATGGACGCAGCCGTGGTCGTGCTGTCGATGCCAACCGACAGGGCGGCTCTGTAAGGAGGAAGAGGCAGGCATTTGAGTGTTGCTTGCGTGACGATTCCCAGTAGACCCTCGGAGCCCACAAAGATTCTGTGGAGATCGAACCCTGTTTTGTTCTTGTGGGTGCGTCCCCCCAGCTGAAGCAGCTTGCCGTCAGCCAGGACCACTTCCAGGCCCAGCACATAATCACGCGTGACACCGTATTTCAGGCATCGAGGTCCCCCTGCGTTGGTTGCGATGTTGCCCCCCAGACTACAATCCATTCTGCTGGCTGGATCGGGGGGATAAAAAAGCCCGTGAGCTTCGGCTTCTTCCTGGAAAGCCGCTGTTTTGACTCCTGGTTGCACCACAGCTACGAAGTCCGCACTTGAGATCTCGAGGATTCGGTTCATTTTGTCCAAGGACAAGGCGATTCCCCCTTGGACGGGAACACACCCTCCCACGTAGCCATGGCCTGCTCCTCTGGCGGTGACCGGAATTTGGTGTCGATGTGCGAATTGGAGAATTTTAACGACTGAGGCCGTGGTTCTTGGAAGGGCCACTACTTCGGGCAAGGAGCTGGCAAACCATTTATCTCCTGCATGGGCCTCCAGAGTGGCTCCATCCCATTTGAGTTCTCCTCGTTTGAGGATGGCTGCCAGGGCTTGAACCTTCTTTTGACTTATTCCCATGAGCGATCCGGTGAATCCTCTTCAGGCGGGTGGTTGAGCAAGCCATCCACGAGTGCGCGGGCTTCCTCTTCCTCGGCAGCTGGGACCTGAATCCGGATACCACCCGTCGCCAAGGAGCCGCCTTCTGTGCTGAGGGCTGCCAGTTCACCCAGGACGGTTGCTTGGAAACCCGCAGTTCGAAGTCTTGCTGTGATCATTTGTGCCTCCATGGCGTGGAAGGACTTGAAAATCGTTTTTAACTGCACCATGCCATTATCAACGCGGTAAACGGAGGCCGCCACCCAGTCGATTTGCCATTTTACCGGCCATTTTGCCACCCATCTTACCCATCATCTTCTGCATCTTGCCCATTTTGCGCATCATTTTCTGCATCTGACCAAATCGCTGAAGCAAGTTGTTGAGTTCAGCCACACGTACACCGCTGCCATTTGCAATGCGCTGCCTGCGCCGGCCATTGAGGATTTGTGGACGCTGCCGCTCTTGAGGCGTCATGGCACAAATCATGGCTTCCATTCTNCGGAACTCCTTCTCTTGCTTGGACAAATCGGCACCTCCGATCATGTCGCTGCCTCCCGGTAACATTTTGACGATCGATTCCAAAGGGCCCATGCGTTTCATCTGCCTGAGCTGATCGAGAAAATCGTCTAGGGTGAATACNCCTTTCCGCATCTTCTCCTCAAGCTTCTTGGCTTCGTCGACATCGACGTTTTCTGCCGCTTTTTCGACCAGACTGACGACGTCGCCCATTCCCAGAATGCGGGTCGCCATGCGCTCGGGGTGAAAGGGCTCGAAGTCCTCGAGTTTTTCCCCGGCCCCGGCAAATTTAATCGGTTTTTGAGTGACCGACTTCATGCTNAGGGCCGCACCTCCGCGTGCATCACCATCNAGCTTGGTTANAATCGAACCGCTGATGGAGAGGGCCTCATCAAAGTGAGAGGCCACATTGACTGCCTCTTGGCCGGTTGCCGCATCCAACACCAAAAGGATCTCCTGAGGGCTGATTTTGTTTTTCAGCTGAACCAGTTCCTCGACCAGAACTTCGTCGATTTGAAGTCTTCCCGCAGTATCGTAAATAAGGACGTCGCAGCCCTGCTCGGCGGCATGGGATTGTGCCTTTTGCGCAATGACCAGCACGTCCTTTTCCNCTCGACAAACCAAGGTGGGTATCTCGAGTTGTTTGCCAAGGGTTTCGAGTTGATCCATGGCCGCAGGACGATACACATCAGCAGCCACCAGCATGGGCTTCCTNCCTTGCTTGGTCAGCCATTTGGCCAACTTGCCACTGGAAGTGGTTTTTCCGGCACCGTGGAGACCCACCATCATGATACTCGATGGCTTGGGGTCAATTTCCAGGGAAGCATGCGTGGATCCGAGCAACTCAACCAATGCATCGTTGATGATCTTGATGACCTGTTGACCCGGGTGGATGCTTTGGATGACCTTCTGTCCGATCGCCTTCTCCTTGACATCTTCAATGAACTGTTTGGCCACCTTGAAGTTCACGTCGGCATCCAATAAAGCCATGCGAACTTCCCTCAGGGAGTCCGATACATTGGATTCACTGATTTTCCCCAAACCTCTGAGGTTCTTGAAAACACCCTGTAATTTTCCCGACAACGACTCGAACATGGTCTCAAGCTAAGGGATCGTTGTCGGGGTGACAAGCTGACAACCCACGATCCCNTGCAAATTTTGGACTTTTCTCTCGGTGGGCAATCCTTAGGTTGAAATAATCTTCGCGCATGGCTCGATACCTTATTTCATACCGGCAGATCCTTGGTGCAGGGATGATGCTTTGGACTTCGGTGGGGAATCTCCTCAGCGACCCAGGCGAAGTGAGCTTTTCCCGCCATATTTTNCCGATCCTTTCCGATCATTGTTTTCAATGTCATGGTCCAGACCCGGCTCATCGNAAGGGAGGTTTGCGCCTGGATCTGCGTGAGGAAGTCTTGGGTGATGGTGCCAGCGATCCGGTTGTCATNCCCGGTGATCCTCAGAACAGTCTGCTCTTGCAGCGTATCCGGTCCGTCGATCCTGATGAGGTTATGCCTCCTGAAAAGGCGCACAAACCATTGAGTGAGGATCAAAAACAATTGTTGGAACGGTGGGTTGCTCAAGGGGCAGCCTGGGAAAAACATTGGGCCTTCATGGTTCCCAGGCGTCCGGATATCCCAAAATCTGCATCGCATCCTGTGGACTTTTTTATTCGGAAAAGGTTGGGTCAAGAGGGGTTGACCCTGTCGCCTCAAGCTTCGATCCGAACGCTTCTGAGACGGGTGAGTTTTGACCTCATTGGCTTACCTCATTTGGAAAGGGCTAACCAAGAACCACCCAAGGAGCTCCGTTCTGATTTTTGGGAGAGACACGTCGACCGCTTGTTGGAGTCNCCACATTTTGGTGAAAGGATGGCCATGTGGTGGCTGGATGCCTCGCGCTATGCGGACACCGACGGGTTTCAGTTGGATGCCATCCGAAGCAATTGGGCATGGCGAGATTGGGTGATCCAAGCCTTCAATCAGAACATGCCGTTTGATGAATTCACTCGCTTGCAGTTTGCAGGTGATTTGATGCCCGGGGCGACGCCNGAGACGATTTTGGCCACCTGTTTTCATCGCAATCACATGACCAATGGGGAAGGGGGGCGAGATCCGGAAGAATCGCGGGTAGATTANGTNATTGATCGGGTCAACACCATGGGAACCCTCTGGATGGGACTCACCCTAGGGNGTGCCCAGTGCCATTCTCACAAGTTTGACCCCGTCAGCCACGCTGAGTACTACCAACTCTCAGCGTATTTCAACAACATTGACGAATCAGGTGCAGCTGGTAACAAGGCACACCCTTACCTTGATTTTGAATCACCGCTGGCAAAGGCACACTGGCGGGCTTCCGCCTATTCCCTGCAAAAGGCCCAAGAACGTTTGGAACGTCGCGAAAAGCTTGCCAAAGATCGATTTGGTCCCTGGCTGGATGCGATCATCCAGCAACCAAAGGAAAGATTTCAGCCATGGATCAAGGTGATACCCACAGGCCTTGAGAGCCAGCATGGGACCACATTGGAGAGTGACGTGTCCGGGGAAATCACAGCCAAAGGGATCAATCCGTACCACGAAGATTACCGGGTGATCTGGCAACCGACGCAGGCCCGAATCACAGGGGTCCGTCTGAAAGTCTTCAAGGACGCTCACCATGGAAATGGGCGCTATGGTCGAGGTGTCAGCGGTGAGTTCATTCTCACCAATGCCAAGTTGTTCCGTCGTGAAAGAGGAAGGCAGTTGTTACACGAAATACCGCTTTCCGAAGCCATTGCGGATTTTGAAGCTAAACCAAAGGCTGGTGAACGTTACGGGAAAGTTCGGGATACGCTGGATGACGATCCAAGGAATGGTTGGACCACTCACGATGATCCAGAGAGCTCTTTTCGCGAGGCCATATTCGTTTTGAGGGATCCTCTCACCCTGAAGTCGAATGAAGAGCTGGTATGGGTGATGATGCATCGCTCCACTCTGGGGGATGCCAATGTTGGTAAATTTGCCCTTTTAACGACGACTCAGGCAGGTCAGGCGCTTCGTTCTCTTGAGCCCAGCCCGGTGGAACAATTCATCGAGCTCGCACCCGCTCAAAGTGAGGCGATTCCTACAAGCCTCAGAAAAGATCTTTATCAACAATTTCTTGCGGGAGACTCCCTATATCAGCAGGAGAAACGTGTTTATGACCAATTCGCCTCCCACCACCGGGAAATGGAAGCGGGGCACAAGATTCAAAAAGTCATGGTGTTGGGTGAGAGGAGTGAACCTCGTCAAGCCCATGTGCTCTTGCGAGGCGTGTGGGATCAGAAAGGGCAGCCAGTGGAACCCGATGTGCCTTCGGTTCTCCAAAGGGAAGGATCCATGATCCCCCAAAACCGGCTGGAGCTGGCAGATTGGCTTGTCTCGGGCCACCATCCCCTCACGGCAAGGGTGCTGGTAAATCATTTGTGGCAGTTGATATTTGGCGCAGGGTTGGTGCGCACTCCAGAAGACTTCGGGCTTCAGGGGGAGCCTCCAACACATCCCGATCTGCTGGATTGGTTGGCCGTCGAGTTGATGGAAAGTGGTTGGAATATCAAGCACATCCTTCGCGTGATGGTCACCAGCGAAACCTATCGCCAGAAAAGCCATCTCACGCAAACGATGCTGGAGATGGATCCGAGTAACCGCTGGTGGTCTCACGCCACCCGACGTCGCCTGCCCAGCTGGATGATTCATGATGCCATTCTTCACAGCTCTGGTTTGATGCATGCATCCCTCGGCGGACCTCCGGTGAGACCGTATCAACCCGAGGGGGTTTGGCAGGACATTTTTATGGGACGCCTGACCTATGAGCCAAGTCCGGGTGCATCCCGCTATCGAAGGATGATTTACGCCTTTTGGAGAAGGTCCAGTTCGCCCGCTTTTCTCTTTGATCAGGCCCAACGCCGCATATGCGAAGTCCGGCAGCGATTGACCAACACACCTCTTCAAGCACTCACACTGCTCAATGATGAGAGTGTTCTGGAGGCTTCCCAATTCTTATCGGCTCAGTGTCTGAGAAATTACGCGACCAGGGAGGGGATTGAGTGGATGGCTGTGCGCATTCTGGGCCGCCCCCTTGCAGATGAGGAGTGGACCCTGATTCACCAGCAATATCAGGATGTGCACGATGCATTCAGCCAGCGTCCCTACGATGCCAAGGCCTATATCACAATCGGTCAACAGCTCCCTGACCGTTCACTGGATCCTGCTGACCACGCGGCGCTCATGTGGGTTGCCAACATGTTGTATAATCTTGATGAGGCCATGACTCATGAATGATACGAACTCTTTGACTGAAACGCTCGGGCTGGATGTCACTCGCCGATACTTTCTGGGGAAAGGTGCCGGGTTGGGGCTTGGTGCCATTGCCTTGTCCATGATGCGACAGCAGATAAAGGCTCAGGATCATGGCGGGACTCATTCACATCCGGCGGTGGGAGTCATACCCGCACGTGCCAAGCGTATCATCTTTCTGACCCAGTCGGGTGGTCCTTCTCAAATCGAACTCTATGACCACAAGCCCGGCTTGAGTCGCTGGGCCGGAAAGGAGCTCCCCCCGAGCGTGCGGCAGGGACAACGGTTGACCACCATGACCGCCAATCAAAAGCAATTGATCATGCCTGCCCGAACGACTTTTGAACGATGTGGGCAGAGCGGAGCGACCATTGGTGAGTGGATGCCTCATCTGAAAAAGGTGGCTGATGAGCTGTGCTTTATCAAATCCATGACTACTCAGGAGATCAATCACGCGCCTGCCATGACACACTTTCTAACCGGGCACCAAATTCCCGGAAGACCCAGTTTTGGAGGGTGGGTCAGTTATGGGCTAGGTAGTGAACAAAAGGACTTGCCGTCGTTCATGGTCTTGCTTTCCAAAATGAGACGACCCACTGATCAGCCCCTTTACGATTACTATTGGGGCAGCGGGTTCCTACCCTCCAGGCATCAAGGCGTCAAGTTGCGCAATGCTGGGGATCCCGTCCTCTACCTTAAGGATCCTGATGGTTTGGATCGCTCATCCCGCCGAAAAATGTTGGATGCCTTGATGGCTTTGAACCAAAGGCGGCAAATGGAAACAGGGGATCCTGAGATAGCAACCCGCATTCGCCAGTACGAAATGGCCTATCGCATGCAAAGCAGTATTCCCGATTTAACCGATCTGAGCGATGAACCGGAGTCGGTCTTTGATCTCTATGGGCCGGATGCCAGGAGGCCAGGGAGTTATGCCGCAAATTGCATTCTGGCTCGCCGATTGGCCGAAAGAGGGGTTCGTTTCATACAACTTTTTCATCCCGACTGGGATCATCACAGCCGTTTGAGTTCATGGTGTGTTGCCCGTTGTCATGATACGGATCAAGCCAGTGCTGCCTTGATTACGGACCTGAAGCAACGGGGTATGCTGGACGACACGCTGGTCGTCTGGGGTGGAGAGTTTGGCCGAGGTGTCGCGGGTCAGGGTGATTGGAATAGCCCGGAAGGAGGTCGAGACCATCACCCTAGATGCTTCACCATGTGGCTTGCGGGTGGAGGGGTCCAGCCGGGTATGACCTGGGGAGCCACCGATGATTTCAGCTACAACGTGGCTCAGGATCCGGTCCACGTGAAGGACTTACACGCGACCTTGCTCCATTTGCTGGGAGTGGATCACGAACGGTTTACCTACCGCTACCAAGGGCTCGATTTCAGGCTGACTGGGGTGGAAAGCTCGAAAATCATTCATCCCATCCTTGCATGATCCAAGGTGATGGTTGGCCGCGATGCATCCTGCAGTGGATAGTAAAGGCGATCATGATAGGCTCTTGCACATCGTTCAAATCTCATCGTGTGTATTGCTCTGTTGGATGCTACTGTAGTATTTGTTCGCTCATTCCATGAAATCTTCACTCGTCACCATCCATCGAATCATTCAGCAGGTCACTTTTATGGCAGCCTTGAGCAGTCTTGTTCTGCCGAGTGTGGAGGGCTCTCCCATCAAGGTATTTGTCTTGGTAGGACAATCCAACATGCAGGGGCATGCTCATGAGCGCACGCTTGGCGCTCTTTTGGAAGACCCGTTGACGGCACCTATTCTCGGAAAGGTTCGGAATGCCCAGGGAGCCGCCATCAGCTTGGATCGTGTTTGGGTGTCCTCGCTTTCCTCGGGCGGTCTCCTCAAGGGCTCACTTCGCATTGGATTTGGGGCTTCAGATGAAAAAATAGGTCCAGAACTTGGCTTTGGAGTGCGCATGTCCGAGGCTCTCAACCAACCCATTGTTTTGATCAAGGCAGCTTGGGGGGGGAAGAGCCTTCATACCGATTTTCGCCCCCCGGGATCAGGCCCTTATCGCTTTAATGAGACCCAAATCCAACAATTGAAAAAACAAGGAAAGGATGTGGAGGAAGCGCAAAGCATACGATCTGAGGCAAGTGGCGTTTTTTACCGTCAATTCATGGATCATGTGCATCAAAGCATGAACCTTCTCAAAGAAGAGTCTCCATTTGGGGCTGACAAGGAATACACTCTTTCAGGTCTCATATGGTTCCAGGGATGGAATGACATGGTGGATCGTGGTGTTTATCCTCAGCGGGGACAGCCAGGAGGCTATGATGATTATTCAAGACTCCTTGAGCAGTGGATTCGAGATGTTCGACAGGATTTGAATGCCCCTCTCCTTCCCATTGTGATCGGGGTCATGGGCGCCGGCGGGCCCGTTGCCTCGTATCGAGAAGATCAACAGCGCTACTCAGCCATTCATCAATCTTTCAGGGATGCGATGGCAGCCCCTGCCCAGCTTGCTTCTTTCAAACCCACGGTGAAGGCTGTTTTGACTGAAAATTGCTGGGACATGGAGCTCACAGAACTGAGGTATCGGGAACGCTTCATGAACCAGGAAATTCAGACACGGCTTAAAAGTGTTGATGCTCCCCAGCTGGGAAAGGACGAAAAGGACGCCCTTAGGCTTGAAATCCGACAAAAGAACTTTTCGCAGGAGCAATGGGATACCCTTCAGTCGGGCGTTTCCAATGCTGAGTATCACTATCTGGGGTCGGCCAAAATCATGGTACGAATCGGGGTTTCTTTTGCGCAGGCCATGCTGTCCATGCTCTAAAAAAGGTTACCGATGGAGCTCTCTCCATAGAGTGGAATCCAAAAGAAGTTCGACAACCTTCAGCACTTACAGCCGCTCTCGCTTGGAAGCGTATTTGCCGTTCCTTCTTTGTCGAGTGCGCTGCATCTCAACAGAAAGGGCACTGTTGTGATTGGTGCGAGACAAGTACATCCCCACCAGCTTGGAACGATTCAGCCCTTCGGATGACTGCGCAGAAGCCCTCGTATCCATCAGAAACTGGAGTAATTTTCTTATCATGTCCTGAAGCTATCATGGTGGGGCAAGCAGATCGATCCTTATTTGTGACTCAAACCCTACCCAAACATGTGAAAATTGCTCTCGCTGTGAAAACAAATCGCCTCTTGATGTTTTTGCCAAGGAATTATCACGACCATAACTCACCGTGGCATTGATTGTGCTAAGGTAAGGCAGGTCTTTGCGACCTCTTACCTCATACGCATGAACCTTTTCGGTCTGTATCTCTTTGCGGCGTTTACGACAGTTGTTTTGTTCGTCGGTTGGGAAATTCGTCGCCATGCTTTACGTCAGCGATGGAGGCAACCAAGGACTGTGGAATCGACGGTGACATTCGAAAATGAGGAACCTTCCCCTGAGCCTTCTTCCGGAAAGGCAGGGACCAGCTCTCTCTCCTGGTTTCATATTACCCCACAACGCAAGAAAGGCCAGTGGGTTCAGGTCAAGGGTTGGTTGGAGGTGGATACGCCTTTTTCCTTGCAAATGGAGGCCTGCGATCACCAAAGCCTCAAGGTATGCATGCTTCAGTGTGGCAGCCAGGCAGCTCAAATCGACGCAAGCCCAAATGGTCTGATGAAGCTTCTTCCGGGCATGTTCGCCCTTATCCAACGCGATGAGAAGGGGCATTACATGTTGGTTGCAGGGGCCAGCCACACTCCATTGGAAAGAGACTTTTTCGAACAGCAAGATGCCATCTGTGCCATCGAGAACCACTTTCCTAAACGGCATTCCCCAGAACTAAGATTATTTTATCGCTTTGAGCCCCCAACCTTTGAGTTTTGTGATCCTCATTGCGAACGCTTGCCCGAAGTTTCACCGCTCAGACAGGAGACACTTAAGTGTCTCCTGTCTGAGCGGTGAAACTTCGGGCAAGCGTTCGCAA
>NYYT01000017.1 GCA_002686885.1 Pedosphaera sp.
AGGCCCAAGTGCCTCTGGCGATTTCAGAAGCCTTCCGATCAGGTAATCTTGGCGTGATGGATTACTACCGTCTCAAAAATATCCAGGCTGATACTTCCATGCGCGATGCCATTGGTGGTGAGGATGAAGGCTCTGATGGCGATCTCAAAGGGTGATTCAGTTCTCATCTAATCGCATAACTCGTTGAATTCCTGACAGACTATCTTCCTTATGGACAAAGTTGCCCTCATGGATGGAGGATCCCTTCTGTTTCTGCTGGTTGCCTTGCTGGGGGTGGTGGCAGACTGGATCGGCAAGAGACGCAAGGCTCGTGCGCAGGAATCTTCGATGCCTGTCGCACCGGTCAGGCGTTCCACCCCGAGTGCAAGCCAGGAGGCCCCTCACTCTTCCCAGCCTTCACCCAGAGCCTATCGCCACTGGAAGAATCCTCAACCCTCTCCGGCCTCTCAGCCATCCGGTCTTTTTGAGCGACTTCAGGATGAATTGCGCAAGGTTGCCGAGGCTGCCGAGATTAGCGAGGTGATCGATGAAAGACCCAAGGCACCCGCAGTGGTTCCGCCTCCTCTGCCCAAGCCTCCTCCTACAAGGCCCAGCGGGGGACCTCCTTCCAAAGTGAGATCTACCACTCCCTCCAAAACCGACTTGGATCGAGCGGCGTCCCTTGTCGAAAAAGCTACGCGTGAGCTTGAGGCGGTGAAAAGCCAACGTCCTTCCAGAAGGTTGAAAACTTCTGCTCAACCAGGGGGGGGGTGTCCTTTGCATCAACCCGTCGATCTCTGAGAGATCCCAGTGCGCTGAGGCAAGCGATCATCCTCCAAACCATTCTGGAGCCACCCAAATCGTTGCAGGCTGCGTCGCAGGGAGAATCGTTTTAGACCGTGCATGCGTGCATGACGGAGGTGGTTTCTCCCTCCTTGTTCCCCCCAGCTCCTTTGGTGTTGGGCTGAATCACACTTCTTGAGGTGATTGGGCGGCCATGGCTCGCATGACATCCTTGAGGGGGGAAACCCCTTCATCGAATGCGGCGGCCAACTCGATGACTTTCACCCCGCGCAGCCGTCTCTTGAATGAGCGTAGATGGGCCTGTGACTCTTCCATGTCCATCTTGTTGGCGGCAACGACGTAAGGCTTTTCCAGCATCTTCGGATCGTAGAGTTCGAGCTCCTTTCGTAGCTGCTTGAAGTCATCCCAAGGTTTGCGCGCATCTGTCCCCGCCATGTCGATGAGCAACACAAGCGCCCGGCAGCGCTGAATATGCCGGAGGAAGGCATGACCCAGGCCGACGTTTTGATGAGCGCCATCAATCAGACCTGGGATGTCACATACCGTAATGCGATGATAATCGTTGAACTCCAGCACTCCAATTTGGGGGTGTAGGGTCGTAAAAGGGTAGGGGGCGATTTTGGGGCGTGCCTTGGAAATGGCGGTGAGCAGGGTGGACTTTCCTGCGTTCGGGTAGCCTACCAAGCCGATTTCCGCAAGGATGCGCAGTTCCAGCAGGAAGGTGCCTTCATCGCCCGGTTGTCCAGGCTGTGCAAACCGAGGCGTTTGATGTTTGGAATTGGCGAAGTGTTGGTTGCCCAGGCCGCCTTTACCCCCTCTGCAGAGCACGAAGCGCTGACCGTCCTCCACAAGATCGGCTGCCAGTTCCTTTTGCAGGCGAGGTTCTGAGTCGGTTTCCTCCTCCTGGGTGTGTTCCAAATCAATTTCAACGGCCCTTTCGCTCCCTTGGTGGCGAATCATGCCATCAGTAGCCCCCGTTTTTTCAATGGATGCTTCCGATTCGGAAAGATCTTCCTGCCCGGAGTCTGAACCTCTTTGGTAAGCCTCTTGAATGCGTGCCGTTTCAGGGTCCACCAATCGCCAAATGGTCGTGCCACAGGGCACTTTCACCACCACCGTCGGACCGCTTTTGCCCGTTTTTCCCTTCCCTTGGCCTGGGAGACCGTTCTTGGCAACGATGCGGGGAGAGTAATACTGGGCAATCAGATTGTTGATATCGTGGCAAGCTTCCAGAACGATGTCACCGCCGCGTCCGCCATCTCCCCCACAAGGACCACCCTTGGGGCGGAAAGCCTCCCTGAGCAGGGCGACACACCCGTTGCCACCATGACCCGCTCGAGCAACAATTTTGACCGAATCGACAAACATAGAAGTCCTGAATGCTAGGAAAGCATGAAAAAAGGCGAGGCCTTGGACCCCGCCTTACTCAAAATTGGATATATGGGTCTGCTTTAACAGGTTCCCGGGTTACGCAACCGGCTGCACGTTGACTCGGCGACTGCCCTTGTCGAAAAGGACTTTACCATCGGCCAGTGCAAATAGCGTCCAGTCACGTCCTTGACCCACGTTCAATCCGGGGACAAAGCGACTACCTCGCTGCCTGATAATGATGTTGCCGGCTTTGACCACTTCGCCGCCAAATTTTTTGACACCCAAGCGTTTGCTGTTGCTGTCGCGACCATTTCGTGAGCTTCCCTGTCCTTTTTTATGTGCCATGATGAATCTGTGGTTAAGCGTTGATCTCTTTGACTTGAACCAAGGTCAACTGCTGGCGATGACCGATGGTTTTCTGATAGCCCTTACGCCGTCTCATCTTGAAGCTGGTGACCTTGGGTCCTTTTTTATGTAGCAACACGTCAGCGACCACGGTGGCAGATTCCACCGTAGGGGTGCCCACTTTAAAGTTGCCATCCTGGTTGATGAGGAGGATCTTGTCGAANGTTACCGACTGGCCTGCCTCTACATCCAAGCGTTCGATCTCGAACTTGTCACCGGATTTCACCCGGTATTGCTTGCCACCTGTCTCTAAAACCGCGTACATGATTGAAAAGTCTCCCAAAATAGGAAGTGATAAAAAATCAAAATAGTCCCTCAGTGTCAATAACCGAACCAAAAAAAAACACCCTTTGGTCATGACGAGTCGACCGTTGCCTCACGCCAAAGGCGCGACTCATGGGCCCCCTTTCCGCTGCATGGCAGATCAAAAGACCCAGGCGCTATGAAAATAAGAAGCCAGTGGGTCGCCTTTGGGGTGGGGGTCCTGCTCCTGCTTGGTCTGCTGAATCACGTGGGCCTGGATGAGATCCTGCCTCTGGTGCGTCATACGGGATGGCGTTTTGGCTGGATAGTTCCTTATTTTCTCCTTCCTATCCTTTTCGCTGCCCTTTCCTGGAAAGCCTTTTTTTGTGCTCAGCATGCGTATCCATTGCCCGGGGTCGTGAGGGCAACATGGGTCGGCCTTGCCTGCAACTGGCTTCTCCCGGTAGCCCAAGTGGGTGGAGAGATCGCCAAGGCCCGGATGTTGAGTTCTCCCTCTCGGGACCTGATTCCTTGGGCAGCCATGATTCTGGATAAGACCTTCCAGCTTGTCACTCAGTGCTGTTTTGGCGCATTGGGCCTTACTCTCCTGCTCGCCTTTCGATTTGATCAAGCCACTTTTCGACTGGCTTTGGCTGGGATCGGATTGCTTTCGCTGCTTGCCTTTGGTTTTTGGCGCATGCAAAGACGCGGTTTGATGACCTTGGGGCATCGTTGGATTCAGAAAATATTGAGATCCCAGAGCAGGCAAGAAGGGGCAAAGCTTGCGCAAGCGATGGATGCACGAGTTTCGAAGCTGTATCTCAATCGCATCAAGCTCCTNAAGGGCTTCGCATGGAGGATGTGCTTTCGCTTTGCCATGGCTGGGGAAGTTTACCTCATCATGGGCTGGATGGGTCACCCGGTGACCTATGTCGAGGCCGTGATTTTTGAAAGCCTGGGTCAAACAGTGCGCATGGCAGGTTTCATCGTGCCAGCTGGATTGGGCATCCAGGAGGGGGCCCTTACCCTCATCGGTGCTGCCCTGGGGGTGTCTCCTGCTGCTTGCCTTTCCCTATCCGTGGGTAAGAGATTGCGTGAATGTTTGGTAGGAGGCCCGGCCTTGTTGGGGTGGTTTCTCAAGTGGAGGCAAGAGCCTGAGGCCGGCGACCTTCAAAGCTCCCGTTCATCGCTTTAAAACTCGCCACCGGAGGTGGTTTGATTAACATGAATGCCATCATGTCTGAGCGTTTAAAAAGTTCTGGGGGAGCACCTCGGACGGTCGTTTTGGTGGCCAATGGTGATTTGCGGCTTTCTGCCAATCAAAAGTGCTGGCAGGAACAAAAGAAGATGGAGCGCGCGCTGACCGCAGCTCTTCGTCAGGAAGGCTGGAAGGTGTTGCGTGCCCATGCTTACGATCCGATGAAACGCCACGGTTTCATTGATTCGCAGAAAATGGGTCTTGAGGTTTTTAGAGGGGTGGATCCCCAAGCTCCTCTCATCGTTGCCGAATCGGTCTGGCAATACAGCCAACATTTGCTTCCAGGCCTCTCAACTCACCAAGGACCCATCCTGACCGTCGCCAATTGGAGTGGCACTTGGCCAGGCTTGGTCGGGATGCTCAATCTCAATGGCTCACTGACCAAGATGGGAGTTTCCTACAGCACGATCTGGAGCGAGCAATTCAAGGATGATTTCTTTCGACAAGGTCTGCGGCAGTGGTTGAAGGAAGGGACGATTACGCATGATCAAAGCCATGTTCGGCCTCTTGGTTTTTGTCGCGTTTCCCAGCAGGAAAAGGCCTTGGGATCGAGTGTTGCCAAACGCTTGCAACGTGAAAAGGCCATCATGGGAGTGTTTGATGAGGGGTGCATGGGGATGCATAATGCCATTATTCCTGATGAACTTCTCCATCCAACCGGCGTCTTCAAGGAGCGTTTGAGCCAATCGGCTCTTTATGCCGAATCCCGAGAGGTAAGTGATTCCGAAGCGGAAGCTGTCTATGCGTGGCTTTGCAAGAAGGGAGTGAAGTTTGTTTTTGGAGAGCGCGAAGAAAAGGACCTCACCCTTTCGCAGGTGCTTTGGCAATGCAAGATGTACATCGCCTCTCTGCGTCTAGCCGATGCGTTTGGTTGCGCCACCATTGGGATTCAATACCAGCAAGGTTTGAAGGATCTCATGCCTGCCAGTGATTTGGTGGAAGGTTTGCTCAACAATACCGACCGCCCACCGGTGCGTTCTTCGCAAGATGGTTCCTGGCTCTATGAAGGAAAGGCGCTTCCACATTTCAATGAAGTCGACGAATGTGCAGGGCTCGATGCTTTGCTGACNCATCGCCTGTGGGAAGAGCTCGGGTGGCCGCCCGAAACGACCTTGCACGACCTGCGTTGGGGTGCTTTCTACAAAAGCCGCGGCACCCGAGACTATGTGTGGGTGTTTCTGATCAGCGGGGCCGCTCCGGCAGCCCACTTCAGAGGGGGGTATCGTGGAGCTTCCAGCGAACGGCAGCCACCCATGTATTTTCGGTTGGGTGGCGGAACACTGAAGGGAGTTTCCAAGCCTGGTTGGATTGTATGGAGTCGCGTTTTCATTATGGATGGGAGGCTGCATTGTGACCTCGGTGTGGCGGAAGTGGTGGCATTGCCAGAGAAGGAAACCCAACGAAGATGGCAGGAGACAACGCCTCAATGGCCCATCATGCATGCCGTGCTCCAGGGAATTACCCGAGATCAGATGATGGCTCGTCACAAGTCCAATCACATTCAGGTGGTTTATGCACCCAATCAAAAACAGGCGCATCGAGCCTGTCGCATCAAGGCCTCGNCCATGGCTGCCCTCGGTATCGAGACCTTTCTCTGTGGCGAGGTCAATCCCGGATGAGGCACCACTAAGAGGACTCGCAAGCATTCATTGGCTTTATTGAACTCGGTATTCGTGGGCTCATGACAGAGAGAAAGGAGGAAACTTCGCCAAGATCCATTGCGTCGCCATCGACGTGGATGAGGTCTCTTTACGACTGGACCCTGCACTGGGCAGATCGACCTCAAGGAAGCTGGGCCTTGTTCCTCATTGCCTTTGCTGAATCGTCTTTTTTTCCGATCCCGCCCGATGTGCTCCTGATCGCTCTTTGTGTGGGTTCGGTGACACGGTCTTATCGTTTTGCAGCNATNTGTACCTTGGGCTCTCTTCTAGGGGGCTGCGCAGGATATGCCATAGGGTATTATGGNTACGAGTGGATNGGGGTGGTCATCGTGAAAGCCTACCACGGTGAGGCAGTCATGGCGCAAATCAAGCAGTGGTACGATCAGTGGGGGTTCTGGGGCAATTTGACTGCTGCAGTGACTCCCATACCTTACAAGGTCTTCACCATTGCCTCGGGGGCTTTTCACTTTTCCTTTGGGGGATTCCTGCTCGCGTCGCTCCTGGGCCGCTCCTTGAGGTTTTTTGTGGTGGCAACCCTCCTCTATTGGTGGGGTCCCTCCATNAAGNCCTTCATCGATCGCTATTTTAATGGGTGTGCATGGGCCTTCATGATTCTTCTGGTGGCCGGCTTCCTGGTATTGAAAGTCCTCCGTTAGTCCGTCTCATGCACCTTTGCCCGGATCATATCGCGCAGTTGGAAAAAATGCTCGCAACGGCTCATCTCAAGGAGCAGCGGGTTGCCACCATTGACCTGAGCGCCATCCATGCCATTCGCGA
Organism: Pedosphaera sp.; assembly: GCA_002686885.1. GTDB lineage: Bacteria > Verrucomicrobiota > Verrucomicrobiia > Limisphaerales > AAA164-E04 > UBA7971. Next base: position 6,499 of record NYYT01000017.1, read on the forward strand.
GTATCATCCTGAGGATCTCACCATCACCGTGGAGGCAGGTATGCGTCTTTCGACTCTCAAGGCAGAATTGGCNCAACACGGNCAATGGCTTCCCCTGGATCCTCCACCTGTTGAAGATTGGACACTCGGGCGACTGATTGACATGAACCCCTCCGGGCCTCGCCGGATGGGCCAGGGCGTCCTGAGGGATTACGTGGTGGGGCTGGAGTTTGTTCGAGCCAATGGCCAGCGGATTCGAACGGGAGGTCGAGTCGTTAAAAATGTGGCAGGCTTTGATCTCAGTAAATGTNTCATCGGTGCCCAAGGTAGATTGGGTGTGGTCACGGCGCTTTCGCTCAAACTCATGCCGCTCCCTGCATTCGAACGTCAGATGACCCTTCAACTCTCCAGCCTTGAAGAGGCTGAGACCGTGGCCAAGATCATGCGTTCCAACAAGGATCATCATCACGCCAATCTCTGGGAGCTTTGGCGAGAGGCCTCCGCACCAGAAAGCCTTCAAATGGTCATAGGTTTTTCGGGGCATCGCGAAGCGGTCCTGCGACANGCACAGGTCATCGCATCCCGTAATACGCGTTGGTCTTTGCACGAGGATTGGCAGGCTGACTCCGGTGCGACGCCTCCTACATGCCATCATGAAACCCTGTTCTGGCAGGGGAGAACTTGGTTGGAAACCCCTCGAGAGTCGGTTCTGCCCACTCGGCTGAGCACTGTTCTGGAAGCGATGCCTCCAGAGGAGTCCTTTGTGGCTCGCATGGGGCAGGGAGTTTTTTATCATGGTGGCCAGGCCAAGAAAAAGCCTTCCCTGCCTTCGGCAAACCTGATCGACCGAGCTCAAAAACTCTTTGATCCTGCAGGCGTCTTCATGGACCGTGTGGAGTGAACCTGAAGCCATGGCACTTTCATCCCATTTTCTCGACGAAGATAAAGCTCTGGCTTGCGTTCATTGTGGATTGTGCCTGGGATCGTGTCCGACCTACCTGGAAACGGGGAATGAAAATGACTCTCCGCGTGGCAGGGTCTATCTCATGCGTTCCATTGAAAACGGACGCCTCTCACTCAATGGTTCTCATTCTCCGGTCTCCCATATGGATCGGTGTCTTGGATGTCGCGCCTGCGAGACCGCCTGCCCCAGTGGGGTGGCTTACGGCCAGCTGTTGGAAGCGACCCGCGATCACATCGAGCGTCATGCCCGGCGCCCCTGGTATCAAAGGTTGTTGCGCCGCTGGCTTATTGAAAAAATTTTCCCCTTTCCCACCCGTTTTCGTTGGGCCGCACTGCCAGCAATGGCGGTCAAGCGAATGGATATCGCGTCGCTTCTGCCCCGATTCCTGAGCGAAGCTATGGAACTCCTGCCGGATAAGCTTTCCCGTGTCCGGTTGCCGGCCCTGGCTCCATCGCACACTCAGCCCGCACGCGGCCGCGTGGGTTTGCTGACTGGTTGTGTCATGCCGGTGCTTTTTGGTAAGACCCACCAATCCACCATTCAGCTGATCCAGGCCCTCGGCTTTGATGTGGTTATTCCGTCCCAGCAACGTTGTTGCGGTGCCTTGCATGCTCATAGTGGGAAGTTGGCCGAGGCCAGGGAATTGGCACAGCACAACCTGCAGGTGTTTGAACAAGCTGATTGCGATGTGGTGCTTGCCAATGCGGCAGGGTGTGGCTCGACACTCAAGGAATACGATCATTTGCTTTCGCAAGATCCTGTCGTGTGGGAACGGGCATCTCAGTTTGTGGCCAAAGTCAGGGACTTTTCCGAATGGATGGAGCAGCAGGGTGCATCCCTGCGGGAGCGTTTTGCTTCGGCTCATGCACAAGGGTGGAGCCTGCCAGAGCCTTTCAATGGGTTGACGACCTTTCACGACGCCTGCCATCTGGCACATGCTCAGGGCATTACCATGCCTCCCAGACAATGGGTGCAGGCTGTTGCGGGGCCTCACTATGTCGAGTTGAACGAAGCTGACATCTGTTGCGGCAGTGCCGGGAGCTACAATCTGACGGAACCAGAAATGGCGGCTCGCCTGCAACTCAGGAAAACCTCGCATATCCGGCAGAGCAAAGCCTCCTTGGTCATCACAACGAATCCAGGGTGCATTCTGCAAATCCAGTCCGGACTCAAAAAGGAGGGTCTGAGTTCAGTTCGTGTCATGCACCTTGCGGATTACCTTGAGATGGCCTTGCGTCACCTGCCCAGTGAAATAGCAAGGCGGTAGGCGTTTACCAAAGCCAGTAAGCCAGCACTCCTGTGACGCCCAGAGCAGGTAGATAATCTCCCAGTCTTGGCTTGCCGACTCCCAGAATGAGCACGATGGAGACAAAGACCATCATTCCGGAAACCGCCATGACGCCATCGGTCACATTCGGGTTCAGGTAGTGATCCTGGAGCCAACGGCAGAGGAGGCTCAGGTTACCTTGAATAGCCAGGACAGGGATCCAAGACAAGCAGACCCCTTTTCCAAAGCTGCGAGCCAAAGAATAAGCAGCCACTGTGTCCATGCTGGCCTTCAATGCCAAAACCCATGCATCGCCCGAAAGGCCCTCCATGACCGCGCCCAGAACGGCCAGGGGTGTGAGACAAAACAGTGCCGCACTGACCTTGAACCCGTTGGCCAGTTCTGGTTTGCGCAAGGCATCACTTGCGTGGGTGGCAACACGACTCAAAGACTTTTGAAGTCCAAGTGCCAAACCGATGGCGTTGCCAGCCAGGAGGCCGGCCATGATGACCAGGAACTGTCGAAGGTGGTCCCAAAGACCGCCATGTGTCGACTTCCAAAGCAGCCAGCACCCAATGCTCATGGCCGCGATGGCGACGAGGTATCGGATGCGCTGCTCGAAGGCATGACCCAGGTCCCGGCGCAGCAGAAGAGCGGCCAGTGAACCAAGGAGAATGCCGGAGGCATTGATGAGCGTACCCGTCACATTCGCGAGGTTAATTCAATGCAAGCCTCCGGTTCAACCCCGTCCATGTCAAAGATTTCAGCCCTTGTCACCAGGCAAGGAGATTGTATGATTCCTCGATGCCCATCGGTCCTCCCAACAGCTGGCTCACGTGCTTCAGTGCTTTACTGAGCCTATGGCTTCTCTCAGGAGGCTTGGATGCAGAGGAGAGTCGGGCATTGGATACGAGCGAAGAGGCATCGGATGACGCCAGCGCTTTCTGGTCGGTGAAGCCGGTCGTGGAAATCAAACGGCCGAACGTCAAAGCGTTGGATTGGCCTCGGCAGCCGATGGATTTTCATGTGCTGGCATCCATGGAAGCTCATGGTCTGACCCCAGCACCGCAGGCCGATGCGCGCACCTTGGCGCGCCGGCTCCATTACGACCTCACAGGGCTTCCTCCGAGTTTCCATGAGCTGGAAGCCTACGTTCATGACGACTCACCAGATGCTTACCCGCGGCTGGTGGATCGGCTCTTGGATTCCCCTCGATTCGGAGAGCGCATGGCTAGCCTCTGGCTGCATCTTTCACGCTATGCCGAGGATCAGGCCCACCAGGTGGGGAAGGATACCAAGCATTTTTACCCCAATGCCTACCGTTATCGGCAATGGGTGATTGACGCCTTCAATAAGGATCTTCCTTACAGCGAATTCATTCGACTTCAGTTGGCAGGAGATCTTCTGCCCGCTACTTCTCATGACGATCTGGTGGCCACCGGCTTTTTGGGCTTGGGGCACAAATTTTACAATCGTGGTCGGTTGGACGTTAAGGCGGAGGAGTGGGCCGATCAGGTCGATACGGTGATGCGCACCTTTCAAGGTTTGACTGTGGCCTGTGCTCGATGCCACGACCACAAGTTTGATCCCATCACGGTCGAAGATTACCACGCAGTCGCAGGTATCTTTGCGAGCACCGAGTTGGTCAATCTCGCCTATGACAAGCCAGAGGCTGAGCTCACCAAGGAAGACAAGCAAGCACACCGATTCACCGCCCACGTGGTGAAGGACAAGGCGGTGGAGGACTTGCCTGTCTTCATTCGCGGCAACGTCGATCAAAAAGGGGAAGTCGTACCCAGGGGCTTCCTTTCCTGGCTCAACGGTGGTGCCACCGTGGCTTTTGATACCAAGGAAAGTGGTCGTCGTGAACTTGCCGAAGCCATTGTCTCTCTGGAAAACCCTCTGACCTACCGCGTGTATGCCAACCGTCTCTGGTCGATGTTCTTCGGGGAGGGTTTGGTGCCCACCACGAGTAATTTTGGTTCACTGGGTGAACCTCCCTCACACCCTGGTTTGCTGGACGATCTCGCCCATCGACTTCGATCCAACGGGGGGGTCACTAAAGCGCTGGTGCGCGAAATGGTCCTCTCGGCGACCTATCGCCAAGCCTCTCAGGTCTCGGATGACCACCTCAACAAAGATCCGTCCAACCGATGGCTTTCCCGCATGAGGCTTCGCAGAATGACCGTCGAAATGTGGCGTGACAGCATGCTTCAGGTGGCCAATACCCTCCAGCATCGAGGGGGTCCTTCCATGGAACTGGACGATCCCTCCAATACCCGGCGAACGGTTTTTGCTCGTGTCAGCCGCCTGCAGCTGGATCCCATGCTCCTTTCCATGGATTATCCCGATGCCAACGTTCATGCTGCGGATCGAAGCGAAACCACCACCCCTCTTCAAAAGCTCTATGCCATGAATAGTCCCTTTGCCATCGAGCAGGCCCAAAAGGTGATTCAGCACATGCATCCCCATCCATCCAAGATCGACCAAGAGGATGGACTGGATGCCCTTTTTCGGCAGGTTCTCTCCAGAAATCCGGATACCGAAGAGAGGGCCCTAGTGCGCGAATATCTCCATGGGGCTCCACCCGCGACACGATGGGAGAGTCTCGCCCAGGCATTGATGATGTCCAACGAAATGCTCTATGTCGATTGATCATGAAGAGACCTTTCCCTTTCAAACATGATGCCATGCATGCTCTGAGTCGACGATCCATGTTGCAGCGTTCGGCNTCAGGTTTTGGCCTTCTGGGTCTGGCTGGNATGCTGCCCGGTGCTCATGCCACCTCNGCTTCTGGCCTGCATNNAACGCACACTCCGCGTGCCAAGCGGNTGATTTTCCTGTTCATGAATGGAGGNCCCTCGCACGTCGATACCTTCGATCCCAAGCCTTCCCTTTCGCGNTTTGAGGGCACACAGCCTACGGGGGATCTTTACAAGAAGCCCAAGACCTCCGGGTTCATGCCATCCCCCTTTGCCTTTCAACGACACGGACGAAGTGGGATCCATGTTAGCGAGTCGCTTCCTAACATTGCCAAGGTCATCGATGAATGCTGTGTCATTCGTTCCATGCACACCGATGTGCCAAATCATGAGCCTGCCTTGCTCCAGATGCACACGGGCAACATTCAGCCCATTCGACCCTCCTTTGGATCCTGGCTGCTTTATGGCTTGGGAAGTGAAAACGAGAACTTACCGGGGTATGTGGTCCTGCGCCCCAGCCCCAACATCGTGGTGGGGCCCGCTTTGTGGTCCAATAGCTTTCTTCCGGCAAAATATCAGGCCACCAGTATCCTGACTTCCGATCTCAAGGTCGATCGTCTGATTCGTCATATTCGCAACCCCATCCATGATCTCAAGAACCAGCGCCAGCAGTTGGATTTGGTGCAGGCTTTGAACCGGCGTCATCAATGGATGCGCTCGGATCAAGGGGACCTGGAAGCCCAGATTCAATCGATGGAAGTTGCTTATCGCATGCAAATGCAGGCAACCGATACCATGGATCTTGAAAAGGAACCTTCCCATATCAAGGAGATGTATGGAACCTCCACTTTTGGCCAATCTTGCCTCATGGCCAGGCGCATGGTGGAGGCGGGTGTGCGTTGCGTGACCGTCTACTACACCAACAAAAGCAATCAGCCATGGGACACGCATTCCAATCACAACCAGGGACACACGAAACTTTGCAATGACAGTGACCAGGCAACGGCTGCTTTGATTACCGACTTAAAACAGCGAGGACTTCTGGACGATACGTTGGTCATCTGGGGTGGAGAATTCGGACGTACGCCTTATTCAGAGACTCGCGACGACAAAAAGGCTGCCGGTAGGGATCATCATCACACCGCTTTTTCAATGCTTCTGGCGGGTGGTGGGATTCAGGGTGGCCTTGCTTACGGTCAATCCGACGAGCTCGGCATGCACGCAGTCGACAAACCCATGCATGTACACGATTTGCATGCCACTTTGCTGCATTTGATGGGGTTGGATCATGAAGCATTGACTTACCGCTACTCCGGCAGGGATTTCCGACTCACGGACGTTCATGGAAAGGTCTGTCATGAGATCATGGCCTAGGCGGCAGATTTTTGCTCGAGGCAAGTTGAATGACCGTGTCGGGTGGTTGCGAGTGGGCATGGCCTGTCTTTGGGCTGTCCTGCTGATGCTCGCAAATCATGGCTCATGGAGAGCGGTAGCGGCTCCCAATTTTTTGATCATTCTTGCCGACGACCTGGGGTTTGGTGATGTAGGCGCCTATCGTTCCAAAGTAACCCTTCCGACGCCTCACTTGGACCGCCTTGCTTCCGAGGGGATGCGCTTCACGGATGCTCATACCCCTTCGGCTGTCTGCACGCCAACACGATATGGTCTGCTGACCGGACGCTATGCCTGGCGAAGTGCCCTCAAGCGGGGAGTGCTCAACGGTTACAGCCCACCCTTGATGAGCCCAGATCGCCTGACCTTGGCAAGGTTTCTCAAAGGTCATGGGTATCACACGGGCATGATTGGTAAATGGCACCTCGGGTTGGGGTTTGCACTCCGGCCTGAAGGGCATCGGCATCCGATTCAGGGGGAACTCAACTTGGATCAGACTGTTCGATGGGGCCCGAATGATTTTGGATTTGACGAGAACACCATCCTGCCCGCCTCCCTGGATTTCCCTCCCTATGTCTACCTTCATAATCAGAGAGTCACATCCGAACCGTTGCGGCGACAACCCAAGCAACCCTTCCCGGCGTTTTTGCGTGAAGGGCCTATCGGAGCTGACTTCAAGATGGAGTCGGTGCTGGATCACTTGATGGATCAAGCGATTGGTTTTCTTGAAAATCGGCCCTCTGAAGAGGCCCCATTTTTTCTTTATGTCGCCCTGACATCCCCTCACAAACCGGTTTTACCGCATTCGAGATTCCGGGGTCGTACCGCACTGGGACCCTACGGCGATTTTGTGGTTCAAACCGATGATGCAGTGGGGAGATTGCTTCAGGCACTCGATGATCAGGGTTTGAGCCAGGAAACGGTGGTGTTGTTCACCAGTGATAACGGCTCCTTCATGCGTCGGGTGACTGATGAGGATCATGTGGAGGATTCGACCATTCAGGGATACCGCCCGGAACACCACCAAGCCAATGGTCCTCTACGCGGCACCAAGGCGGATATTTGGGAGGCTGGCCATCGAGTCCCTTTCCTGATGCGCTTCCCACCCCTGATACCGGCTGGGTCCCGATGTGATCAAACTGTTTGCCTCACCGATGTGTTTGCGACGTTCGCTGATCTGATGGGGCGTTCCATCCCAGAGGAAGCTGCCGAGGACAGCTTCAGCATGAAAGCGCTTTTCACAGATCCTTCAAAAATGCATGAACGCCCCCCAGTGATTCATCATTCCGCAGCAGGCATTTTTGCCATTCGTCAGCAGCAGTGGAAACTGGTTTTGGGAAGTGGTAGCGGNGGGCGCGCTTTGCCCAAGGGGAAGCCCTTTGAAAAGCCCTATGGTTTGTTCGATCTGGGGGAAGATCTTTCCGAATCACGCAATCGGGCCGAAGACTATCCTGAGAAAGTGGCCGAATTGCAGTCCGCCTTCGAGACCCTTTACCAGGCCCAATAAGCGCGTTGGAAACAGTCAGGAGCTCCACTGTCGTAGATCTCCTGGATGCCCTCCATCACTTGTTTTCAGGCGGTTTCAAGGTCTGACTTCCGTGAAATCAACCAAAGACCCAGGAAGGTGAGACCTCCATTGTAGAGAAGGATCTCAAAACCAATGGTGATTCCGAACCACGTGGGAGCCATCTGATTCAGCAAAAAGCTTGTCGAAGCAGCGGCGAGACAAACCCAAAGGACCCCTCCATCCCTGACGTTTCTTCGGGTGAACATGCCAAAGCCATAAAGCCCAAGCAAAGGGCCGTAGGTAAAGCCCGCAGCCTTGAATATCTGAGCAATGATGGCTGCGTTCTGTAGTTGCTGAAAAACACAAATGGTCGCGAACAAGACCAGGCAGAACCCCAATTGTACGCGTTGCCGGATGCGGGAGGCCTCGGCCGCTTTGGTCTGAGTGGAATCTAGTCTGAGGAAATCAATGCAAAAACTAGTCGTCAGGGCGGTCAATGCTGAATCGGCCGAGGAATACGCCGCAGCCACCAGACCAAGGATGAACAACAGACCCACCCAGGCAGGCAGGTAATCGATGGCCAGGATGGGAAAAAGATAATCAGTGCCTCTTGCGATCATTTCTCCTGTGCCCTTGTCCTGGACGAGAAGCTGAAACGTTCCGGACGAAGTGCTCTCCTCCAGAATGCCCTGCTGGTGTCCATAGAGATAAAGGAGGGCACCGAGGGCCAGGAATCCCAGGTTGACGATGACCAGTACGGAACTGAAGCTCATCATGTTCCATTGGGCTTCCTTGAGGTTACGACATGTCAGATTCTTTTGCATCATGTCCTGATCGAGTCCTGTCATCACAATGGCGATGAAGGCTCCGCTCAAACATTGCAAAAAGAAGTTCTTCGGTCCGGATTCCCAGAAGAAGATTTGACTGTAGGAGCTTTGCTGGATGGCTTCGATCATACCTNCCCCTTGGCTGCTCATGTCGCGGGCAATCCAGGCAACAGTCAGTCCGACCGAGGCCAGCATGAAGAAGGTCTGCAGCGTATCTGTGAACACCACGGTTCGGATGCCTCCCCGGTAGGTGTAAAGATAGATGGCTGCAATCGANAGTGCGACCGGCAGCGCAAAAGGGGGGGTCCATCCGGCTTTTTCAAGGATGAATTGAAAGACGATGGCNACGAGATAGAGCCGAAATGAGGCCCCGATAGTGCGGGANAGTAGAAAAAAACCTGCACCGGTTTGATAGGCACGAGGGCCCATGCGAGTTTCCAGATAGGTGTAAATGGAAGTCAGCCCCATGCGGTAATAAAGAGGCAACAGTATGAAAGCAATGACCGCATACCCCAGGAGATAGCCCAGGACCATTTGCATGTAGGAGAACTGGCTGGTGGCCACCCAGCCCGGGACCGAAATAAAGGTCACTCCCGAAAGGGANGTGCCAATCATGCCAAAGGCCACAAGATACCANNTGGAGTCTCGGTTGCCGGTAAAAAAGGTTTGGTTGTCAGCCTGCTGGCTTGTCCAGCGTGAGATCAGGCATAGCAGGGTAAAGTAGCCGACCACGATGGAAAGAATGACAAGAGGAGAGAGCATGGGTCCAATCTGGGGTGGAAATCAAAAGAAGCATCAAGGCTTGGCTGCCTTTTGATATCCGAAGGGGCTCTGAATGATTTGACCGTTGAGCTGGATGGATTGGCCTGCCGGGTTGAACCAAATCCACTCCTGGTTGCCTTCTTCCAACTCGAGTGACAAGAGGGTTTGATCAACGTTGTCTTCGATCACCGTGATGCCGGAGGCATGGGCTGTGGCTTCGCGTTGATTTTTCCATGCCGCTGCAGTCTGACCTTGCGATGGATTGTTGGAAACCTTGTCGGGGCGATAGGGAAGATGCGGGTAATAAAGGGATGTGAACACCATGCTCTGACCGGCACTGGGTGTGCCTTCCCATGTAACCAGCGTATGCATCGTCCGTGAAACCATGTCCTTGAATGTTGAAAGATTACGCCCGGCCTTTCAACCCCGAAGCTCTCCGACCCCATGGNGCAACGGTCCAGCGTGGCTGCTNNATTCNNTGTAGCCCTNCGCAAGTCAGAGAGACTCAAGAAAAACAATCAGACTCTCCAAGTCTTGTTTGGGCAATGGGTTGGAGAGCATGTGCTGATGCTCCGTGAGGAGGTTTCTCAAGGAGTCGGCCCTGCCATCGTGCAGCAGGTGCACCCGATGGGAAACACCCAGCAGGGAAGGGGGGTTGAAGCGTCGGTTCCCTTGCTCGTCTTCAATCCCTGTGTGATAGGTTGCCGCGTCCGTGTAATAAGGGGGGACATGGCAATCGGCACACCCGGTCTTTTCGAAGATTTCTTTTCCCGCCTTGAGAAGCACCTTGGAGGAAGGGATTTGTTTTGGTGGAGGTGCTTGCAAGGTNTTCATGTAGGCAAGAAGGGCTTCCTCTTTCTCTTCCGATGGGACTTCTCTCATGGTGGTCAGGATCGATCGATGGATTTCATCGCTCAACTGCTGGCGTGACCCAAGCCAGCTCCATGGCCCAGTTTTTGCCACGTGCCCCAACGGCAGGACTTTTTTGGGGGCTCCGAAGGAACCGTCNGCTTCATTGTCATTGAGCCTCCCATTGGCGTGTCCATCGGTATGACAACTGTGGCAACTGAACCAGCCATGNAAGGAGAGGTGGGCATCGTGAAAGAGTGCTTCGCCTTTTTGAGTCAAACCCTTGGACAATTTTGGCCCGAGTCGGATGGTGCCCGAGACCCTGATTTCAGGATCCATGCTGATGGTGGAGATGCTCCCACTGCCCCGATTNGCGACGAAGGCTGTGCGCGAAACAGGGTCATAGGCCAGAGCGACAGGGCGCTTGCCAACCCCCATCCGCAGCATGGTGGTGTCTTGAGGCTGGAAGACAGCCAGTTCTCCGACACCCGCCAAGGTGACCAGGCACTCCTGACGGTTTGTCCAGAGAATGGCTTCCGGGTCACCGGCAGCATTGCCGGGTTGTTCCAGAGCTGCTTTGGGAGGCAGAAGCTCCACGGATGCCCATTGATCAGGCGAAGCGTTGATGGCCATGCTACGAACACGGTTTTCCATGAGAAAACCCCATTGGATATCACCTCTCAGGGTCGTTCCCTCTGGATACAGGTGCTGATGAGTCAGCCACAAGTGTTGACCATCCGGAGACAATGCCATGTCGCGTATGTTGTGTATCGGGCGGTTATGAGAGNTCAATACCTCTCCGGACTGTGAGTTGAGGGCCAGTAGCCTGCCGCCAAAGGCAGCGCCTATGATCCANCGATCTCGCGCTTCATCGACGACCTGTGTGAGAGGAGCAAAGGGGAGATCGATTTTCTTGCTGAGGTGGAAATTCAGTTTGTCGGCGCCTTCAGCTTTCCAAAGCGTGGCCTGGTGCCGCCAGCGGTGGAGGACGAACAATTNATGCCCGTCTGCGTCAAAGGTGATGTCGACCACATGGCTTCCGATGTCGATGGATCGCAGCAAGGCCGGGGAAGAGCTTGCGTTTGGTGCCAGGAAATGCAGTTTGCCGGCTGCGGGCTCGAGAGCGACCACCATGGAACTTTCGGGCAACAGGCATACTTTGGTGATGGAAGAGGGCCTTCGAAGCACCTGGCGGATCTTTCGATTCGCAGGGTTGATCTCCAGTAAGGTGCCGGCTCGGCCGTTGGCCACCCACAGGCGCTCTGTCTGAACATCCCAAACCAGGTCGCAGGGGTCAGCCCCATAAGCGTCGGAAGCATTGATGGCCCAGAGTGCGGCAAGTGGAAAGCAGATCAGGAACGCGGCCCATCGCGTCCACGAGCGGTTCGCTGCAGCGTGTCTTTCAAATGTTGCCATCCTACTGACTTATGACACGTCCACAAAAAGCGTCAATGGGTTTTCAAACTGTGAAGTTCTTAATAGTCTTGAAACATCGAGATGAGCAAAGTTAATTTTATAAAATTAATCTCCTAAAAAAAGGAATTAACGCCATAATTATAATGGCGTTGGCGGCTGTATGCCTCTCAGGCAAGGCCCTGGGAGCCATCACCATTTCCATTGATTACAGCCTGGATAGTAATGGCTTCTTTTCCGATGGAGACGGTGCGGCCAAGAAGGCTGCCCTGGAAGCGGCAAGGGATGTTCTCGAGGGGATCATGAGCGATAGCATTGCTGCGATTACTCCGGGAGGAGCGAACACTTGGAATGCGACTGGCTATCATCCGGGCACGGGAGCGTCTGGTACTTTGGCCACGGATCTCAGCGTGGCTGCGGACACCTTGATTATTTACGCCGGAGGCCGGGCTTTGAGCGGAAGCAATCTGGCTCAAGGGGGGCCTGGTGGTTGGTCAGGCAGCGGCACGGTAGGCTTCGTGGATAATCTATACAATCGGGGCGAATCCGGCATTACCAACGGGAGTGCTGTCGAGCTCGGCACTCAGACCGATTTCGCCCCATGGGGAGGCACGATCACTTTCGACAATGACGACGTGGCCTGGCATTACGATCACACCACTTCGGTGGATGCCGGAAAATTAGATTTTTATTCCGCCGCCCTGCATGAACTGGTACATGCCATCGGCTTTGGTAATTCAAACTCATGGGATGATCTGGTCTCCAGTGGCACCTTTACCGGCAGCCAATCCAACACCTCCAATGGTGGGAGTAACGTAAGCCTTTATTCCGCTGATGGTGGCACTACCTATGGCCATTGGGCTTCGGGTACAACCAGCGTGCGTCTTTCCGACGNGGCTTCACAGGAGACAGCCATGGATCCTGATGTGACAGCGGGCACCAGGAAATATCTCACCAATCTGGACGCCATGGGCTTGGCGGACATTGGCTGGCAGTTGAATATCACCGCCGTGCCGGAACCGGGCACCTGGGCGCTGATGTCCGGGATCGCCTTGCTGGGCTTCGGTGCCGTGCGANGATNCCGGTTGAATCCACCTGTTTGCAAAAGCTCTCAGTAATCCAGTTTTTCCCAAAAACCCTCAAACCAGTTCCCGTTGTAATCCATTTGAAACGCCCACGGATCTGTGGCGTCGGGCAGAAAGGTCAGCTCATTTTGCCGTTCCAGCAGCTCCTGCATTTCTGCGATCATTGCCTGATCGAAGCAAAGCACGACAAAGCGCCCAGCCTTGTAATCATGCCTGATTTTTTGCAATGCCACTTCACNGTCNGCTCTTGAGTCNGTTGCCAGCAGGATGCTGGCTCGAGGTGCCTTGGTGATGATTTTTTTGAGTCGTTTCCACTCGATGGGCAGACATTCCATCCAGAGCAAAGGATCCCCTTCCATGGACCAACGACTCAAAGCGGCGGAATAGGGCATGACTTCGTTAGAAGGCCTTCCGTTGGGTTCCAGTTCGGGTTCGTAGGCCATGACAAAGCTCATCAGCCGCAGGATGATTTCCCGGGCTGTCTCTTCCNCCCGACGAATCATCTCGATTTCCGAAGGCAAGGCCCGCTGCGGATCATGACTGTGGAGACGAATGCGGTAGCGATAACCTTTCATGGTGACACAAACGGCACTTAGGGAGCTTGCCTCAAGGAAGTGCGACCCGGGTGGGAGCGATCGCGCGGGTCCTTTGTCGCCATTGATCCAATTCAAGCTTAAGGGCACGGACCAGTTCCGGAGATGACGCACTCAAGTCCTTTGACTCGGCAAGATCCTTTTCCAGATCATAGAGCTCCAGAGAGTCATCGTCGTAGAAATGGATCAGTTTGTGATGTCCCTTGCGAATGGCACTGCCCAAACGATTGTTTTTGTGGAAAGCGTAGTTGGGGTAGTGAAAGTAAAGAGCGTTTCGTTTCAATGGAATCTCTCCCAGAATCCAGCCCTTGAGGCTTTCCCCGTCCAGCGGGTCGGTCTCTGATAATTCCCATCCGGCCACATCGAGCAACGTAGGGAAAAGATCACTGCTGATGACGGGGAGGGAACTTGTTTTTCCAGCTTCGATTTCGCCTGGCCAGCGCATGATCCATGGCACTCGAATGCCTCCCTCATAGAGATAACCTTTGTTGGCCCTTAGCGGGAGGTTTTCAAACAAGGACCCGTTGTCAGAGGTGAAAATGACCAGGGTTTCATCGGCTTTGCCGGATGTTTCNAGATGTTTGAGGACTTTTCCNATTGCCCGGTCCATGCCTTCGATCATCGCGTAATACGCNGGACGTNGCACCCCCTGNCGTTGTTGATATTTTTCGANCAAATCCTGTGGTGCCTGGATGGGATAGTGAACGGAATAATTCCACCAGCAAAGAAAGAGTGGTTTTTCGGAGGATGTTTCAAGAAAGGCGATGCATTCATCGGCAAGTCGATCGGGTAGATATTCTCCCTCGGATCCATCCTTGAGCGCGGGATTGCGATAGGGTGCAAAGTAGGAGGGAGGGCCCCCGTAGTCGCATCCTCCCACGTTGAGGTCGAAGCCTTGAAATTCGGGGCGCAGTCTCGGTTCCAATCTTCCCGAGGCATCGCTCCCCTTGTGGTGCGAGAGGTGCCACTTGCCCACAAAGCCATTGCGNTAGCCTGNTCGNTGCAAATGTTCGGCAAGGGTGTCGTANGCCAGGCTCAGGTAGGTGGTCCACGGGGCCCCCTTGAGACCGGTGGCTGGAGACACAAACTCCGGGTTGCCGGGTGCATGGTTGGTGATCTGCAGNCGGGCCGGGCTCAAGCCCGTCATGATGGCGGCCCTGGTGGGCGTGCAGACCGGGGCTGCCGCGTANGCGTCGGTGAAGCGGATCCCCTCGGATGCCAACTGATCGAGGTGAGGGGTGTCCAAAAGAGCATTGCCCTGACAGTGCAGGTCCATCCAGCCCAGGTCATCTGCCATGATGAGCAGGATATGGGGTTTTTCTGCGGCTTGCATGGGGCTCAGGGATGGTAGACTCACCAGGCCAAGAAGAAGGGATAGGCAAAAACCCAACGGATGCATGGGGAGATCCTGCCTGCGATCCAGGTCGCTTGCGAGGGATTATTGTGGTTCGAAATAAGGTTTCCCTCCAGAGCAAGGCAAGGCTCGCCTCTTCTTGACTCCTGTTGTTGCCTGCCTACACTCCTCCCTGTTTGCCTATCATTTGAGCAACCTTTGACTATGAGCACTATCTACGAAATTGATGCACGTGAAATTCTTGATTCCCGCGGTAACCCCACTGTCGAGGTGGATGTGATTCTCAGCGATGGTTCGCTGGGAAGGGCCGCGGTTCCCTCTGGAGCCAGTACGGGAGAAAATGAAGCCCTTGAATTGAGGGATGGTCGGGCCAAGCGTTATCTTGGCAAGGGCGTGACCAAGGCGGTCAACAACATCGTCAAGAAAATTGGCCCCGCCCTTCAAGGGGTGGATGCCACCGATCAACTGGAAGTGGACCGTATCATGTTGGANATGGATGGTACNGAAACCAANTCGAAGTTGGGTGCCAACGCNATCCTNGGGGTTTCCATGGCCACCGCCAAGGCGGCTTCAGAGGCTCTTGCGNTGCCTTTGTTCAAGTATCTNGGCGGACCCAATGCCAAGGTTTTACCTGTTCCCATGGCCAATGTGATCAACGGTGGGGCCCATTCGGATGCCCCCATTGATTTCCAGGAGTTCATGATCATGCCCAAGGGACTGAACACTTTTTCGGAAGGTCTGCGGGCCATTACCGAAATTTTTCATGCGCTCAAAGGGGTGCTCAAAAAACGTGGTTTGTCCACTGCCGTCGGGGATGAGGGCGGCTTTGCCCCCAATCTGGCATCCACCGAAGATGCGCTCGACGCAATTCTAAAAGCCATCAAGGCGGCTGGCTACAAGTCGGGCAAGGAGATATTCCTNGCATTGGATGTGGCTTCTTCAGAGTTTTACGATGCCAAGTCCAAGCGCTACGTGTTCAAGAAGAGCAGTGGCGANAAGGTTAGTGGTGCGGACCTGGTAGCCTACTACGATGAATTGACCCGTAAATATCCGATTATCAGCATTGAGGATGGATGCGCNGAAAACGACTGGAAGACATGGAAGTTGCTGACCGACAAGATTGGCGATCGTGTGCAGTTGGTGGGCGATGATTTNTTTGTTACCAATGTGAAATTTCTNCAGCGCGGAATCAACGAAGGGGTCGGTAATTCCATCCTGGTGAAAGTCAATCAGATTGGTTCTCTGACTGAGACCCTCGATGCGGTGGAACTGGCTCAGGACAACCGTTACTCCGCGGTCATCAGCCATCGCTCGGGTGAAACCGAGGATGCGACCATTGCAGACATCGCTGTNGCGACCAATGCTGGGCAAATCAAGACCGGTTCCCTGAGTCGCTCGGATCGTCTAGCCAAATACAACCAACTTCTGCGCATTGAACAGATGTTGGGGCGCCATGCAGTCTACGGTGGCAAGCTCTAGAGGGCTGAGCCACTTCAGGTGTTATCTTCTATNAGCAAGCGCGCAGGTTTCCATGCCTGCGTGCTTTTTTGTGCATCGCATCCGGGGTTTCAAGGTGAGGTGACCTGCCTCCACTCCAGCCATCGAATGTCGGGACCACCGGTCTTGGGTAATTCCAGCGCTTTCAGTCGAAGGGTTCCCGTGCTTTTGGTAAGCATCANGCGGCCCATGGGAAAAGGCTTGAAGACCTTGACATAAGATTCCTGCCGTTNAACCCGATCCTGGTCGGCGCCCAGCAGTGGAGGATCCCAAGGCTCATCAATCCGGGCACGCAATCGCTGACCTTGGAATTCGAGTTCCAGGAGTGGGTAGGATTCGCCTTGCGGTGTGGTTTGCCACAGCCAGACTTCGTAGGTTCCTTTCCGCCTGACCTCCACGGGCCAATGGATCTCATCTTCCGTGCGATGCCATTCCGTGAAGTAGGCGTCGTTGGGAAATCGGTTGGATCGTTGAATCTGTCCGGTTGCTCGAGCGTCTCTCACTGGAAGAAGGGTCTGGAGGTGATGTGGATCGCCAATGGTGAACGGTCGATCCTTTGCCTTNAGATCCTTTAACACGCTGCTTCTCCATTCCTCNGCTGCCTGGCTGAGNTGTTGGCTGATCTCAGGGAATTGGGAAGAAACGTCCTTCTGCTGAGTGGGGTCCTCCCACATGTCGTAGAGCCGAGTTGTGTGGTCAAGGCGGAAACGTTGATTGCGAACACTCACCTTGTTGTTCCAATGGGAGAAGATGAGTCGGTCGGGAAAAGGAGTGGAGGGNNTGGTGAGCCATGAAGCCAATGACATGCCATCCAGTGGCTCCGCTGTTTGGAGCTGGATTCCCGCCAATTCAGCAAGCGTTGGCATCAAATCGATGACCGATGCGATATGGGCCATGCGTTTGCCTGCTGGAATCTTTCCCGGCCACCGAATGAACAGAGGACTTCGAACCCCACCTTCATCGGTGGATCCTTTGCGCCCCTTCATGCCTCCATTCCAACGGTTCCCATTGGGGCCGTTGTCGCAGAAAAACACCACGATGGTGTCCTCGGCCAGAGAGAGCTGATCAAGCAGCTTGAGTAGACGTCCAACATTCCAGTCGATATTTTCGCACATGGCCAGTGCCGCCCTCGTGTGATCCAGATTTTCCTTTTCGGGGTCTCGGTGGCGCATGGGAAGCTCCTTGTCTTCGAATCGGGACCAATAGGTATCCGGTACTTGCATCGGGGAATGCGGTGTGTTGAAGGCCAGATAACAAAAAAACGGTCTTTCCTGATGGTCCTTGATGAAGGTCATGGCATGTTCGGTAACATCATCATTGATGTAACCTGAACCCGGCACGATTTGATCATTGGACTCGAGCAACGGACTGAAATAGTGCCCCCAATGTCCCGAGGTAAATCCGTAGAATGTCTCAAAACCTCGACTTCGCGGGTGGTAGGGTGGTTGGGTCCCGTTATGCCACTTACCGAACATGCCGGTCTTGTATCCAGCCTCGAGAAAGGCTTCGGCGATGGTTGTGGTTCCAAGATTCAGCCTCTCTCCTCCTGCTGATGTGCTGTAGACGCCGCCTCGGGGGTGATAACGACCGGTGAGGAACTCCGCCCGGGTTGGCGAACAAACCGGACATACATAAAAGCGATCCATGATCACACCTTTGCTTCCGATACTGTCCAGATGAGGTGTGCTCAGGTTGCGATTGCCATGGATGCTCAGATCGCCCCAACCCTGGTCATCCGTCAGGATGACCAACACATTGGGGGAGGATGGACGGGGCTCCTGATCTCCATGCAGCGGGCACTGGAGACCAAGGCCCAAAAGAATGAGCAGCAAGAAAACAATACTTTTCATGGGAACGCCCCTTTTCTTAGCAGAGCCCCCAACAGGCGCCAATGCCTCTTTTCGAGTTAAAATGAGGTGTGAGGGTGAGTGAGTCGATGTTGCAGCCGATGGTGGTGGATGATAGTGTTCTCCCAGCACTCCGTAGTTATGTCTCGATGCAACGCACAGTCGATCGCCTTCAAATCATGGGCAAACTGGGGGAGGACGCTCCTAGCGTTTCTGGTTCTCTCATGCAGGCCCGTTGCCCAGGCTCAAGAGGCAGTCCTTAAAGAACGATTCGAGNCAGGTCGGGTCATCTACGCTAACCAATGTGCCGATTGTCATGGTTTCGGTGGTCAGGGTGGAACCGATGCCTACCAGGATCCTCTGGTCGGCGATCGGTCTCTCGAGAGTCTGGTCCGTCGTATCGTTCGCACCATGCCAGAGGAGGATCCCGATCTTTGTGTGGGGCAGGAGGCAAGCGATGTGGCTTACTATGTGTATCACGCCTTTTATTCCAGTGAAGCCCGAGCAGCCATGGGCCGGGCTCCCCGAATGACACCTGCTCGACTCACTGCCGAGCAGTTTCAGAATGCGGTTGCAGATTTGGTATCTTACTTCACGCCTCATCAGAAACAGCCTGCAGGACATGACCATTTGCTCATGGCATCGGCTCAAACCGATACCGGTTTACGAGCCACCTATTTTCAGTCCAAGGGGATGAATAAGGCCAACGAGCAAAAACTGGAAAGGGTGGACCAAGTCATTGAGTTTGACTTTGGGGAGGAGGGTCCTACCCCCGAGATCGATGGGGAACAATTTGCCATCATCTGGGAAGGGGGCTTTTTTGCGCAGACCAGTGGGGACTACACGTTTCGAGTGACCTCCGAAAACGGGGCTCGGCTTTATGTGAATCACGATCCCGGCGCTCAACGTGGCAAACTGAGGGACGATAGTTCGGTTGCCGGGCAAGCAGCCCTCATCGATGGCTGGGTCAGCTCCGGCGCCATGCGTTCGATGGAGGCAAAGGTTCAGCTCATCGGAGGGCGTTCCTACCCCTTGCGCATGGAATTTTTCAAATACAAGGAAAAGAGTGGTTCCATCCGGCTGGAGTGGAAAGCCCCTCGCGGGGTATGGAAAACGGTTCATGAGGAGGTGTTGCGAACGCATCGCCCCCCGCGAACCTTTGTCCTCCAAACCCCCTTTCCAGCGGATGATCGCAGTCTGGGATATGAGCGGGGATCGGATCTCTCCTACGATTGGTATGAAGCTGTGATCCAGGCCTCGGCCGAAGTGGCGCAGGAAGTGGTGGAGCGATTGCCATTGCTTGTCGGATTCAAGGCAGGCGATGAGCAGCGACAGAAACCCATCCAGGACTTTTTGCCCAGACTGGCGGAACATGCTTTCGGAAGGCCCTTGGATGCAGAGGAACAAATGCTTTACGAGCATCGTTTGTTTGAGACCTCGGATCGTCCTGAATCAGCCGTGCGCAGAGGCGTCATGCTCATGGTCACGTCCCCTTCCTTCCTCTATGCGCCATGGGGGGTGACCAGCGACAAGCCTGCCTCTTATCTCATGGCAGCGCGCCTCGCACGGTTGCTCTGGGACTCACTTCCTGACGCTGCCTTGTTGCAAGCAGCCAGCGAACAGGAGCTCTTGTCCACCGATAAACTGCAAGAGCAGATTGCACGGATGGTGGACCATCCACTGACACGATTTAAAATGCGATCCTTCTTTGAGCATTGGCTTGAGCTGGAAGAGCGCGATTTGTCCAAGGACGCTGCGTTGTTCCCCGGATTCACCCCCAGTCTCATGTGGGCTCTGCGTCAATCGCTGGACCTGTTCATTGACCGCGTGGTTTGGAGTGACACATCCGATTACCGGGACCTTTTGCTTGCAGATTATCTTCTGTTCAGCCCCGAGATGGTTGAGTTCTACCTCATGCAATCCGAAGAAGGTTTCATGGTAGAGAGTGTGACAGAGGAACCGACTCTCAAGGACTGGGTGCGGGTTCAAATCAAGGATCGCCGACGGGCTGGAGTGCTCACTCATCCCTATCTGCTGAGTGCCTTTGCCTACCCCAACAGCACCTCGCCCATTCATCGGGGAGTTTTCATGACTCGACAGGTGGTTGGAAGGGAAATGAAACCTCCCCCTGTGGCCGTCGCCTTCAATGAGGATGATTTTGAGGCCCATGTCACCATGCGAGAAAAAGTCACTCAACTGACTCAGGACGCTGCTTGCATGGCCTGTCATGGGGTGATCAATGCCCTGGGTTTTCCTCTGGAGCATTATGACGCGGTGGGTAAGTGGCGGACGCACGAGAAGGATACACCCATCGATGCACGTTCGATTTATGAAACGGATGAAGGAGTGACCTTTTCATTTTCGAGCGCCTGGGATGTCGCTCAGCATGCGATAGGAGAGGAGCAGGCCCACAATGCATTCGTTGCCAGTCTTTTTCATCAATTTGTCAAATGGGACACTGCCGTATTCGACGCAAAAGGTCTCCAGCAGTTAAGGTTGCATTTTCAAAAGAACCAATTTAACGTCAAAGAGTTACTACAGGAAATCGCCCATCTTGTGGTGCCTTACGGAATCCATGAACAGCCATCGGTCTCCCCATGAAGTCCTCAGCCCATCGCACACGCCGTAACTTTCTCAAAGACTTGGGGGTTGGTAGTGCGGCCCTTCCATTTCTGTCCGGTTTGACCAGCTTGAATGCGCTTCGTGCGGATGGCCAAACACCTCCCAAGCGTCTGGTGATCATGTTCTCACCTAACGGCACTTTGCCCAACGCTTTCTGGCCGGGAGAAGATGCCGGCGAAGAAAGCCCGCTTTCGCTCCAACCGATTCTGGAGCCGCTGGCGGCTCATCGTGATCAGATGCTTCTTCTCAAGGGAGTTCACAACAAGATTCGCGGAGATGGGGACAACCATATGCGAGGCATGTCCTGCCTGCTGCCGGCGACCGAACTGCTGCCTGGCAATATTCAGGGTGGAAGCGATACCCCGGCCGGTTGGGCCAGCGGTATTTCCATTGATCAGGAGATCCGCAATCATTTGCAGGCTAGCGAGGCGACCCGCACACGTTTTGGTTCTCTGGAGTTTGGGGTTGCCGTTCCCAATCGTGCTGATCCCTGGACGCGGATGTGCTACGCGGGCAGCGATCAACCAGTGGCTCCCATAGATGATCCCGGCCGCATGTTCCAACGACTTTACGGCGGGGCTCAAGATCGCAAGCATCTGGCAAGCATTCTCGACCATGTCAGAAAGGATGTGCGAAAAGTCGCGCCTCACATCAGCTCTGAGGATAAGGCTTTTCTCGAACAGCACCTTCAGCTGGTGCGTCGCCTGGAGCAGGACATTGTCTCAGCACAAACGAATACCGAGCTTCAGCATCCCGAGCCCGAGCTGGATCCTGATATTGAACTGGTCAACGACAACACCCCTCAAATCAGTCGGATGCAAATCGACTTGTTGGTCAATGCCCTGGCGAACGATATGACGCGTGTGGCTTCCCTCCAGTTCATGCGATCGGTCGGGCAGGCTCGCATGCGATGGCTGAACGTCGAAGAAGGGCACCATTCTCTGTCTCATGAACCCGATTCCAACCAGGACGCTCAAGACAAGCTTTTACGGATCAACCAGTGGTTCGCGGGCGAACTGGCTTACTTGGCAGATCAGCTCGGGCAGATCCCCGAACCAGGTGGAGCAGGCGGTAGTTTGTTGGATCACACCCAGATTGTCTGGATCAATGAACTGGGTAAGGGGAATTCGCATACCCTTTCCAATATTCCATTTGTCCTGCTTGGTGGTGGTGGCGGGTTCAAGAACGGGCGTGCCCTCGATCTTGGAGGGGTGCCTCACAACCGACTGTGGCTCTCTCTGGCCCATGCCATGGGGCATGATTCCTTAACCACCTTTGGCACCGCTAAATACTGTGTCGATGGCCCGCTAAGTTTGGGCTGATCTACCAAGGGGGGGGTGATGTGGTCAAAGATGGCCGAGGATGACCTTCGGCTTTCGGTTGCACTGCTTACAGGTGGCGCGTTGAGCGTTCTTGCATCCACTGGATGTCTGGATTATTGGGAGAAGGTCGGTTGTAAGGGGTCACCGTGCCCTTTTGAAAAGCCTCTACGGTGCGGGCATCCTGCCATTTCTTGGTCTCTGAATGACCGTCAGCAAAGGAAAAACCGCCTGAGCCGTTATGGTAGCTTGCTGGAATATCCACGATACGATAGGCAGTCCCATCTCCAGGAAACCCTCCCATGTCGACGACAAACATGCCATCGTTGATGCTGTCTTCCCTTTCATCCAGAAAGACGAATGTATTGGATGGACCCGGATCCACAAAATCGGACTCCTTGCGATAAATGCGCCAGGGCCCTGAGGCATCGGACCAGCCCATGGGGCGATCTTCACCACGACCCCCCACCCAGTTGAGCATGGACATGCTGCGGACACGCTGAAAAACCCCATCACGCGTTTTGACCACGCTTTTGTCACCGGGACATTTGAAAATTCCCTGACTGCCTCCGAGGTAAGGCCACAAAATGCTGCGGGTCAAATTGGCCTGAGGATCCCAATTTTCACGATTTCCAGTACTGAAATCCAGCCACCCACCCACCCACTCGTAAGGGCCATGCTTGACGTAGGGAAGGGTGCCGCCACTGTCGTCGCTGTAAAGCCTCCACCCCAAGGAAAGCTGTCGGTGGTTGTTCAGGCAAAGAATGCCCTGAGCTTTTGATTTGGCCTTGCTCAAGGCCGGAAGCAGCATGCCGGCAAGGATGGCGATGATGGCAATCACCACCAATAGTTCGATTAAGGTAAAACCTTTAAAAGATTTGTTTTTTCGAAGATACGAGGGCATCTTTTTAGAACCGCACGGGTTGTGAAGGGTGTCGCGCATAAAGGGTCAAAGTGTGGTGTCGCTTTAATTTGTACCAAGCCGGTAGAGTCTCAAGTCTTTTGTCAGAGGCTGCTCCTGGGGCCTATGGAATACAGACCCATACATTGTCGCAGAAACCTTTCAGGTGAGGATCGTTCATACCCGATGTTGAAATCAACGCTCAACCTTTGGTGGACCCCTCTCTTATCACTTTTTCTTCTCGGGGCAACATCCCTTGTGGCCCAAAGCCAACAAATACATGACCTGACATTTGGAAACACCATTGATGGGTATGCTTCCACTGGAGGCGAGGGTTGGATCCAGAACCCAGGTGAGGTGGAAATCTTTCGATTCGAGGTCACCGTTCCTGGTCAAAAAATCTTCTTGGAGTGGGGTGAACAGGATCCGGCTCTTCGGCAGCTTCCGATCAAGCTCCTGGATCCCTGGGGCAAGGACCTTTTTGGGAGCCCTCAAGTCGTTGCCGCCCAAGGGGCAGGAGGTGTCAAGGATGTTGTCAGGCAGGGGGTATACGAAATCGTGGTTGGATCCGAGGATGCCGTTGTCCAGGGCCGCTATCAGCTCACGGTTCACGCCGTTGACTGGCCGGAAGTTTTTGATCTTCCACCCGCAGGGATCCTGGCGCCCAATCTGCCAGCCAAGGGGGCAGGAATCATTGAGGCGCCCGGCTCCGTAGACACCTTTCTTTTCACCTCAGAAGAACAACAGCAGTTCATCTTGGAGTTTCAGCACTGGGAACCTGGTCTTCTCTATGTGGATTGGTCGATTCAAAATCAGCTGATTGGCACACTTTATTCTGGAAATATTGGGACCTATGAGAAGCGCATCTTCACCATTCAAAAACCGGGAGACTACCGTTTGGAGATTGGAGATGGAAAGGATGCAGGCACAGGGGCCTACGGGTTGACCTTCCGAGCGGTGCCTCCTCCGGAAAGATTCTCCATTTCCCTGGACGAGGTAATCGAACTCCCAATGAGCGATGATGGTTCAGGATTCATCGAGGCGGAGGCTGCTGCGGATCATTACATTTGGACGCAGCACGAACCAGGAAGAGTGCTCATCGACCTGGTTGATTTCGATGAAACCTTGCTGAGCTGTCAGATGGGTCTGTCCGGGCCGAATGGCGACGAGATTTTTCGCCCCCAATCCTTCTTCGGTAATGATCCAGGTTCTATTTTTCTGGAAACCAGTGGCACCTACACCTTGCAGGTTGGNGGGAATCTCAATAGTGGCACAGGTGCCTATTCGCTNCGCATTCAACCTGTGCCACCGGATGATGAATTTAACATCCAAATTGGCCAGACAATTGAAGCAAATGCGGATCAGGTGGGCATGGGAGGGATCGAATTTCCAGGGGCAAGGGATGTTTATCGCTTTGAGGGCGTCGCTGGGCAGCGCCTGTTTGTTCAGTTGCTCAGCTCCGTTCAGGAGCTTGGGAGCATGCCCTGGACCTTGGAAGATCCCACAGGAAAAGAGCTTTTTAGTCAGTGCATGACCTGTTCCCATCCGGATCCCGTTCCGTTGCTTGAGAACGGCACCTACCTTCTGAGGGTGGGCGGCCAAAACCACCTTGGAACGGGTTTGTATCGCTTCAAGATCACCGAAGTGCCCATGCCGTTGATTTACCCCCTTCAGGGAGACCGGATCACGGTATTACCCGATCAACCCGACATGGGTGCGGGGGTGCTGGACTTGCCGGGAGAAGTGGATGTTTACAGCATCTCCTTGACCAAGGGCGAGACCTGTCATCTGAAAATGCATCCTGGCTCCCTGGGGTTGGACTGGAAATTGACCAATCCTTATGGAGAGGTGGTGTTTGACAGTTCCGAGGTGGAGTCTTTTTCGCCCAAGCCTTTTGATCAATTCATCGGAGTTGAACACACCGGGGTCTTTTACCTTCAAGTGTTCCGTACGGCTACCAATCGGATCGAATATGGCTTCGATTTGCAAATCCTCTCCGCCTGTCTGGATTCAACTCCGGCTTCGGTTCCTTCCCTTCCTTCCATTGGCTTTCTGAACTGGAAAAATGGGGATGGAGTGGAGGCTGCATCGGTAGACTTGCGAGGGTCAGTAGGCTGGGATGCAGGCGTCTCTGCCATGGATCTGATGTTGGTCATGGACAGCTCAAAAAGTCTGGTGGACAGCGATCCTGATCGCAAGCGCCTGGAGGCCCTTCGCGAATTCATTGACTCACTTCCCGAACANATACCTTTGCAACTGGGGCTGGTGGACTTTGATCAATATGCCAATTTGGTGCANCCCTTGACCGCATCTCGTGATGCGATCACGGATCGNCTTGAGGATTTTGATGCCTCAGGAGGAACCAACATCGAAAGGGCCCTCAATGTCGCGTTGGATGAACTCGAGGCTCACGCTCAGGAGGGGAGTCTTAAAACGATTGTCCTGTTTTCGGACGGAGAAACCTCCGAAGGTGACCCGGTGGCTGCAACATTGCNTGCCCAGCTCATGGGTGTTTCGATTCACACGGTTTTCCTGGGGGAACCAGGCCTGCAAGGCAGTCGATGGATGGAAGCGATTTCTCTTGCGACATGTGGCAACCATCGAAGTGTTCCAACTGCTTCACAACTGGCTGGAATATTCACTCACCTGACTCCACCTGTTCCCATTGCTGAAGTAAAAATTACCAGCTCAGCAATGCCGGAAGCTGTTTTTCACGGATCCATGAGCGGGTCTTTNTGGGAAGCAGAGGCCATTCCCATGCTCACNGAGCCTGGGAATGAAACTGAATTCACCATNACCATGACCACCATGGAGCCCTCTTCCCGCACCTTCTCATCCACCCTGAAACTTCGGTATGGCGTGGTTGNAAATCAGGCACCGACCATGCAACCCATCCCTCAAATTGAGTCCAATGAGGATGAAAAAGTGCTTATTCGATTCTGGGTGCAAGATGAAGATGATCCCGATTTTGTCCCCGATTTCCAAATTGCGTTCAGCCAACCTGAGTGGGTGGANATGGATCGCGGCATGGAATCTTCTTTCCAGAACGGTGAGTTGACCGTTGCTTGGTATCCTGCCGGAGATCGCCATGGAATGAGCAAGGTCACTCTTTCAGTTGCCGATGCACAGGGTGCCCGCAGTGAGCAAACCGCTTCCTGGAACCTAAGGTCGATCAATGATTCCCCCTTCTTCCAAGGTCCGGAAGGCGTCACGGTCAAGCCGGGGCAGCCCATACTCCCGATACCTATTACAAAAATCACCGATGGCTCTGATTTCGAACAACAAGCCTTGACCTTCTACCTGGAAGTTGAAGGGGATCCGCTCATTGCCTCCCACCAGATGGTTTTTCAACAGGGCGAAAGCTCGGGCTATCTCAATATCACCTTGCATCCTGCTGCACACGGCAAGGCCGAACTCGCCCTGCGTGTGGATGATGGGAGCCAGATGCACTCCACCTACATCCAGCGGTTTCCTCTGATCGTCGAACCTCCTGACAACCTCAAGCCAACGGTGACATGGCTCAACCCTCGATCGGGGGCCTCCATGGTCCTGAGGGATACCATCGAACTTAAAGTGTTTGCGGAGGACCTGGACGGGACCATTGCCAGCCTCTTATTTCACGCCAACGGGGTGCCAATTGGAGAAGCGGATCCGATTGGAGGTAGTTTGGAATGGATACCTTCTACGCAAGGATCCTATCAATTGACAGCGACCGTCATCGATGACTTGGGGGCTTCGACTCTTTCCGAACCGATCGAAATTCGTGTGGATCCAATGGTTAATCAGNCNCCTTTGGTTGAGTGGCTGGAACCTTCTGGAGAAACCTCTCTATGGCTGGGTCAAACCCTTCGAATGCAGATCCGAGCTCAGGATCCTGACGGGGTCATCACGCGTNCGCGGTTTCTGGTCAATGGTGCGTTTTTAGGAGAAGGAATTGAAAATAGCCAGGAGTGGGACTGGACGCCCGGTGAAATCGGCCGATATGCCCTGAGTGCGATGGTAGAAGATGATTCAGGGGCTTCTTCGACGACTCCAAGCCGTTGGGTGACTGTCGTTGCAAGGCCCCCAGAATTCGGGTTGGAAATCCTCGAACCCAAGGATCGAGCCGTGGTGTGCCGAGGGCAGAGCACGCGAGTTGAGCTGAGCCTTGAGGGAGATCCCCCAGAAGGTGTCGTGGTTCATCTTTATGCAGGAGACAGGCTTGTGGCATTGCGCAGTGCGGCACCTTACGTCTTTGATTGGGCGCCGGATTCGGTTGGAGATTTCCTTCTTCGAGCCGTTGCTTTCCGCGAGGACGGGACGGAGGTCTCCTCATCCCCGGTGCGCATCGGTGTTTCATCCACTTGTTTTCAGGTGGGTTTGCTCCCCACAGCGGTGCCGGTTGTCGAAAAGGAACTTATCCAGGATTTGCTTTTCGAAATGGGGGTTGGCATGCATTGGCTGCCATCGGAGCTGGAGGATCCAGCTGCTTTGGATGGGATGGACATGATCCTCGCGATGGAAGATGCCGAGGTGGGGGTTTCTCATGAAATGCTGGGCTGGCTCGAGTATCTTTATTTCGACAGGCAGCTTCCCGTTTATCTTCTCGGCAACCACTTGCTGAGTGCGACTTCCGGGTTGACGAGTGAGGAACGCCAACGCTGGGAGTATCTGGTGCACCTGCAAGGACAAGGAGTAGAAGGGGTCCATCAGCAAGTGGTTCTTGAAGAAAGGGGGTTTTTCCAGTCGTTCCTTCAGGGAAGATTTGGCCAAGTTTCGCCTTTCGTGGTTTCAGGAGAAATGGACCAGGCATCTGCCACATCCAATGCCGAGGCCATTGTCAGGCTGGATGAAACCGATCTCATGGTAAGGTATCCTGCCGGTGGTATGGTCGAGGCAGCTCAACCTCGCTGGGTTTCACAAAACTTTCCCCTTTCCGGTCCGATGGGGCAGGAAAAGGACCCCATCAGAAGGGCTTTGTTCCAGAATGCCGTCTGCTGGTTGCTGCAGTGTGGCACTTGTTCCCTGAATGACCTTCAACTGACCCTCAAGGATTGGAATGGGGAAAGCACCACAGGAGAGTGGGTGGAGCAATCTTTCGAGCTGGCCAACGTGGGTGCGTGTGAGGCAACCGATACGCAGGTGTTCATCAAGTATCCCAAAGGCGTCGAGCTTGGCAGGACAGAGTTTTCCCAAGGACTGGGAGCAGAGAATGATCCGGAAGAGGGGGTTCTCCAGATCCGCGTGGGGCGACTGACCCATGGGGCTGCTTCCAAAATGACTGGAAGTTTTCGGACGCAGGCGCTGATACCGGGTCTTCATGAAATCCAGGTATGCGTTGAATCCAATCATACGGAGAGTAGCTGTGAGACCTACTATTGGATGATATCAGGGGATCCACTCATGCCTGCCGCTATTGCTATGCATTGGTCAGAGGATCAAATGCTCTGGTTGCGAGTGGAAGGTTTGGAAGGTATGTCGTATCGGATTCAAATGTCTCACGATTTGGAGACATGGGTCGACTTTGCTGACGCACTAGGGCCCTTGACCGAGTTGCCCATACCTCAGGACCTTTCTGAAGGGGGGCCGGCAACCTTCTTCCGCCTGGTCTCGGGTATGCAGTAGAGGTTACAGGTCTGGATTTTTGCGAAGGCATTAAAACCGAATGAAAAACCATTCGATGCCTTCAGCTTCGGTAACAGGACTTGAACCCATCTGTTGCGGAGTGATTCGACGACCGAGGCTATCAATGGGTTTTCTACTTTGTTCGGCTTCTGAAAGGGGTGCTTTTGGGTTAAACCATTCCCAGAGGCGGGGCTTTCTTTTGGGCAGAGGGCTGGACGTTACCCCAGGTGGTTCCTCTGTTTTGGAAACCCGTGCACGAGAGAACCATTCTTTGAAAAGGCCTCCGGTGACTCTCTTGGAGTCCTTCTTCTTATCGATGGTCGGTGAATCCTCTGGTTTTTCAACCGCGCTGGTGGATGCCTGACCTTGAAGGATTTGCAGCGTTGTTTGCGAAAGGGTAGGTGCGCTTTGGCCCAGGGGCTTGCCTGGATCCTCCGCAAGAAGATGGGGCATCATGCAAAGTTTGCTGAATGAAAGCCAAACCAGGAGCGGCCAGATTGAGGTTAACTTCATGATGGCAGATATATCTTTCAGGGCTTACTACGGTGGACAGACCAAAGATTACCTACCTGACTTCACTCTTGGCAACCCACTTTCTCAGTGCCATATTGGTGAGTAGATTATGAGTGGTCCATTTTTGATGGCATTTTTCAGGGTCTGGACTCAAGCCTCTTGTGGCTTGGCCATGGTCTTGGGTGCGATGGGGGTATGGATGCACTCACCGCTTCATGCAGGCAGTCGTCCCGATCATTGGGCTGCCACGTTTCAGGATCGAGCCCAACAAATTGACGCATTCATCGAGGAAAAGCTTGTTGAAAAAGGGCTTGAGCCCTCCCCTCAGGCGCCGACATCGGTTCTTTTGCGGCGTGTCTATCTCGATCTGATTGGAAGAATACCAACCGTTGAAGAAATCACTCGATTTGAGCAGCAGCCTGTCGAGCGCCGGTGGGAACAGACCATCGACCAGCTCCTTCAGTCCCGAGGCCATGTCAGTCACGAGTTCAATTATTGGGCAGACTTGCTTCGTATCCAATCCAGAATGCGCAATCTTCCCGGCGCTCCCTACATCAGCTGGGTCAAGCGAGCCCTCGAAGAGAACATGCCCTATGACCAGTTTGTGGCACACTTGATCAACGCTGAAGGTTACTTGTGGGAGGACGGTGCGACAGGGTTTTACTTTCGGGATGCCGGCATGGAGCTCGACCACATGGCCAACACCTTCCAGGTGTTTCTCGGCACGCAAGTGGTTTGTGCTCAATGTCACGACCATCCTTACGATGCCTGGACCCAAAAACAGTATTACCAGCAAGCTGCTTACGCCTATGGTGTCAAAACAAGCAACCCCAAGGCAGGCCGTCAGCTGAGGGCACTTGGCAATAATCAGAATCGCAAGGATATCGATCCCGAACTGAAAGCGGTGGCTCGACGCATGACGCGCCCTCTTCGCTATCGGGTGGAAGAGAGAAAAACCTCCCTCAAGCTCCCTGAGGATTACGCATACGATGATGCCAAACCCAAGTCGGTGGTGGAACCCAAGGTCCTGTTTGCGGATCAAGCTCAGACCAGTGATCATCCCTCCTTAAGGCATCAATACGCTGATTGGATCACTTCTCCCGAAAATCCCCGCTTTGCCAGTGTCATTGCCAACCGTTACTGGAAACGAATGATGGGCGTCGGTCTTTTAGAGCCCGTCGATGACCTTGGTGATCAATCTCAGGCAAGTCATCCTGAATTGCTTCGTTTTCTGACCGATACCTTGATCGAATTGAAGTTCGATCTTCAAGCTTATCAGGCGATCCTTGCCCGCACCCAGACCTATCGTCGTGCCACGCTGCTCCAACCGCATTCACCTGAAGAGACCTTTCTTTTTCAGGGCCGACCTTTGACCCGGATGCGAGCTGAGCAATGGTGGGATTCGGTCATGACGTTGATCGTTCCTGATCTGGACGAGCGTCTCGGGGCCGTGCGCGTGGATCGAAATTATGAAATGGCCCAGCAACTGGCTGGCAAACCTCTTCAAGAGATGCTGGAGGTGATCGCTTCGGAGTCCAAGCTGGACCAGCAAATCAAGGAGCTGCAGACACGCGTGAATCAACTTCAGCGCAAGGTCAATGGTCGAAACCGACAAAAGAAGGTAGCTTCACTACGATTTGAGGTGGATCGGAAAAACCTGGCTTCGC
This sequence comes from Pedosphaera sp., assembly GCA_002686885.1. Lineage (GTDB taxonomy): Bacteria > Verrucomicrobiota > Verrucomicrobiia > Limisphaerales > AAA164-E04 > UBA7971. The sequence goes on from NYYT01000017.1 coordinate 37,163, forward strand.
ATCGAAAAGCTCTGGCGGAGCTTCGCAAGCAGTCTGTGATGGGAGCTCAGGTGCCAGCTCGGGATTCTGATCCCCGCTGGCGAGGACTGCCTGCACAGTTGGTGCGAGCTTCCGAAGTGGCCTCTCCTGCTCCCGAAGGACACTTCTTGCGCGAATTTGGTCAATCAGACCGTGAAACGATCGATGCTTTTGCAGTGGATGCCAATGTGCCTCAGGCGCTGATGCTTCTGAATGGTCCTCTGGAAGCCTACCTGGGCCATGAAAAAGCCGTATTGGCATCCACTTTGGAAACCAGCTCCGACCCGTCGACCCAACTGGAACTTCTCTTCAGGGCTTTCCTTACCCGCTCTCCCAACGCCGAGGAGCGCGCTTGGCTGCTCTCCGCCCAACAGGAGCATGGGCCTGCATCTACGAAAAATCTTACCTGGATGCTGCTCAATGCGCGAGAATTTGCCTTTATTCAATGAACGAACCCTCCTCAAAAAGCCTCTTCCCGTGGCATCAACCTGCCTGCCCTCGTCGAGCCTTTGCAGGTTATTTGGCCAAGACCCTTTTGGGCGTGGGTGTGGGAATGACAGGTCGCTTATCCATTCCTGATGCCTTGGGTGCAACGGTTCCTCCAAAAGGTTCACGAGGTCGGGCTTCCAAGGTGATTTATCTCTACATGAATGGAGGGATGAGTCACTTGGATACCTTGGATCCCAAAAACGACGATACGGTGCGAGGTCCGGTTGAAAGTCTCAAATCATCCCGCTGTGCGACCCGGATCAGCTCCTATCTTCCGAAAATGGCGCAGTGCATGCACCATGCCGCCGTGATTCGGTCCATGCACTCCAATCAAGGAGCCCACGAGCGTGGCCGCTACTTTGTTTGGACGGGCTACACTCAGCGTGGGACCATTCGGCATCCTTCCATGGGTTCCTGGGCCGTCCGTCTGGGAGGCGCTATCAACCCTCATTTACCGGGCTACATCAAAATTGGTGGTGATTCTCGACACCCAGGAGGTGGTTTCATGGAGGCCGAATATGCCCCACTGCCCATTCGTAACCCAGATCGTGGTTTGCAAAACAGTCAGCGCTCCAGCGGAGTGCCAGAGGAGATGCTCCAGCAACGCCTTGCTCTGACCGGGAAATTCAACCGAGCCTTCGAGCAGCGCTTCAACCAAAAGCAAGTAAGGGCTTATGGGGGAGCTTACGAGGATGCCATCAAACTGATGAAAAGCCAGGACTTGGCTGCCTTCGACTTGAGCCTGGAATCGAATGCCATGCGCATGGCTTATGGTGAGGATCCCTTCGGCAAAGGGTGCCTGCTGGCTCGTCGATTGATCGAACGTGACGTGAAATATGTGGAAGTCAGCCTGGGGGGCTGGGACACCCACCAGGACAATTTTACCCGAGTCAGTCAAAAGGCCGCTGTTTTGGANCAGGCTCTGAGTACCNTGATTCAGGATTTGTCGAGTCGTGGCCTACTCGATGAAACATTGGTGGTACTGGCGACGGAGTTTGGTCGCACCCCTGTCATCAATCAGAACAGCGGTCGCGATCACTACCCCAAGGCATTCAGCTGTCTGCTGGCTGGGGGAGGGGTGCAAGGAGGCACCACCTGGGGACAAACCGATCCACAAGGCAGGGAAGTCCTTTCCAATCCGGTAACNATCCCTGATTTCAATGCGACCATTGCCTANGCCCTGGGATTGCCNCTTGAGGAAGTGATTCATTCNCCCGATGGGCGCCCNTTCACTGTGGCAGANAAAGGGANGCCNTTGAAGCAGCTCTTTGCCTAACCCGGGTCGACCGTTGCAGTTGTTGGGCTGGAAAGAATGGCCAGNAGGATGGCACTTACCATCAGAATGGCTCCGATGAGTCGCAGTAAGAGCGTTTTTGCATGGGGCTGTTCTGCTCGATAACCGGTAAGCCGGGACAGCAACCAGACCATGATGATTGCCCAAAGTCCCCTCGAACTGTAAACGACATTCACGCCTGTCGCGTTGTGGAACATGGCGACGGATACACCCACCAAGATGGCCTGCTGCGATGTTAAAAAGGCCCCAGCCCCCAACCACACAAGTGTATGGGATTTGAGTGATTTCAGGGGGCTTTCAAAACGGCTGACGAGAAANGTNGCCAAGAGGCCCACTCCNAGGAACATCAAGGTTAAAAAGGCTTTCAATCCGAAGNTGGAAGCCCATTGCTGTACCAGTGCATCACACAGCCCAAAGCAGGCCGCGCTGAGTATGGTCAGTCCGGTANCCAGAGGGACCCGACGTTTTTGGCTGGGGCGATCGGTTTTTCCGAGGATGTAAACCGATGCCGCGGTGAGGAGGGTGGCCAGCCACATGCCTCCCGGGATCTGGATGCCAAAGATGAGCCAGGCAAAGAGTGCCACAAATACGGATTTGGTTCCCAATACGGGCATGACCAGAGAGATGTCGCCGACCTTGATGGCGGAAAAAGTAAGCCAATGACCGGCAAAAAAAGCTATGGCAGTGATCCATGGAAGGTAGATTTTCCCCCAGGGGATGGGTTGAGATTCCCAGAAGATGAAAGGGGAAAAACAAAGCGTCATGATCCAGCTGGTGAGGACGAAACTTTGAATGGAACCGGCGCCACCTCGGAACGCTTCCTTGAAAAACAGGCCTGCAGCTGCGTAGAGCATGGCGGCCAGAAGTGGCATGATCAGATAAAAAGGGATGTCTTGCATCAGAATGGAAAAGCGTGCCCTTGGAGGCACGACAAGAGAGTGATTCTGCCCGGATCGGTCAAAAGATCAGGGGGTTTGCGCTGAAGGTTGGAAAGGCCAAATGCCCCGTGTTTTGGTTTGCCTCTTGTAGATTCCATTGGAGCAGGTCACATAAAGATGGTCGCGNCTGCTCCCGGCAAAGGCCACATTGTTCAACCCTTTCGCAGGTGAGGTCATCACCCCGCTGATTCTTCCGGTGGCATCAAACATTTGAAGCCCAAGAGCGGTGGTGACATAGCATCTTCCCTCCTCATCCACCGTCATGCCATCACCACGACAAGGTGTTTCATCATTCGGGTGGCGCATGGTCATGTAGGTGTCGCCATGCTTGGGGCCTTGATCCAGATCCGTGGTAAACGCCCAGACATGCTCCCCACCATACTCAGAAACCAGCAACATGCCTCCATCGGGATTGAGACTGATACCATTGGGAGTGGCAAGATCCTCTGAAACAAGTTGAGCNTGCCATTGTTTGTGCGGGTCAAGCCACACCACACCGCGTTGAGCGGTGTAATACAGATGGCCTTGCGCATGGAGAGCCAAATCATTGGCATGTGTGTCCTTTGCCAGTACGACCATCTTGTGTTGTTCGTCAAAGACAATGACCTCATTTTGAGACCATCGACAGCCGTAGAGTCGACCATCCGGTCCAAAAGCGAGCCCACTGACACCGGGTGCATCGGCGATGAAGACTTCGAGCCCATGCGCATGGTGTATTCGGTAGATGGCGTTTTCGTCTCCTCGCCTTCCGGAAAAGTAGAAGTGTCCTTCTGCATCCGAACAGGCTCCATCGGTGAATTGAAATCCATCGGCAGCACGTTCCCAGCCCTGATCGGGTAGCAGCACTTTCGAGAGTGGCATGTCTCCCGGGAAATCCTGGGCGATGANGCTGAGCCCCAGGTGGCCCATGACAATGAGTTGGCCGACCAGGCGACAAGTGTTTTTTGGATGAAAACTCCAATGTGCTGCTGGAAGCATGAACCCATTATCTGAAAAGACCCATCGAATGTCATTCCCTGATTTTGACGGATCATCGAAGACCCGATGCTGTGAGGCCAACATGGAATCTCTGGATCCACGCGAGGGAGGCTGTTTCCAGTGTTGACAGCACAAGTTTCATGAATACTGTTCAAATAAACAGTATTNATGAAACCGAAGCTNACCAAACGACAGGGCCAAGTCCTTGGGTTCATTATTGATTATCAACGGGAACATGGCAGTTCTCCCAGTCAGCGGGAAATAGCTGCATTTTTTGGGTTTCGGAGCATCACCGCCGTCGCCGATCATCTCAAGGCGTTGCGTCGAAAGGGGTATCTTGAGGGTGGGGCGCACCGGGCCCGGTCCCTTCGTGTGATGGGTTCTCCATCCACCTTGTATCCGGTATCTCGTTCCAAGGTGGTGGATATTCCCATTCTGGGGGCGATTCCAGCAGGGTTTGCGGATCAACGTGAGGAAGCCGAGGTCGAGGGGTGTGTTTCGGTCGATATCGACACTTTGGGGGTGAAGCCCTCGGCTCGCACCTTTGCGCTGGAGGTCAGGGGAGATTCCATGATCGGGCGTCACATCCTGCACGGCGATTATGCCATTCTGGAGCATGGAATGGAGCCTAGAGGAGGAGAAGTGGTTGCCGCATTGATCGACAATGAATCCACCCTCAAGACGTTTGTGAAGCAGAAAGGCAAACCTTTTCTCAAAGCCGAAAACCCCAGGTATCCTGACTTGATTCCGGCTGACGAACTGGTGATTCAGGGCGTCATGGTCGCCCTGATTCGACAGTATCGCTAGGAGTTTGGGCGATCGGATATCCTCACGAAAGATTCCGTGATGCGTGAAGGACGTATGCAGCGCAAGGTGGTTCATCTGGACGCCGATGCCTTTTTTGCTTCGGTTGAGCAGGCTTCGGATACACGTCTGAGAGGTAAACCTGTAGCTGTGGGGGGGGAGAAGCGAGGCGTGATTGCCGCGGCATCCTATGAAGCAAGACGCTTTGGTATCCGTGCGGCCATGCCGACCCTTCAGGCGCGAAAGTTGTGTCCGCATTTGATCCTTCTTCCTGGGGATTATGAGAAATATGAGCGGTTTTCCCGCTGGATGTTTTCCTATGCCTACGATTTCACTCCCGACGTTGAAATCACGTCGATTGATGAAGGTTACTTTGATCTGACAGGTGTGAGGTGTGACGCTCCGGAGGTAGCCCGTCGCATTCATCGCGCCATCGGGCAATCCCTCAAAATATCCGTAAGCGAAGGAATGGGCCCCAACAAGCTGATCAGTCAAATTGCTTCCAAACTACACAAGCCTGCCGCGTTTCAGTCGGTGGAGGCAGGTTATGAAGAAGCGTTTCTTCATCCGCTTGCCAATCACTGGTTGCCCGGTATTGGCCCCAAAACTTCGGCCCGACTGTGTGCGGCAGGCTTGGCCCGTATCGGGCAGCTTGCCGGGACCCGCACGGATCTGCTGCATCTCCTCTTGGGACGTATGGCACCTCAGATTCGGGCCTTTGCAGCAGGGGAGGATGATCGTCCCATTGTGCCGGTATCCGCTCCTGCCAAGTCTTATGGAAAGCAGAAAACGTTTTCCAAGGATCAGACCGATGAGGATCTCATGGTGGCAACCCTCAAACAGATGGCCGATACTCTGATGGTTCGAGTGCGCGGCGATGGCAAATCCATTCGTACACTCTCCGTCAAGGTGCGTTACAACGACATGGAAGAGGATCAGTGTTCGGAGAGTCTGGATGAGCCCACCGATCTGGAAAACGAGGTGTATGATCACGTATCACGGATGCTTCGCAAGGCATGGCGTCGAAGGGTGAGTCTGCGCCTGGTGGCTTTGAAATTTTCCAATGTTCATGCATGTGCCTATCGAGATGAATTGCTTCTGGATCGGGCAGCAGAGCGCAGGGTTGAGCAAGCACGATTGGTTCGTGTGATGGACAGCCTTCGACGGCGTTGCGGTCATCATGTGGTGATGCGAGGGCATGACTGGATACTCAGAGATCAGTCAGGGGAAGGGAAGGCATCAATGTCTTCTCGGTCACCAGGTGGCAATGGCGGTGCATGTCACAAGTATCGATCATCCGGCCATGGGGTTGACGTGCCATCCACTCCAGGCAAAGGAGGGGCGGTGAGGGGGCAGACTTCATCCGGTCGTTCCATGAAATGGGTCGCGAAGCGACAGCGATATGATTCGGGGTATCCGGTTTGTCTGAATGTAAAGAGCCATTACAGTTTTTTGAACTCCGTGCTCTCAGTCAAACAGGTGGTGGATTTGGCCGTGCAACAAGGCCATTCGGCGGTGGCCTTGATGGATGAGGGGAATCTCCATGGCTCGGTGGCTTTCCATCAATATGCCACGCAGCGAGGCATCCAACCTCTGATCGGGGCGCAAATTCGAGTCGGCCGCACCCCTTTATTGCTCTACGTTCAAACCCAACAGGGCTACCAAAATCTATGTCAGATTCTTTCCACAAGGGCTGAGAAACCGGCTCCTATGTTGGAATCCCCTCTTTGCGAAAAACCCACCCATCGCGTGAGTCGCTACAGGTCCAATTGGACCTTGAAACAATTGCAATCGCTACCTACTGATGGCCTGTTGGCGGTTGGGGGCGATCCCTCCATAGAGCCTCTTTTCAGTCGTCGATTTTATCTGGGGGTGGATCCTTTTACCGGTTCCCAAAGTTCTCGATGGCAGGACATCCCCCTTCCCAAGGTCGTGGTGCCAGCCATACATTACGCCACACCCGAGGATCGATGGAAACTTCAGGTGGTTCAGTCGATTCGTACACGCACATTGCTCAAGCAAGCACACCCCGATAAAAGCCCTTTGTCCCAAGCCTGGTTTCCAACCTCGGGATCGTGGGATCGTGTGTGGGAGACCTGTGCGCCCTGGATGCCTTACCAACAAGAAATTGTAGAGCGCTGTCGTGACTTTCGCATGCCGTTGGGCTCACCTCATTTTCCAGAGTATCACCCCCCTGACGGGGCGACCCCCCGTGAATTTCTGTATCGGCTGGTGATGCGTGGTCTGAAGGAACGCTATCCATCTGCGAAAAGGCAGCGGGTGATGCAGCAGGTGGAAGAAGAGCTGGAGACCATTCGCGAAGTGGGCTACGAGGCTTATTTTCTGATGGTTTGGGATTTGCTTCAGGCATGTCGTAGAGAAGGTATTTCATGGATCACTCGAGGGAGTGCTGCAGATTCATTGGTATGTTACTGCCTCAGGATCAGTGATGTGTGTCCCAAGCGGTTTGAACTTTATTTCCGTCGATTTCTCAATCGCGACCGTATGGCACTTAACAAACTTCCAGATATCGATGTGGATTTCCCCCATGACCGCAAGGATGATGTCGTTCGATTGGTGTTTCAGAAGTATGGGCAAAAGCACGCAGCGGTGGTTGGAGGTTTTTCCACTTACCATTCTCGGGGAGCGATGGGGGATGTTGCCAAGGTGCTGGGTGTTTCTGAACAGCAAATACGTCGTTTGACCAAGCGCTTTCCTTATGCGCGTGCCCGTGACATGCGTACGTTTCTCTTAAGTCAGAAGGAGTGTCGGGATTTGCCGTTGAATGAAGAACCCTACGCCAGTGCCTTGACAATGGCCGAATCTCTGGACGGGGCTCCCCGCTATGCCAAGATGCATCCTTGTGGATTGGTGCTCTCGGGTCGACCCATCCATGATCTGACACCCACATTCCTTTCAGAAAAAGGATATCCGACAACGCATTTGGATATGGATGCGGTGGAGGCCATGGGGTTGGTGAAGATGGATATTCTGGCTCAGGGAGGTTTGTCGGTCATGCGTGATGTGAGCCGGATGCTTGCACAACGAGGGGTGACTATCGAAATCGATCCCGGACGTGGTTGTCGTGTGTTGAACGATGATGACGTGCCAGGAAACGGCTCTCTGAAATTACCGGAAAACCCATGGGAAGATTCCCGTGTGTGGGACATGATTTCTGCAGGAGGGGCTCGAGCGGTCCATCATATCGAAAGCCCAGCCATGGTCAATCTGTGTCGCATGTGTCAGGTGAGGGATATTGACGGATTGGTGGCCATTGTTTCGGTCATTCGCCCAGGGGCGGCCAATGAACAGAAAAAGCTGCGTTTTACCCGGAGGTATCAAAAGCTTGAACCGACCGTCTATCCCCATCCAAGCCTCGAGTCCTGTCTGAGGAGTACTTTCGGTCTGGTGGTTTATGAAGAACACATTCTCCAGATCTGCGAGTCTTTTGCGGGGCTTTCACCGGGGCGTTCGGATGTGTTGCGTCGAGCGCTGAACAAGGGGAAGGAGGAAACGATCGAAGCCATTCGGTGTGAGTTTTTCGAACAGGCCAGAGGCCTGGGGCGGTCGCATGAAAGTATTCGCGATGTATGGACCCTGGTCCGGGGCTTCAATGGGTACGCTTTTTGCAAGGCACATAGCACTGCCTATGGTGTCGAAGCCTACCAGTCTGCCTGGTTGAAGTGTTATTTTCCAATGGAGTTCATGGCGGCTGTGTTGACCCACGGCAAGGGGTTTTATCATCCATTGGTTTATGTGCTTGAGTGTGACCGAATGGGAATTGACCTTTTGCCTCCGTCGATTCAAGCACCTGGGCCGGGTTATCAGGCAGTCCATGAGAGTGAAGAGGGTCCTTCGAAAACAGGTGGCATTCGTGTCCCCATCAGCGCGATCAAGGGGCTGAGCCAACAAACGCTGGACCGATTGATGGAGCAATGGGACCGATCCAATTTTGTTTCATTATCCGATTTTTACCATCGTGTCTGGCCTCAGGAATACGAACTCGAATTACTGATGCGTGTGGGTGCTCTGGATGGTTTTGGACTTTCCCGGACGGCCCAGTTCTGGCAAATGAAACAACTTTCTCATGCGTTTTCAGGTCACAGCATCAACGGTCAAGGGTGGTTGCTGCCTCCACAAGACAAACACCGTCTGCCCTCCGTGCCTCTTGAAGAACCGCCACTTCTTCAGCGCCTGGATTGGGAACAGGAATTGATCGGGTTTCCTGTTTCGGCTCATCCATTGGATCGATATCCGGAAATTGCCTGGGAAACCTATTGCCCGGTCAATCGATTGGGGGATTACATCGGGAAAGAAGTCACGACTTGTGGCCTGGTGATCGAACAACGATTACACCACCAAGTCACGGGTGAGCCCATGAAATTTCTGACATTGGCCGATCGCAGTGGTTTGGTGGAGACGGAGCTTTTTGCCACCACTTACCGTAGCTATGGGTTGGCGACCGTTCGTTATCCAGTGTTGGAGGTGACGGCACGTGTCGAGCCTTTCGAAAATAATCGCGGTTTTTCATTAAGGGTTTTGCGTGCTGGCAAACCGAGAGCCAAAAAGGCGATGGCGTCGGTATCGTGAACGAGCCGACTGGAATCGTTAGAGATCCTGATCGCTTAAAATCACGAACCCACGATTTCCCTGTCCATCGAGGTATTGAATCATCATCCCGCGTGATAGGTCGGCCTCACGATAGATGCGGGCAAAATCAAAGGTTTCCCTGACAGGTTGATAATTGACGGCCGTGATGATGATGCCAGGTTCGAGAGTGTTACCTGCCATCCGTTCGGCTAGGCTGCCATCTTCGATTTCCCAGATCATGAGACCTTCGGCAATGGAGACGCCAAACTGCTTGGCACCTGTTTCGTCTGCTTTTCTGAGCTTGAGACCCAGCGGTCGATGGACGACGGGACGAGTTTCGTTGGCAGTGATGGTGGCGACTTCGGGGCGAACCCACTCTTTTGGGCTGATCTCAACTTGTAACCGTTCTTGATGGCGTACGACATCGAGGATGACTGGCTGGCCGATTGTCTGCGACCGCACTTGGTTTTTGAGTTGTTGAGAGGTGGCCACCGGATGCCCAGCAACGGCAATGATGATGTCGCCGGGTTGAAGCAGGGAGTCTGCGGCCGCGCTGCCGACTTGAATGGAAGAGACCACTACGCCTTGTGAAACGGACTCAAGCATTTGGTTGAGGAGATAATTTTCGCTTAAGCTCTGAATGCCGATTCCAAGCAGAGCCCGCTTGAAGGTTCCTGTTTCGATAAGCTGATTGCCGATTTCCATGGCCATGTTGATGGGGATGGCAAAACCAATGCCGGTGTTGAGGCCGCGAATCATGGTGTTGACCCCGATGACCTCTCCTTGAATGTTGACAAGGGGTCCACCGGAATTACCTGGGTTGATGTCGGCATCGGTTTGGATGAAATCGTGATCCAGGTTGCGGGAAAGGGTGACGGCCGATCTGCCTTTGGCACTGATATGACCATAAGTCACCGAATACTCCAGTTCGAAGGGGGCTCCGATGGCAATGGCGAATTCCCCGACACGTGCTTTATCTGAATCACCCAAAGCTATGGGAGTCAAGATCTCGGCAGGAGCCTCAATGAGCTGGATGATGGCGACATCGGATTGGGAATCATATCCCCGAACATGCGCCTGGAAAATTTTGCCATTCTGCAGGCGAACCCGAATCCGGCTGGCCGCTTCGATGACGTGATAGTTGGTTAGGATATGACCTTCATTGTCCAGAATCATTCCGGAGCCCTTGCCATCAAAGCGATCTTCTGGTCGTTCGGTATCTTCGGGAGAAGGAGAGGGCTCAGAACCCCCTTCAGGTTGCTGCTGCTTGAAGAATTCTTCCATCTGACGGCGGAGATCCTCGGGTAGATTCTCCAAGTTGGGATGATTCTGAAGATCCAGTGAATCTGCGGCCGATACGACGGGATGTGCGACTTCGATGACCACCACCGAAGGTGCCACTCGGTCCGCCACCTCGACGAAGGCTTCGTTCAGGCGCTGAGCCCACAGAACGGCTTCAGACGGCTCGTCGGCAACGACTTGGAGAGAGGAACTCAGGAAGGGGTGAAAACCTCCCATGAGCAGGGCAGTTAGCATGGCCAGCCGCAAACGAATCAAGTCTCGCATGTTCATATTGTTACCGCATGCTGGCGGCGAAAGCAACTGCCGCTGCAGCATGCCGAAAGGAAGCGAGGATTGATCTCACATCACAGGTAGGATAGAGTGAAAAAATCATGGCGGTACGACCTCACCTCGATGTCTCTCGTCGTCACTTTCTCTGGCAAGCTGGAGGGGGGCTGGGCGGTATGGCGCTTTCCTACATGCTGGGGCGCCAGGGTTTACTGGGTGGGGCAGGCACAAACATGGGTTTTTCGGGAGGATTGCATCATCCGCCCAAGGCAAAAAGGGTGATCCAGCTGTTTATGGCGGGTGCTGCCAGTCATGTGGATCTTTTTGACCATAAGCCTCAGCTGGAAAAGTTGGATGGTCAACCATGGGATCCGGGTGAAAGTGTGGAGCTCTTTCAGAGTAGCCCAGGGAACGTGTTTGCTTCCCCATGGTCCTGGAAAGCCCATGGTCAATGCGGTAAACGACTGTCCGAAATCGTCTCTCCTTTGGGCCAATGTGTGGATGACATGGCCTTTGTCCATAATCTGGTTGGGAAGACAGGAGTCCACAGTCAGGCGACCTTTCTTCAAGCCACCGGTTTTCAGCGTCCGGGATTTCCCGGGATGGGGGCTTGGATTAGTTACGGGTTGGGGAGCCTGAATGAGAATCTCCCGACGTTCGTGGTCATGCCAGACCATCGCGGCTATGCCTCCAATGGCCCCAAGAACTGGGGCGCTGCTTTTCTGCCAACCCATCATCAGGCTACAGAGATTTACCCCAATCGGGAAAAAGCCATTCACGATTTACATGCCCCATCCGATGCCTTTGTGACCCCAGAGAGCGAAACCGACGGCCTCCGCTTGTTGAAAGAAGCCAATCAGGAACATCGCTCACTGAGAGAAGGGGACCAACGGCTGGAGGCAAGAATCCGGTCCTACGAACTGGCCGCACGGATGCAACTCAGTGCTCCCGATGCCATTGATCTTCGAAACGAGCCCCAGCACATCCTGAAATTGTATGGATTGGATCACGGGCAAACCTCCTTTCCGGAGCAAATCAATGAATTGGAGGAAACCGATTACTTCGGAAGAAAATGTCTGGTTGCCCGGCGGCTGCTGGAGCGCGGGGTTCGGTTTGTCCAAATTTGGTCGGGCAATGACAATGGGTTTCCGCGGCGAAACTGGGATTCCCACGAAGACATCCATCGGGATCATGGCCCATTGGCTCTGGGGATGGCGCGGGGAACAGCTGCTCTGGTGGCTGATCTGAAGCAGCGAGGGATGCTTGAGGACACGCTCATTCTATGGACGACTGAATTTGGCAGAATGCCTTGTGCGCAGGGAGGCAAGGGGAGAGATCACAATCCCTTCTGCTTCACCAACTGGCTTTGTGGGGCGGGCATTCGTGGGGGTGTGACGCATGGGTTGAGCGATGAATGGGGCTTCAAGCCACAGGATCGTGATCACCCAACCACGGTCTACGACATCCACGCGACCATTCTTCACTTGCTTGGGATTCGACACGATAGGCTGACTTTCCGGCACAACGGCATTGATCGGCGTCTTACAGACGTGCATGGCCATGTGATTGAGCCGCTCCTGGCATAGGTCCACCAGAGCGATTCAATAATTCTTTCAAAATTCGTTTTCTTTGAGCTTATTCAGGGTCATATTAAGTCGGGTTTGACGCCACCAGGCATGCTGTAACACCCGATCTCAGGACACTATTGGACGCCATACATGGAATCGACCGCTCATCAAATGAACAGTTTGGATTGGAATCAACCTGACGCTCAGGGCCATTTTGGCCCGTTTGGAGGTCGCTATGTTCCAGAAACACTCATGCACCCCCTCAAGGAGCTTGAGCAAGAGTATTTCACGGCCCAAGTGGATCCTGCCTTTCAGCAAGAACTCAGTTATTACCTCAAGGAGTTTGTCGGGCGACCCACCCCTCTCTACTTTGCTGAACGCCTGACACGACATCTGGGAGGTGCAAAAATCTATCTCAAGCGCGAAGATCTGTTGCACACCGGTGCGCACAAGATCAACAACTCGATGGGCCAGATATTATTGGCCAAGCGCATGGGCAAAAAGCGCATTATCGCGGAAACAGGAGCCGGACAGCATGGAGTGGCCACCGCTACGGTGGCGGCGATGTTTGGGATGGAGTGCGTCATCTACATGGGTGAAGTCGATTGCCAGCGACAGGCGCTCAACGTTTTTCGGATGAAAATGCTGGGTGCGGAAGTGCGGCCCGTTTCAGCCGGTCAACGCACACTGAAAGAGGCTGTGAATGAAGCCATGCGTGATTGGGTGACGCATGTGCGTGACACCCATTACATTCTGGGTACGGCCTATGGAGCCCATCCGTATCCAGTCATGGTGCGCAATTTTCAGCGCGTGATCGGTGACGAGGCCAGAGAACAGATCTTGGAAAAAGAATCGAAACTTCCCGATTTGCTAGTGGCCTGTGTGGGGGGGGGCAGTAATTCGATCGGTCTGTTCTATCCCTTCCTTCAAGATGCCTCTGTGGAGATGCTTGGCATTGAAGCAGGGGGCGAGGGGATTGAACCCGAGAGGCATGCAGCTCGTTTTCAGGGAGGTTCCTTGGGTGTTCTGCAAGGCACTCGATCCTACATTTTGCAGGACGATCACGGCCAAATTCAACTCACCCACAGTGTTTCAGCGGGTTTGGATTACGCGGCCGTAGGACCTGAGCATGCATGGCTCAATGACCATGGCCGAGTGTCCTATGGTTACGCCACCGATGAAAAGGCCCTCGAAGCATTCATGAGTCTCGCCAGAATGGAGGGGATCATTCCTGCCCTGGAATCAAGCCATGCCATTGCGGCAGTCATGGAGAGGGCTCCTCAGATGAGGTCTGATCAAATCATTGTGGTCAATCTTTCTGGAAGAGGGGACAAGGACGTGCAACAGGTTGCAGATCGATTGAAAATGGAAATGCCCACATGAGGATCCTTCTTCGCAATCCTTGTCATTGATGAGTTCTTCCATTGATTTCGCCCAACTTCAGGCCAGCCACATGATGCAATGCTGGTCTAGCCAGCAAGGATATGCTCCCATTGCCGTGGACCATGTGGAGGGGTGTTGGATTCACACTTCGGATGGACGCAAAATTTTCGATCTGCGTAGCGCTCACGAATGCATCAATCTGGGATTCAATCACCCCAAGGTGATTGCGGCCCTCAAATCGCAGTTGGACAAAGTGGCCTATGTAACGGACGACTTTGCCACGGAGCCCACGGGATTGTTGGCTCGAAAACTCGCGGAACTGACCCCGGGATCGCCCAACAAGCGAGTTTACTTTGCTCAAAGTGGAGCGGCTGCGGTGGAAGCTGCGATCAAGGGAGCTCGTCTCCATCAATACAACCGCATGTTTCATGATGGAGGTCTCCATCAGGCGGATGCTCCTTCACAATATCCCTACCCCTATAAAATCATCTCTCGCTACAAGTCATGGCATGGGGCCACCAGTGGGGCTGCATCGGTCAGCGGAGATCCCCGAAGATGGTTTCAGGAGCCATTGACTGTCCCAGGGGTGGTGTTTGCGCCGGAAGCCAATGCTTATCGACCTCCTTTTGGATCTGGAGATTCCATGGTGGATGAGAATCTTCGTTATCTGGAATACATCATTGAAAACGAAGGTGGCTCCAACAAAGTGGCAGCAGTGCTTGTCGAGCCGGTGGTTGGAAGTAATGGCATCATTCCCGCACCACCGCGCTATTTGGAAGGCGTTCGCCGACTTTGCGATCAATGGGGTCTCCTGATGATCGTCGACGAAACCATGACTGGCATGGGGCGGACAGGGCGACTTTTTGCCATCCAACATTCAGGTGTGGAGCCCGATATCCTGATCATGGGAAAAGCTCTGGGAGCCTACTGTCCGCTGACTGCGACGGTTTTTTCAGAGAAGGTGTCACGATCTTTCGACGATCATCTTTTCGGTCATGGCCAAAGCTATTCAGGGCATGCCCTCGGGTGTGCCGGAGCACTGGCTGCCTTGGAGGTCTTATTAGAGGATGGTGTCCTGGAAGCGGTAGATGAAAAGGGAAGCTATTTGGAAGAACGCCTCCAAAATCTCGCGGCAAAACATCCATGTGTGGGGGATGTGCGTGGGCTGGGTCTGTTTTATACCATGGAATTGGTTGCCGACCCTCAAACCAGGCAGCCACTCAGGAAGTCTACGGAAAAGTACAGCCCGACCGTCATCGCCGAAGTCTCTCGCTTCCTTTTTGAAGAGCGAAATATTTATGTTCCTTCAGATAAATTTGGTGTTTGGGTGGTACCACCTCTTGTTGTGACGCATTCTGAGATCGATTGGATCACAGAGGCCATTGACGAGGCTCTTCTCCGAGTGGATCAACAACTCGGCCTCTAGCCCTGCCGGGTGGTTCGATCACCGGTGTGAGATCATTACCTTTTTGTCATCTTGAGGTAAGGTTCTTGTCAAGGTGATGTGTTTTGTTGGTTTCATGATGGATTCACATAGAACATCCTCGCGCGTTTCGGTGAAACAGACCATTTCTCTCGTCTGTTCCAAGGTCAGACTCGGCATTCTTGCCGGTCTCCTGCTGGCACTCAGTGTTTCGGCTGTCAATGATTGGGTGAAGGGAGGCACACTTCGCCCGAACCGGCCTGCACCGTCCCTTGCCATCGACTCCAGTCCATTGGAAAGGGAGGGGACTTCGGTCGTTAGCTTTGCTCCGGTGGTTCAGCAAGCTGCTCCCAGTGTGGTGAAGGTCTACACCAGCGCCACCTCGTCCAGGGAATCCACCCGATGGCAGCAAAACCCCATGGAGCGGTTTTTCGGGTTCCCGGGATGGGATGCACCCAATCCACCGCAAACTCCCCAGACCCGCGAAGGACTGGGCTCAGGTGTCATTGTTTCCCCAGAGGGCTACATTCTCACCAACTATCATGTGATCAAGGGGGCCGATGAGGTGAAGGTGGTGATCAGTCCTGATGAGGTGACTCATGTAGCTGAGGTCGTTGGCGGCGACCCCAAGAGCGATGTGGCTGTTCTCAAAATTGACGCAGAGGGTCTGCGCCCCATGGACCTGGGAGATAGCGACCAAATCCTCGTCGGAGACCTGGTGCTGGCCATCGGGAATCCTTTTGGTGTCGGCCAGACAGTGACCATGGGGATGGTGAGTGCCAAAGGAAGGGCTGACATGGGCCTCGAATATGAAGATTTCATTCAGACCGATGCCGCCATCAATCCCGGTAATTCCGGGGGGGCACTGGTGGATGCCAAAGGCCGGTTAATGGGGATCAATACAGCCATTCTCAGCCGTTCAGGGGGCAATATGGGCATAGGTTTTGCGATTCCCATCAATTTGGCCAAGAGTGTCATGGAAAGTCTGATTGCAAACGGTGAAGTCATTCGAGGGTATTTGGGGATCAATATTCAGGACCTCCGTCCGGAAATGGCTTCCTATTTCAATCTGGATGAAAAACAAGGAGCGCTTGTGGCGGATGTGGTTCCCGACAGTCCGGCCCAGGTCTCTGGTCTCCAGCCCGGAGATGTCGTCATGGTCTTCGATGGCAAACCCGTGCTGGGGAGTCGAGAGCTCAAGCTGATGGTGGGCTCCAGTCAGCCTGGAGTGGTCTATGAGGTCAAAGTGCTTCGCCAAGGAAAGGAGCTACTGCTGGGTGTGGAATTGGGTCAGCTGGGAGAACCTTTTCTCCAAAAAGCCAGTCACTCGAGCCAGGGAAATGAGCAAGTGTGGCTGAAGGATTTAGAGCTGGAACCCCTGAACAGGGCACTCAAGAGCCAGTATGGCGTGCCGCAGAGCGTTGATGGATTGGTGATCGTGGCGGTTCGTCAGGGTAGTCTCGCCTGGAATGCAGGTCTGCGCCCAGGAAATGTGGTCAGAGAAATCAATCGAACGGCCGTGATGGAGATGGCTGACCTTCGCCAGTTAGATTTCGACGGCCCTTCGGTGCTTCTCAGACTTTGGGTGGATGGGGCTCATGTTTTTCGAGTCATCACTCTGAATGAACAGGGTTGACCTGGGTTCCTGACGGTTGCTCGCAAGCCCTCCCATGGCTATGGGGGGGCTTGCTTCTGTTTCTGTTCCAATACGTGGCATCCATTCGCAACGTTGCACTTCCACAAGGCATCCTTTATTTTCTTGAGTCATTGAAGCAACGCCAGACCTCTATGCGTGTTCTCGTTCTAGAAGATGATCCCAAAATAGCTTCCTTTCTTGAAAAGGGATTGACCCAAAGTGGTTTTTCAGTGGATGTCTGTGAAGACGGAGAGGAGGGCCTCGTTCGGGTGACTTCGACGGACTACGATGCAGCGATCATGGATCGCATGCTTCCCGGCATGGATGGCCTGGAAATCATCCGGCGCATGCGTCACAATGATGTTCAGACACCTGTGCTGATCCTCAGTGCCAAGGCGAGTGTCGACGATCGGATTGAAGGTCTTCAGGCTGGGGGAGATGATTATCTGACCAAACCCTTTTCTTTCAGTGAGCTTCTGGCAAGGGTTCACGCATTGATTCGGCGCTATAGCCAGGCCAAGGAGCCGACGCGGCTCGAGTGGCAGGATATTCAGATGGACTTGCTGACTCGGGAGGTTTCAGTAGGGGCACAAAAAATCGATTTGCAGCCCAAAGAGTTTGCCCTGCTGGAGTATCTCATTCGCCAAAAAGAGCGTGTCGTGACCAAAACCATGATCCTGGAACATATCTGGAATTATCATTTTGACCCTCAGACCAATGTGGTCGACGTGCTTGTTTCCCGGTTGCGCAACAAAGTGGATGTCGATCGGACACGCATTCATACCATCCGAGGTGTTGGATATGCTCTTCGCAGGCCTTAGGAACGCATTCAAATCTTTCGCCTTCCGTCTCAACCTTTGGTACGGGGTGATCTTTAGCGTTACTGCCGCCATTTTGTTCGCCTTTGTCTACTGGATGCTTGCACAGGCTGTCTTGCAGAAAGACCTGCAAGCCTTGCAGGCTCAAATGGGTGATTACTCACGCATTTATCGCGATGGGGGCTCATTGGCTCTTCAGCGCTGGCTTGCCGAGCGAAAAAGTACCGGGGAATTGCAATCTTTCTTCGTTCGGATCACGACTGCGGACGAACGAGAAGTTTTTTTGGATGCTTCAGAGAATTGGCTCAAGTTCGATGCGTTTCAATGGGGCCCGCTCGTGGTCAAGGGGAGAGATCATCTCCGAATTCCCGAAAGTGAGGAAAAAGATCTTTTGCTGATGACCTCTCAGCTCTGGAATGGTCAGTGGCTCATGGTGGGCAGGCGGACGGACAATCGCGAAAATTGGCTCAAACCTTTTCGACAAATTTTTCTTGGAGGCATGATTCTGGTCATCCTCATCGGATTTCTGGGAGGTGGATTTCTGGTCAGGAGGAGTCTGGATCCACTCAGGCGCATCAGTCACACCGTTCAAACCATCATCGATACCGGAAAACTCGATCGTCGCGTGGAACTCCCCAGAACGGAGGGTGAACTGACTCAACTGGCAAGGCAGTTCAATCGCATGCTGGAGCAGAACCAGCAATTGATTACCTCCATGAGGGAATCCTTGGACAATGTAGCTCACGATCTTCGTACGCCGTTGACGCGCCTGCGCAATGCCGCAGAGTCGGCGCTGCAGGATGCGCGCGTTTCAGAACCGCATGCGGCAGAGGCTCTCGCTGACTGCATAGAAGAATCCGAGAAATTGCTCATCATGCTTCAGACCTTGATGTCTATTGCCGAAGCCGAGGCAGGTGTCATGAAATTGAATCGCGTTCCGACCGATTTGGGCGAGTTGATGAAAGAGGCAGCGGATCTTTACGAACAGGTCGCAGATGAAAAAGCCATCAGGTTGCGGCTCGAAATGCGTCCATCCTCCATTGCCATGGTGGACGGGCATCATATTCGCCTGGTTCTTGCCAACTTACTCGATAATGCCATCAAGTACAGTGACTCAGGCAGCGAGGTGACGATGAGGAGCTACCGCAAGGGGAATGAAATGGTGGTCAGCGTTCAAGATCAAGGAGTCGGGATACTGGATGGTGATAAGGACAAGATCTGGGACCGACTTTACCGAGCAGATAAAAGCCGTACACAGCGTGGGCTTGGACTGGGTCTGAGCCTGGTCAAAGCCGTCGTCGAAGCCCATCAGGGGCGCGTGGAAGTCGAGAGTCAACCGGGAAAAGGGTCCAACTTTTTACTTTTTCTCCCGGTGGATATGCCACCTCGCTTCTCACATCCTTCAGCTAGGGATTGACGATATGCTGCAACTGGCCACTGAGGTAGCCTTGGACATTGTCAATGGCAGTCTGCATGAGCCGCTTTCGTGCGGCGGAAGTGGCCCATGCGATGTGGGGTGTGATGAAGCAGTTGGGAGCCTGGTAGAGCAAACTTTCGCTTCTGGGGGGCTCCAATTCAACCACATCGATCCCCGCCCCAGCTATTTTGCCATCCATCAGGGCATCGGCCAGGGCCCGCTCATCGATCAGCGGTCCGCGACTGGTATTGAGTAAAAAGGCCGATGGCTTCATTCGAGCAAGTTCTCCCTCACTGATGAGGAATTGCGTTTCCGGTGTCAGGGGGCAATGCAGACTGATGACATCGGAAGTTGCGATCAGTTCATGGAAATCAACGCGCTTGACCTCAGGGTGATCATCGGGCAGCCATGAGTCTCGAGCAATGGTTTGAATGTTCATGCCAAAGGATCGGGCCATTTCAGCCACAGCCTGGCCAATGCGTCCGTAACCAACGATACCCATGGTCAAGCCTTCCAGTTCCACCAGAGGGTGATGCCAGTAACAAAAATCAGGGCATCGCATCCAGTCTCCCCGCATGACGGATTCCGAATGGACTCCGACCCGTTGTGTCAGCTCAAGGAGGAGTGCCATGGTCATCTGAGCCACCGATCGAGTGCCGTAGGCGGGAATGTTCGTGACAGGAATGGATCGAGCCTTGGCTGCTTCGACATCGACGATATTGTAACCCGTAGCCAAGACACCGATGTATTTCAAACGTGGGCAGTGGACCATGGTCTCGACGCTGATGGGCGTCTTGTTGGTCAGGATCATCTCCGCATCGTGCGCCCGGTCGACAATGTCCTCCAAGGCGGTGCGTTCGTGAATCGTACAGGAATCGACCATGGAGATTAGAGGAGACCAATCCAGATCGCCGGGATTCAAGGTATAACCATCCAAGATGACCAATGAGCGTTTCATAGGAGAGGAACTTAGGTGATCGGTTGATGACTGACAATGCCTGGGGCTTTCGCAGGTGCTTCTACCAGTTCAAAATGTCAGGCAGGTGATTGAGGTTCAGGCAATCTTCGGCTTGAACAAGGACCATGTCTTCACTGCGCACGCCGCCGGATTGCAGGTTGTAGAGTCCCGGCTCGATAGTGAGAGCTTCATGTTGCTTGAGCGCCGGGCCCTTGAAATCGAGGAGAGGCGGCTCGTGGACTTCCAGCCCAATGCCATGACCGGTTCCGTGGACCATGACCCATTGATCGTTATGGGCTTTTTGGTAATCCAGACCTGAATGGTAGCCGAGTTCCTCCAATGCCTTGAGCGTGGCTTCATGCACCTGTTGCCCAGTCACGCCCTCCCGGGTGCAGTCCATTGCAGCCTTTTTGGCAGCAACAACGGCTCCATAGGCTGCGTTGACTTCGTCTGGGATGATCCCGTGGACCGCTGTTCGAGTGCAATCTCCGTTGTAAAGGCTTTCTTTGCTGCGGGGGAAAATATCGACAATGACCGGTTGTTCGGTGTGCAGTGGGCCTTTCCCCATGGCGTGGCAATCGGCACCTTGTTGGCCACAAGCCACGATGCTCCCTGGATTGGAAAACCCGTCCTTCAATAGCCAATAGTCGATCATGGCCCTGAGTCGCTCAGAGCTGAGGATTTCTCCTTCATGCCACAGCACACCGTTGGAGTCTGCCGAGGCGCGACAAATGGTCTGACATGCCTTGAGCATGGTAGACTCGGTTATCTTCTGTGCGTGAGCCAGGGAGTCCATGGCTTCCTGAGATTTGATGCGACGGTCCATGACCCCCATTTGAGGATCATAGTGGACTCGTATGGAGGCCTGCTGCAGTGCTTCGTGGAAGATCAGGGGAAGTGAACGATCCGAATACACCTCATGTATCTTGTGCTGATTCAGGCACTCTGCCAGCGCCTGGGCTGTGGCCGTCTCACGATCACCACTCAAACCTTCTGGTGGAGCATATTGAGCGGGGCAGGCAACATGAGTGGCACGAGCCTGTTTGCTTGCTCTTTCCATTTCAATATCCCGAAGCAGGAAGAGGGACTCACAGGCGACTTCGTTGGCTTGCCATTCGACCCATACGGCTGGGTCCCCCACCAGAAACTGGCAACGATCGAAGAGGTTCATGTTGCCTGCCGGAATGCCAGCCAGAACACGAACGCGCCTGGCATCGCTTAAAGAAGGGATATTCATGTTTGATGGGGTGGCTGCCTAGCGTTTTGGCGCTGAGCATGCGAAAGGATGTCTACGGGGCGAGTGTTGTAAAGGGCCTGTCTCCAGCCAGCTGCTTTGTCCTCTGTTTCCTGGAATTCGGCTTCTGGATCCGAATCTGCGACGATTCCCGAACCTACGTGAAGGATGAGCTCCTCATCGGTGCGAATGGCCGTACGAATGAGAATGTTCCATTGACTCATTTGATTGAACCCCATGTAACCCATGCTGCCGGTATAGGGACCTCGGGTGTGGGGCTCGAGTTGTTCGATGATTTCCATGGCCCTGAATTTTGGAGCCCCTGTAATGCTGCCACCTGGAAAACATTGCATCAATGCACTCAGGTGGGTTCTGTCGGCTTTGAGCATGCCTTCAACCGTAGAAACCAGATGCTGTACCTGGGCATAACGTTCCAATTTCATGATCTCCGGAGTGATCACACTTCCAAATTCGCACACCTTTCCCAAGTCATTTCGCAGGAGGTCCGTGATCATGAGGAGTTCGGCGCGTTCCTTTTCACTGGATTGTAACTGAAATGCCAATGTGGCGTCCGATTGAGCGTCATGTCCTCTTGGTCGTGTTCCCTTGATAGGTCGGGAGCGAATGTGCCTTCCATCCAATTTGAGAAAGGATTCCGGTGAACTGCAGAGGAGTTGATAGTGTCCTCCTTGGAAAAAGCCGCCATGAGGGGCCGGGGACACTTGCTGAATACGTCGGTAGAGCTCAAGCGCAGGGCCTGGCTTGGGAACGCTCAAAGCCCTGGCGAGATTCAATTGATAAATGTCTCCTTGTTGAATGAACCTTTGAGCAGTTTGCACGGATCGGAGGTAAGGTTCTTTCCGGGGAAAGGAATCCCAGTTCGGCAAGGGAAAGGCCTCGAGGTTTGACCTGGCAGGTTCTTTCGACACCATGGCCCTTTCCAGGGTGTGCTTCCAATCATCTATTTGTGCCTGGCACGCGCTTGCCGACCACGAGCCGTCAGGGCCAAACCCGGTGGCAATGATCCATTGGCTTTGCTGTAGGTGATCGGTCACTAAAAGACTTGGGTAAAGGCCTAGCTGGGCGTCAGGACAGGGGCTGTGATGCATCGCCCGCCTTTCCAGTCTGGGCTCTACAAAATGCTTGAGATCATATCCCCAGAAACCAAAACATCCCCCCAAAGGGAAAGGGGAATCCAGTTCATGGAGCCATTCGAAAGGGCGCATCAAGTCCTCCATGATGTGCCAGGGATTACCGAATCGGGTGGAACACTCTTTCCTGGGAGCGCAATGGATATGGCAAGACGATCCCTGGCTGGTCAACGTCAGCATGGGGTGGGTGACCAGGAAACTGAATCGAGCATCCGGATGTCCTGTATGGGAAGAATCCAACAACATGGTGCCGGGGATGGGTGCAAGCAGCTCGAGCAAGGCATCCATGGCCACCGGATGAGAAACTTCTTCAATGCGGCTTTTCATGATTCAGGGGGCTGCCGTTCACGCAAGGATGTGATGCATGACGTGTCCGAAGTCCTGCTCGAGGCGTTTGTGTTGGGGCACTTCCATTCGATGAGGGTCCAGGCCCAACTGATGCAGCAAGGTCGCATGAACATCGGTGACGTAATGGGGATG
The DNA here is from genome assembly GCA_002686885.1 of Pedosphaera sp. Lineage (GTDB taxonomy): Bacteria > Verrucomicrobiota > Verrucomicrobiia > Limisphaerales > AAA164-E04 > UBA7971. The sequence goes on from NYYT01000017.1 coordinate 59,911, forward strand.
TTCCACGGCATGAAAGCCAATTTCATCGGTTTGTCCGTGGGTCCTACCACCCTGAATGCCCCCACCTGCCATCCAGATGGAAAAACCGTAAGGGTGATGATCCCGTCCATCGTTATTCTGTGAGCCCGGAGTCCGGCCGAACTCGGTGGCGAAGACCACCAGGGTTTCTGAAAGCATTCCTCGCTGCTTGAGATCTTTGAGCAAACCCGCAATGGGCAAGTCTACCTGGGCAGCGAGTTTTTCATGGTTTGCCTTGAGGCCACTGTGCGCATCCCATGCGCCAGCCGCACCATCCCCGTGCATGATCTGAATGAATCGGACGCCCTTTTCCACCATGCGTCGAGCGGCAAGCAATTGTCTGCCGAAAGGCCGCGTGATGTCGTTTTCCAGTCCGTAAAGATTGCGAATGGATGACGTTTCCTGCTCAAGATCCAACAAGGTTGGAACCGAGCGTTGCATGCGAAAGGCGAGTTCGTAGGATTGAATGCGTGCTTCGAGCCGATCATCTTGAGGGAAAGCGCCCCTGCGAAATTGATTGAGGCGATGGGTGAGGCGAAATTCATCCCGCTGACGAGTGGAGGAGAGAGAATGCTCGGGTTGCGCGTAATCCAGAGGTTGGTCGCGGTCCAGGTTCAAAGGGACCGCATCGTAGGCCGGTCCGAGATAGTGCCCATCCTTCGTATCAAAAAATCTCGGCCCCATGGTGACAAATTGAGGTAAATTCTCATTGAGGGAACCCAGCCCGTAGGTGATCCAGGCTCCAATGGTGGGGTGGCGTCCATCGAGCATGTGCCGGCCTGAATGGAATTGAACCTGAGCGCCGTGATTGTCATCGGTCGTCCACATCGAGCGAATCACTGCCAGATCATCGGCACAGGAGCCCACGTGGGGGAACCAATCGCTGACTTCCAGTCCGGACTGGCCGTAACGTTTGAAAGCGACCTGGAGAGGATAGAGTTTGTTGCGCTGCTGCCCGTTGGCATCATTCACCACCACGACCCGCACGTTCTTCAGGCGATCCGGAGATTGGACATTGCTAAAAGGCGTCTCCCCAATGGTTTTGCCGGCAAAACGGTTGAGGGAAGGTTTTGGATCAAAACTTTCCATGTGACTGACCCCTCCACGCATGAACAGCCAAATCACATTCTTTGCTTTTGCCGGTCGGTCGGCATGACCGAAACCAGGTCCCGGCTTGGCCTGCATGTCAGAGGATAGAAGGGATTGCAGAGCGATGGACCCAAGCCCCATGGTGCTATGACTCAGAAAGGCGCGGCGATGGAGCATGCTCGGTGGTTTCATGAATCAGCGAATGGTGATGAAATCATTGTGGTTCATCAGCGAGTGGATCAGGCTGACGCCTGCATTGGGTTGCCCGTTCTGCGGAGGATCCTCTTTCCACGCCTTGAGGGAAGCCCGGCAAAGATTGCGCTCCTCCTCCTCAGGCTCCCACCCTAGCAGAGTTTGAAACGCCCTTTCAATAAATCGCTCTTCCGATGCGGGCGTGTTTTTTTCTTCCCAGCCCAGATGATGGGCGATACCCATGGCTGCATCCATGGAGAGCTGGCTGTTGGAAAGAGCCAGAGCTTGCTGGGGAATGATGCTCTCCGAACGGCGGTAGCATTCCAGAATGGACGCATCGTCGAACAGACCCAGAAAACGTTCCTGATCATCTCTTGAATGGCGGAAATAGAGACTTCGACGGGGATGCGGTTTGTCGGCCTCGAGACTGGGGCCTCCCATGCGCTCATCCAGTAGCCCCGCCGATTTCAACAGACTATCGCGAATCACTTGTGACTCCATGCGCTTGGTGTGTTGTTTCCAGAGAAGCTGGTTCTCAGGATCCTTGAGGAGATTCTGCGGGTGGGCGCCATGCGAGGCACTCGAGCGTTTGTAGGCAGTACTGGTCACGATCAGGCGATGAATGGGCTTCATGTGCCATTGGTGTTTCACGAGCGTGACCGCCAGATGATCCAGAATGGATTGAAGAATGGGAGCAGGGGTGCGTCTGCCAAAATCGCTGACCGGATCTACCAGGGGTATCCCAAAATGGCGTGACCACATATGGTTCACGGCGACCCTCGCAGTGAGTGGGTTTTCTGGATGAATCAGCCATCGAGCCAAGGCAGAACGCCTGCCAGTACTTGTGTCAGGATAGGGTGTTCGACGCTCCTCCTCGGTCTCGGCTGGCGACTCGAGCGCCTTGATGGAGGCTTTCAAGGCCACGTATTTGAGGGGATGTTCCTGAAAGGAAAGGTTCCGGTTGTGAAGGTCTTTCTTGAGCGCCTCGATTTGTTTGAGCACGCCCGGTTGATCCTTTGCCTCCGTTTTCTCAAGTTCCCATTGCTTTGATGCCAGTTTCCAGTTCAACAATGCACTGTCATAATCCCAGGTGGTTTGCGCAGCGAGGCGGTCGAGTGTTTCCAAATCGGATCCATCGGTATGCGCGGAACGGTAAACCATCGCATCGTGAACCGCCTTGAGGGATGGAATCTTTTTTTGAGCCGCTTCCCATTCCAGATCCAGCAGGCGAATGGCTTCGGCGCGGTTGTCCTCCTGCGTTTGAGTGGAGGCGGTTTCTCGGCGGTTGTGGATGTCGCGCAAGGCTACTCTGGCTTTTTGCAGCAGCGATGCCAGAACATGGTCTTTGAGTGCCGGCAAATGAGCGCTGGGAGGGAGTGAAACCGGCTGTATGGTGAACGGTATGTGGCCAAGGAAGGCGGGAGGAGAGGGAGACATGGGCTGGCTTTGATCCAGGTTTTTCTCGTCTCCTTTGACATGAATGAATGTGGCAGCATCGGGATGCATGTCAAAAGCCCTGGGAAGCCCATTCTTCTCCAGATCGATTTCGCCGGGTAAGGCATCGGTACGAATTTGATGGGGTTCGAGGATGGCTCGAAAGCGATAGTAATCTTCAGCCGTAATCGGGTCGTATTTGTGGTCGTGGCACTTGCTGCACTGGAGGGTCAATCCAACGAAAGCCCTCGCGGTGTGCTCAATGGTTTTGTCCAGCCAAGTGGTCCGATTGAAAAGAAAGTAGTTGCGGGCCAGGAAGCCGGTCGCTCTGAGTCGTTCCTCGTCCAGGGGAAAAAGCTCATCGGCTGCGAGCATTTCCAGAATCATTTGATCATAGCCCTTGTCTTCATTGAGTGATTCCACAATCCAATCGCGCCAGTGCCAGATGTGTTTTTGGCTGTATCGGAGCTGTTCACCCAGTCCAAACCAGTCACTGTAACGCCAGATGTCCATCCAGTGCCGCCCCCATCGTTCACCGTAGTGGGGGGATGCTAGCAGTCCGTCGACGATCTTTTCATAGTGTTGGTCTGTGGGTTCCTTGACGTACTCCGCAATCTGCTCTGGCTCGGGGAGGGTACCCACCAGATCCAGGAAGAGCCGACGCATGAGCAGCAGGGGAGGGGAAATGGCCTGAGGCTCCACCTCATGCTCCTTATGTATGGGCTGGAGAAGGGCGTCGATTGGATGCGTGCCACGGGTGGTGATGGTGGCCTCGACAGGAGGGTGGAAGGACCAATGGTCGGATGGATCGCTTTCCTCTTCTTCCAGTGAAGGTCCCGGGGCACCCGCAGCGATCCATGCCTCGATGCGTTCAAGGATGGCAGGGTCCACCGCCTTCCCCTCAGGTGGCATGCGTTCTTCCATGTCGGAGGTCCGAAGGCGTTGCAAGAGGATGCTCTGATCCGGATGTTTCAGATCGATGAGAGGCTCCTGGGCGCCGCGCTCCCTGATGTGCATGGCCGTGTCGAGCCGAAGGCCTCCCTTTTGTTTCAAACTTCCATGGCAGGCAAAACAACGTTCCTTGAGCATGGGTTTGATATGCTCCTCATAACTTTGGAGCGCGTCTGAATGAGCTGGGATGGAGTATCCCAGAAGACTCATCAGCATCATGGTTAACCTGAGACTCATGCTCTGGGATGAGTTTAAGGTCGATGGCTCCCGGGCTCCAGCCTTATTGAGAGGCGGCATGTGTTCATGGCAATGGCTTGCCAAGCGATGGAAGCCATTGCATGCCATGGGGGGATACCTTTGCTTTTCGATCCTCAAAATTCCAGTAGTCGAAATTGTTTCGATGATCCACTGACGCATCCAAAAAGAGGAAGTTGGAACCTTTGGAATGCAGGTTGGTATGCACTTGGTTCCACCCGCCTAAAGCGGCCAACCCTCCATTGTCAAACATCCAGATGGTTTGGTTGGGTGAAACGATGCCAGATAACTTGACTCGGTTACCCGCCCCGGTTCCATTGATGTGTCGGTTGGCTGCATAGTGGAAAAGGTTTTTGCCGTTGCTTCGCCGCCGGTTGGATGGGCAAATCCAAATATTTTGTGAGGGAGGACGCACCAAGTGATTGGTTCGCCAGGGCTCTTGGTGATAGGGAGTCACTCCGAGAGACCTGGGGAGGCTGATATACCAGCCCTGATGTTTGGAATGCCCGTTAGGTGACCCATCCATCGGTAACCAGTCGTCATGATCGGATGCAAACAGGATGGTGGCTAGCCCCCATTGTCTCAAGTGGCTCGTACAGGTCATCCTGTGGATTTGGCCTTTGATCTTTCCAAGGTTTGCGATGCTGAGACTGCCAAGCCAGATCACCAGCGCAAGGGTGATCACAAGTTCCAACAAGGAATACCCATGCCTTTGATGAGGATTCGAAACTCGAGGGTTTCGATCGCTGTGCTGCATCCATGTCACTCATGGCTAGTGTGTGTGTTTCAAAAGCTCTCGCCCAAAAGAACCCACCAAATTTTCCTTTGGAAGGGTGATGCCATGACGCAAAAAAAAAGGCAGCGGTAAGTTCCGCTGCCTTTTTCGTGAGATAAAAGGTGTTTAAACCACCACCGTTTTGCCCGGAACGGCTGTCGCGTACATCCCATCAGGGCCTGGGAGCGATTTGGGCATAGCATCCCATGCGAAGGCCTCTGGCAGGGTGCTGATTTGGGAGTTGATGGCATCTTTCCATTCAACGACCTTGCCAGAGTAAGTTGCCATACGCCCGAGGATGGAAGTCATCGAACTCTTGGCACCATACTCAGCTTCATTGTAGGCAACATTGTTGCGGATCGCGTGGAAGAGGTCATCGTGCTCCTGCTGATAGGGGTTCTTTCCCTTACCCCCAAACCTCCAGCTGTTCTCACCTCGAATGATGTACCGGTTGATTTCGGCGCTGCCCTTGCTGCCATGAGCATGCTCCGAGACGCTGTTCCAGCAACCCACCTGATGACGACACTGGCTGTACATTCGGGAGCCATCAGCATATTCGAATTCCACCGTGTGGTGGTCAAAAATTTCCCCGTAGTCGATACCCACGCGGACCTCTGCACCGCCCATGCCATTGGCGCGGACAGGGAAGTCATTTTTCAGCCAGTTGATGACATCCAGATTATGAATGTGTTGCTCGGTGATATGGTCTCCGCAGATCCAGACGAAGTAATACCAGTTGCGCATCTGGTATTCCATTTCGGTCAATTTGCGTCCGTATTGCTTTTCCAGGTCGGCACGCTTGCGAACCCATGGGGTGTTGCCGTTCCAGTAGGCGCGAGTCGTAATAATATCACCTATGGCACCGTCTTGAAGCCGCTTGATGGTTTCGATGTAGCCCGCTTGATGGTGGCGCTGCAATCCCACTCCAACTTTAAGGTTTTTCTTCTTGGCCTCTTCAGCTGCTGCCAAGACCTTTCGCACCCCGGGAGCATCGGTCGCCACCGGTTTTTCCATGAAGACGTGCTTGCCCTGTTTCACCGCTTCTTCGAAATGGATGGGCCTGAATCCTGGAGGTGTGGCCAGAATGACGACGTCGGCCAGTGCGATGGCCTTCTTGTAACCCTCAAAACCGTAGAAGCGTCTGTCCTCAGGGACATCCACACGATCGCCATGCTTGCGGGCGAGGTTGTTCAAGCTGCCCTCCAGACGATCTTCGAAGGCATCGGCCATCGCAACCAATTTGATGGGGCCCTGATCGTGGGTGTTCAACGCTTGGTCGGCAGCACCTGAACCGCGCCCACCGCAACCAATGAGAGCAATTTTGAGTTCATCATTTTGGGCGGCAAAAACACCATGATTGAGCGCCATGGATCCCAGCACACTGGTACCTATGACGCCAGAGGATTGTCCCAGGAAGGTTCTGCGATTGACCGCATCCTGCATTTGATCATTTTTTTTCATAGACTGACAATTTGGGGCCTTTGAGGGCTTTCTGAATGATTAATGATTGTGAAGTGAGATTCTTTCCTATCCTAGGCAATGAGCTGTTTTTGGCGAGATTAATCTCTCTCATTGAGGTTGTTCCAGTAACGCGCAATGGTTTCGGCGCTGGGTGTTTCCAATGGCCTGACCACGCGGATTCCCAAAAATTGGGCATCGGTCAGATACCAGATGCTCTTGGGTAGCTGCGGATCCTGCATTTTCCATTGGGCGTCCGAGGCTCTGCGTGCTGCGCTCCGCATGGCTTCCGGGTAGTCATCCCAGGATCCTCCGCGGACGGTTCGGGGATAGAGTTTGTCTGAAAAACGAAAAGGATTGGCGCGGTCTCCGTTTTCCAATGATTGGTAACCCGCCGCGTCATAGGCATCAATGACCCATTCAGCGACATTTCCATGCATGTCATAGAGGCCCCAAGGATTGGGTTTTTTGGTGCCCACCTTCTGATACTTGAAATCGGCATTGTCCGCATACCACTCGTAGTCCCCGATTTTTTCGCCATCATCGCCAAACCAGAAAGCGGTTGTGGTGCCAGCCCTGCAGGCATATTCCCACTCTGCCTCTGTGGGTAGGCGATAGAAGTGGCCGGTCTTGGCGCTGAGCCACTGACAATACTTGCTGGCTGCATGCTGGGTCATACTGATGGCTGGATAACCATCCTTGCCCATACCAAAACTCATCTCGACATAGGGTTTGGTGGGCTTGCTGACCGCATCGGCCAATGGGTCGTGATAGTCGTCACCGGCATTGAGTAGCCGCGCCATTTCTTCGGGATACATGAAAAGCTCGTATTCATTCCAGGTGACCTCATGTTTGCCGATCCAGAAAGGGGACAAGGTGATGTCTACCTGTGGGCCTTCATCTTCCCGACGACCGGATTCGCTTTCTGGGCTGCCCATTTTGAAGACACCCCCCTGGATGGCGACCATATCGAAAGTGACAGAGGTTCCGGCTAAAGTCTCGGTGTAGTCCGTCATCTTTGACGCATCGGTCACGTCGGCTTTTTCCAGGATGCGCTGGTGCATGGCGTTGACCAGTTCCATGTTGGCACCGCTTGGGCCGGTTTCAGCCTTGCGCGGGACCAGAGTGATCCCATCGGGCCACTGAGCGCCCTGATCGATCCAAAAGCGCAGGATATCGCTTTTGTCCTTGGCCATGGGACCATCCTTCTTGGCAGGAGGCATCAAGTCCTCATGATCTTCCGGCAAAATGGTAAAGGTATAAAGGCTGCTGAGTCCCGAGCGACCTGGGATGATGGCCTTGCCGGACTTGCCTCCTTCAAAAGCCAACTTTCTCTGGTCAAGGCGCAAATTCCCATCCGCGTGACCTTCGCGGTGACAACCCACGCAATTCTGCTCCAGCACCGGCTGAACATCCTGGACGAAGTCCACCCGCATCGCAGGCTTCAACTCGACTTCCTCCGGCCAATCAGCTCCTTGCTCGATCCAGACCTTCAACAAATCCGTTTGTTCCTTGCTCAAGGGGTCTCCCTTGGGAGGCATGATGTCGTCATCGTCCGGATCCAGGATGGTCAGGGTGTAAAGCGAGCTTTCATCCGGATCTCCCGGAACCAGAGCGGTCCCGTATTCACCTCCCTTGATGACATTGGCACGAGTGTTCATCAACAACTCACCTTTGATGTTGTCGGGATTGTGGCAACTCAGGCACGTGCTCTCCAAAATGGGTTTGATGTGCCGTAAAAAGTCGACTTTTTCCTGAGCCTGAGCAGGCACCAGCAGACTCATGACCAACGAGCCCGCGCCTATGTACTGAAGGGTTTTGGATTTCATGGATGAACGAATGATTTCAATGTGAAGATTGCGTCCTGGGTTGTCAACCATCGGCTGGAGGATCCGAAGACATGCCTTTGCTTTCTTGCCTTTCACACATACTTGGACTCTTGGCTGTCCGATTTGATTCATAAAAAAGGGGCAAAAACCATGCAATTGTGCTAAATTAGTCTTTGTCTTTGCCTCCATGATGCAATCTCCCTGGCAACAAAATCAGTGGCCTCTGGAACGCTGGATCCGGCAAGAGCTCTCCACTATGTTGCGCAGCCTTCGGCCGGGAAACGGACCCGCAAATCATTTCCTGGCTGCCTATCGGCTGCATGCTCTTTTTTTTCAAACGGCTCGGCTTCATGCTGAGACATGGAGTATTCGGCGAGACTTCTACCTCAAGGCCTGTCTACAGTTGCTTTCGTTGTGGCGTGATTTTGACCAACAGGGTCGAGGTTGGCATTTGCAGACCTCTGGATCGGTGTCGACTCAATCGTTACCCGTGGATGCTTCCGGCCATCTCATGGTGGAGGACCCTGTTAAAGTGGGGCTTTGGGCGATGGTGTCCCTTTTTGGAATGGCGCAGGTGGAGGTCGCTGAGATTCTTGGGTGGACAGAGTCCTCCGTGCAACGCGCTTTGAGCGAATTCCAACCCACGTGGAGCTCTTGATTCCGGCTCTATTCGAAAGAAAATCTTCATCTCCGTCCACTATGAAAGCCCCTTATAGTAAAACTGTCCATTGCTTGCCGTTAATGATCTCCTGCATGGCTTTCTTTTTTGTGCAAAGGGCCTTAGCGGCAGAAAAACCTGTAAAGGTATTCATTCTGGCGGGACAATCCAATATGGAGGGAAAGGGCTTTCCTCGACCTCTTGCCTGGCAGGTTTCACAGCCTGCCTACCGGGAACGTTACCAGCACTTGATCCAGGACAGCGATTGCGATGCCTTCGTGGCGGCCTTGGAACGATCCTTGAGCGAGGATCCCAAGGCACCCCTTTATCGCTGGAGTTCGCGTTCGGATGTATGGGTGGATTTTCATGATCGTCATGGAGACCTTTCGGTGGGATATAGCCCTAACAAGGATTGTTTTGGACCCGAGCTGAACATGGGGCATGTGTTGGGGGATTCTTTTGACGAACCCGTATGTCTCATCAAAACAGCCTGGGGAGGGAAGGCCTTAGGGCGAGGCTTCCTCCCGCCAAGCATGAGGGCCACTCCTGAAGACTGGGAGCGGATCGCGGCCGATGAGGGAAAAACAACGGAGGAAGTCAAGATGACCCATGGGGTTTTCTATGATCGAATGCTTGAGGAGATCCAGCAGGCCTTCAAGCATCTGTCCAAAAGGCATCCTGCCTATCAGAATCAAGGATATGTCGTCGAAGGCTTTGTCTGGTTTCAAGGTTGGAACGATCAATTCAAGGATAGCTACAGAGACCGCTACCAGCTCCATCTCGCCGCTTTGATTCAGGACATCAGGCGAGACCTTGGGCATCCGCAGTTGCCGATGATTATCGGCCAATTAGGTCACGACGGGGATAAAAAAGGCATGTATCCACGCGATGCCCAAGGACAATTCACCGCTCAGGCAGTGATTCGCAAGGCCCAGTGGGACGTAGCCCATCAAGAGGATGGCATCTCAGGGGTGGCCTGCGTCCGAACCGCTCCCTTTTGGGACATGGAGGCTGATGGCATCTACTACGGGCCAGGGGGATGGCAAAAAGATGTGGAACGCTGGCGCCAGTTTGGTGACGACCGGCCCTACCATTATCTCGGCAGTCCCTGGTTTTTTGCCCAAGTCGGCACCTCTTTCGGAAAAGCCATGCTTGAGATGCTTTCCGACTCGACTTCCAAGTTGATTCCGAACTCGAACTGAGTCCAGTCCAACAGCCTTTGACTGCAGAGGCGTGGGTGCTTTTTTTGGCCCGTTCTAGCGGGTTTTTCCTGGCTTGAGAGCAGAAGTGCGCTGCGACATCCAGAGAACATCCGGGTTGTTAGGCGAAGCCACATTCAGAGGAATCGTCTGGCCGTAATTCGGAGCCTCTACCGTTCGGTTGTCGACCCATTTCTTGATTTCGGAATGGCCGTCGGCAAAGGAGAAACCACAGGCACCATTGTGGTAACTGGCAGGGAAGTCGATGATGCGAGCCTGGCTCATGGTGTGCGGATGCTGGATCTGCACCGCAAAGGCTGCGTCGTTGATGCTACCCGGGTGCTCATCCACCAGAATCCATGTCATGGATGGACCTGGGTCGATGAGATCGGATTCCTTGTTGAAGGTTCTGTAGGTGGAGCCCGGCAGCCATCCGCCATGATCAAAGGCCTGACTCATGGAATTGCTGCGGACCCGCGGCAGGGATTCACCTCGAACTTTGACCATCGCTTTGTCGGATGGGCACTTGAAGATGGTGTGACTTCCGCCGGTGTAATCCCAAAGCGGACTCGTTTCAATGTGCAGGGTTCTATCCCAATTGGCACGGTTACCCCCATCGTAGTTGAGAGTGCCGTCGATCCATTCGGGGCGACCGTTGTGGAGATTGAGTGAGGATACCAGCCACCCGTTGTTGTCATCTGCGTAATAGCGCCAAGCCAGCATGAGTTGCTTGAGGTTGTTCATGCAGCTGATGCCTTGGGCCTTTGCCTTTGCCTTGCCCAATGCTGGAAGAAGCATGCCGGCAAGGATGGCGATAATGGCAATGACCACCAGAAGTTCGATCAGCGTAAAGCCTTTCAGAGACTGGGTGCGATAGGTGGGAGTGAGTTTTTTCATGACCTTGGGAATGATTGAATCCTAAACACATGGCCCAATCTGTCAACAGCTTGCTTGGCATCTTTCAAGGATTCCAAGGGAATAAGGGAAGGCAAGCCGTTGGATGCATCCTTGGACCTGTATGCCAGATCGCTATCCAAGTTCAGTGGGGCCTGAGCGCTTCTGAGCCGTTCAGAAAACCCAAGACCTGCAGCAGTGACCTTTTTGGAATTTCAGGTTGCGAAGTTGTTTCTGAAACGTTCAAATGTCCGCACCTCAAAAACGCCTGAAATATGAAGTATCACATCTCACCTATCTTCCACTCACTGAGCGCCTGCCTATTGGCTGCCTTCGTTTCCATGACTCCTCAGGGGCAGTGTCAGCTTCAAATCAAAGACGGAGATCGCATCGCTCTCATCGGGAATTCATTGGCTAGTCGCATGCAATACAGCGGGTGGCTGGAGTCCATGCTCCAAAGCCAATCGGAAGGGAAACATCTGGTGGTAAGGAATTTAGGTTTTCCGGGCGACCAGGTCGGAAAACGGCCGCGCAATAAAGGTTTCATGACGCCCGAGGAGTATCTCACCCATTGCGAGGCTGATATCATCTTTGCCATGTTTGGCTACAACGAATCCTTCGCGGGTGAAGCGGGATTGGAAGCTTTCTCCAAGTCGACGGTCGACATGATCGACCGTTACCGCGATCTCAAACCCAATGGTGAGTCCGAACCCGTCATCATTCTCTTTTCTCCCATCGCGCACGAGGATCTGGGGGACCGAAACATGCCTGATGGGGTAGAAAACAACGCGCGTCTTGCGCTCTACACCGCTGCCTTGAGACAGGTGGCCGTTGAAAAAAATGTGACCTTTGTCGATCTTTTTGCTGCCAGTCAGGCGCTCTATCAGGCCTCGGATAAACCGCTCACTTTGAATGGTATCCACTTGAACGACGAGGGGAACCGTCTGGTGGGGCAGTTTATCGCCTCCACCTTGCTCAATACCACTTTCTCAGCCACTTCCCAACTGGAGGCTCTGAGACAACTGGTGCTCGACAAAAATGTGCACTGGTTCAACCGGTATCGTGCAACCGATGGCAATGACGTGTGGGGTGGACGATCCACCCTGAAATTTGTCAACGAGCAAACCAATCGGGAGGTGCTCATGCACGAATTGATTCAATTGGACATCATGACAGCCAATCGTGATCTGCGTATCTGGATGCATCTGGATGGTCGCAGCAAACCAGTGGATGACAGCAATGTGCCTCCTTCGGTGGCGGTGATTTCCAACGTGGGTGGGGGAAGCCCCAGCTCCAGCGCCCAGAAGGAGGGTAATTTGAAGTATTTGAGCGGGGAAGCTGGCCTCGAAAAGATGACGGTCCCCGAGGGCTTTGAGGTTGGTTTATTTGCGGACGAAGCGCGGTTTCCTGAGTTGGTGAACCCCGTGCAACTTGCAGTGGATCCTCAGGGCCGACTGTGGGCCGCTGCCTGGAAAACGTATCCCAAATGGGAGCCGCTGAAGGAAATGGATGATCGCCTGCTCATCTTGCCGGATGATAATCGGGATGGGGTCGCCGATCGTGCGATTACCTTTGCCAAAGTGCACAATCCAACAGGGTTTGAATTTTGGAATGGGGGCGTGCTGGTTGCTTCCCAGCCGGATATCCTATTTCTCAAGGATAATGATGGCGATGATGTGGCGGACGAGCGAGTGGTTTATCTGGAGGGTATTGGCTCGGCAGATACCCATCATGCCGCCAATGCCTTTGTGTATGGCCCGGATGGTGGCATTTACTGGCAGAGTGGCATCTTTTTGGTCAACAACATCGAACACCCCTGGAGTCCTTCGCTCAATACGGGTTCCTCCGGGATGTTCCGATTCGATCCTCGACGCTACCACATCAGTTACCATGCCGATAACAGCCCCAATCCTCATGGTGTCAGTTTTGATAAATGGGGCTACCATTACGCGACCGATGGTACGGGGGGGCGAGCCTATCAGGTGGTGCCCGCAGAAAAGGGGTTCAAGATGCAAAAGCTTCTCGAAATGCAGGTGCGTCCCGTGCCCGCCAATGGGGTGATTTCAAGCCAACAGTTTCCGGAGGACTACCAGGGAAGGTTCATGATTGCCAACACCATCGGATTCCTAGGGATCAAACAGTATGCATTAGAACGCGATGGTGATAGCGGTAAGGTCTGGGGTGAACCTCTGGGAGATCTCCTTTCTTCGAGTGATAAAAATTTCCGACCCAGCGACATTGAGTTTGGATCCGACGGGGCCCTCTACATCTCTGACTGGCACAACGTCATTATCGGGCACATGCAGCACAACGTGCGCGACCCGAATCGTGATCATGACTACGGGCGCGTTTATCGTATGACCTACAAAGGCCGGCCCCTTCAATCGCCTGTCGCCATCGCAGGAGCTTCCCTGGATGCTTTGATGAAAAATCTGGAGCATCCCGTGGATGGCGTGCGTTACCGCACGCGCATCGAACTCAGTGGTCGGCCGACTGCGGAGGTGGTTCAGGCAGCGCAGCGCTGGATAGGGCAGTGGGATCCAAAGAATGCTGACCATGCTCACCACCTGCTGGAGGGGCTTTGGTTGCATCAGCAACACAACGTACGCAACACCGAATTGTTGACCCAACTTCTCCAATCACCGGTGGATCATGTGCGCAATGCCGCACGTACCGTTCAGCATCATTGGTTTGGGTCTGATCAAGCCCCACCCACTCTGGAAGCCGAGGACATCCTGGTCACCACGGTTGCCCCAGGGGTGACTTCCCGCACCGATCAATTGGTGGAGGTAACCATCGGTACGGTTCCTGAAAAAATGAGCTACGATCTCAAGGATTTCGAAGTCAAGGCCGGGGCCACCGTCAAGGTTCGCTTCATCAACCATGATTTCATGCCTCACAATATTGTCTTTGGCCGCCCAGGCTCAGCCAATGACATCGGCATGGCGGCCATCGCACTGGGGGCGGATGGTTTTGCCAAGGCCTTCATTCCTGACAATGACAAGATCCTCAAGGCCTCCAAATTACTTCAAAGCAAGGAGGAAGAGGTGGTCACATTCAAGGCTCCATCCGAAGCAGGGGACTATGACTATCTATGCACCTTTCCTGGACACCATCTGTTGATGCGTGGGGTCATGAAAGTGGTTCCTTGATCGTGATATCGGGCTTCCCCCCGAGTGTGAGGATCCTCCCACTCGGAAGACATGAACCCTGCCTTTCAAAAAGTAAAAGCGCGTGATCGGAGCAACCCCTTGCTGATCACGCGCTTTTTTCAAACCGAGAAGATCTGCTTTTGGTAGATCCTTCTCAAATCATCCAGCCGGGACGATATTCCCGTTGGATGAGGTCTGATATATCCATGTTGCGAGCTCTCAAGCGGGTGCTGTCCCACTCGATTTTTCCATCGACCTTGAGGGCGGCATTGCCTAACAGAATGGCTTCCGTCATCTGGGAGGCGTAATCAAAGCTGGACATGGCATTGCCGCCGCCCTTCATGGCATCGACCCACTCGTTTTTCATGGCCTGGTCGCCACCACCGATACGTGGGATCCATGGTTCTGGTGCTTCGAAGTCCTTGAAACTGCCCCCGGGGAGAAGCTTCCAATCAGAACCGTAATCGTTGGGGGAATAGAGAACCCCCTTGTCACCGACCAAGAGGGAACCACTGTTGGTAGGCTTTTCTCCGTGGAACAAATCCATGGGCGGCAGGTTTTTCTTTCCATCGGGGAATTTGCCCTCGTACCAGAAGTAGGAAACCGGCGGCATGATGCCCCTGGCTCCGAATTCAGTGCGCGTCGTTGCCCAAGCTGGGAAGGTTTCCTGATTGATGGGGCCATGATCCAAGGCTTCAATACTCAACGGATGACCCAGCTTGAGTGCCATGAATGCCAGGTTCGCCGTATGACAGCTCATGTCACCAATGGCTCCCGTGCCGAAATCCCACCAACCACGCCATTTGAAGGGGTGGTAGGCGTTGTGGTAAGGACGATCGGGTGCTGGGCCGAGAAAAAGATACCAATCCACATGGTTTGGAACAGCCATGGCTTCCGGGGGTCTTGCCGTGATGGAAGGCGCCTGAGGCCAGACCGGTCGGTTGGTCCAAACGTGCACTTCTCTCACGGGACCAATAGCTCCTGATTGGATCACTTCCACTCCTTTTCTCAGGCCGTCTGATGCTGTCCCTTGATTCCCCATTTGGGTGGTGACATTGTATTGCCGAGCTGCTTGACCCATACGGCGGGCCTCGTAGACGGAATGAGTCAAAGGTTTTTGACAGTAGACGTGTTTGCCCAGGCTCATGGCCATCAAACCAGCGGGAGCATGGGTGTGATCGGGCGTGCTGATGGTGACCGCATCAATTTCCGTATGCATTTCTTCAAGCATTTTGCGGAAATCTTTGTATTTTTTTGCTTTTGGAAACTTTTGGGCCTTGGCGTCGAGGTGACCGAGATCAATGTCACAAATCGCAACGACATCCCCGAGATTGCCTGCTTGATCAATATCACCAGAGCCCTTGCCGCCGACGCCAATGCCGGCAAAGGCGATACGTTCATTGGCCCCAAAAACGCTTTTCGGGAAAAAATTAAAGGCAAAAGCCGAGGCCGAGGCAGTGCCCAGGAAGGATCTCCTGGAAACGTAGGTTTTGGAGTAAGTCTTTTTCATGGCTTATTTAGGTTTGGGATAAGCCTTTACTAAACGCCCTACGGCGACTGGAAGCAAGTTCTGAAAATGGGAAACCTGCTTCGGTGGTCGAACCAAGGCGATTGACCTGATGACATTTGGGTTTGCATGCTGTCAGATTTGTTTAAGAATGTGGCGCTATTAGATCAAACCCAGGTCTTTGATTTTCAGTCTATGAAACGTTCACTTGGTCGCGGATTGGAGGAACTCATGAAAACCTCCCGAGCAACTTCCAAAGCGGAGGGAAGCTCACAAGAAGTGTCCGACAGTCGTTTGGGGGAGGGCCCTCCAGAGGATCGTTGTGCATCCCAAGGGGGCATTTCCAGGCTGATGAGAGGCCGCGCTTCTCATGTGGATGACGCCTCATCCGAAGGTTCAGCCCGTTTTGGCCCGGAAAGGGTCGCATCTTCAGCTGAAAGCGTTGGTTCGATCGAGCCCATGGGCTTCGCGCCCAGTTGGGTTTTTTACCTTGCTGATGCCATGGTCATGTTACTCGTATTATGGCATTGGATTCAGTCTCTCTCAGAGGGAAGGGATCCCTCCTGGGTTCTTTCCTTGGGTGCCACGCTGACCGCAGCTGGATTAGGTGTCTATCCTTGGCTGCGGAACCTTAAATACCTCGAAGGAGCGTCTACGCTAGTGCATCTTCCACGATGGAGTTGGATTCGCGAAAGCAACCTTGATGGGGAGAAAAAGGATTTTGTAGTGCATTTGCAGTATCCTCCGGCTGCCGTTGAAATGCTCCAAACCAGCTGGGGTGAAATTCAACCTCGACCTGTCTGGTTTGCGGGTGTCCCCGATCTCACCCCTGATCAGTTGCAAACATTCCTCCGAGAGGCGCAATCGTTTTTTCAGGAGCAGTGCGAGGACTCTTCTTCGAAAGCCTCCTCATGTATTTCCGCCGCTTGAAGTGGTCGGTCTTGAAAAAAAGTTTTCACCCAAAGGGCGGCATGGAGTCATGGTTCTTTAGGGTTTGTTTGTTAACATGCCGAGGCTTTCGCTAACGCCTGGAGTCTGTCTGATTGGAGAAAAATTACATTTCAGTTGTAAGCAATTGAAATTCAATAATTAAAGTTTAGCGTTTTGTCTTTAGGCAGTTTTTTCAAAGCGTTTACCTCTAGCGCCGATTTGCGACATTTCCCCTGGACAATAACAAAAGATTTTTAACGCGTTTTGTCGTAAATTTGGGCAGCAAACCGATTGCGAAATAAGCTGTTGACAATTCGTTTTGATGTTTGATTGATGCTCCTATTAAACGTCCATCTCGTCTTAACCTAACATGAAGTGGTCGTTTTTTAAAATAATTTATAGCCATGAAACAAAGCGTAAGTTTTCTCCTTCTTTTCTCGCTTCCTTCATCGTTTTTCAACCAAGCGGTCTCACGGAGACGCTTCTCGACAACACGACTCAGCTCCAAGCGAAACCAACGCCCGGCTCCTTTGCTCTCAAGGGGCACCACGGTCGTGTCCTCGGCTTCACCACCGGTCAGGATGCCTACCGGATTGATTCCTTCAGTGTGCTGGTTGATCAGAACGATACGGCCAAAAATGCGACGGCGGATCTGGGGGTCACGGTCGCTCTTTTTCGCATGGTGGAAGATGCGGGTCAAAAACGGGTTCCATTCGGTCCGGCATTGGTCACTCAGACCTTCACGCTTATGGGGGTTCCCCACCAGTCAAAGACACCTGCCTTTTATACTTTTGAGTTGAATGGCTTCGAAATCGGAGCTGGACAATCTTACGCGATCGGCCTGGTGGGTGTGACGGGGTTGAAGACGAACCCAGGTTCCTTACGGTGGAGAATGTGTGGTGGAGATAATCCTGTCATGGACAGTCCATCCGGCTGGTCTTACGAATCCTGGTTCACCAGCAACAGTGGTGGAAGCTCATGGGGCAATCGCAACAGCAAAGACACGGCTGTTTTCATGGAAGGCACGCGTCTCGAAGAGCCCGTGCTCCCATTGCCGCTTCCCCTTGAAGATGCTGATTACCACGATGAAGGGCAACCCAACCTTGCCAAGGTTGAGCTCGGCAAGTTGCTCTTCTTTGATAAATTGCTCAGTGGCAACAAAAACATCGCATGTGCGACCTGTCATCACCCCTTGACTGGCACAACCGATTCCCTCTCCCTTTCAGTCGGCGAAGGTGGGCGGTCTCTCGGCATGAGCAGAGTGGAGTCGGACATCATTCACGAGCGTGTGCCACGCAACTCGCCCGCCTTGTTCAACCTGGGTGCCAAGGAATTCAAAACTTTCTTCCATGATGGTCGGGTGCTCGAAAATCCCTATGCAGAGCCAGGTGACTTTATCTCTCCTGCAGGGTCCGATTTGCCCGAGGGTTTTGACAATGCCCTCGCGGTGCAGGCCATGTTTCCTGTCACATCGCCCACCGAAATGGCAGGTCAATATGATGGTGGCACTGATGTCTCGGAAAACGATATTGCAAGTAGGGCTGCTGCGGGAGACCTGCCAGGGATCTGGAGCCTTCTTACTGAGCGTCTTCAAGGTGTGGATGAGTATGTTGTACTCTTTAAAAGTGTCTACCCTGATGAAGTGAAAGAGGCGAGCGATATCACCTTTGTGCATGCTGCCAATGCTATTGCTGCCTTCGAAGCAAGCCAGTGGCGAGCCGATCAGTCGCCCTTTGATCAGTATTTGCAGGGATCGGAAGATGCTTTGAATGCGTCACAATTGAGGGGTATGAAGCTTTTTTATGGTAAGGCGGAGTGTGCGGATTGCCATTCCGGCCAATTGTTGACCGATCAAAGTTTTCACGCCATTGGCATGCCGCAGCTCGGTCCCGGCAAGGGAGATGGCGTCGATGGTTACGAGGATTTCGGGCGCGAACGTGTGGCGGGTGAGTCTCGCGATCGTTACAAGTTCCGCACTCCGGCTCTGCGAAACGTTGCTCTCACAGGGCCTTGGGGGCATGCCGGGTCTTACCGACGTCTCAAGGATGTGGTGATGCATCACCTTCAGCCTGAGAGCAGTCTCAGGCAATACGATCGTTGTCAGGCCATCCTCCCTTCGGTGCCGGCTGCGGATGTCACGGATTGGGCGTGCATGGAGGATGATCAAGCGGTTCAGGCCATCGCGGATCGCGTCGAAATCATGCCGCTCGAATTGAATGCCAACGAAATAAACGATCTGGTCTCCTTTCTCCAAGCATTGACCGATGCCTCTTCCCTCAACGTTCTCAGCCAGATCCCCCTCTCGGTTCCCAGCGGCTTGCCGGTCGGTGATTAAGGGTTTCCTCACTTCCCATGGCTACAACGCATGAATCATGGTGGTGATGGCTTTGAGTTGGGCCGTGGCCTTCTTGGTTTCAAGACGAGGAAATTTTCCCTGAACCATCATCCACTCATCGTTGCGCTTCAGCTTTAATCTAAGCTTGGAGGTCTCCATCTCGGAGATGCCCTTCCTGAAGGCTTGCCACTTCAAATCGGCCAAGAGCAAGAGTCTCTCGACCATTTCGGGCAAAGGGCCGTAGCGATCCCTCAGTTCGCTTTTCAGCGACTGGCTTCCATCGGTATCGTGGATTTGTGCGATTTTGCGATAGATTTCGATACGTTGCTGCGGCTCCTGCACGTAGGAATGCGGTAGGTAGCAGGCCTCTTTGACTAGCACAGCTTCCGGCTGGATGGTCTCCATCATGCCATCACTGCTTTCCACCATGGTGGCCGTCTCCCGAGGAATCTGGATGTGCTCAGCCTTGGTTTTCCGGGGATGTTGTTGTTTTTTTGGGGAGGAATTTTTTTGTGGGGTCACTTCCTCAGGGCTCATGGCGAGAAAATCCAGATGGACGCGAATGTCAATGCGTGGAGCGCTAGTTTCGCCCTGGAGGGATTGAATGCTTTGTTTGAGCAGCTGACAGTAAAGGTCAAACCCGATGGCGGTGATGTGTCCGCTTTGTTGGGCTCCCAGCAAATTGCCTGCACCTCGAATCTCCAGATCCCGCATCGCAATCTTGAATCCGCTTCCAAGTTTGGAATATTGTTTCATCGCACTCAGCCGCTTGCGCGCATCGGTCAGCAGCCCTGCGTGCCGTGGCAGAAGCAGGTAGGCGTATGCCTGGTGTTTGTAGCGCCCCACTCGCCCCCTGAGCTGGTAGAGCTCGCTCAATCCGAATCGATCTGCTCGATCGATCATGATGGTATTGGCGTTTGGGATATCAATGCCACTTTCGATAATGGTCGTGGAAACCAGAATGTCTGCCTCTCCGTTGATGAATTGCCTCATGACCCCTTCAAGTATCTTGGCCTCCATTTGACCATGGCCAATCACGATGCGGGCTTCTGGTACGAGGGCCTGAATGCGTGAGGCAACCGCTTCGATGGTGCTGACCCGATTGTGCAGGAAATAAACCTGCCCTTGTCGCTGGAGCTCTCTTCGGAGGGCATTCTGTATGACTTCTTCGTCGAACGGAATCACGATGGTTTCCACAGGAAGGCGGTCCTGCGGTGGAGTTTCGATGGTGCTCATGTCACGGGCCCCCATGAGTGCCAGGTGCAGGGTTCTCGGGATCGGGGTAGCACTCAAGGTAAGGACGTCCACGAGCTTGCGCATTTGCTTGAAGGACTCTTTCTGAGCCACTCCAAAACGCTGTTCTTCATCGATGATGACCAGGCCAAGATTTTTGAAGGCGACGCTCTTTTGGATCAGCTTGTGCGTGCCAATGACGATGTCGACCGATCCGGTAGCCAGTTGTTGAATGACGGCCTTTGCCTGTGAAGGTTTTTGAAAACGAGAGAGCCATTCCACTCGAATGGGGTAGGGGGCCATTCGGTCGGCAAAGGTGTTGTAGTGTTGTTGTGCCAACACTGTGGTCGGAACCAACACCGCCACCTGACGACCTCCCATGACGGCCTTGAATGCTGCGCGTATGGCGACCTCGGTTTTACCGAAGCCCACGTCTCCGCACACCAATCGATCCATCGCCTTGGGCCTCTCCATGTCTTTCTTGGTGGCGTCAATCGCATCCCACTGGTCTTGCGTTTCCTCATGCGGAAAGGCACTTTCAAATTCCCGCTGCCAGGCTCCATCGGTTTCAAAAGCAAAACCCGATTCGGCATCGCGCATGGCCTGGATTTTCAGCAAGTCTCCAGCCAGGTCTCTGACCGCTTTTTCGGCCTGGTTTTTCGTGGTCTGCCAACGTTTGCTTCCCAAAGTGTTCAGAGGCGGCCGAGACTTACCTCCACCGATATACTTGCTGACAAGATGTGCTTCACTGACGGGGACATAGAGCTTGGGAGGGCTCTCACTCCAGCCTTTGGAGGCATATTCAATGACCAGGTATTCGGCCCCTTGCTCCGAAGTTTCCTGCCCGGGTTTGGATGCCATGGCGGGCAGTCGTCTGAGCCCCTGGAAGCGACCAATACCGTGCTGGAGATGCACCACATAATCTCCTTCTTCCAGATCTGAAAAATCTATCTGCATGATGGAGCGAGTGGCAACGGCATGGGCACTTTTCAGTCGGCGAGGTCGCTGGATCTTGTATCGACCGAATATTTCAGCATCCGTCACCACGACCCATTGGAGGGCTTCGGCAATCATCCCTTCCCTCAGGGTGCCGATGAGCACTTGGGGCTGAGAGCTCCCATCCTTATCCAGGCGATGCTCCGCCCAGATTTCGCTGAAACGGTGGGCCTCTGCTTCGTGATGGCATACCACGACGACGGTAAAACCCTGCCTGAGCCATCGGTGCATCTGTTCCATGAAGTCCTTCCGCTGCGCTTCCATGACAGGCATTTCGGGGCGAATAGTGCCCATCGGACGATAATGGCTCATGGATTCCATCTGGGGGTCGAACAGGCTCCAACCCTTTTCCTCGGAGAAACCGAGTGCATGAGGATCCCCGGGCAAAGGACTGGTGGGTTCCAGAGAGTGGTTGACGAATGACGTCCCCAGGGCTTTTTGGAGGACTTGGTCCCAGTCAAGGTAGTAAGGGTCTTCTTCCGGAACTTCGATCAAATAGTCCTCTGCCGATTCCTGGATGGATCCAGGATCACACCACACCAAGCAAGTCCCGGTGGGAAGGAAATTAAACAGAGAGGCAAAGGCCATAGAGTCACGATTTGCTTCCACGGCTTTTTTGAGAAGCCCTAACTCCCCGCCTGGCGAAAAGGTCAGATGCTCCATCGTCTCTCGGCTTTTTTGGGTGTTGGGGTCAAAGCTGCGTATGGAGGTGATTTCATCTCCGAAAAATTCGATGCGCGTCGGCCATGGGTGGGTCATCACAAACACATCCAGGATGCCGCCTCTCAGGGAAATCTCTCCTTTTTGAGTCACCTTTGCCTCGGGCTCATAAGCCTGTTCCTCCAACCATTCGACGAGATCGAGCGGGTCCATCTGATCGCCTACCCGGATGCTTTTCATGCTTGCGGTCAGCACCTCAGGTGCCAGCGTTCGCTGCATCAGGGCTTGAATGGAGGTCACCACGACGGGGGCGAGCGATGTGGGTTCAGACTCGGAATCTCGCCACGAAAGCAATTGGCACAGGGTATCGAGTCGTTCGGTGATGATATCGGCGTGAGGCAGTTTGTCTTCATGGGGCAGGTGCTCCCATGCCGGATAAAACAGAGGGCGCCGGGCGGTTGAGGGCTTTTCATCTCGCGTTCCAGCCCATTGAAGCCACGTCTCCGCATCTTGCTGCAATAATTCCTGTGACTTGAGGCCGTCCGCGATGATCAACACCGGTTGATGGGGCAGAAGGGCAGCTCGTTGGACGGCCATGAAGGCCCAGCAAGCCGATGGGATGCCACCCCATCGGGCATGACTCTGCTGGATGTTGGCAGCCAAAGAAGACCATCCATGGCTGGATTCCCACTGCCATGATGGTTGTCGTGCTACATGTCGTTCCTGGCGCCCAGCCTTACTCACGTCCGTTCATTGATTCGAAGGAGATTACCATTCGTCAAGCTTTCAGGTTTTTTGTCTGCTGATGGTCCCTCCATACTTGTCATGCACGATCATTGACCTAAACTTCTCTTCTGTTTGAAGAAACGCAAGCAACATTACGGGTTGATCGGTCTCATGCTTTTGGTCTTTGCTCTCTCGCGCTGGCCTGGGTTGATGCCGATGAATTTCAGTGCCGCCTATGCTCTGGCCTTTTGCGCCGGTCTTTATTTCTCTCCGAGGATGGCATGGCTGGCCCCGATGGGGGCCATGCTTCTCACGGATTTGCTGCTCAATGCTTACTATGACATGGCCTTCCAATGGTATCAGCTGGGCAACTACTTGGGTTATGCCCTCTTGATCGGCCTTGGGCGGTGGATGCATCGCAGTGCCCATTGGTCACGCTTGTTAAGCGCGGGCATTCTTGGAGCCCTTTGTTTTTATCTGATTACCAATACCCTTTCGTGGTGGTTCAATCCATTTGAAGAAGAAGGTTACACACGTGACATGACCGGATGGCTTCTGGCGCTCACCAAAGGGACCGGTGGCTTTCCCCCCACGTGGATGTTTCTCCGCAACACCCTTGCCAGCGGGGCTCTTTTTACTGGATTGTTTGTAGGTGCGGCCAAGTGGGTAGAAGCCACTCAGGAGTCGGCTGAGCAGGCCGAAACCGACGTTGAAAGTGAAACAGATTCCCATCCTGTGCCCGAAGAATCTGAGGAAGTGCCTGCCTGAGGTCGGCGCTTGCTGATGAAGTCGAATTTTGTTGGATGGAGCTCATAGGCCTAATTTCAGATACCCATGATTACTTGGACCCCAAGGTTCCATCTTTTTTTCGTGGTGTCTCTCATATCATCCATGCCGGGGACGTTGGGCGCCCCCGCATTCTCCTGGAGTTGGAGCAAATGGCTCCTGTCACAGCCGTTCTGGGGAATACCGACTATGATCTTGAGTTGAAGGAGCGTGAATGGGTGGAGGTGGGAACCCGACGCATTCTGGTGCACCATATCGTAGATTTGCCTGTGCCAGAGGAGTCGCTGGCCACCTGTATCCGGCGTCAACGCCCTGATGCCGTTGTTTTCGGTCATACCCACAAGGCCATGCGGCAAACGCTTGGTGGGGTCCTGTATATCAATCCCGGTTATGCGGGTAGACGGCGGGCTGGGCTGGACCGTTCAGTGGCCCTCCTCGAGTGCCATGCGAGTGAATGGAAGGTTCGTTTCCTTCCGCTGGATGGGTGAGGGGTGACTAATGCGTCAGGGCGTAATAAACAATGTTGATCCCCATGGGGTAAGAAAGTGCCTCTGAGAAGCGGGAGAAAAACCATTCGCTCTTGCCCTCTTCTTCCCATCCATCGCTCAAGTCCGTGTTATGACATAACAGGGCCATAATGCGATCTTCATCATCCAGATAGGCAAGGTAATCGGCAGGAGCTGGTCCCTCATAGCGAATTTCATCTTCCCAAGTTTCATAGACTCCTCGCCCTTTGTTGCGTTCTGCGGAGTCTTCACTGGGCACTTGTGGTTTCAGTGTCAGAGGAAAGACGGCATTGAAAATCGGGTGACTGAGTTCGAGTGAAACCGGTTTTCGATCAGGAAAAACTTTTTCCATTTCACTGAGAAAATGAGTCTTCATCGATTCTCCCCAGAAATCATCGACCATCAGGAAACCTCCATTGAGGAGGTAGCGGCTCAAGGCCTTGGCCTCCGGGTCCATGAAGACAAGCCTTCTGGGGTCGATAATGAAAATGAAAGGGTAGTCAAAAAGCGTGTCATCAGTCAGTTCAAGAGTGCCTCCATCGGGATGCACCTTCATAGAGGTGAGCTGTTCCAGCCGGTAGGAAAAATTCAGGTCGGCGTTGGGGTAGTCGACACGCCAACCTCCACCTCCGCGCCCCCCCCAACCGCCGCCTCCGGTCGAATACATAATCCGCACAAAGGTAAAGATATCCTGGCTGAAGGATTGATCCACGCCCCAATCTGGCACGCCTGCTCTGGAAGCAGGGCCAGGTTCGTTAATCAGGCGCTCAGAGCCTCTGGATCCGACGCCCTGAGCCCACAGGTCGTGGCATGCCAGCCACAGCCCCAGGCACACTCCAAGGTGAGGGAGAAACTGGGTTTTCATTGAAACCGCTATTGCTTTGAGATGATTCAAGAGACGATTGCACCGAAGTGCCTTTCAAAAGTGCTTGAGCCGCATGGACCTGTCAATTGGCAATTCGCTGGGCCCGGAAGGTCGCAGCTGATGACGCCGATGTCCTCTGGGATTCTTGATTTGTCTTTTCAATTCCCTATGCTTCCCATGTCGAAGGTCCTTTGTGATGGAATTGCCCTCTGAAGAAATCACGCGCTACGCACGTCACCTCAGCTTGCCCGAGGTGGGGCTCGATGGGCAACTCAAGCTCAAGCAAGCTTCGGTGCTTTGCATTGGAGCTGGGGGGCTGGGTTCTCCTCTTGCCATGTATCTGGCAGCTGCTGGAGTCGGGCGACTGGGGTTGGTGGATTTTGACGTGGTGGATCTCTCCAACCTGCAACGGCAAATCATGCATGGTCAGCAGGATATTGGGCGGCCCAAGGTGGACTCAGCACGGGAGACGCTCACCGGCATCAACCCTCATGTGGATCTGGAGATGCATGCCCATCCGCTGACGCGAGACAATGCCATGGGGCTTTTGCAGGGCTATGATGTGATTGTGGATGGCACGGATAATTTTGCCACCCGCTATTTGACCAATGACGCGTGCTTCTTTCTCAACAAGCCCAATGTTTACGGAAGCATCTTTCGATTTGAGGGACAACTGAGTGTGTTTGCACCGCATCTGGGAGGTCCTTGCTACCGGTGCCTGTATCCCGAACCGCCCCCTCCTGGGATGGTTCCCAGCTGCGCAGAAGGAGGCGTTTTAGGGATTTTGCCAGGAGTCGTTGGCTGCTTGCAGGCCACCGAAGTCATCAAGCTTTTGCTGGGGCAGGGGGCTTCGATGATCGGTCGGCTCTTGACTTATCATGCCATGGACATGAAATTTCGTGAGCTCAAGTTACGGCGAGACCCCGAGTGCCCATTGTGTGGGGAGCAACCCAGCATTCGTGATCTCATCAATTATGAGGATTTTTGTGGTGTTACTGCCCGTCACGACCCAAACGACATGCATCCAGACGAAGTCACTGTTCAAGAAATGAAGCGCGCCCTGGACGACCCTCAATCGGGGATACAGGTGATCGATGTCAGAGAAGAAGACGAATGGCGCATCGCCAAGGTGGAAGGAACCACTCTACTGCCTCTGAGTCAGTTGGCCGAGCGGTATACTGAGCTGGATCCCAATCAATCCTACTACCTGCACTGCAAGGCAGGTGTGCGATCGCTCAAGGCTTTGGAATTCCTCAGGCAACAGGGTTTTGGGGAGCTCAAGAGTGTTCAGGGAGGCATTTCTGCCTGGTCGGGTCAAATCGATCCCAGCGTGCCCGCTTACTAATTCCGAAAAAGTGGCCCTGCCTCGGCCCAAGGACTTCAATCAACCAATCTACCAGAGCGATGGGATTACGCCGAGAAGCCAGAGAAAGAGCCGTCCAGTTTTTGTTTCAGCACGACATGAATCCGGTCGTGACTGAAGACCTGCCTCATCACTTGAATCATTTCTGGGAAACGCACCAGCTTTCGGAATCCGGATATGAAAAAGGAAAGGCTACCTGGGGGCGTCAAATCGAGTTACCGCCGCCCACTACCAGAGATCTTTCTTTGCGGGTGTTTGCTGAAAGCCTGATTCAAGGAGTGTTGGACAACAAGGAGGAACTGGATCAGAGGCTCCAAAAGTACGTCCAAAATTGGGATTTGAGCCGCATGGCCGTGGTGGATCGCAACGTTCTGCGACTGGCCATTTATGAATTGTTTCATCGTGAGGACATTCCCCCTGTGGTCAGCCTCAACGAAGCCATTGAAATTGCCAAACGCTTTTCCACCAAGGAAAGTGGAAAATTTGTCAATGGCATTCTGGACCGTATTCGACAGGACGTGCTAAGGCCTGCTCGCAAGGCGATCGAACGTTCCAACGGGCGCCATGATCGGTGATCTTCACCTGCACAGCCATCATTCTGATGGTCTTCTCGGGCCAAGCGAAGTCGTCCAGAGAGCCTCATCCATAGGGTTGAAGGTTCTTTCACTCACGGATCATGACAGTCGGGAGGGCTGGCAGGAGATGTCCGATCATTGTCAGGCTGCCGGGGTGAGGTGGGTTCCTGGGATTGAACTCTCCACCACGCATGCTGATCAGGAAATCCATCTGCTGGGTTATTTTCCCTCTGATTCTGGGACGCCCGTTCTCAATGAACATTTGACTCGTTTCCAGCAGCGGCGGCGCAAGCGGGTTGAAGACATTCTGAGACAATTGGAGGAAAACGGCATTCCGTGGGATGCTCAGCAAGTCCTCAAAGGCATCACTTGCCGGTCACCAGGTCGACCTCACGTGGCAAGAGCTCTGGTCGAACACTCATTGGCCTCCAACGTGGGACAGGCCTTTCGCCGATTTCTCAAAAAAGGGGCTCAAGGATGGGTGCCCTCGACCTATCCTGCCACCATGGAAATGATTCGCCTGATCCACGCGGAAAGGGGGTTGGCCGTCATGGCTCACCCCGGCCTTGGGATTCCCAATGAGGTTTTGGTAGATCTGGCAAGCCAGGGCTTGGATGGGGTTGAAGCCTTTCACTCTTCGCACAAACCGAGTCTGGTCAAAAAATACCTTCATCTGGCTGATCAGCTTGGATTGATGGTCACTGGCGGTTCTGACTGTCATGGTCCGATGCCTGGAGGGATGCGTATGGGGAAGACGCGGCTTGAGTCGCCTTTCTTGGAGCGTTTCCTGGAAAGGTTGACATAAAATGGGCATCGACAAACGTTGATGGCATGGATTACCTATGAATTTCTTAACGTTGCTGATTTAGCATGGGATTCTTTCAAAAGCTCAAGGAGCGTCTAGGACGCACGCAAGACAGACTTGTTCATGAAATCCGCCGCATTGTCTCCCGCTCACCTCGGTTGACTGCACAGAGCGCNGAGGAACTGGAAGCTTGCCTGCTTTCNGCTGATTTTGGCGTTCCNACCACNCTGAAGATCCTCCAGGCAACNCGGCAAGCNTATGANTCGCATGGGACAGNGGGNGGNGATTGGGTGGAAGTCGCTGCNGAGACTGTTTTTGCTGAATTGCAGCGTCATCAGGCTCCACTGGTGGCCCATGAAGGTGAGCTCAAGGTGATCTCCATGGTGGGAGTCAATGGAACGGGCAAGACGACGACATGTGCTAAACTGGCGCACCGACTGAAAGAGGGGGGATTGAAAGTACAGTTGGCTGCTTGCGATACCTTTCGAGCGGCTGCCATCGACCAAATCAAGGTCTGGAGTGAGCGCATCGGGGTTGATTTAACCAGTGGAGCTTACGGNTCTGACCCCGCTTCGGTCGCTCACGATGCCATCTCATCGGCTGTCTCCCGACAAGCTGACTATTTGCTGATCGACACTGCCGGCCGACTGCATACCAAGCAAAACCTNATGCANGAATTGCAAAAGGTTCACCGAGTGATGGACAAGCGACTGCCGGGTGCGCCGCACGAAACGCTTCTGGTGCTCGATGCAACGACCGGCATGAATGCCCTCAACCAGGCAAGGCAATTTCACCAAACAGTCCCACTCACAGGCCTGGTCATCACCAAGTTGGATGGAACCAGCAAGGCAGGCATGGTGGTCGCCATCCAGCAAGAACTAGGAATCCCGGTTAAATACATCGGCGTGGGTGAGGCAGTAGACGATCTTCAAGTATTTAATGCCAAAGAATTTGCGATGGCAATCTTCGGCCTTGAAGGTTCCTGATAACTTCCCGGTAGGGCTTCTGGAAAGTGATCACGGTTCCATGAAAGTAAACGATGCGCTGCAGAGATGGGTTTTATAGTCAGTGTTTCCCATGANCCAGGTAACGGAGATCGGACTTAGGCCTTGAATGGCCTTTATGGATCGAGTTAATTGCTGGAGATGCCTCGACTGATCTTTAGTCTTTTGGCTCTGCTCTCCGCCATCGGCCCGTTGCCTACCTCGCTGTGGGCTTCGAGCCCAAATGTCGTNCTTGTGATGGCTGATGANCAGGGGNTGGGAGACNTGGGCTACATGGGGCACCCCAACCTGTTGACNCCTCATTTTGACGAAGCCTCCCGTTCGGGGGTTCGCTTTGACTCCTTCTACGCCGCTGCGCCGGTTTGCTCACCTACGCGTGCCAGCGTCCTGACGGGGCGTCATCCCAATCGCATGGGGGTTTTCAAATGGGGCTACCCTATGCGCCCACAGGAGCTGACGGTAGCTGAAATCCTCAAGGATCATGGTTACCAAACCGGACATTTTGGCAAATGGCACTTGGGATCCGTACGATCCGACAGTTTGGCTCACCCTGGCATCAATGGGTTTGATCACTGGGTCAGTGCACCTAATTTTTACGACAATGACCCGATTTTAAGTCACCAGGGTAAAGCGGTGAAACATGAAGGGGAAAGTTCCATGTTGGCTGCTGAACTGGCCATGGAGTGGATTGGCTCGATTCGTGACGACTCCAAACCTTTTCTAGCAGTGGTGTGGTTCGGTTCTCCACATGCACCCCATCGTGCCTCACCGGAAGATGAACAACTATATGCTGATCAACCCAAAGCCTTACGCCATTTTTTTGGAGAAATTAGCGGTATGGATCGGGCTTTCGGCAGGATACGCGATGGGCTCAAGCGCCTAGGCCTGCGAAACAATACCGTTCTTTGGTACTGCAGTGACAATGGTGCTTTGCCAAAAGTAGGATCGACCTATGGTTACCGTGGTCACAAGGCCTCGGTTTATGAAGGTGGACTCAGGGTGCCGGCCTTCCTCGAATGGCCTGCGCGTTTNCCTCAGTCNGTTGCCGTATCGACCCGCTGNTCGACCAACGATATTTTGCCCACGGTATTGGAGATGGCCGGGCTTTCCAATTTTGCTCCAGAACATTTGGATGGTGTCAGTTTGATGCCCTGGATAGGGCAGCAGGCTGTGAAACGGCACATGGGGTTCTGGGATCGCCCTGAAAAGGGGATTTCAACGCCGTCGGCTGTATGGATGAAGGCATTGCTTGAAGCACAGCGCAATGGCAACCCGATTCAGGCCGACACCCCGAGCCTGCATGCCAATCAATTGCCCAGCCCTCCCTATACGCGAGACACATTTCCCGGTCATTCAGCGTGGATAGACGGTGANNTGAAATTACATCGNATAGAGTCTGCTNCAAGTGACATTCGTTGGGAGCTGTATGATTTGGNTAAGGATCCGTCAGAAAGAATGGATCTTTGGAANAAGAGGAAGAACTTCAAAGAGGTCCACCGCATGCAGCAAGACATGCGCTCCTGGTTGGTTTCGGTGGTGGCATCCCTGAACGGTGAGGATTACACGCCTTAAGNCCTTTTCGTGCTTCACCCCTTGATCGATCGAACCCTTTAAATAAANNTCNCAATGAAAAGTCACACTCATCNNGTTCCGTNCGGGCGTCTTTCCGGCTGGTTGGCTGCGGCTCCAAGCTGGATCTTTATTCTCTTTGCCATCTCCGCTTCCTTTTCCACCTACTTCTGCATGTATGCCTTCAGGAAGCCCTTCACNGCGGCCAAATACGAAGGNCTGACGTTTCTGGATTCGGAAATTACCCTNAAGACAGCCTTGGTGATCAGCCAGATCCTGGGCTATGCCCTCAGTAAATATGTGGGCATCAAAGTCTGCTCCGAAATCCGTCCTCAGCAGCGAGCGCGTGCTTTGCTGGGGCTTGTCCTCGCCAGTGAATTGGCCTTGGTGCTGTTCGCATTTCTGCCGGCTCCCTGGAAGTGCCTTGCGATATTTCTCAATGGATTCCCTCTTGGGATGGTCTGGGGTCTGGTCGTATGGTACTTGGAGGGAAGGAGAAGTTCGGAAGTGCTTTTGGCCGGACTCAGCTGCGCTTTTATTGTTTCCAGCGGGATCGTCAAGGATTTCGGACGTGCGATGATGGGCGGAGGGGTGGCAGAGGTNTGGNCCTNGGTGCCTGTCGTCGGTCCATGGATTGCCAGTCAAATGGGGCAGGTNAGCGAATCATGGATGCCTGCCGCCGTGGGTTTACACTTTCTCCCTCTCTTTTTTCTTTCTGTGTGGTTGTTGAACCAACTACCTCCTCCCAATAAAACGGACATGGCTATCAAGACAGCCCGACAGCCCATGGATGGTCGGCAGCGTGTTTCCTTTGTAAAACATTTTTTCCCAGGTTTGTGCCTGCTTCTGGTAGCCTACTTTTTTCTCACGGCCTACCGGGATTTTCGAGATAACTACATGGTGGAGATCCTGGAGGGTTTGCAATATTCCTATGACGACAATCAAACCATCATTACGCGCGCGGAGACTTTGGTCGCTTTTGGGGTCATTCTTGCCATGGGGCTCCTTAATTTTTTCCGCGACAATCGCACTGGTNTGATCGCTGCCTTCAGTGTCATGACTGGTGGCGTCATCTTATTAGGGGTGAGTACTCTTTTGCTGGAGATGGGAACTATTTCAGGATTCTGGTGGCTTACTTTGACGGGCTTGGGATCCTATCTCGCCTACGTGCCCTATGGATCTCTTTTGTTTGATCGCATGATCGCAACCACCAAGGTCGCAGGCACGGCAGTGTTCGCCATTTATGTCGCAGACGCCATCGGGTACACGGGGTCAGTAGGCATTCAGCTCTACAAGGATTTGGCAGCAGGCGAGATGTCTCGTCTGGTGTTTTTCAAGGGCTACACCTGGTTCATGACTTTTTTGGNTGCCTTTTGCCTGGTGGCAAGCTGTTTCTATTTTCTCGGTAAGACATCCAAAGCTCTTCCAGAGGAGAACCTAGAGACTACATCAGTGCGATAAAGATTCTGAAAGAGCTTCCTTGGCCCGGGGTGGATTCTACGGTGAGCGANGCATCCATTTCCTTAGCCATTTCGTAAACCATGGAAAGCCCAAGGCCCGTGCCATGTCGCGCTGAAAAGGCCTTTGTGGTGTAAAAGGGTTCAATGACGCGGGCCAGATTGGCTTCTTCAATTCCAATGCCCTGATCTTCGACCTCAATACAGGCTAAGGGTGTGCTGATGTCACTCTTCCAGAGAAAGTGGCCTCGATATTGNTTTTTTTGACTGATACGAACCGTGACGATTCCCTTATCCTGCATGGCTTCTGAGGCATTGTGGATCAGGTTGATCAGGATTTGCTTGATGAGGTCGGCATCCACTGGAACCTCCATGGGATGGGGGGGCTTCATGATCTGAACCTCAACGTCTGATCGGGAGGCCTCAGCCATTTTTACGGCCTCACCGACTACTTCATTCAAATCAGCACTCGCAATTCGCTTCGCACCTCGTCTGACGTAGCCCAACATGGAATGCACGATGCCGGCTCCCTGATCGATAACCGAATGGATGCGTTGGATGCGTTTCTGGATGATCTCGGGTTTTTGTGAACGGGACTCAATNAGTTGGACCGATCCCTTGATGATACTCAAAATACTGTTGAAGTCATGAGCAATACCTGAGGCCAGCGTACCCAGGGCTTTCATTTTCTGATCTTGCAGCAGTTCGCGATTGGCCTTCTCCAACTCTTCGGTTCTTGAACGGACCAACCGTTCCACTTCAGCATAACTACGTTTGAGTCGAATGTGTCGGTTGACTGCCAAACCGGCCAGCACCACCATGATGACCATGGCACCCATGATCAGTTCCATCAATCTGGGATCTTCCTTCCATGGAATGGTGTAGACAAAACTCAGAGGGGGGCGGGGCATTTCCTGATTTCCATTGCGGTCCATGCTGCGAACTTCAATCCGGTGGTTGCCAGCAGCCAGGTCCCCCAAAACGATACGGTTGGTTGGTGAGAAAGCGCTCCATGGGTTGTTGTCTTGCCTGTAGGAGTAGAGGAGCCGGGATGCCGAGGTCTGCTGCCAGCGATCCACTCCCTGAAATCGAATTTCAGACCCTTTACCAATACCCTCTTTGGATGCGGTGGTATCGGTGNGAATCGTCGTCAGTGGTGGGGAGAGGTCTGATTCCGGAACGTTTCGACAGAGTCCTCGCNTCGTGGCTGCCAGGATGTTTCCGGTTCGGTCTTCNAATAACTTGTAAACCGTGTTACTGGGNAGNCCTTCCTGANTGTTGTGGCTTAGCCAACCGTCATTGATGAATGGATGTACGCCATTGTTGGTTGCCAGCCAGATGCCGCCATCTCGGGTTTCCAACATGTCATTGATTTTATCGCCTGCGTAATAAATTTTTTCCCACCGATTTCGATCCAGCTCGTACACATGAGAACCCGCTGCCATCCACAATTTACCGTTCTTGAGTTCCATCAGGCGCTGAGGCGTTTCACTCCCCATGCCATCTTCCGGTTCATAGATCATCCAATCCTGCCCAGTGGTGTAGGCAGCCCCCTGAGCCCAACCTACCCAGTGCTCCTCTCCAACCAATGTATACCATAGAATGTCGCTCGATGGGGTGGGTGATTTCCAGGTGNCCGCAACCGGTTGCCACCTTTGACCATCAAAAAAAGTAATCACTGGAGCGGATTCATTCGGTGGTGCTTGAATGGATAACATCCATCCTTTTTTTTCGTGATGGCCCAGGATACGCATCACGCTTTCCGGTTGGGGGGGGTAGATCAGGCTTGAAAAAACTTCTTTTGCGATATCAAAAATCAAGATGCTTCCGCTCAACTGCACACCTATGATGTGCTCATTGAGCGTGTAAAGACAGTTACCAGCCTGAAAAAGGGTTTCTTGATCCTTTGGCCAGGGATAACTCAGCGATTGATGNTNGTCGGAATGAAAGAGCGCTTGATCGGTCGCATACCAGTAGTCGTCGTTGGTGCCCTGAAGGATGTCATACACGGTATCCTCTTTTCCTTGAGCGGGGCTACGCTGCCAATAGGTGCCTGACTGGCAGATNACCCCTTCGCTGGTTCCCAACCACGCACCTCCAGCTCCATCGGTAATGACGTCAAAAAAGAGACCGGCATCGACTGCATCCGATGGGAGGATGTCCTTGTTTTGAATTTGAATTTGGTAGAGACCGTTGTAGGTGATGGCCCACCCTTGACCTGAGGCATCCTTCCAGAAATGACGCGGTTTGATCGGATCCTTGGCCTGAATCCAATGCCATGCCTCTTTCTGATACATGAGCAGATACCTGGGTTCCCCTTCGGCCTCGCCGATGAAGGTCCAGGAACCATCCGGGTTTCGGAGGGGACTCCTCAAGACCAAGTGTGCAAGGGAATCGGGTAAGTCGACACGCTGTGGGGTTTGTTCCAAAATATCCTTGGCAGGTCCGTCAAAGACAAGATAACCACCNNGAGTGGTGATCAGAATTTCCCCACCTATCGTTTCCACCATGCTTCTACATTGATGGAATCCTGCTGAAGAAAAATCGATCCAAGGAACGATTTGCGGGCCATTCATGCTGACGGAGAATTCCCATATCCTGTCCCCAGCCAGCAGAAGACAATGATTGATTTGAAGAGGTANCAGGCTAACCGGACTTTGAAGGCGGAGTATGGTTTGTCGGTAGGCCTCCTGAATGGGGNGCACCGGGTAGGCTGTCCATCGGCTGCGGTGGAATAGATACAGACCGTCCGGCTGGGTGACCCAGAGTTGTCCTGAGCGGCTCTGGTGCACTTTGTCTGCCGCGTCGGCCGGAATGGAGTGACTGAACAGTTCGTAACCATCCATTTCCGTGACCAGATCGTCATCCTGGTGCCTGACCCAAACCAGATTTTTGGGGCTCAAGGTTAAGCCTGAAACGCTCCCTAAAGGTAAGCCGTCGGACATGCGCAGGTAAGTCCATTTGGCGGCCTGAATGGAGAGTGCCCAACCGAAAAACCAAAGGCAGAGAATCTCCATGCCGCGGAGTTGGTATTTGGAAAGAAGCCTGGAGGGAAGCGGTTTCATTCAATCGCTCGAATGGAAATCTTGCTTCAACCCAGGAGAAGGAGCAACGCTAGAATGAGCTGGATGGCCCGATTGGATTCCCTGCAAAAAAGGGTTCGAGACACCTAAGGCCCCGTCAACCCCATGGAAGGGAAAAGGTCTTCACGGTGGAAAGGCATTTCATGGCCTCAATGACGCCTTCCTTGATCCCGAGGCCTGAATCCTTGATGCCACCAAAGGGAGAGCATTCGATCCGGTACCCGGGGACCTCATTGATGTTGANGGTGCCGCAACGCAACTCCCGAACCGCTTTGAGGGCATGCCCCATGTGCTGGGTAATCACTCCTGAGGACAGTCCATATGGAGTGGAGTTGGCGCAGGCGATGGCGTCGTCAATATCCTCGATACCCATGATGGGTGCCAACGGACCAAAAGATTCGCTGCAAACCATCTCAGTCTCTCGTGGTACATCGGCAATCACCGTGGGCTCCAGCAGGGCACCTTGGCGCCCTCCTCCAAGAAGCACACGGGCGCCATCTGAGACGGCTTTTTTGATGGTTTCTTCCAAATGGATGGCGGACGCTTCGTCGATCACTGTGCCAATCCGTGTCTCCATGGATGAGGGATCTCCGGCCGTGTAACTTTTGGCTCTTTCCACCATTGCTTGAGTGAATTTTTCCAGGATGGATCGTTGAACCATGATGCGTTTGACGGCCGTACAGCGCTGACCGGAATTCCGAAAAGCGCCTTCGCAAGCCAAGTGAACTGCCTGATCCAGATCTGCATCTTCCAGAATGATCAGGGGATCATTCCCGCCTAATTCCAATACGAGCTTCTTGTAGCCAGCGCTTCGGGCGATATGCTTGCCGACGCTGACGCTTCCGGTGAAGCTGACCATTTCGACTCGTTCGTCCTGTACCAATCGTTCGGCAACTTCTTGAGTCGGGCCCAATAGAACGCTGAGCATGGGACCCGGCAGCCCATTTTTGTGGAGAAGTTCGGCAAACTTGATGGCTGTCAGGGGCGTTTTCTCTGAAGGCTTGAGGATGATGGGCGTCCCCGCAGCGATGGCCGGACCCAGCTTATGAGCCACCTGGTTGAGTGGATGGTTGAAAGGGGTGATGGCCACGGCCACACGCAAAGGTTCTCGCAGAGTGAATATTTTTCGAGCCTTCCCCTGAGGGGAGACATCGCAACTGAAGACCTGACCATCATCCTTGAGGGATTCCATGGCCGAAAATTGCAACACGTCACAAGCGCGACCTACCTCGTAGAGAGTCTCACGCATGCAAAGACCCGCCTCGGAGGTGATGAGTTGGGCAAACTCCTCTTTTCGGTTCAGGAGTTCCCGACGGCTTTGGTCGAGGATTTCAAAGCGTTGATAGCGTGTGAGGGTTTCCTTTTGTTCGAGAGCCGTCTCGATCGCCAGATGGGTATGATCCGCCTGGGCAACGGTTACGTTGCCTATGACTGTTTGATCGTAGGGGTTGGTTACGGAAATANAGTCGTTGCCCTGNATTGGTTGCCCCGCGAGGAGGCTGTGAAGCATGTGTTGCATGGAGATGCGTTTCTTTAGCGGTTCAGGCCGTTGATGGTATAGTCAAAGATATGAAAGTTTCGAGGGTCACCCAGGGCTTTGCGTGTGTAATTTTCGCTAAGTGGATGGGAAAAAACAAAAGGAACCATCTCCTCGTATCGTCCCCCATGCGAACGCAATCCCACCTTAAGGGCACTCAAGTCGTGGTGTGCGGGTGTTTTTCCAAGGACCACATCCCTCCCGGAAAGGATGACCAAGTCCCCCAAACGATCGAGGGGCAGCTCTAATTTTTGCGATGCGATTTCNTTNCGATAAACTTCCGTGATTCCTGGCTGTTTCAGGCACCATGACTCGATGAGTGGGTGAGAGGACGCATCCGGACAATGAAGGACGGCAAACGAGCCAAGGGCTCCATGATGGACCACATACGGATCGGTAATCGGGAGAATGGCAGTGATATCCAGGTTCAATGCTTCCTTGATGGCCGATTCCAGAAAGATAACATTGGGAGTCCCGTCCAAACACTGCTTGGCGTTCATGCCATGATCGGCGGTGATCCCGATGCTGGCTCCGGTTTGTAGCAGTTGACCCAGAGCCTTGTCGATTCCCTCATAAAACTTTAAAGAAGGCTCAGCCTCGGGTTCGTAGGTATGCTGCATGTAATCGGTGGTGGACAAATAAAGGAAATCAGCCTTTTGAGCCTCCAGAAGAGCCACCCCGGCTTCCAGAACATAGAGGCTGGCTTCTGCACTATAGATTTCAGGAGCTGGCTTGCCGACCAGCGATTCCACCTCGGTAATGCCGTGTTTTTCCATGGTCACTTGGTTGGCTTTTTCACTTGAAAAAGCGATCCCCTCCAGTTGATGGGCAAAAATATCTCGCAGCTTTTCCTTGGCGGTCACCACAGCGACTTTTCGTCCGGCACGGGCAGCTGCCGACATAATGGTTTGGCATCGTAAATAGGAGGCNTCGTTCATCATGACTTCCTGACCGGTGGAAGGGTCGAGGAAGAAATTACCACAGATACCATGCTGCAGTGGGGGAACCCCGGTCACAATGGATGCGTTGTTGACGTTGGTGAAGGAAGGAAGGGCTCCTCGAGCATCCAGGCGGCTGCCTTGGAGGATCATGGATTTGAGGTTCGGCATTCTGTCCTTGGCAAGTGCTGCGTCCAGGTAGGCATTGGCTGAACCGTCCAGACAAATGACCACCACCGGATGAGACCCAGCCTGATAGGAGATACCGTTGACTTCGAAGGTTGCNTGTAAATCGGAAGTAATTGCCATNTTCAGNAANCTTAGACGGGGGCTGTGCCGGCNTGCAATGGGATTCGGAGTCCCGCTTGCACTTTCGGGGTCCCGGAAGCATAATGAAGGCATGCAACGCATCTTGATTACAGGCGGGGCGGGATTTATCGGATCCAACCTGGCGCTTGCGATTCAGGATCGATTTCCCANCGCCTCCCTGGTCCTCCTNGATGATTTTCGCTCNGGCCATTTCAGCAATCTNGAAGGNTACCNAGGTGATTTGTGTGNCGAGCGCCTCGGTAAGGTAGATTTCAAAGGGTTGTTGGGTGATCAGCGCATGGACGTGGTGTTTCACCTCGCTTCCATCACCGATACCACCGAGCNCGATCAGTTTTTGCAATTGAATCACAATGTGGAGGATTTTCGCCACTTGTTGAAGTGGGCTTGCGAAGACCAGACGCCCGTGGTGTACGCTTCCTCNGCGGCAACCTATGGGCAGACAGATGACATCATGACTGAATCGAAGGTGCCTTCCCCCCAGAATGTGTATGCCTTCAGTAAAGTGCAAATGGACAACCTTGCATCGCAATATGCTCGTCAATTTCCTGCATGGAAATTAGTGGGTCTGAAGTTCTTCAATGTCTATGGGCCAAGGGAAGCTCATAAAGGTGCTGCATCGAGTATGATCTATCAACTTTACAGGCAAATGCGGAACGGACAACGCCCTCGCATTTTCCATGACGGTGAACAAAGACGCGATTTTATCCACGTTGAGGATGTGGTGGAGGCGTGCCTGGGTGCGGCCGCACTGGCTTCTTCAGGGGTTTACAATATTGGATCCGGGGTGGCTTCATCCTTCCATCAGGTGATCGAGGCACTTAACAAGGCCATGGGCCTTCAATATGTGCCCGAGTATATCCCAAACCCATACGCTTTTTACCAAGCGTTCACCCAAGCTGAGATCATCCAAGCAAGGAATGCCTTCCAATACCAACCCCGCATGACTCTNCAGGATGGGGTCAAACAATATGTCGACTGGCTCGATTCGGCATCCTGAAGACAACCTGAACAGAGGATCCGCTCCATGCCATCCAGCCCAACTCCCGATACCCCATCCAGCTCCTCCCTGAAAACTTCGAGCCATAGCGCTCGATGGAAAGCAGGGTCTTTGATGGCGCTGGGATTGCTTCTTCTTGTGTGGCTGGCTTATTGGATGGTTTCCCAACCCTTTTTTGTGCGATCCATNCTCTTCCCAAAGATCGAAGAAGCCTTGGGTGCCCGGTTGGAGGCTGACATCATTGAGTTTGGGCCCTTTTCGAGCTTGGAGTGCCACAAGGTCGTGCTGCGATCCANCGATGGGGAAACTTTGGTTCAAATTCAGGACATCCGGATCGAATATGATTGGTTCGCCTGTTTGCAGGGAGTGGTGGCTGTTGAAAAATGTCTGATCGAAAAATTGCAAATCGCGACGGAGGTAACAGNGGACAAGGAAGACNCTCTCGTCGTGTGGATGGGATCCTTCTCTGGAGGAGATGACTCAGGANTACCACCCCTTCGGCTGAGGAATATCCTTCTCAAGGATTGCCAGTGGATNCACCGGCAGGGAGGGGATGGGGAGCGGGAGCAAAGAACCTATCAGTTGAAGAATTTTGACATCGATCAAATAGGCCAAGGTCTGGNNACNGAGGGGCAGTTATCCGGTCAATGGGTGATGGAGGAGTGGTTGGATGATGTCATGAAAGATCGTTTGGTGATGGATATCCAAACTCAAGGCGGATTCGAGTTCAAGGGCACGGGTCTCTGGGATCAGTGTCAGCTGAGCGGAACTTTGAAGGTCCTGGAAGGGAGCGGTCGGCATGATCAACTGAAGGGCTATCAAATGGCATTGGAGTCGCAGTGGAGTCTTTCGGGCATCGAGCGTGCTGACTGTGTGTTCCTGACGACCGAAGGCGTGTCTCAAAGGATTCATCTCTCCGGCCCTTTGGATTTTAGAAAAAAGGAGGGCCAACTCCACTTACACATGGATCCGCTTGAAGAACACAATCTCCAGTTGCTAGGGGCCTTTGCTGGGGCGGACATTCGGAGTGGAGCCTTGGGTGGGGATCTTTGGCTGGATCTTTCCAAGGGGGGGAGTTCCCTCTCCGTGCGCTGCGAAGTGCAAGCAGACCAAATGTCCATCAAGGCATTGGATCACCCAACCCCTCCGGTATCGTTCGTCTTTTCCACCTCTGGTGCGGTGGACCTTGTCCAGCGCAAAGTGATGGTGCGGGAAGGGCGCCTTACCGCGTCGGATTCAGATCATGTTTGGCTCACCGCAGAGTTGGATAAATTCCTCACCTTCAGCTGGGGTATCTCAGGAGAGGATTTTCAAGATCCCAGCATCCTCCTTCAGGTGGATCATCTGGATCTTCAGCCTTGGCTGAACTGGATCGATTCAGGGTTGCCTCTTGAATCGGCATGGCTTGATGGTCAAGGGGCAATTGAATTTGCCGAACACGGCAGATCCCTTCAAACCCGCTTGAATATGGAGATCAAAGAAGCGGATTGGACCCTTCAAGAAAGAACCTTGGAAAAGACGCAAATGAAGATCGAGATGGAGGCCGAGTGGGAGGATTTCACCACCTTGGTCCTGGAGGAACTTAAAGCAGAGCTGAGGGACGCTGAGAATCAACCTTGGGGCTCCGTCACGCTCAGTGCCATGCAGCAAGACGATGAAAGAATGGGAGTTCCTTTCCAAGCCAGTGGGCAAGCCGACTTGGAACGTTGGCTTGCATGGTGGGACCCTGCGCATGCGGCGTTGAGTCAAGGACAACTGCTTTGGAATGCCCGAATGCATTGGCAACCCGACCAATGGAAAGGGGTGGTTCAAACGGATCTCAGGGGTGTTTCAGGGCGATGGAAATCCATGTCCTTCGAAGATTACAGCGTGGCGCTGAACCTGGATGCGGAATATCACAACCAACAGTTGCATATGGGGAAC
Organism: Pedosphaera sp.; assembly: GCA_002686885.1. Taxonomy (GTDB): domain Bacteria; phylum Verrucomicrobiota; class Verrucomicrobiia; order Limisphaerales; family AAA164-E04; genus UBA7971. The sequence continues at coordinate 99,940 of NYYT01000017.1, forward strand.
TGCCACTTGGAGGTGCGCCAACGCGCCCATCGAGGTGGAAGTATGGGGTGGCATGGGATGATGGATACCCAAAGCGGAAAAGGGGACATTTCCTTTTTCACCGTGGGACTCAACCATCATGCGCTGAAACCTTTTTTGCCCAAGGGTTCTGAATTCGGTCCTCCATCTGCCTGGGAAGACGCCAAAATACATCTCGATGGTCGATGGACAGCAGAAGACTTCGAGAAGGGCTCCATGGACGCTGACATCACCGTCGATGGCATGGAAGGTCTGCACGTTGAAGGGCAACCGCAAGGCGCCTTGAAAGCCACTCTGGCTCTCGAGAGTCAATGGGATGCTGCTCAGTGGCANCTGCTCCCTTCCTCCTTGGTGGTGGAAGGACTTTCGGAAACCAAGACGCACCTCGATTTTCATGCAAGTGGCCAACGAGGTGCCGATACGGCGAGCCCTGTAAGATTAGAGGTTCGTGGAGATTATGTCGATTTGGATGCTGCCATGCATTGGTGGAAATCGAAGAGAGTGGCAGAAGCTTCGGCCAAGGAGATTTCGAAAGATCCTTTGGAAGCAGAATCTGAAAACCCTGGGGTCTTGTCTTGGATGATCATCGGAGGATCTTTGGACCGTGTGGATTACGCTGGCGTCCCCATCGAGAAGCTTTCTTTTGCCGCTGAGAGTCAAAACCAAACAATTCAATGTCATCCTCTATCCTTCTCGCTGGAGGGGCAGGTCCTTTCCATAGGGGTCCTGCTGGAGAAGGTCAACCCCACTGACTGGGCAGCCTCCGTTGATTTCAAGGGAGATCAGCTTCCCGCCAATGCGCTTTGGTCCGTGATCAAGGGTGAGCCTCATCCGCGGATACCCGGTTTCCTTTCCGTTCATGGTTCCTTCCAAGGGGTTCCTCTGGGCGAATCCATTCCTCTCTCAGCATTGAGTGGTGATGGGGCCATTACCTATGAAGGAGCTGAATGGAAAATGGTGGGGCCATGGACAAAGACCTTCCTGCTGCCTATCACGACTTTATTGCGCCTGCCGACCCTGTTTTCCAAACCGATTGAAGGCATGGAGGCTACTTTTGCCCTCAACGATGGCATCCTAAATCTGCAGGCATTGGAAGTTCAGTCGAGTGCTTTTCAAGCCCAAACTAAAGGGGACATCCAGCTCCAGGCTGATTGGATGCAGACACCGGTCGACCTGCCAGTTGTTTTCAAGCTGGAACGATCGATCGCTGAAAAATCCAACTTACTTCCTAAAAATGTTCCCGATACCGAGGACTATGTAACTCTTCCCCCGTTCTTGCATTTGTCGGGGACCCTCTCCGAGCTACATCTCGATAAGGATGCATGGCAACTGGGAGGGTTCGCTCTGCGCTCAGCTCTCGGATTGCCAGGAGGGGCTGTCAAGGAAACGGTCAAGGTCGTCGAGGAGGTGGGGGACAAGACCAAGAAAGTCATCGAAGGCTTGGGCGGCGGTAAACTCATTCATCCCGTTCTGGATTCACTCTTACCCAAATCGGGCAAAGATAAAAATGGCAACGGTTCTGATGATCAAAGCCAGAGTTCTTTACCACAAAAAGGTCTCAACCTACTCCAGGGGATCTTTCGTCAGCCATTCCAAGCCACGAACCCCGATCATGAAAAACAAACGCCAGAAGCGGACCACAAAAAAGATGAATGAAATGCCTCATACTCAACCATGGTCTGTTTGCTTATTGTCCGCCTGTATCCTGCTGGGTTGTGGGGGAGCGGATCAGGACCCAAAAGGCTCTCCAAATGATGCTGATGCGGTAGGACATAGCGGCCATCAGCCACTGACCGCACCCGTCGATTACATTGAATCCGTACACCAGGCCAGTGTGAGAGCCACCCAAACCATCGACCGAGTGCAGTTGCAACAGGCGATTGAGCAATTTCGCCTTCTGGAGGGCAAGCCACCGGAAGAGCTCAAACAGCTGGTGGAAGCAGGGTTTCTTGCCAAGGTTCCTGTCGCCCCCGAGGGCATGAGGATCGACTACCAAGCTCAGAGCGGAAGGGTGGAGATAGTTCCTCTCCGGCCAACGGACAGGCCGCCTGTGCCGAGATAATGCCTATTATTTTCCGAGGCAAAACTGGCTGAAAATGGTATCGAGGAGGTTTTCGGTCGTGGTTTCTCCCACCACTTCACCCAGGGCGCTCAATGCCAGGCGCAGGTCCATGGCGATCAGCTCGAGTTCTCTTTCGACCTGGAGCCCTTCCTGCACTTCAAGCATGCTTTTCATGCATCTCAGGAGGGCATCTTCGTGTCTGCTGTTGATCATGACCTCGTGAGATTCCGTGGGAGTGGCCCCGCTCCATACAGCCTCCAAAATCGCGTCTTTCAACGTCTCGATACCCTCTCCACTGACACAGCTTACTTTCAAGGCAGTCTTCGTTGTGGGTACTGACCAATGCCTTGGAAGATCCATCTTGTTGAGTGCCATCAATATTTTTCGTGAATGCGTGTCATCGGCCCATGCCATTTCGTCCTTTTCCATCGGCTGAGAGCTGTCGATGAGGTGGATGACCAAATCCGCCTCCGCTGCCGTTTGCTTGCTGCGCTCGACACCTTCTTTTTCGATGGTGTCATCGGTGTGACGCAGGCCGGCGGTATCAATGATCACGACTGGGATTCCTCGAATATTGGCCGCAGCCTCTATGGTATCACGCGTGGTACCCGGCTGAGGAGAAACAATTGCTCTTTCCTTGTCCAAGAGGCGATTCAGAAGGCTAGATTTTCCTGCATTGGGCTTTCCAATGATGGCCAACCGAAGCCCATGGCGAAGCAATTGGCCCTCTTTTGCCGTTCGAAGCAGGGCCTGCATGGTTTTTTTGCCATCCTCCAGCCGGGTCAACAGCTGACGGTTGGTATCGGGTGAAATATCTTCATCTGGAAAATCAATGTGAGCTTCCAGATGCGCCAGCATCTGCATGAGATCATCCCGTATGTTGCGCACCTGATGACTTAATGAGCCCTTGAGTTGTTCTTGGGCGACATGGGCAGCCTTTTCGGTGCGGGCATGTATGATGTCCGCCACTGCTTCGGCTTGAGTCAGGTCGATCCGCCCATTGAGAAAGGCTCTCAAGGTGAATTCTCCGGGTTCGGCCAAACGGGCTCCCAGGCTTAGTAAATGATCGAGTACCATCTTGGCGGGCAAACTTCCACCGTGAGTGGAAATTTCTACAACGGGTTCGCGCGTGAAAGTGCGAGGCGGTTCAAACACGCTCACCATTACCTCATCCAGGACCCGATCAGTATCTTGGATCAAGCCATAGTGGACGGTATGGGACGTAGATTCCGAGGGGCGTCTGGCGTTTTTGCCCACGGGGGTAAAGCATTGATCGACCAGTTGGAACGCCTGGTTGCCGGAAAGGCGGAGGACGGCCAGGCCGGAATCTCCCGGGGGCGTAGCGATGGCGACAATGGTGTCTTCTTGACTGGGTTTGGTGGCCTCCATGGGGGCAAATCAATCGGAAGCGATGGATGATTGGGAGCTGTGACCGTGACAATTACCTGAAGCATTTTCTGCATCGCGTCCAAGCAGGAACAGGCGTGCTTTTTCATAGCTCTTGCGTTGAAGGTAGTGCAGTAACGTGGGGTGAGTACCCTGTGGAAGCGCCTTCGCGTGGTTGTCGATTTGCTCAAATAGACCGATGAGATCGGGTTTTGCCTTCTGGGAGGCCAACTGCTCGACCGCATTCTTGAGGGTTTCGAGGCTGTCGAGTAACTGCTGTTCCTGAGTCATCATTGCCTCTGCATCATCTTGGTTTGGGAAGCCTATTTCAACCGATTATTCGTGAGGAACCATTCGAACCCTCAGGCTTCCAAGATAAACTTGCAACACCGCTTTTATCTGGTGAGACTCCTCCAATGAACCGTGTTGAGCAGCGTTTTGCCACACTTAAGGAACAAGGACGAAAAGGCTTGGTCGTCTACATTGGTGCAGGGGATCCGGATTTGGCATCCACCCACGCTCTTGCATTAGGATTGGAAAAAGCGGGTGCCGATGTTCTTGAGCTTGGGATCCCGTTCAGTGACCCGCTCGCTGATGGATTGGTTAACCAGTTGGCTGCTCAACGTGGGATTGACTCTGGGACGACGCCTGCAAAGGTGCTTCAGACCGTATGCGATATCAGGAAGGAGTCGGAGATCCCCATTGTTTTCTTTGTTTATTTCAACCTCCTTCATCGCTACGGCCTTGAGCGATTCATCAAGGATAGTGCCGAAGCTGGCGTCGATGGGATTCTGATTCTGGATTTGCCGCCGGAAGAGTCGGGGAATTACAGCGAGACCATGAAAGAGCACGGTCTGTGTCCAATTTTTCTGGTAGCCCCGACCACGCCTCCTGAGCGCATCGACGCCATTGTGCAACACGGCCGAGGTTTCATTTACTATGTTTCCCGTGAGGGCGTGACCGGCATGCAGTCGGAAGTTTCTTCCCGCATCGATGAGATGACGGCTTCCATCAAGGAAAGAACCCATCTTCCCATCGCCATTGGGTTTGGGATTTCCAACCCGGAACAAGCCCGTCAAGTCTCCGAAGCAGGGGATGCCATTGTGGTGGGGAGTGCGATCGTTAATCGAATCGCGGAAATGGGAGGCCAACCTGAAATGGTTGATTCTGTTTGTCAGTTCGTGTGCTCATTGGCAGAAGGAATCCAACAAAACAGTCATGACTGAGGCTCGACACAAACGATTTGCCATTATCATGGCAGGTGGGCGCGGGGAGCGTTTTTGGCCCTTGAGTCGTGAATCAACACCCAAGCAGTTGATTCGTTTGTTGGGTGATACCTCCTTGCTCCAGGAGACGGTCCGTCGCATCCAGTCGGTCATACCTCTTGAGAATATCCTGGTGATCACCAATGAAAGTCAGCTCAAGGCCGTGCGACGACAACTGGCTCAACTGCCCTCAGCCAATGTGATCGCCGAGCCATGTGGTCGCGATACCTGTGCTGCCGTAGCTCTTGGGGCTGCCATTGTGGCCCAGCGCTGTGCCGATGGTGTCATGGCCGTGCTACCTGCAGATCATGTGATTGCCCAACCCGGGGCCTTCCAGAAAGTGTTGCGCGACACAATGAAGGTGGCCGCCCAAAACGATGTGATGGTGACCATTGGAATTCCTGCAACCGAACCTTCCACTGCCTATGGCTACATTCGTTTTGTCAAAAAGAAGCTGCAAGCCAGGGAGTATGACAAGGTGGCAACTTCCATGCATCGTGTTGAGCGCTTTGTCGAAAAGCCCAATCGATCAAAAGCCAAGCGCTTTATTCAGAGTGGGCACTACTACTGGAACGCAGGAATGTTCATTTGGAGCGTGAATACCATTGTCCATGCCATGGAGAAACACCAACCGGCCATGGCAAAGGTCATGCATGAGTGGATTGAATGTGCAGGCAACCCTCGGAAGCTAAAAAACCATCTGCTGCGTGCCTATCCCCGTATCGAAAAAATTTCGATCGATTTTGCGCTCATGGAAAAGGCTTCCAATGTCATCATGGCTCAAGGAGCGTTTGGATGGGACGACCTTGGGTCATGGACTGCCTTGACTCGGCACGTTTCTCAAGATGCGCATGGAAATGCCTGGCTGGGGCAGGGGGTTCAGATCGACTCCCATCAAAATATTATTTTTGATGGGAGGCACCCAAAGCTTCGAACTCCTCTCGCATTGGTGGGTGTCAAAGAGATGATTGTGGTGCTCACGGATGACGTGTGCCTTCTCGCTGAGAAATCACAGGATCAGAAGATCAAGGCCATGGTGCAGACACTGGCTCGTTCCTCTTCGACAAGACATCTAGTCGAATAAATGTCTTATCCAAAGAGGATATCAGGTCAATGGGCTCAACCCCAGGTTGGACTGGCTCTCTTTCATATCCAACCAAAGGGTTTCAATCGTCTTCTCTTGCCCCGGTAAAATCCAATCAGGCGCTACTTCAGAGAGAGGGGCAAGAACGAAAGGCCTCAAATGAAACCTGGGGTGCGGCAGGGTCAATAAAGTCGATTCTCTCTGGTGCGGGCCGCATGCAATCAGGTCCATGTCCATGGGGCGTGGTTCGTTGGCAATCCCGCTGCGCTTGCGCCCTAACTTGGCTTCAATGGACAGCAGGGTGTGGAGCAGTGATTCCGGGTCCAAGTCAGAATTGGCATGCAGTGCCATCGCTGCATTGACAAAAGAAGGAGAGCCTTCGGGGCAGTCCATCGGGGTGGTTTTCCACAGGGCTGAAGTGACGATCCGGGCATCGACGTGCTTTTGTAGTAAATCGATCGCAAGATGAATCAATTCCTCGGAAGGCCCCAAGTTGGATCCGAGAGCAACCAGCGCGCTGCGAGGACAAATGACTGTTGCCATGCGCCCGGGTTGGTTTATTTCAGTCCCAGAACATCCTGCATGGAATAGAGGCCGGGTGGTTGATTCACGACCCACGCGGCAGCCCTGAGAGCTCCATTGGCAAAGGTGTCGCGGCTGGAGGCCTTGTGAGTGAGTTCAAGGCGTTCACCGTCATTGGCATAGATGACGGTGTGGTCTCCCACGACATCCCCACCTCGAAGGGAATGCATGCCAATTTCATCTTTTGTTCGCGCACCGACAATACCTTCTCGCCCATGTTTCAGCTGGTCTTGCAAGGAGACATCCCTTGCCTCCGAAAGGATTTCAGCAAGAGTCATCGCAGTGCCACTTGGTGCATCCCTTTTCATGCGGTGATGCATCTCGACAACCTCAAGGTCAAAGTCAGTTCCCAGTATTTCAGTGGCTTTTCGGGTGAGCCAGAAGAGGGTGTTGACCCCCGTGGAGTAATTGGAAGCCCATACGATGGGGATGCGAGAAGTCAATTCGAGGATCGCCATCCGATCTTCCTCCGAATGTCCAGTGGTTCCGATGACCAGCCCCTTGTTGCGTTCAGCGCAAAGGGAGGCAAAGGGTAGAGTGACTTCGTGAAAACTGAAGTCAATGATCACGTCGCCTTGGTCAATAATGGAACCAAGGTCATCGCCCATATCGATGGTGCCGACAACGTTCAATCCAGCATGATGAGTGGCGCATCGCGACAAGGCTTCTCCCATGCGTCCGTTGGAGCCAGTAATAATGATATTGGTCATAGGCTTTGGCCCGCGAGAGTCAGTATCCAGATCCCCATGCAGCTCATAGATTTACTGCAAGAATAGTCCACCTCTGACCTTGCCTCAGCGGCCATGGGTGGTATTTTTGTCATAACCTCACCCCATATGCAAACCAATCACATGCCCGCCGCCCCTCACATCACGCCATCTGCATGGTTGCCACCCTTTTTCCTTGGCTTGCTGCTGCATGCCCTCCTTTCCCTCCCGACTGACACCCTCTGCGATGAATCCAACCCCAGTGTGTCGCTGAAATTGCATGCGAGCGGTTTTACCTCGCCTGTTGCCTTCGCCCCTCTCAATGATGGGAAGGGAACCATGGTGGTCGCCGATCAGGTCGGGACCCTCAGTCTTGTCAACTCTGCAGGGATTCAACGAGGACAGCCTTTTCTCTCCATCACCGACCGGATCACTAAGTTGAATGCCGGATTTGATGAGCGTGGTATCCTGGGGTTTGCTTCCCATCCGGATTTTTTGCGCACCGGAAAAATTTATGTGTATTATAGCGCCCCACTGGGCGCCCATGCAGATCAAGAATGGGACCATACCTCGCGCATCTCTGAATTTTCCGTCTATGAGAACGATCCTGAGTTGGTGGATCCGCGAAGTGAGAGAATCCTCCTGACCTTTGACCAACCTTATTTCAACCATAATGCTGGGGCCCTGGCTTTTGGTCCACAGGATGGGTTTCTCTACATCGCGACCGGTGACGGTGGCAATGCCAATGGAAGAGGTTTGGGTCACTCGGACATCGGCAACAGTCAGGATTTGAGTAATCTTCTGGGGAAAATTCTGAGGATCGATGTCCATCAAGGTCAGCCTTATGCCATTCCAACTGACAATCCTTTTCAGGGAGCGGATCAGCGTGGAGAGATTTATGCGATCGGTCTGCGCAATCCGTGGAGGATGAGTTTCGATCGTGGTGGAAGTCATGAGCTGTTCGTGGCCGACATCGGCCAAAATCTATTTGAAGAGGTCAATCTGATTACCAAAGGTGGCAATTATGGGTGGAATATCCGGGAGGGCAGGCATTGCTTTGACCCCGATTCCCCAAGGTCGGCCCCTGAGGCATGCAGCCAAACCGATGTCCGCGGTCAGGCTTTGGTGGATCCCATTATCGAGTATAAAAACCTCAATGCCTTCCGCGGTGAACCCGATGCCTATGGAATCAGTGTGACCGGAGGCTACGTTTATCGTGGTTCCAAACTAAAGGGGCTGGAGGGAACCTACATCTTTGCCGATTGGAGTCAGAATTGGGCCTTGCCGCAAGGAGTGCTTCTTGCCGCAAGTCTCCAAAGTGATGGCACATGGAACGTGCGTCGACTCTCAAATGGCGATCCTGTCCTGGGAGGATATATCGTTGCTTTTGGTGAGGATGAAAAAGGTGAACTCTACGTCCTGACCAATGCTTCCAATCAACTGATCAACCGAAGTGGAAACGTCTTCAAGTTGCTCCCTGGTTCTTGAATGACACTTTTTTGAAGTCATCTGACGCATGAACAGACCATGCAAGCATCGTTGATCGATGTCTTCAACAACCCGGAAAGTGGGCGAAATTTTTACGGATTCAATCCACGGTCATTGTATTGAGCGNCAAGGTTCGGGTTTTGGTGAGGCCATCGAAATGNGGTCGCTGACCCAGCAATGACCTGCGAAAAAATTTTGGCGAGCGCCACAAATNCAAANAGAATCAATGAACTTGCACGGAAGTCATCGTTGATCCATGGCAAAACATTTTCTTTGAGTTCTTAACCGCGCATCNGACGCTAAAAATCTCACCTATGTCAAGGAATTTAAACTTGTTCCACCGGTGGTTTTTCTCCGTTTTCTTTCAAGTTGCGATCCTTTTTATCGAGCACCTTTAGGTCAATAGCATCATTTAGTACAAGTGAATCCGGTGGTACGGAGTGCGTGAGGAATACATTGGCTCCTATGGTGCTTCGCATGCCAACGGTGGTGTCTCCTCCCATGATGGTGGCATTGGCATAGAGGGTGACGCGGTCCTCGATGATGGGGTGACGGCGCGTGCCCCTTAGTGCTTGTCCGCCCTTCAAGGATCGGCCGATCAAAGCGACTCCTTGGTACATCTTTACATGATCCCCAATGATGCTGGTTTCCCCAATGACCGTACCGGTTCCATGATCAATGAAAAAATGACTACCAATGCTGGCGCCCGGGTGAAGATCCATTCCTGTTCTGGAATGAGCCCACTCGGTCATGATTCGTGGAATGAGGGCTACTTGATTGCGATACAATTCATGAGCCATTCTTTGCACTGCAATGGCCTCTACGAACGGATAGGCAACGATAATTTCGTTTCGACTCAAAGCTGCTGGATCGCCGTTGTAGGCTGCATCAATATCTGTTCGAAGGATATCCTTCAAATCAGGTATTTTAGACAGCAAGGTCATCGTCAACTCCTTGGCTAACGACGTAACATTGGCCTCCAGCCTGCCTTCAGGCGGGTGGTATCTCAGGCTCTTTTCTATTTCTTTTTGCAGACAACCAAAAACTTTTTCCACAAGTTGATGCGTTTCTGTTTTTAGCTGCTGTGAGTGGATCAGCTTCTCCTGAAAAAAACCTGGAAAGAGCAGGGTCAATAAATCCTTTGTGATGTCAGCGATGATTGATTTGGAGGGCAAGTTGACTCCATCAAGATGGTTGATGCCACCGTGGGCGTCGTAGGATTGCATCAGGGAGGAAGTCAGTCGTTGAAGGATATCTTGCATGCGTCAATAGAGGGTTCAGTTTTCACTGAGATCATCAGGTGCTGTTGCCTGGAGTCGCTCTTCCCAGCCCATTTGACTCATGATGTCTCTCCATAGGCTTTGTGGAGGATGGTCGAAAATGAGTTCTTTACTGGCAGGGTGTATGAGCCAAGCCCCTTTTGATACCTCATCATCCAATTGACTAGGGCTCCAGCCGGCATAGCCGGAAAAAAGTCGGAAGCTTTTCTGAGGCGAGTAATGCTGACACCACGCTTCCAGATCCTCCAGATGATTTCCCAATGCGATTCCCGGTAGAATTTCCTCGGCATCGATGAAGGCATCGGTCATTAGGAAACTCAATGCTCCAGGCTGAACGGGGCCACCGACAAAAATGGAATGGTTTTTCAATGAGTTGGGTAGCTTGAAGGGTGATGCCGTCGCAGGGGGGGGTGATAAGGGCCGATTGAGTATGAGCCCAAAAGCGCCTTCTTCATCATGTTGACAGATCAGCAAAACACTTCTGTGGAAGAATGATCCAGCCAGACTTCCACCATCCAGGATGAGTTTTCCGCGCAATGTGTTTGTGGGTAAGTCCATGATTTGATTTTCACCCGACAGCCAGGACCCGTGAGAGGACACCTCTACCTTTGTGACTCCAAATCGGTGCGTTCAGAGAATGACGGGTGATACTTGAAAAAAGCATTTTTATCGCCTTAATATGACCTTGAATCAACCATTTGTCCAAATTATGCCGCTATATGAATTTGTCTGTGCCATGTGCCAAAAAGAGCACGAATTGTTATTGAAGAATCACGATTGCTCCCATGTGGCATGTCCCAGTTGCGGTTCCTCCGAATTGGTGAAAAAATGGAGTGTTTTTGCGGCATCCGCCAGTGAATCGATGCCATCCATGGACTGTTCCGGAAACCCCTCTTCCTGTGGGCGATGCCACATGGATAACTGAAAGCCAAAGCGGACCCCCTAGCTCAAATGGATTTTGACAAAAGCTTTGAGCTGCTCAAGAACTTGTTCGGTGCTGACGTCCTCCAGACAGTGAGGCGTCTCGAAGCGGCAAGCATCGAAGCATGGCTTGTAAGGGCAGTCTGCTCCTTCCACCACCATGCCGCCTGGGTGAGCCGGACGAAACCACTCGGTACGCTGAGGCCCAAAAATACTGAGGGTGGGCAGGCCCATTGCCGCTGCAAGGTGGCCGGGACCGGAGTCGTTTCCTACAAATGCCCGGCAGGATTTCATGGCTGAAGCCAGCTCGCCCACGGATTGAGGCACACAGACCTTCTTTTGGTGAGCTTCCCACCAAGGTCGTTGATGCTTGTCGCAAATGAGCAAAACTTCGATTTTCGCACTTTCGAGCCAGTCCAGTAGTCCGAGGAAGCGGTCCAGAGGCCATTCCCGAACAGGCTGAGCTGCACCGCTGTGCACCACACAGCGTGGTGGTTGATCCAGGCCGATGGTTTTTTCGATGCTCTCCTGTGGCTGATAAACCGGAACATCGACCCCAATTCTCTGGCCTACCAAAGACCATTGATTGAACCGATGGGCTTGATCGGGTGGCATCGGAATGCCTTGAGTCAAGAACCATTGACTACCTCTTCGCGGAAAACCGACTCGCTGGGATGCTTTGGTAAACCACATGAAAAGATGGTCGCGTGGATCCCATCGGGCGGAGACAGCAACATCAAATCGCTGGCTTCTCAGGGTGGACAAGGTTTGATGGAGCGATTTCCAGGGCCATCGATCAAAACGATATTTTCCACGGAAAGCTGTCCACGGAGCATGCCAGGATAGGACTTTCGCATCGGGCCACAGCAGGGGCCGCAAATCATGCGCATAGGATTTCGCCACAACGGTGACCTGAAAACTTTGGGTTGCCTTGTTGATGAACGATGAAGCAATGGCAAGGTCTCCCAGTCCCCATAATTCCAGCACCAACAGCTTGGGCAGGTTCTTCATGGTTTGCGTGCCACCAGGTAAGCGGACCACCCCAGCCAATGAATACGGGCCGTGCATCTTTGGCGACTTGGAGGCAGGAACATGAAGAACGGCCACAAGGCGGCAAAAAAGAGGTTTCTCGAAGTCCCGGAATCCTTCACTTCAAACCCCTGTCTGCGACATAATTGCGCCAATGCCCCCATGCTGACAATGCGGGTATGAGACAAATCATCCCAGAAATTCATGGTAAAGGTGCCCACGGCGGCCCCTCGAGCACTACCCAGGCTCAGGGTTTTTGGATGAGGAGTTTCAATGTATAGCCGACCGCCGGGTTTGAGAAGGCGATAAGATTGTGCAATTAGCGGTTCGAGACGTTCCAAATGTTCGACCAAATGCATGCAGCTGATGGCGTCGATGCTTTGATCCTCCCAAGGTAAAGGCTCATGATTGAGATCACCACGGTGAAATCTGCAGCCTTTTGGATAGGCGCCGGGTTGACCCTCGATGTCGGTTGCGAAATAATCAAGATCCGGCCGCATTTCATGGAAATGCCTCAAGGTTTCCCCGTCGGATGATCCAATGTCCAGGAGCGCACCGTGGGTTGGGGCCGATGATAAAAATCGAGCCCGAGTGTCAATCCATGGGATGTGTTTGAACCATTTCCAATGCATGTTCTTCAGGGCAGTATCGCGATTTGTTCTCTCAGGTCAAATCTCCGTTTAAATGATGATACAGCTTCTCGTATTGGTTGAAAACGACAGACGCGGACCGATGTTTGACCGATTCCCGTATGGCCTCCGGTATGGCTTTGGGTCGCGGGTTTTGCAGCAACTCCCTCAGGGCATCGGCCAGAGATTCTGGGTCATCGGGTTGAAAGGTTTTGCCGCAAGATTCCTTGATGATATCCACGTTTCCTCCACTAGCGCTGACCAAGGCTGGGCATCCAAGAGCCAGGGCCTCCATCAAGGCTACCGAACAGGGTTCATTGGTCGAAGGAAGAATGAACCAGTCTGCTTCGCGAATCTTTGCCTCAACTTCGTGAGTAGGACCTCGCAGGCGAAAGGAATCTTCCAAGCCAGCCTGATGGAGACGCTCCCGAAGTGCTTTCTCGAAGGCGATTGCCTCTGGTAAATCCGGGGTAGGGCCCCAAATGTCAAAGCACAGTTTGGATTGTTGGGAGGGCTCAAGCAGTTCAAGGGCCTTTAGAATAAGATCCCACTTTTTCCATCCTATGACATTGCCAACCCCAACCAACTTGATGGATGTGCGGGGTGGGGTCGCATGAAGTGAGGGGATCGGGCTGGTGAGAAGATCCTGTGCAAAGCAAGCCGAGATAATGGAAGTCCTGTTCCCTGATTCAGGAATGTTGTAATGCCGAGCCATGTTCGGCGTAAGCATGACGGTGTGGATGCGGGGTTGCCTGGCTGCCCACCGGTAGAGTCCCGTGCGGTGTGCGTAATTGTGATTGGTGAACAAGACCTTACGCCGAAGCATTTTTGATGCGAGTATGGCCACCAATAAGGTTCCGCGGCTGTGTGCGTGCAGCAGGTGAAAAGATTCGTTTGACAACAGCGATTGGAGTTCCTTGAAGGCCGGCCAGGCCTGAGCCAAAAGCTTCCAATGATGAATGGATTCCGCAACCACGTAACGACTGTAACGATATTGCAGCGGTGGTTTTCGACTCTCTCGATAACCTTCCTTCACCCAGACCGCATGCTCCATCGACGAAGCGGGCGTGACCTTCTGAAGATTGCGGATGACCGAAAGAACCCCTCCTGCGTCCTCGTGATCTCCAACAAGGTGTAAGATTTTCAAAGGTTTTTTCATGATGGATCAACCTTCATCGGCGGTCGATGCGCCATAGCATGAGACTGCCAAGTAATTGGAAAAACAAATTCGGAAACCAGATGAGGAGGTGTGGGGCAAACTGAGCCTGGTTTTCAAGAGCATTGGCCAGAACAATGAAGGCGTAATAAAACGCTACCAATAACAATGCCATACCGATTCCTATGCTGGTTTCCCTGCGGTGAGCCCGCACACCCAGTGGAATGCCGATCAATGTGAAAGCAAAGCAGGCGTAGGAAAAGGCAGCCTGGCGATGTATTTGAACTTTGACGGGAGTGACCGGGTCGAAGGGTTTGATCAAATAACTCTTCAGCTCAGCCCTCAGGTGCTCTGCATTGAAGGAGGGAAGAGCCTTGAGGTCTTCAGCCAGTGACTTGCGTTCATCCAGTTCTTCACGCAACTGAGCGAGGCTCATGTGGTGCAGCTTTGGTTTCCGAAAGCCAATCGAGTCGCGCTTGATTTCAAAAGGGTCTGCTGCAAGTTCCTGGGCCTTACCTATGTGCCAGGGGGTTTGTGTGGATGGCTCATTGCCTTGATCCACTCCCGAGGTGCTGGACTGAGCCAGGCTGAAAATGGTGCAATTGGTCATGGACATGAAGAGTTGTGAAGTCTCTTCATTAGCCTCCAGGATGCCGCCTTCGGCATAGATCTCCATGACAGGCTTGTTTCCATCGTACTTGATGTAATGGATATTTCCCAGACCCACCTGATTCCCCTGAGTCCTGCGATTCTGAATATGAATCACCTGTCCGGGAATTTCGGTCATGGGAATGCCTGGCTGCAGTAAATCGGTCAGCTGTCCAATATCCACCTCACGGATCAGATTCTTGTAAGCTGCTCGACACTTGGGTGCGATGTCGGTGTTGATCCAGGCACAAAAGCCGCTCATTAAAAGGCTGATCGTGATGACTGGCAATGAGAGCCGCGTCACACTGACTCCACTGGCTCTCAGGGCAGTGAGTTCCTGGTCGGCACTCAACCTTCCAAATAAAAGCAAAGTGGCGGTGAGCATTCCCATGGGTAGGGCGTAGACCAGAACAAAAGGAATCAAGAGCAGAAAGGCCTTGGAAATCAGAAGAAAGGACACGTGCCCTGTGACCAGTAAAGCCAGAATTTCCTTCATCATGTTGCCCATTAACAGGGCAAACGCAAAGACCATGACCGTCATGCCCATGACCGCCACTGTTTGGCGTATCAAATAAAGGGTGATGGTTTTCATGAACAAATCGATCGTGAGTGGGCCAAGCGCCTTCTCATGAGTGAATCACAATAGGGAGGGTTGGGTCATCAGAGCATTGATTCGGCTCAGTAGGCGACCCGCAGCTCCTCCATCCAATACCCGGTGGTCAAAACTCAAGGTCATTTCAGCTTCCAAAATAGGTTGAAAAACGCCTTTTTCTTCATTCCATGACGGTACTTTGCGACCCGCACCCAGACCTAGAACAAGGGTCTGCTCGGGGAGGGGGATAGGCGTTGCCCAGGTTAATCCAAAGGTGCCGAAGTTGGTGATGGTGGCTATGGAGCGCCCCGTAGCGTGGCTCGGAAGTTTTCTCATTCGTGCCCATTCAACCAGTTGTTGATATTCCTCCACCATGGTTTGGAGAGGTTTTCGGTCGGCTTCTCGGATCACCGGTACCAGAACCCCATCATCTGCCTCGACGGCGAAACCGATGTCAATCGAAGCGGGATGAGCAATCTGATGACCGATCAATCTTCCAGCCGTGGCACTGTTTTCCGACAGGGCCAAGGCTAGGGCGCGTAGGGCATAAAGTGCCGGTCCGGGTTTTGGATCACTTTCGGAGCGATGCTTCAGCAATGGATCGAGGCAGACGGGTTGGCCGACAGTTGCCAGAGGCCGAGACCAGCTTCGTTGCATCGCGTCCGCTACCGCGACCCGCATGGATGAGGCTTGAGTGAGTCGAGTTTGCTCCAATTCGGTGAGAAAACGCTCAAAATCCTGAATGGTAACCCGGCCTCCAGCACCGCTTCCTGCGACACCCGCCAAGTCGGCCTCTCTCAATCCCAACTCATGCATGCGTGCCTTCATGCGTGGCGACATGTATTGGGCACCACTAAAATGCGCTGGAACAGGAAGCCCTTTGATCGTGGGCTTTATCTTTGCAGAAGCAGGCTTGTGCTCCATCGGAGCTACCGGTCTTTCAGACGGCTTTACTGACCCAAACACTTCATCTTTGGGCAGATCCTTCGGCAAGTCTTGTTGCTGAGTCGTGCTGGGTGCGTCCTTTGCCGTGTCGGTGACATGCCCCAGAACCTCACCGACAGCATAACTATCCCCCGGCTCGACCAGAAAAGACTCAATAACGCCTTGGCAGGGGGAGGTGACATTCATCGTGGCCTTTTGAGTCTCCACCTCGATGATATCCTGGCCCGCCTCGACCCTTTCGCCTGCTGAGACCAATAATTCTATGACAGTGGCTTCGGCGATGGATTCGCCTAACTGGGGCATCAGAATGGGTGTTTGTGACATGATGGTTTTAAGGTCCCTCTGGAGGTCTCAATCAACTTCTCAACAGGTTGCGTGCGGCGGCGATGATGCTGGCTGCTGCAGGACGATGAACGGACCATAACTTAGGGTGGTAGGGAATGGGAGTGTCCTTTGCATTGATTCGTTGAGGTGGGGCATCCAGCAGGTTGAATCCTTCGGCGACCACTCGACTGATGACCTCCGCATTGACTCCACCCCATGGCCATCCTTCTGCGGCACAAAGGAGTCTTCCGGTGCGGGCGACCGAAGCGATGATGGTATCGGTGTCCATGGGCTTCACGGTTCTCAAGTCCACCACTTCTAGTTCGATGCCTTCGCCGGAAAGTTCTTCAGCAGCTTCCAGACATTCATGCAGCATGGCACTGTATGTGACGATCGTACAATCCCGGCCTGCTCTGGCAATACGTGCCTTGCCGATGGGGAGGGCATCTTTTGGGAGGTTCGGGGCCTTGAGGTGAAAGTAGAGATACTTGTGTTCGCAGAAGATGACCGGATCATCGAGGGTAACTGATTCAATCAGCATGCTGTAGGCATCTTCGACCGTGGCAGGTGTGCAGACTACCAACCCGGGAAAATGTGCGTAAATCGATTCCAGACACTGGCTATGGAAGGGCCCCCCTCCCGAAGTCCCTCCACTGGGGAGGCGCAAGGTGATGGGGCATGGGGTTTCAGTTCGCCAGAACAAGGTCGCCGCCTGATTGACCACTTGATTGAAACCAACGGTGGAAAAGTCAGCAAATTGAATTTCAATGATGGGGCGCATGCCTTCAATGGCCGCCCCAACGGCCGAGCCAATCATCGCGTCTTCGCTAATGGGTGCATCGATGACCCTTTCAGGGAATCTTTGTGCCAGATTTTTGGTGGCCTTGAAGGCACCCCCAAAAGCCCCTACGTCCTGGCCATAGATATAGACTCGGGAATCATGCTCCAGAAGGTAGGCTTGCGCCTCTCGAATGGCCTCAAGATAGGTGACACTCATAATGGGTAAAGCACTTCAGATGGGGTTGTTCTGGCCTGGATTCCGCTTTAGACGTGCTCACAAAGCTCCCTTGTGAAAAGACTTTTCCATGGGTGATGATAAGGGTCCGGAGAACCTTCTCCCTGGACTTGTTCAATGCCTTCATTGATTTCCTTCAGAGCTTCTTCCTTCCATAGGTTGAACTCTTCGCTCTTGATAGCGTATGCTTCCCTGAGCCACTGCTCGGCAAGTTGCATGCAGTCTGTTCCAAGAACGGAGGCTTTCAGAGAATCACTGACGTAGTGAGCGTCATCGTGCTCGCCATGTCCGCACAATCTGAGAAGGTCTGCGATGACCAACTGAGGTCCATCTCCATCGCGGGCTAAATCAGAGGCTTCCCGCATGCCCTCAAGGCATGATTTGAGGTCCGTTCCATCCAATGTGTGGGCTCTGACTCCATACCCTATGGCACGATCACCCAAATTCTGGCAGGCAAATTGGCTCGCCACCGGAGTGGAATAGGCAAACTGGTTGTTGGCCACGACCAGGACGAGAGGGAGTCGTTCAATCGCAGCTTGGTTGAGGGCTTCATGAAAAGCTCCAGTCGAAGTGGCACCATCCCCAATGCTTGCTGCACCCACAAAATGCTTTTCTCCTTTCATGCGTTTGGCCATCAACGCCCCATTCACTACGGAGATACTGGCTCCCAAATGACTGATCATGGGGAGATAACCCTCCTTGGGTTTTCCTCGATGCACATTGCCGTCGCGTGCGCGCATGGGGCCCAGGGGTGATCCAAGGCACGTTCTTAGCGCGTCCAAGGGAGTTTCCCCGAACGCCAATCGGCCCGCTCCATCTCGAATCAAGGGCGCAAACACATCGTGGCGTTGCAGAGACATGCCTATGGAAACACTCAATGCCTCCTGCCCTTTGCCCAGAAAGACGCCACCAAATATTTGCCCGGCTCGATAAAGCTGTGCCAGACGTTCGTCCAGTGTGCGGGCGAGAAGCATCCAACGGTATGCCTTGATGACCCTAGATTGATCCATGAATTGGCTCATGATGCCCGTGAACGGAGTGTTCTACTTCGCTCGCTCCCAATGTAATTGTCCGCCGGAGTTTTAAGCAACGGTTTAAATTCCAGAATGCTTTCGCTGCCGTGACGACATGGTTGGGTAATTGCCTCTTGCCAGTTGCATGCAAGAATCTAAGATGCCCGACATGCTAATGAAGTGGCTGTGTTTGGTGCTCTCTGCCCTGGTGTTGATTCCTCATACATTGGCGCAGGTAGACGTTTCTCTAAACTTCAAAAAGGATTTTTACCTTGCCGATGAATTCATTCTCGCTGAACTCACCATTGTTAATTTTTCAGGAAAAACACTGGTATTCGGCGAGCAACCCAATTGGTTGACTTTTTCGGTGGAGTCCTCGCGGGATACCTTGGTGGCCCGCCAAAAGGAGCTCGATGTCATGGGGCGCTTTGAAATTCCCAACGCTGGAAGAGGGATTCGTCGAGTGCACCTTGTACCAGCTTTTCGAATGGTCGACCAGGGGCGCTACCGTATCAAGGCAACCGTTGAGGTGCCGGAACTCGAATTGCGCATGTCCACCCAGGAAGCGGAGATCGGGATTTTGACGGCCAATGTCCTATGGGAGCGAGAATTTGGATGGGCTTCCGAAGGCCTGGGCTCGGAACCCGAGGTCCGACGTTATGAGTTGATGCGCTCGGTCAGCGAAAAAAGCATCGAGTTGTATGTCAAGGTGAGTGACCAATATCGGGAGAGGGTTTTCGGTGTCTATAGCCTGGGAAATGTTGTTTCTTTTGGGCAGCCGGAGCGCCAGGTGGATCGGTTGAGCAATCTTCACGTCCTCTTTCAAAACGGCGCGCGCACCTTTCGTTATGCAATTATCAAACCCGATGGCCGCCTGCTTCTCCAGCAGCGTTGGGACTATTCCGACACGCGCCCCCGGTTGAAACTGGGGGATCAGGGTCTGATTGAAGTGGTCGGAGGATTAAGGCAACTGAGCTTTGATGACATCCCTTCACCCGATCAGCTAAGCGAAGTGCGTGAGCGCAATCTGGAGCAAGCTCAATCCTCCCAGGAGGAGGAACGCATGGACCAATCCAGGGAGCCGGAGCCATCTGCGGTGACACCGGAAAAGCCCCTGTCAGACGAGAACCAGCTCTGATTGGTGGGTGTGGAGGTAAAGGATCTTTTCACCGACTTCATCGAGTGAACTTGTGACGTAATCGCGCGGGGCTTTGCCCAAGTGAGGCGAATCAAGCATCACGGATACACATCCGAGGGTGTGAGCGGCCGCCGCATCCTGCCACTTGTCGCTGACGACGTAAGAATGGTCCATATCGATGCGATACTGGTGCTCCAATTCCTTGTAGAGTCCTGTATTGGGTTTGGCGCATGAACAAGCGTCGGAGGCCTCGTGCGGGCATATGAGCACTTCGTCGATGGGGAGTTTGGCTCGCATGATCCTATGCATGCGCTCCAGTTCCCTTCGGTCGAGTGTTCCCTGGGACAAGCCTGGCTGATGGGTCGTTACGAAAATTAGAAGCCCTGCTTCCTTGAGCGAGGCCATCAGCGCTTCGATACCACCCAGCAGCTTGAAAGCTTCGAGGGTCGTGGGTGGCTCCTTGGAGGATGCCCCTTTGGCATAGGCATTGATTACCCCATCTCGCTCAAAGAAAACAGCCGATTTCATACAAGCATATAGCTTAGCACCCTTTGAGTGATTATTCAAAAAGAGGTGCGGTATTCATGGGCGGAGCTTCTGCTCAGCTTAAAGGCGCGTTTTTGATGGAAAAAGCCGGTAGGGGAGAGACCCATCCGACTTTTCCTCTAAGAGACTCGTTTCAGAGCTTATCCAAATGGATGGTTCCAGGGGGAACGGTAGGCTCTGGCAAGTTTTTGATTAGCCTCAGCATCCTTCAGAATTTCGCCCTTTTGGGCATCCCATGACAATGCGCGGCCCAGTTCCATGGACATGTTGGCAAGGATGCAACTGGCTGTTGAAATATGACCTTGCTCGATGTCTGCCACGGGTTTTCCGCGACTTGCGATTGCGTTGAGAAAGTCGACCATGTGGCCTCGGATGGCGGGCGCCACATGTCGCTCCAGATCTTTTTCCGTACGGTCTTCAGGATACTGATCCAATTCCATGACAACATCCTGATGCACAGCGTCGGCACCTCGTTGCTGGGGGATGAAATCATAGCTGTTGACGCTCAATTTGAGGGTGCCTTTGTCTCCGTAAAGGAAAGCGGCCCACGGGTAGGCGGGATCCGGTGAGTGTCCCCATGTGCGGTGCTGCCAGACAACCTGCAGGTCCTTGAAATCAAAGGTGGCTGTCTGGGTGTCCGAAATGTTTGCCTTGGCCGCTTTGTCCACCAGAATCCCGCCTGAAGAGGACACCTGAGTCGGCCATCCCAAGTCCAGCATCCATCTTACGGTGTCCAACATGTGGATACACATGTCGCCGACAATCCCATTGCCATATTCCATAAAGGACCGCCAACCGCGTTGATGAACGATGTTGTTGTAGGGACGCAGCGGGGCTGGCCCCGTCCACATGTCATAGTCAAGATGGGATGGGGGAGCTTCATTGGGTGGATTGCTACGGTTTCGCATGTGGTAGTAGCAACAAATCTCAGCATGCGCGATCTTCCCCAGAGCGCCCGTATCAATGAATCGCTTCTTGGCGTCGATGAGGTGGGGCGTACTGCGTCTTTGGGTGCCTACTTGAACCACCCTTCCATACTGACGAGCCGCTTGAAGCATGGCTTGTCCTTCGCGGATATCGACGCTGATGGGTTTCTGCACATAGACATCGGCTCCCGCTTTGACAGCCTCGATCATATTGAGTGCGTGCCAGTGGTCCGGGGTGGCAATCAACACAATGTCGAGATCTTTATTCGCAAGCATTTCGCGATAATCGGCGTAAGTTCTTGGCCGCTTGCCTGACTTCTGGCGAGTGGAAACCATGTCGGCGGCTTCCTTGAGCAACTGCTTGTCCACATCGCATAGAGAGACCACCTCCACGGGCGCGACTTGAATCAGACGGAACAGATCGGCTTTGCCATACCATCCTGTACCGATCAATCCGACCCGTTTCGGGGGGCCGTCGATGACGGCCGACAGGGCATCCTCGCTAAGAGTGGAAGCAGCGAGTCCGGCTGCACTGGTTTTAATGAAATGTCTTCGATTCATGGCTTTTCAAGAGAGTGATTCAATGCAAGCAGGGCTCAAGGACAGCGAGTGCTTGCCTTGGGGGTCTCTGCGGCGGGTATTTTTGAACCAAGTTGGGCATTTGTCCATGACCGAATCCACACAAGAGGAGAGATTTGCGAATGCAAGCCTTCGCCGGTAGCTCTGGAGGGCTAGCTTTCCAGAAGTTCACGAATGACCGTTCCGTGAACGTTGGTGAGGCGTCGCTCAATCCCGTTATGATAGACGCTCAATCTTCTGTGATCCAATCCAACCAGGTGAAGGAGTGTGGCATGAAAATCATGGGTGGTAACCACTTTTTCAGTTGCCTGATAACCGAATGGATCCGTGGCTCCATGGCTGTAGGGGGCTTGAACGCCAGCGCCTGCCATGAAGGCTGTAAACCCCTTTGGATTGTGGTCGCGTCCGCTGGCACCCTTTTGAAACGTCGGCATCCTTCCAAATTCAGTGCACCATACCACAAGTGTATGCTCGAGTAGTCCACGCTGCTTGAGATCCTGGATGAGGGCTGCTGTGGGCTGATCCAGAACTTGCCCATGCAATTGGTATTGTTTCTCCAGTGTCTTGTGACCATCCCAGTTGCTGACACCCTCTCCTCCTGTTTGGTAGGCTCCGTTGAAAAGCTGCACAAAGCGGACCCCTTTTTCAATCAATCGCCGTGCTAGAATACAATTGCGAGCATAGGCTGAGCGAAGATCCTTCGTGTTGGAGTCACTTCCTGGAGCGTCGATGCCATAGAAAGCTTTGATGTGATCCGGTTCCTGACTCAAGTCCGACACTTCAGGCACCGAGAGTTGCATCCGGGCGGCCAATTCGTAACTCGATATGCGGGCAGCCAACTCGCTCTCCCCAGGGTGCGTCTTGAGTTGATGACGATTGAGCGCATTGAGGAAGTTGCGTGTTCGTTGGTCGTTCTGGGGTGAGAGTCCTGTCGGCAACTTCAGATTTCGAATGGGTTGGTTGGCGTGAAAATCGGTCCCTTGAAAGGCAGCCGGAAGAAAGCCGGGTCCCCAACAGTTCACGCTCGATTGTGGAGTGCCTCGTGGGTCCGGAATGGCCACGTAAGCGGGAAGAGAGTCTGTTTCGCTACCAAGCGCGTAAGTGGTCCAGGCCCCAATGCTGGGAAAACCATCCAATGTGAATCCGGTGCACATGAAGTTCTCACCGGGGCCGTGGGTGTTGGTTTCACTGGTAAGCGAATGAATGAAACACAAATCATCGGCCAATGAACCGATGTGGGGGAGTAAGTCGGAGGTCATCTTCCCGCTTTGCCCGCGCGGTCTGAAATTCCAAGGGCTTCGGTTGAGGTTTCCTTGTTCCCCTTGAAAGGTGATGAGTCCATCGGATCCAGGCATGGGTTCTCCATGCCGTCTCCAAAGCTCCGGCTTGTAGTCGAAGGTATCCAGGTGGCTGACGGCACCGGAGCAAAAGATCATCAAAACCTGCTTGGCCTTCGCATCAAAATGAACCGGGCGTGGGGCGTGTGGGGAAGCAGGATCAATGATTGGGCGAATGGGGTCGATGGCGAGCTCACTGCCCTGCATGGAGGAAAAAAGCTTCCCGTCCTGGTGTAGCAACTGGGTCAAGCCCATGCTGGCCATGACAGTCGCACTGCGTCCAAGAAAGGCACGTCGATCCATGAGGGGATGGCTGGGGATCCAGTCCCCTGATGTCTTCAGGGGCTTCACAGGACAAAAAGAAAACGGTTTGCGTTGAAAAGGGCCCTGCAGAAAGCTTCCAACCCTTCGGCCTCTACAAGTTCAAGACTCAAGGCCATTTCCTCTGCATCCGGGGCTCTCCCCTGAGTCCATCGGAAACCCAGCTCGATCGCGTGTCGACTGTTGGGCTGTGATGCGTCTTTCAGGCGCTCGGCCAGAGCTCGAGCCTGCCCCATGATGAAAGGGCTGTTGAATAGATTCAGGGCCTGGATGGGAGTGGTCGATTCTGGCCGGTCGGGCATGACTTGATTGCCATCCGGGCAGTCAAAAGCCCCGAAGATGGCATCCTGCTCCTGGCGGATACGGTTCATGTAGACCATGCGCCTGAACGTATCCTTCCCGGGGTTGGCTTTCGGAAAGTAGTGCATGACATTCTCGGCCTGCACATCCAGAAGGTAGAAGCCTGGCCCGCCCATGGCATTCTTCAAATTGCCCGAGCAGTGAAGAATGCTGTCGCGGATGGCTTCGGCTGACAACCGTCTGGGACGGAAACGCCAAAGTAGCTCTCCGGTCGCGTCCATCCTCAAGCCTGATTCTCTCGGCTGACTCTGTTGTTTGAAGGTCTCTGAGGTCAGCAGGATTCTGAGAAGCGATTTGATGGAACCGTTGCTTTGAAGAAACTCATCGGCCAGCCAATCCAGGAGGTCCGGGTGACTGGGGCGAAGCCCGTTTTTACCAAAATCACTCGGCGTGCCAACCAGGCCGCGCCCGAACACATAGTGCCAAAGACGGTTGACCATGACGCGCGCGGTCAGAGGGTGTTTTGGATCCGTGATCCATCGGGCCAATTGAAGGCGTCGGTCCTTTTCAAGCGCATTTTCTTCCAAGGTGAATGGATTGAAAATTCGAGGGGAAGCTGGTCGAATGGCTTCCCGCTCTTCCAACGGGTCTCCCCGATACAAACGGTGAGTTGATTTGGGCTGAGTGAAAGTGCCCAACCAGGCAGTGGGAAGGGCTGAGAGTTGTTCTTTGTCGGATGCAAGGGAATCTCTTTGGCGTATCAGGGAGGTCACCTTGGAGCGTTCCTCAGGATTCAAATGAGCCAGAAAGGCCTTTGTGTCCTCTTGAGTCGCAAAAGGTGCGCGGTCCGTCGAGTCTGCAACGGTCTTCCATGTTCCATCGGCTTGACGAATTTCAAACAGGTATTCGGTCACCACGCGATCGCGAAAGAGGTTTTCTCGATCACGACTCCAAGCAGTTTTCTCAAGGATGACCGGTTCTTGGAAGTGGTAGAGGATCCATCCGCTGCCAGCGGTGCTCGAAATCCAGCTCCGCTGGTTTCCATAGTGGCCATCATGGATATGATCGAGTTGATGAATCGCGTAACCTTTCAGAGTGCCGGAAGCTTCTACGGTCGTTCCATGCTCTTTGAGGGCCACATTGGTTCCCTCCACATTAAAGACCTCCCATTCATCGATGCACGGCTCTGCGGAACTGCTGGAGAGAATGGTGAACCTCAGGGCGGTTGCCTGAGTTGGAGGCCATTCTTCCTCATTGTAAGTTGAAGTGACGGGTTTCCTGAGTGGCTTTTGGGAGACCTGTTGCCTTTGTTCTGCAAGTTCCCTCCAATGCTCTATTTCAGCCTCGATGCGAGAGTAGCGGACTTCCAGGTTCTCGAGCGCTTTCTTTCGTTCCGGGGGGAGGGTGGTCCTCAAGGGGCGATCACCATGTTGAACCCCGGCAAAAATCGCCTGCATGGCATAGTATTCTCGCTGCTGAATCGGATCAAACTTGTGATTATGACAGCGCGCACAGCCCATGGTCAGGCCAAGGAATGCGCTGCTGGTGGTATGAATCATGTCGTCCAATTCGTTTTGTCTCTGAGTCAAGGTAAGCGTGATATCCGGGCTCTTGACGATGTCAAAGGGTCCTGCCACCAAGAAGCCGGTTGCGGGGTTGGCTCCCAGAACGTCTCCAGCTAGCTGCTCCGAGACAAATTGTGCATACGGTTTGTCCTGATTGAAGGCATCGATCACATAGTCCCGATAAGGCCAGGCATTTTTTCGCTCCCGATTGGTTTCAAACCCATTGGAGTCTGCGTATCGAGCGACATCCAGCCAGTGCCGAGCCCAGGTTTCACCAAACTGCGGGCTTGCCAGAAAACGGTCCACCAATCGTTCATAGGCATCGGCTCGGGGGTCGGCCAAAAAAAGGTCCAACCAATCCAGCGGAGCAGGGATCCCCAAAGTGATCAGGGAGAGGCGGCGGGCAAGGGTTTCCTTGTCAGCCCGAGGCGAGGCTTCAAGCCCCTCGCCACGGAGTCGCTCCAGGATGAAACGATCGACTGGATGGGCAGATTGCCCGTCTTGTAGGTCAGGAAGAGGTGGCCTTGATAGGGGTTGAAAGGACCAATGATCGAAGATGGGGATGGAAGTTTCCATCGCTTGCTGGATTTGCGATTGATGCTCATCGATCCAATCAAGGAGGAGGTTGAGCTCACCTTGGTCAGGTCCGGGCTGATCAGGAGGCATTCGGTCTTCCTCATGAAGTGTCGTTAGCCTTTGCATGAGGTAGGTCTGCGAGGCTTCCCCTGGCGAGATGAGAGGTTCTCCGCTGTTGCCTCCTTGAATCAATCCCTGTACGGAGTCCAATCGCAGATCACCTTTCTGTTGGTCGCTTCCATGACAACGCGTGCAATGTGTCTGGAATAACGAGGCGATTGGCTCGCTCCATTGCAGGGTCTGAGCCGTCGAGTCTTCACTCGTATTCAGGCATGCAAGAGCCAGTGCAAGGGTCCTTAAAATCCAGTCCATACGATAACAGGATCTTTTATGGAGAGCCGTGAGTTGCATGTTCCGCGGTGGTTCACATTGTGTTGGTGCCCACAGCTTCCTGCATTCATCAGGCCTTTTTGGCTGAGAACTCCTCCACATAAAGAGACTAGCCCCATAGCCAGGTTACCGCCAATGAAATTGTCTCAGCCACCCTTGCCTTGTTCGGAGGCTTCTTTGATGGCGAGAAGCTCTTCCCAGCGATGGTAAAGTGCGGTGACTTCCTGGCGGCGTGATTCCAATGCCTCGGTCATGGCCTGAGCTTCATGAGCTCGCTCGACATAAAACTGAGGGTCATTGAGTGTGTCCTCCAGAGATTGGATGCCCTCTTCAGCTTGCTGGATGTTGGCTTCCATGCCCTCCAATTCCCGCTCTTCCATGTAGCCCAATTTGCGCGGTCGGGATCTCTTGGATTTTGTTTCAGGCATGCTGAGTTTCTCGGTTTTATCCGAGGTGCCTGCCACATTACGAGAAGCCTTTCGTTGCAATCGGTTCTCGAGGTAGTAGGAGTAATTCCCGGGCTGACAGCGAATGCCTTCAGGTTCAAAGGCCACAATCTCATCACAGATCCGATCTAGAAAAAAGCGGTCATGACTGACGACCAGTGCGCTACCATTATACCTCACAAGCGATTCCTCCAACATTCGCAGACTTGGGAGGTCGAGATCATTGGTCGGCTCATCGAGGATCAGAAAGTTTCCGCCCCTCTTGAGTACCTTTGCCAGGAGCAGGCGAGCCCTCTCACCACCGGAGAGCTGGTCGATGGGCTCATTGGCTCGATGTTCTGGAAATTGAAAGCGTTTGAGATAAGCGCGGGCATTGATGGTTCGGTCACCAAAGCGAACCGTTTCATCTCCGTCGGCGATGACCTCCAGAACCGTTCCAGTCCCTGAGAGTTGCAGGCGACTCTGGTCAATGTAGTTGAGAACGATTTTCTGTCCGATCCTTACCGAGCCTTCAGTAGGGGCGATTTCGCCCATACACAACTTGAGGAGGGAGGTCTTTCCGATTCCATTGGGTCCTACAATTCCGATACAGCGGCCGGGTGTGAGAGACAGGGTGAGCCCCCTGAATAACCACTTGGCATCGACTCCCTCTCCGACTTTCAAGCCGGCTCCCTTGAGCTCAACACCCAGATTGCCCATGGAGGGTGGGGGGGGAATCAGGATGTCCATTTCCTGTTCTTCCACGGGCGCCTCCAGATCCTTGGTCTCGTAAAAGGTTGCCAATCGGTGCCGCGACTTGGTGCGTCGTGCCCTGACTCCGGCTTTGACCCAGTCCAACTCGACTCGTAGAAACCGCTGACGCCTGCGCTCTCCCTGGTCGGCGATGGTCTGCCGGATCGCCTTGTTTTCGAGGTAAGAACTGTAGTTTCCCTCGTGCAAATACGCTTTGCCTTGATCCAGTTCCACAACTCGGGATGCCAGGTGATCCAGAAAATAACGGTCGTGCGTGGTGAACATGACCGCTCCCTTGAATTGTTTGAGCGTTTCCTCCAGCCAGCTGATGGCTTCGGTGTCGAGATGGTTGGTCGGTTCGTCCAGGAGCAGGAGGTCGGGTGCCGCGACCAGGGAGCGAGCCAGTGCGACTCGCCGTTTTTCCCCCCCGGACAGGGTGCTTACCGGACAATCCATGGGAGGAGCGGAGAGAAAGGAGGCGGCATTGGCGGCACTGGACTCAAGGTGCCAGCCATCTGCCAAATTGATTTTTTCCAATAGCGTTGCTTGATGCGCTTCGGTGCCTTGCCCGGATTCATATTCCCGGATCCAGGCAAGGACATCGCTCGCACCCTCGAGGATGTTATCTCTTACCGAAAGGGTTTCATTCAATTCAAACGCCTGGGGGAGATAGCCCACACGAAGTCCTTTCCGGCGAGAACAATCACCCGAATCGGCCGACGATTCCTGTGCCAGGATTTTGAGTAAACTCGACTTTCCACAACCATTGCGCCCTACCAGGCCTATTTTTTCCCCCGATCGAATGGCGATCGATACTTTGTCCAGGAGGCAGAGATAATCATAGGAAAGCGACAATTCCGTCGCTGAAAGAAGCATGGTGTGAGTCGGCAATGCAGCCATGAGGTCATCAAAGGATATCTCAAGCAGGGTTCACAAGCCTAATTCAAGGCGCGTGCGCATGCCTTTGCCTGTAAAGGAAGATGATTGTTTGTCACCCAATCCGTCTTCAGGCATGGATGAGGTCTTGATTCCATCGAACCGAAGTTGGCAAGCCCTCTCTCTATCAGGCCCCGCGCTCAGTGCCTCAAGTGGCTGGTTGATCTTCGCGAATGGCTCGACACGCGTTCCTGGCAGCCTCCAGGAGAAATAGGCTGTCGGCTCCGGTGACCAGAAGCTGGCAACCTTTCTTTCTGTAAGGTGCCACTGCTTTCGCATCGATGCCAAAATAGCCCACTGGCATCTTGTGGGCATGGCAAGTTTCAATGACGTGATCGATGGCCTGCGTGACCTCCGGGTGATCCACCTGTCCCATTCGATCCATGCTGGCCGCAAGATCGTAAGGCCCCAGGAGAATGGCGTCCATGCCCGGGCATTCCAGGGTGGTTTCAAGAGCTTGAACCGCATCGATGTGTTCGACCTGAAGGATCACCGAAATCCGTTCATTGGCATGTTGCAGGTAGTCTGTGAATTGAGCGCCATAGCCGTGAGCCCGTCCAATGCCAACGCCCCGCTGGCCCATGGGAGCGTAACGGGCCTGACGAATCACTCTTGCTGCATGGGAGCTTGAGTTTACCTGTGGAGCAATAATGCCGCTGGCTCCCAGATCCAGCACGCGCTTGATGGATGCTTCTTCGGCGACAGGTACTCGTACGATGCAGGGAATACGATGGCCAACAGCTTGCAAAATTTGAGTCAGATGCCCCAAGTCAAGAGCTCCATGTTCGGCGTCAATGAACAGCCAATCGTAGCCCGCCTCGGAGAGAATCTCCGCGACTGCCGGACTGGGTAAGGAGACAATGCTTCCATAAAGGGTTTCACCCTTTCGAAGCTGAGGGCGGATGGAGGGTATCATTCAAGAAACATAGACGGGGTTCCTATCTTGCCGCAAGCCATGCATTGCTGGTCAGGAGGCAGGAATCTGGTTGGAAGCAAGAGTCGGCTGTGGTTCAATGAATGCATGAAGCCCAGCCGCCTGTCTGCAGTATGGATATCTCTATGTGCTCTGTTGGTCATGCCCTTGGGGGCCTCCCAAGTGAGGGGAGCCTCCTCCCAACAGCCCAACATCGTGTTGATCATTTCGGACGATCAGGCGTGGACTGATTATGGATTCATGGGACATGAGTTGATCCGGACTCCCCATCTGGATCAGCTGGCTGCGACAAGCGTCCTCTTTGATCGAGGCTATGTACCTACGGCTCTTTGTCGGCCATCCTTGATGACCCTGGCCACTGGACATTATGCCCATCGCCATGGAGTCACAGGGAACGATCCATCTCCCAAATACGCCAAGCAAGGATCGGCTCTCTATCAGGAAAGGCGGGCCCAATTGATTGGTTACCTTGATCGCTTTGAAAGCCTGCCTCAGCGTCTCCAGCAGCTGGGTTACCTGACCCATCAAAGCGGCAAGTGGTGGGAAGGCTCTTATGCGGATGGTGGATTCACCCATGGCATGACGCGAGGGTTTCCGCAACCGGGTGGCCGGCATGGGGACGATGGGCTGAAAATCGGTCGAGAAGGGCTCCAACCCATTGAGGCCTTCGTGGATCACGCAATGGAAGAGGAAAAGCCTTTCTTCCTTTGGTACGCTCCCTTTCTCCCTCACACGCCTCACCAACCTCCTGAAAGGCTTCTGGCTCATTATCGAGATCGAGTGGATTCCATTCATCTTGCTCGATATTACGCCATGTGCGAATGGTTTGACGAAACCTGCGGACAGATGATGCAGATGATCGGTGACAAGGGTTTGGAGAACAATACCCTGGTGGTTTACGTGACAGACAATGGCTGGACCCAGCACCCTGAGCGCAAAGGCTATGATCTGAAGTCCAAGCAGAGTCCCTACGAGGCAGGGGTGAGGACCCCGATCATGTTCCGATGGCCGGGTCATCTCAAGCCTTCTCACCGATCTGATTTGGTCAGTAGCATCGATATCTTCCCAACGTTGTTGGCTGCAGCCGGAGGCGAGCTACCAGGGGATCTTCCCGGCTTGGATTTGATGCCTTCCTTGAAAAGTGGTCATCCTCTTGCCAGAAAACAAATCTTTGGAGAAGGGTTTGCTCATGACATTGCAGATATCGAAAACCCAGAAGCCTCCTTGCTTTATCGTTGGACCATTCGGGATGAATGGAAACTGCTGCTCACGTATGATGGGGAGGTCAATCGTTATCAAAGTACGCATCCGCGGGCCGAGAAAGGACCACAACTCTTTCATCTGCGTGTCGATCCTCATGAAAAGCGCAATGTCGCCGATCTGTATCCCGATCAGCTGCAGACAATGGTTGAGAGTCTGACCCAATGGTATCCTGTCATGGAAAGACAAACCCTGACACGCACTCGTTGAGATAGTTGAGGGCCACCATGGGAAGCAGGCTTTTTGTCGTAGACGCTCTGAAGAGGTCGGGCCGGTTTCGCGAGACAATCCAAGCATACCTATGAACGCTTTCAACAATCTTCAAGCGGTGGATTCCGGAGTTCAGTCTCTTGTCGAAGGGGCTCTCCAGGAAACAGGAGGGTTGCTTCGGTTGGCTCCCTGCTGGGTGCCTCGGTTTCATCTGCAACCAGGGTTGCGCCTGAAGCTGCATCCAGATGATGTCTATGCCTTCGGGGCCCATCGCGGAGGGATTGACGAGCGCTGGTTTTCTTCGACAACCGAGGCAGCCAATGAGGGGCGAGTCCATGATGAGGGTTTGAGCTATGTGGTCTTTCACGGAAAGCGATTCACTCTGCGGCAGGCGGTTTCAGAGTGTGGGGCCGCGCTGGTGGGGGAGCGTCTATGGGAAACCTATGGGCGTTGGCCGGTCTACTCCAAATTGTTCGACAACATGGGGCCCATACCCCACCACATGCATCAGAATGAAGAGCAAGCTGCTTTGGTGGGGCAGGAGTGTAAGCCAGAAAGCTATTATTTCCCACCCCAACACAACCACGTAGGAAACCATTTTCCTTACACCTTTTTTGGGTTGGAGCCGGGGACCACCAAGGATCAGGTGCGGAAATGTCTGTCGGACTGGAACAAGGGAGACAACGGTATTCTGGATCTTTCCAAGGCCTACCGGCTCAAACCTGGCACCGGCTGGTTGGTCGGTCCCTGCATTCTTCATGCCCCTGGCTCGCTCTGCACTTATGAGCCCCAATGGGGAAGTGATGTCTATGGCATGTATCAGAATCTTGTGGAGGGCCGTTTCATACCCTGGAATCTGCTGGTCAAGGACATGCCTCAGGAGAAGCACCAGGATCTCGATTACATTGTCGAACAATTGGATTGGGATGCCAACCTCGACCCCTCATTCAAGGACAACCATTATCTGGAACCCATCCCGGTTGCTGATACCTCTTCGGAGGGTTATCTGGATCGATGGATCGTTTATGGCAAGATTCGTTCCAAACAATATTTCACTGCCAAGGAATTGACCGTGGATCCGGGCGTCCGATGCAGGATTACCGACCAAGGCGCTTACGGGTTGGTCTGCACCCAAGGGCAGGGGACCATCAATGGTCAGCCTCTGAACAGTCCCAAAATGATCCGTTTTCAGGAGCTCACCGAGGACGAGTATTTCTGCGCTGAGCAAGGGGCTAAGCAAGGGGTGGTATTCGTCAACACCAGTTCGACCGAACCCCTGGTATGTCTTCGCTATTTTGGCCCCGAAGCTCACCCTGAGGCTCCGCAAATAGGTGCCTATCAACAGCTCTAAGCGACAGGTTCCTCCGGAGTGGCCAGCTTATGCGACGAGGTGCTGCGCCAGGCAGATGAGGTCTCATTCAACTCTCGAACGGTTTGTGAAAACCGTAACCTTAGACCTCACTTCTTAGCTTGTCTTAACCGCTTGATGCGGAGATTTCGGTAGTGCACCTCATCCTGGTGATCCTGCAGTAGGACGTGCCCCATGTGGCGGTAACCAAAATCCTTCACATTCTTGAATTTACTTCCTGCAACCGCTTCCAGCACGCGCTCACTGCCCAAGGTGTAATCGAGAACCATGATCCCGTTGAGCCAGTGCTCAACCTTCTGTCCCTGGACCAGGATGCGACTTTGATTGAAGGAGCCGACGGGCTGGAGTACCCGATTGCTTGCCGGAAAGACATCGTAGAAAGCCGCTGTCTGCCATTTGGGCCCCCTCAGTGCATCCGGATGCTTGGAATCATCGATGATCTGATACTCGTGCCCAATGGCCCCACCACGTTCTTCCATGATGAAATACTTGACCCCGCTGTTGGCGCCTGGGGCGACTTTCCACTCCCACTGAAAATCAAATTGGCCAAACTTGGTCTTGGTGATGATGTCTCCGCCACCTCCCTTGCTGATGTGTTTCAGGCAGTCGTTCTCAATGATCCAACCTTTGGAGGGGAAGGTATCTTTTTTGAAACCCCTCCACCTCATGGTGTTCTTACCATTGAACAAGTTGACCCATCCAGCTTCTCTCCAAGCCTTGTTCAGCGTGTTGACCTTGCGATTGGTTGGCAAGACCTCGGGTTCGGGGAGGGCGCGAATCTGGATCTTCTTGAACCATACTTCGTCCTGATGATGTTGAAAGACAATGTGGCCCTTCTTGTTTTTGGCAAACCGGTCATGGTCCGCAAATTTGCTCTTCGCAATCAATTGATCCACCCCGAAGCTATCCAGTGCGCAGGCAACGACTTTTTGCCCGTTGAGCCAGTGCTCGACATGGTTCCCTGATAGAACGATCCTGGACTGGTTGATCTTGCCGGCTGGATTCAGGGAAACACCTTTTGCATGAATCAGGTCATAGAGATCTGCGACGCTGTGAGGGGCACCCTCGTCCTGATTGCCGTCATGGGCACTGTCCAGAATCTGGTATTCAAGGCCGGTGTGCCAAGGCTGACTCCCATCTTCGCTCACTCGGTAAATCACGCCACTGTTGGCTCCTTGGGTGGCGATCCAATCGAAGACCAATTCGAAGCTTTGATATGTTTTTTTGGTGATGAGGTCTACCGGGGTTGCCTTTGGATTGGTGCGAAGGGTTCCATCGATCACGTTCCAAGCCTCCGATGGGAAAAGATCCTTTTGATAGGCTCGGAAAGCATCAGTGGAATGGCCATCGAAAAGAGTTTCCCACTCTCCAGCCTTGAGGGTCGATGAGAAAAGGGCCAGCAGGAGGGTCAGGAAAGGCATGAGGAGCGAAAGTCGGTTCGGTTTCATAAAGTTGTTCAATGGTTAAGTGGCGATGGGGGATACACTAAGAGTCGCGGTTTTGGGCTGCAACTCTTTAATGGCTTGCGAGTTGAGAGTTGAAAGGGTCGATTCGACCATCGCAAAACTAGCGGTTGCTGGATCCCTACCCCGAGCTTTCCCAAGGCAGGCGAGGACCTTTGGCGCGGAGCCTAAACCAATGAGATCACCTGGAAGTCAGTCTCACCGGGCCGATGGGTGGCTCGTGCCCAAAAGCTCAAGCCGGATCGTCCATCGGAGGATGCGGGGAGATTTGTCTTCTGAGTTTGGGGATTTCGCGCTCCAGGAGGGATTCCATACGACGAATGGATCGCCTCAGGGAAAATAAGTTGGGAATGCTCTGTGGAGGCAGGATCGTGAAGGTTTTCCGCGTGGTCGACCGCATGCCGGACCACATGGCTTGTAAATCGCCCCGATCTTGCAAGGCCAGTTCATGGCGAAAGGTGTCCGCATAGAGTGTGTCCAGAAATGCCCATTCCTCCAGTTTGGATGTGAATTGTTTTCGAAGCCATTTGCCGTAACCCCAGGCGGCGATGGTGGCAAGCAGGCCTGCAGTCCCTACGCCGGCACTGACCTCCCAGCCAGGCCATGTTTGTGTGGCTCCCCACGTGGCAAGCACTCCGGCCAGGAGAATGGACAGACTGATGACTCCCCATTTGAACTGAAGCTTGCGGTATTCCAGTTTCACCGTGCTGCAGAGCTTGGCATGCAGGATCAATTTCTTGGTGGCCTGAAGGAGATCACTGACCAGATTGTCTGCGCGGCGGGTGGGTGTGCGATGGATCTCCTGGATGACTTCCTCTCGAGACTGATCAAAATCATTGAGAGGAATGCCCAGACTTCCATGAAGGGTTTCTTGTGTGCGTTGTTCGGGAAGGTAGATGTTGTAAATGTGCGGGATATCCTTGGTTCGGATGGCCTTGGAAAGGTTCCAGCTCAGCGTGCCATAGGTTCGAGCGAAATCCCGAATGTTTTGAAAAAGATCCACCTTGTTCAGAATGATGAGTAACTTGTATTCCAAGCCTGCCAGCGTCTGAGTGAGAATGCCGATGGTTTCGGCGGTGGTGCCGGGTTTGTCGGGGTCGAAAAAAAACAGAATCAAGTCGGCTTTTTCTGCGAAGAATCTGACACCAGCAGCAAAGTCGTATTCTCTAGTGTTTGCCGCCCCAATCGCATCAATCATTCCTGGGCTGTCAATCAAGGCGAAGGATGTGAGCAGCTGATTGGGGATGGTTTTGAGTTTGAGTCGATTCAGAAAGGCGGGCCCCAAGCGTTCGAGGTTTTTCCAGGGGAGGGACGGATGACTGGTTACGGTATGGCCATCCAGGGATTCTCTCTGCGATCCATGAGTGATAATGGTGAAGCCATCATCGGTCGGCGCCAACCCTGTCTTCTGGATGTCTTCTCCCAGCAGATGGTTGATGAAGGACGACTTGCCCGATGAGTGGTTCCCCAGGCACAGAACACTTGGGAAACCGGCTGGTTCTCTTGCCTGGACAGGGAGCTCAAAGGAGAGTTTCTCGGCGATCGGGCGCAGGGCCTGATCATAGGTGTCGATGACTTTTTGGCTGATTTGGAGATCTTGACTCATGCTGAATACACCCTCGTTCGGGGTGTGGGGACCATCCCTTGTTGGTCATGCATTATTTGAGGCGCAACGTAGCCTCGACCGGATAATGGTCTGAAGGATAGCGCCCTCTCTCCTGGGTGTAGTTGATGTTTGCATGGAGGGTCACAAAATCGTTCGAGTGAAGGATCCAATCAATGCGCTTGCCTGCTCGGTGTCCCACCCAACGGGAAAAGGAAGCTTCGTCATCCATGGGTGCGGGATGAATCACTCGATAGGCATCGATTAGGGGAGTTCCTTGCGGTTGGGTTTTCTTGCAAAGTGCGGCATAGGGATCTCCTTCCTCGGTTGTGTTGAAGTCTCCTGTGAGAATGACAGGGTATTGGTCCATGATCGTGTTCGCCCTCTTCCGAATCAATTTGGCAGACTCGAGTCTGGCCTGAGTTCCTCGATGATCGAAGTGGGTGTTGGCAAAGATGAACTCCCTTCCGCTGGGTGATGTTTCTTTGAGCAGTACCCATGAGAGCATACGTGTAAGAGATGAATCCCAACTCACGCTTCCAGGTATCTCGGGTGTTTCGCTTAACCAGAAATGACCTGAATCCAGTAATTCAAAACGCTCTTGTCGCCACATAAGGGGAACGTATTCTCCTTTCTCCTGACCATCATCGCGCCCCACGCCGTGGAAACCGTAACCTTTTAGATTTTTCTGGAGAAACTCCGCCTGAAATTTCAGGACCTCCTGGTAGCCGATCAGGTCAGGACGGGCGTTCTGTACTGTTTCCAAGACCAAATAATCCCGGTGCTTCCAGCTATTTTCGCCGTCGTTGGCGGCGCCGTAGCGGATGTTGAAACTCATGACCTTGACAGGTGCTTGGCGGTCCGCCGCATGAAGCGCAAAAGTCGCAGTGAGCAGGAACCACGCCCAAAGAGCGGGCTCGGCCATCGAACGTTTTTTGAGAAGTGATGTCATCATCGTGAATGGTTGGGTCTTGAATCAGTTGTCATTTTTTGGCGGTCGGCCTTTTTCAAGCCTTGAGGTCTTTGCATGCTTCCAGGGCCAAGCGGTAACTGTGGGAACCAAACCCGGCGATTTGACCAGCGCATACGCTCGCGATCATGGAAGTGTGCCGAAAGGTTTCGCGAGCATGAATATTCGAAAGATGCACTTCAATCGTGGGCAGCTCAGCGGCTGAAATTGCATCACGCAAGGCGATACTTGTATGGGTGTAGGCCCCCGCATTGAGGATGATGGCATCGAAATTTCCTCTGGCCTGCTGGATCCAGGTGACCAATTCGCCTTCATGATTGGATTGCCGGCAATCGACGGACATGCCATCGGCTGCGGCTTGATCCTGAAGCGATTGATGGATGTCCTCAAGACTGCTGGCTCCATAAATGCCCGGCTCGCGGAGGCCTAGCATATTCAAGTTGGGGCCACTGAGACACAGAATCTTCATGAAAGTTTCATAACGACAACCCTGCAGCCTGTCGATGATGGATTTAATCTGCTGGAGCCAGGGCCACGGGTTCGGGAACCAAAGGAAGTTCCCACCGTTTTTCTCCATCCAGAGTGAAGGCGTGAAGTGCTCCAGAGAAGGTTCCGATAATGGCGTATTGGGCTTCAGGCCAAATCATCAGGCTCGAAGCGGGTTGGCGCATGCGATGCAGCACTTTTTCTCTACCTGTGTTGGAAGACTGGGCCCCCGAATGCGCCTGCAGTTCGCTGTATCGATAAAAGTCGCCCCTCTGATTGATGGCATAAAGTCGGGAGGATGCCTTGTCCCAGGCAAGGTCCACCAAACTGTAGGCATGATTTCGACCCAGATCATAAAGGCGCTCTGCTGAAGAACGCTCCCATACTTTGATGGTTCGATCATTGCCAGCGCTGATCCATAGCCCCTCATCTCCATGGATGGCCAGGGCCATGACTGGGGCCGTATGACCTTCCAGCCAATCATGCTCGCGGTAGGTGTCCGATTCCCATAGCTTGATGGTATGATCGGCTGAGGCAGTGATCCAATAACTACCGTCCCCTGTCTCCACACAGTCGAATATCTCATCCTTGTGTGCCTGCCAGGTGAACAATGGAACCCGCCTCTCCAAATCAAAGAGATGCATGTTCCCGGACCATCCCGGCAAGCTTTCGCAGGCGATTAAACGTGTCTGATCATGACTGATCATCAGCTGGGTGATGCGCCCCAGCAGTCCATCGGTGATTTCGTCCAGTACTTCGCCCGTGTGAGCATCCCAGAAAAGCATGCGTCCAAAGCCGCCAGTGATCCACTGGTGGCGGTCGCTGTCCACTGCCAGAGAGCGTATGGCATCCTTGTGGGGGGTGATGAGGCGCTGCATGTTTGGACTTTCCTTGTCCAGTTCCACGATGGCCAAATCCGATCCCAGGGTGGTGATCATTGTGGAAAGCTCCGATGCCAGTGCCATGGAAAGAACCGGATGGTAATCTTTGGGTAATGGCTCCAGAAACCAGGATGCAGCCTGTTTTGACTCCGTGGCCCGCAGTCGTTGCTCATCCCATGGCATGCCTTCAGCAATCCACTGCGTGAGGGTTGTGATGGCTTCATTGCTCAACTGGCCTTCGGGAGGCATGTGGGATTCACTTTCCGCCGGAAGGGTTTCCAGTAGGAAGCTTTCGGAGGGGTTTCCCGGGATCGCCACGGGGCCAGAATCGCTTCCTTCGAGGAGGTATTCCCTGCTTTCCATGATCAGCCCTCCTTTGGCCTTGTCGGCCCGATGACAAGGAAGACAGTGCTCACGGATGAGATCCATGGCGTTGGAGTGGTTTGAAACGGTGGCCCCTTTGAGGTGGAAGGATGAAACCAGTGCGACGCAGGCCGCCACCAAGGTGAAGAGGTAGCGCCATGGGGATTCTCGCCACCCTGTGCCGTAGGCTGAATGTTTGAGGTCAGAGAGCATGCCGTCCGTTTTTTTTGGGGGGGATTTCTCTGTCCGCCCTATACGAAATCTTATCCTTCTTTTCACTGGGGGGCCAGCTTGGTCATCAAAAAGTCCGGCCAGGTTCAGGAAAGCCAATTTTCAAACGGCAAGAGAAGAACATTGAGCTGTTCCTTCCATTGATCCTTGAAGGGTTCGGGTAGGAACATCCATAGAACGGCTGCAAGGGCAATATAGGGCCCAAAGGGCAGCCTGCTGGACCATTCTCTCTTTCCAATGCAAATCAGGAGGATCCCAACGACCGCCCCAATCATCGAGCTCACCATCAGGGAAAAAAAAGTCGATTGCCAACCCAGAAAGGCCCCAATGGCGGACATGAATTTGACATCACCAAAACCCATGGCTTCCCGAGGAAGCGTGATGGAGGAACACCAGGCCTCCATGTGATCTATTTCCTCGGGGTTGAAGCGCTCACCATCGATCTCGAGCCGAGTGGGGGATAACTTGAAATGTACTCCGGCGTAACACCGGTCGACCAATTCCAAGCGACTGGCTTCTAAATCAATATGATCCGACTTCCGATAAAAAATCTCTTCATAGGGAATGGTTTCCTGGGGTAGCACCAGGGAGGTTTCAGTGAAGATCAGCCTTGATTCTTCCGTCAGATGGACTTCCATTTTTCCAAACATGACTTTTCCCAAGCGTACGATTGCATACACCAGAAGCCAGCCGACGGTGGCTCCCATGAAGCTCCATTTGAGGGCCTCCAGACGTCCTTGCGAGCCGTGAATTTCCGGGAAGATGACCGCATAGGTCAGCCCCGCCACAATCCCCCCCAAAGTGACCTCATCGGGGATGATGAAATGCTCAAAATCAATCAGCGTGGCCACCAGCAGGGCTGAAAGGATGGTGGCATAGGCAATCGCAAGAGGCGTGGATTGGGCCCCGACGATCCACCAGCAGGCAACAAACATGCTGCCTGTCAGCGCCTCCAATGCGACATATCGAAATGCAATGGGCTCTTGGCATTGGCGGCATCGACCTCTCAGCCATATCCAGGAGAGGATGGGCAGGTTGAGATACCATGGAATACGATATTGGCAGCGGGGGCAGTGTGAAGGGGGGGTGACGACGCTGACTCCCAGAGGCATGCGGTGCACGCAAACGTTCAAAAAGCTTCCGACCATGCTTCCAAGGATGAACCAGCAGACGGACCAAAAGTGAACCGGCAATTCTCGCCATTCGTCTAGTGACATGAGTTGGGTCATGCGAGCAGCAGAGGTTGTCTTTGCGTGGCTCAGGACCGTGTGTCCAGGTGGCGGCAAAGGGCCTTTCTCATGGTCTCTATGGGAGGGGCCTGGCCCGTCCAGATTTCCAGGGCGGCTGCCCCCTGATAGAGCAACATGCCAAGGCCATTGGATGTGCGGCATCCGGCCTCATGGGCCTTTTTGAGAAACGGCGTTTGAGTGGGTTGGTAAATCATGTCGTAAGCATGAGAGGCCTGTTCCAGATTCAAGGCTTCCGGATCGAAGGGTAGCGCATCGCTTGCCTTGAGGCCCAGTGAGGTTGCGTTCAGGACCAAGTCGATCTTTTCACCCGCGTTCGGATAATCCGTGGCAACCCTAAGCTCGGGAAAAGCGCCTCGCAGCTCCTCTGCAATCGCCATGGCCTTACTGGCTGTTCGATTGATGAGGTAAAGGGACTCTACCCCACTTTCCGCCAGTTTGAGAGCCGCAACCCGTCCAGCGCCACCTGCGCCCAGTAAAACACAGTGCGACCCGTTCAAGGAAAGCCCCAGATCCTGGTTGATGGAAGTCGCAATGGCATCTGCATCGGTATTGAAACCCACACTTCGGATGGTATGGAAGGCATTGGGGTCTTCAGCCTGACCCAAGGGAACCCATTTCTCATCCGGATCCTTCCCTTCAAAGCGGACGGTGTTGACGGCCCCCCATTTTCTGGCGCTTTGGTCGAGCAGGTCCACCCATTCCAAGGCTAGCAGCTTATGTGGTACGGTAAGATTCAATCCGACATACCTCATGCTTCGCGTGCCTTCCAAGGCTGGGACAAGGTGTTCGGGAAGCACGTCAAAGGCCAGGTAGCGCCAATTGAGCCCAAGTTCATCCAGGCCCGCATTTTG
Source organism: Pedosphaera sp. (assembly GCA_002686885.1). Taxonomy (GTDB): domain Bacteria; phylum Verrucomicrobiota; class Verrucomicrobiia; order Limisphaerales; family AAA164-E04; genus UBA7971. The sequence continues at coordinate 139,747 of NYYT01000017.1, forward strand.
CATGGCGGGCGAAGCGGAATGCCCCACAGGATGGCCAAATACGGCGCAATATTGAGTCGAAGCGTTCAGAGTATGTGTCGTGTGGGATGCCACTGTCGGTCTTTATAAGGGGCAAGGCATCAAAAACAACGACTTATTTTGCGTTGATCGCTCGGAGCATTGTTTCTATGGTGGCGTTCCCTACCAACGATGGCCTGATTGCGAGTGTGAATGGTTGCCGAATCAACCTTAGACACAACGATCATGCCTCTCGCAACCTGTTATTCCGCCTCCATCCATGGCATCCATGCCCGAAAAGTGGACGTTGAGGTGCACATCGGAACCGGAACGCCTTCCATGGTGATTGTCGGCTTACCGGATGTGGCCATTCGCGAATCCCGCGATCGAGTCAGTACGGCTCTCCTGACGTGCGGCTTTGCCATGCCCAAAGGACACATGACCATCAATCTGGCACCCGCCGATATCCGAAAGGAGGGACCCAGCTTCGACCTTCCCATGGCGTTGGGGGTGCTTGCGGCAAGCGGACAACTGGATACAAAATGCCATGAGAAAATCATGTCTCTGGGTGAATTGGCACTCGATGGCCGGATTCGGCCGGTCAAAGGGGTGTTGTCCATGGCCTTGTTGGCCCGCGGGATCGGATGTGAAACCATGCTCATTCCATCGAAGAATGCGCTGGAGGCTTCCCAGGTAGAGGGCTTGGAAATCCTCCCAGTGAATCATCTTCGTGAAGCGACCGAAATGCTTTCCGGCCAAAGGAAACCCACTACGATCGAACCTTTGAATGAGGGGCAGTCACTATCTTCCCAAGATGCGTTGGCAGGAGATCTGGCTGAAGTCAAAGGGCAGCCTGCAGCTCGGCGCTCCCTTGAAATTGCCGCTGCCGGTGGTCACCATCTATTATTAATGGGGCCTCCCGGAACAGGGAAATCCATGCTAGCCCGATGCTTGCCGGGGCTTTTGCCACCGATGACTCGCCAGGAAGCCATTGAGGCAACTCAAATTCATAGCGTTGCTGAGCACTTGAAGCCTGGTCAAGGGCTCCTCAAGTATCGCCCATTTCGGCACCCACATCATTCCTTGAGTGACGCAGGTCTTTTAGGAGGGGGTATTTACCCAAGACCCGGAGAGATTTCCTTGGCTCATCATGGAGTGCTTTTTCTCGATGAGCTGCCGGAATTCAGGCGATCGGCCTTGGAAGCCCTGAGGCAACCCATCGAAGAGGGAGAGATTCTTATTTCCCGAGTCAACGGTGCCGTGTCCTACCCCTGTCGCTTCATGCTGGTGGCTGCCATGAATCCCACCCCAGATGGCGCCATGCCGGATCAGAGCCAATCCACGCCGCAAGAAATTCGGCGTTACCTGGGGAAAATATCCGGGCCTCTTCTGGATCGGGTGGACATGCAGGTGGAAGTTCCAGAAATCCCCTTTGATCGGCTGCTGGACGAGAGCAGAGCAGAGCCCTCGTCGGTCGTGCGGCAGCGAGTGATGACGGTGAGGAAATTTCAAGAGGAGCGGTTTCAACCCGAGGCAGGCTTTATAACCTGTAACGCCATGATGAGTCGCAGTGCCTTGAAGACTTTCTGTCCTTTAGATGCCGAGGGGCAGGCCTTGATGCGTAAAGCCTATGACCATTGGGGGGTCAGTGGTCGGGTGTATGACCGACTCCTCAGGCTGGCTCGCACGATTGCCGACCTGGAAGCTTCCAGCGACATTCGAGCGCCCCATCTGATGGAGGCCCTTCAGTATCGCGGTGTGATCAGTCGATATCTTGGTGGATAGGACGAGTAGGTGAATTTGTCTTGCCTTTTGCCGTGTTCCTACCATTGGTGGTGCGCTTGATGGGTCTGATTCATTCCATGCTTACTCGCTTTCATGATCGTTGCTGGCATCCAGCGACTCCCTGGCGCCCGGAAAAGTTTCCTTTCTTTTATGGATGGGTGATTGTCTTTGCCGCCACTCTAGGAACCGTTTTCAGTATTCCTGGTCAAACCATGGGTTTCAGCGTGTTTACTGAAATACTCATGAAAGAGCTTCAACTTTCTCGGGTCCAATTGAGTGTGGCCTATTGTCTGGGGACTGTGCTCAGTGGTGTGATGCTGCCCATGGTCGGGCGATGGATGGATCGTTGGGGAGAGCGCAAAATGAGTGTTGTGGCTACTGTGTTGTCTTTTCTCATCCTTTTGTTTTTGAGTGAGGTGGTCCACGTGACCCAAAAGGTGATGCTTTGGATTCCNGGGCTAGGACACACCTGGGTTGCCTTCCTGACCATGACCGTTGGCTTTTTTTTGATCCGACTTTCTGCTCAGGGTGTCCTGTCCATGGCATGTCGCAATGCGATTGGACGATGGTTTGATCGAAACAGAGGCTGGGCCTTCTCATTGAGTAGCCTGGTCGTTTCCTTTTCCTTTGCGGTGGCCCCGAGATGGATGAACTTGTTGGTCGAATCGTATGGATACCAAGTGGCCTGGCAATCCATTGCCCTGGCAACGCTGGTGATCATGGCGCCCATTGCCTGGGCGTGTTTCAGGGATGCCCCTGAGCAAAGTGGATTGTGCATGGATGGAAGGCTTTTTTCCAAAACAAAAGCACTGCCGATGGACATGTGGATCCATCAAGAGATGAATCTTGCCCAAACGCTCCGGTCTTTCTCCTTTTGGGTTTTCAATCTTTCTTTTGCTTTCTATGCCATGTTTGCGACCGCGTTTACCTTTCACATTGTCTCCATGGGGGATGAGTTCGGCTTTCAACCGGAGGCCATGATTCGTCTGTTTCTTCCCATGGCCACCGTGAGTGTTCTGACCAACCTTTGTTTTGGTTGGATCAACCCGAAAGTCAGATTGAAAGGTCTNCTTTTTGTGATGAATCTCGGCGCCCTGGCAGGAGTTTTCGGTCTTTACGCCTTGAACTCCGAGTCTGGGGTGCTGGCGTATGTGGTGGGCAATGGGGTCGCTGGAGGTGGTTTTGTGTGTCTCTCGGGCATTGTCTGGCCTCGCTTTTTTGGGAGAGCTCATCTGGGGGCGATCAGCGGGGTGAACATGTCGACCATGGTGATCGCCAGTGGGCTAGGCCCACTGATATTTGGTTTTTCGGGACAGGTCCTGGCTTCCTATCGCCCAGCGCTGCTCTTCAGTGCGCTCCTCCCCTTGTTTTTGGCCGTTGGAAGTCTTTGGGCTGACAATCCTCAGCGTCGATGGGCTCGTGCCCANGCAACCCCAACCCTTGATTAGGGAAGACGCTGCTCAAGGTGTCTTGCATTGACAGCAGGTGACTTGAATAATCCACTNAGATATGGTCCTCAAGCCCTCNACCTCCCGACTTCTGATTGCTTACCGCTGGCCGATGACATTGCTTTTGCTGGCCGGGCTGATCTGTGCGTCGGTCATGGTTGGGTTATGGTGGTTGGCGCGTGGAGTACAGCGAGGGGTTGAGCAATCTGCGGGCGTTCCCGCTGTAGTGCTGAATGAACTGGGGGAACTNGTGGATCAAGCGACCCATGTTTCCATGACACAGTCGTTTGTCTCGTCCCTGCCCATGATTTCCGATGCAGGTTCTGGTCGGCTTGAACTGGCCAGTGTGGAGCGGCAGGAAATTCTCCGCGATGAAGATACCTTGATGATACTCGGGGACCGCTTATCCCTTGGGACCTCGGTCGCCGAAATCAAGGTGCCAGTCATCTATCGCTACTATGTCTCCCTCGATGACCCATGGCAAATGGAGATCAAGGAAGGGGTTTGCCATGTCATGGCTCCTCGATTGCGACTCTCTTTGCCACCAGCCATTCAAACCCAACACATGGAAAAAAAGGTTCAAAACGGTTGGGCCCGATTCAATGCGAGTCAAAAAATGAATGAGATGGAAAAACAGCTTACCCCGACCCTGGTGCAGTATGCGGCGGATGAGCACCTGATGACACAAGTNCGGGATCAATCCCGGAAAACGCTNTCGCGTTTTGTGCAGCAGTGGCTGCTGCAAACAGGGCANGTGCGAGGGGAGAAGGCNCCGGATTTTGTTCAAATCCAATTTGGCGACGAAGCCATTTCGTGGTCAGAGACTCCGGCTTTTTCCGTGATCATGGAGCATGAATGATTGATGGCTCATGCACCATGGTAAGGCGGAAGAGGCGCGCGTCGCGGGTCTTGATGGAGATCGTGCCAGGAGGCTCACCGCAGAGAATGAACAACGCTTCAGGGAAACGCTTCCGGGTCTGCGTGGACTGCAAGTCCGTCTGCATCGGATTTTGTCCAGTCCGTATCCCAGAGCTTATCCAACAGCGTGTATTGTTGCCAGGGCTCTACTGAATTCGCCGCCTTTGCCGTGCATGAGAAGCGGCTAGCTAGGGATTTNCCNGAGGGNTTGCAGGAAGACGCTCNGTNGCATGATCCTGCAACCATTGCCAACTCACGACTATGTCATCCAAAGCCGCAGGAAAAGGCTTTTCC
>NYYT01000018.1 GCA_002686885.1 Pedosphaera sp.
AGTTCCGGCTTGTTTTTCAGAAGCGGGAAGACACCCACTTTGATGGGAGCCACTTTGGGGTGGAATTGCATAACCACACGCTTTTCCGGGACCCCTTTTGCGTTAGGGATCATGGCCTCGTGATAGGCATTGCATATGAGGGCAAGAATCATACGGTCCACACCCGCACTGGGCTCAATCACATGCGGGATGTAGCGCTGCTTGGCCTCTTCGTCAAAGTAATCCATGGACTTGCCACTATGCTCCTGGTGTTGGGTTAAATCATAATTGGAGCGCGCGGCAATGCCCTCGAGCTCCTGAACCCCAAACGGGAACTTGAACATGATGTCCACCGTGGCTCTGGCATAATGGGCGAGTTCCTCATCGGTCTGCCAGTGCAATTCCAGAGAATCGGCCGGTAAGCCGATACTCTCATACCAGCTCAAGCGCTGCTCAACCCAATACTGATGCCATTGCTTCCAGCCCCAGTTGGGGGCCGGGGAGTCGACCGGCGCATCCTCGGCTGGAGCGCCACCCTCCGCATGAGCCACCTCATCCGGTTTGATAAAGAACTCCAGCTCCATCTGCTCGAATTCCCTTGAACGAAAGGTGTAATTACGGGGATTGATTTCATTTCGAAACGCCTTGCCAATCTGACAAATCCCGAAAGGGACTTTTTTTCTNCAAGTATCTAATACGTTTTTAAATTGTACGAAGATAGCTTGTGCGGTCTCAGGCCTGAGGTAGGCAACGTTATCTTCGCTCTCAACTGGACCAACAAACGTTTTGAACATCAAATTAAAGGCCCTTGCTTCAGTTAAGTTACTACTCCCGCAACTTGGACAAACTTCCCCCTCAAGTTGGTCAGCGCGAAACCGCGCCTTACAGTTTTTACAATCAACCATGGGATCACTGAAGGTCGAGGTATGCCCGCTGGCCTCCCATACTTTGGGATGCATGATGTTGGTGGCATCCAGACCGACCACATCCTCACGATCCCGGGTCATGGATTGCCACCAGAGATCCTTGACGTTTCGCTTGAGCTCCGCGCCAAGAGGGCCGTAATCCCANAAACCGTTGATCCCNCCGTAAATTTCTGAAGATTGAAAAATGAAACCGCGACGCTTGCAAAGCGAGACGATTTTTTCCATGAGCTCNTTGACCTTGGGTTCCGCCATAACAGATNTNGATACAAAGNNAAGAGTCTCAGGTTGAGGCAGAGGGCTTGTCAAGCAGGCATCCTGCTCATGCNTTGACCAAAACCTTCCTTCCCCATGNTTTCANANAACTATCGAGTCAAAGCAGNAACACCAGNTCTGCCTTTTTTCTANNGATCCTGAGGGCGATAGACNNGCTCNGCAGATTCAAGCACTTCTGCTCGGGTAAGAGGTATTTTCCTGAGTTGTTCTGTCGCGAAGAGTCCTGCCTGATCGCTGTAGTGCGGNGACTCNTCAGAGGCCATNTGACTCCCGAAAGGCTGAATCGCCCANGCATCCTGTTTGCCTTGGTCATCCCACTGGACAAACTGAAAAAAACAGTCCCCAGCAACCCCNCCNAGNCTNCCNCGATCCGAGGGTCGNCCATAGATGGCTCTCAANGTATCCGGACCTCCCCCCAATGGCAGGTCTACCTCACCTCGAATCAGTCGATTGACCTCACCCCACGGAACATCCAAGCGACCAAAGTGCTNCTTGAGGTCCCTGGAAACNGCCTGGAGTCGCTCCCGGATATCGGATTCGGAAAGATGGATGCGAGAGGTATTGGAGTTGGGNCGAAAGGTTAACAAGCTCAAGGCTGCATGCGGGTTATCCTTGGAGGTATCCCCATCCCAACGCCGCAGCACCTCCAGCGCCTCGCTGAACTCCGCTTCCTCCTCGGAAGCTTCCAGAAATTGTCTGATGTTTTCCATCAGGCTGGATTTTTCAGAGTACTGCTTGTCATATTTGTANCGGAAAAACTCCTCCTGACTGATGGAGGTATCTTCACCATAAAGCTCGATCGCCCGGAGTGCCCGGTTGGTCATCCAGGTTTCGATACCAAAAACATCTGAGTAGGCTTCAGGGTTCGGGTTCCCCTCACCCACCGTGGTCTGGTAGGGGCTGCTATTGCAGTTTTGAATAAAACCAGACGGAGGATTTTCCACCTGAGGTAGNTCATCGAAAGGCAAGTAATCCGACCAGAGAGTCGCTCGGGTGTTNCCNGGCAGAATCGATTGCCAATCATGAGAGGGTGCACGATTGGGTAGCAAGGCATTGTAGGCGTAGAACACATTACCTTCCTTNTCNGCATAGCCCGTATTGAACATGGCAATGGATTGACGGCGCATGGCTTTCTTAAAGCTCACAAGATCGGTGGATTGCCCCATCCAAAACCACTGCTCAAGCTGACGGAAGGAATCCATGCCTGCATAGCGGATNGCAAGCACACGATCCCCCACACGCAANGCAGGACCGTAAAGGCTNTGCAGCACCTCCCTTTTGACTTTCCATCGAATCTCTCGCCATAAACGAATTTCCAACACGGGAAAGGTCTGCTCCAACTCATACCACTGATCGTCGACTCGATAGCGGAGAGGATCNTTGGGATCCATTTCCAATTCGTAGATATCGACCAAGTCAGGATGATTGACNGTATGCCCCCAGGCCACGTGGTCGTTGTGCCCGAGAAAGATGACCGGAGAACCCGGAAAGAGACCGCCATAAAGATTTTGTCCTTCCTCCGTCATGAGGTGTGCCTCATACCANGCCACGGGCCCTGTCCATGGCTGATGGGAGTTGATNCAAGCTCGGGTAGCAGCATCACTCGANCGCGAAGGGCCCACTGCCATGAAGTTGGATCCCATGGGAATTTTCTGAGGGTTCATCCANGCAGCCAACTGAGGAGGAGGCCCNGGGTTGCTCAGCAGGCGCCCGATATCATTGTGCATGCCAAACATCATGGGCAATTTGTGCATGGCTCCTGCAATGAGGTCTTCCGGTCTGGCNGGCCAGGCATGGCGTTTGAGTTGATCCGGATGACGGCTTGCATAGAGGTTGAGCCCATCGGCATAACCTTGACAAACCGCCTTGATCTCNGGATCCAGCATGGCAAAACGCGCCTCCAAATCCTTTCGAATGCGGATGAGNTGCACATAGTAGTCATTGGCGGCCATGGNAAGNCCGTTGGATGCCGCCAACTGGCCNCGGGCAGCAAGNAGAACATCCTGAAGGGTCAGAAAATCATCTTCAGCATGGGCATAGGCTAGCCCAAAAGCACTGTCGGCATGACGCTTGCCCATCATNTGGGGCACACCCCAGGGATCGCGCGCAATCTGCACCTCGTAGCTTGAAACTCGGGAAAGAGAATCNGAAAAATCAATGGANGGCTTCCAGGTAAACAANGCANCGCCTATCGCCAGCACCAGGATNGTCGTGGCCATGTAGCAGCCNACGGCACGAGTCCACTTTTGATGCATCCCGTTCACCAACCATGCCGGGCTGATCAAAAGNAATTGGAGATCTTCGAGAAAAGCCGGCTTTTGACCCTCGAGATGATGTCCGAAAAACTGCCCNGCCCAAGCCAGGNCAAAGAGTCCAAAAGAAGACCAGAACACGGAAAGCGGGCTTGCCTCGATGCTCAAGACGAGGACCGCGGAAAGAAACGCCCAGAAACAAACCCCCAGCATGATGGAGATGGAAAGCCTCAGGTAATAAATGGAGACCAGCACCATCACCACCATGGCCAGATTGGGGGAAGGGTACCATGTCTCGGTACCAGGTATCCACACAGGCACACACCAGAGCAGACCGATCAGGCTCGTGATGATCAACGGGACGCANAGCAAATGAATGCGCCGNTTGNTNGGATTCTGATGAAAAGATTCGTATCGCTCAATCCAATCCTGCAATGGCTTGACTCGTCCCATGCTTCGAGTGAATCAAGTTATCCCCTCACCCACAAGTCGCATGGATGGAAAGGCGACAAAAAAAACCGCCCCTCCATGATGAGGGGCGGGCTCGGGCAAATCTAGAAGTCTCCCGGCTCAAGGCACNACTCGGAAAAAAATCATCTCAGCCATCGAGGGATCCACCGCATGGGGGGATTGGGCGTTTTCTACGGCGCTCCATGGCCCCACAGGTGATGGGGCTGACTCCAATTGACCGGTATATTCAATGGAAAGACCTGCGACATTCCGATCTATGGCAATCGAAAGATCGGTGGCTGTTTCTGCCAGCTGGTACACNTTCAAATTGTCAAAAAGCCCAAAGCTCATGAATTCGTTGTCTGAAAGGGAGGCAAACCAATCGCTGTAGCCCAGAAAGACATTCCCTTCATCGGCGTAGGAAGCGTCGGACTGACTGGCCTTGACAACGTCGATTCCGTTCATGCTCCACGTAATGCTGTCTCCTTTTTGGATCAACTGCACCGAAATCCACTGAAAAGCCACTTGCCCGCCCACCGTGGCACCGTCCTGGGAGGGGAATTCAAACACCTGCAGATCCGGTGCCGTTTTTCCTTCAGGGAAAAGGGTGGCATAATAAGGGTGACCGGCATCCTGGCTTCCTGCCATATACACCCCACGGTTATCCATGAGGTAATCGTTGCCCAGAAAGAACCTGAAATCCCTGGAAGACCCCCCTTCGCCCGTCACCAGAAACCAGGCACCATCGGATGCATCGTCGGCCACCTGAACATGATCTCCTGAAGTTCCAATACCGGCTGCCGCAAATTCGGTGGATCCCCCACCCCCTCCAGGCAAAGGCCCATTGACATTCATCCAGAGATCAAAGACCACGGCATAATCACCTTCAAAATACTGACCCGAAGGGCTCGCCATGATGTGAGCTGCCGCACCCTCCATTTCGTTGGCGGTAAACTTCAGCCCAAGTGTGGTCTCACCCTTTCCACCAGGTGCCGGCGGAATCCCATCCACCGAATAATCATAGGCAAAGGTCGCGGTGGTATCATCGCTACTTTGATTGATCATCCAATCGTTGGACACATCCGTATCAAAGTCCTCTGAATAAATCTCCGTGGCACCCGCCAGAAGATCAGGAAGTGGCGCTCCCACGTCACCATCATCCAGAAGGGGAACCTGAGCATACTTCCCNCTNGCCGTTTCGTAGCCAGCGCCTGGCTNTGNCCCATTCCAATCAATCACCAGCACGATGCTCTCATCCAGTTCTTCTTCCTCATCGTTGATCAGCTGCAATGACAAGGTGGTCTCCGAAGCTCCGGACTCAAAGCGCACGGACTGCGACTGGGGCCTTTCATAATCGGCGCCCTCCCTGGCAGATCCCTCCAGGCGAAAACGAACATCCAGAGGCTGGGAAAGGTCGCCTTGACGAGTGAAGGTAAACACCACGGCATCCTGATCTTCAGAAACCGGAGTCGCTTGAAACTGAAGCAGNCCTGAATCGGGATTCTCGACACTTTCCCCNGGCACCTGNACCCCNACCAANGATGGCACATCACCTTGTCCCAATGAAACCACCTCGAGATTATCAAAAATCACGAAGTTTTCTTCTCCGGGATTGGCAATCGAGGAAAATGGATCGGTGTATCCAATCATGATGTTGCTGCCACCGAAGAGGCTTTTGTCGGCGGATATGGTAGCAATGATTTGACCATCCATGACCCAGGTGACTTCTTCACCGATCCTTCGCACTTCCACGGCAACCCACCCCTTGCCGGGAGTACCAGCTGTTTCATGAAAAGGAAAGGGAAAGACTTTTTCCATCGGNCCACCACCGTAAGCGTTGTATTCCCCTACTCCGTCGCCNTCCATGTCCGTGAAGCCATGTCGATCGGTTTGCTCATCCAGAAACTCCGGTTCCCCAAAACCATCCCCGACATAGGCACGATAATCTCGAGAAGCACCCCCTTCACCAGAAACTGCGAAGAAGGTTCCATCGCCGTCCAAGGCACCATTCCCACGAAGAAAGGCGACCAGCTCACCTGAATGCCCCACTCCCATGGTAGCCAGCTCGGTGGACCCGGAGCCCCCATAGGCTGGCCCGTTGTAACTCATGAACATGTGAAACCGAAGGGCATGGTCCCCATCAACGTTCAATCCCTTGGGGAAGAGGCTCACCGAAGATTCGGCTGGTTGATCATCGGAATTCACCGAAATTTTGAGNCCTTTGGTCGTAACCGATGCAAACGGGTCGTAGGGATTCTTGGGGACCTTAAAATATTGGGTTTCTCCCCCCATGGTAAANGCAAACTGATCTTGAGAATAATCATGCGCGAATTGTACCGTGGCATCCGAAACGCCATCCACGCTGTCATCGTAAATGATCCAATCAGCGGAGCGATCCTCATCAAATGAATCGCTGAAAAGTGATTGGGCCTGAAGGGAAAGGTTCGTCAACGAAACCCATACCGCGAGGGAAAGAAAGAATTTGGTCTGCATAAGCCTGGGAAGATGAAGATGATCACCTCTTTTTGAGATATCCGATGGAGGGAATTTGTCAATCTCAAGGCAGGAAGCCAACCACCCGAAAACCCGCTGAAAAGAAAGGGGGGATCCTGTCTTGCATATCGACGGAGTCCGCCAAGATTCAGGCTCCTGAACTTCTCTCGACAACCCGGCTGAAAGCAAGAGCGACCCTCGATTCAAGGACAGAGCTTGGCAGCAGATCCTGCATTGGAGCCCATAGAGATGGAGAAGGTCGCGAAATCATTCATCCAAAGCCGAGAGGAGCTTGGAGGTGTGAAGGACTTNCTGAGCTCAGACCCTCACCAGTAGCCAGCATCATGAAAGGCAATCCCCTTCTCCCGATCATAGAAGTAATTGGCTCCAGCTGCGCTCCGCTTGCGGGGCCCGCTGTGACTCCAGGCCTTCTCCAAGGGTTCCCAGGTCAGGACTTCTTCAAAAATGATTTCTGTCGAGCGAACCTGCGGTTCATAGCGTCCCACTGATGCTCCTTTGAGCGCTTCGGCGATTTCTTCCTCACTGTAATCGAGCCAGGATTCCGGCTTGGCGGCACGCTCCTCTCGGTAGCGCTTCCAGACTTGTTNCAGAAAGGCGTCGAAGGCTTTCGGTGAAATGCGATAATGCGCCATATGTCCATTTCGATCGCTGATCAGATGGATATCGGAAGCTTCTGCAGGCAAATAGCGCAAAATCCTGGGGTCANAGATTTCGGATCCTTTTTCGATATGGTGCAACCCAGTCAGTAATTGGGGTTCGCCAGATTGCTGGGGTGCTTCCTCCAGACGAACCGTAGCCCTGCCGGCCTGAATCTGCCCCTCGGGCAGATNCNNGCCGTTCTGGATGGAAATTTTTCCAGCGGNATCCACCAACATTTCAAAGACGGGTGACGGTGTCTCCTCCTTTGCGGTCTCCTCGCCCCTCTCTCCTCCGAAGGGAGGTCGAGGCGCCCAAGTGATTTTCTGTTTTTCCCCATCCCATCTCCCCATGAAAAACGAGGGAGGTGTTTTGGGCTTTTGCATGGGTTGATCCTCGGAGTATTGGACCGGCCCAAAGCGCACCAGCATGAGACCAAATTGTTCCTTTTCGGGCATCGCCAGGAGGTTCTCAATNATGGCGTGTTTTGGATGATCGGCAGGCCAGGACCAGATCAGATTCCATGCCGATGCCATGCCTCCTTTCGATCCGCCTTGGACCAGAAGCTTGCCANCCAAGGAGCCAGTGGTTTCTTCACCTGATGTCTCCGCCTCAAACGACCACGTTCCNCGGGCAGCATTGAGCCCTTNGAAAAGNNCAATCTGATCNGGGGAATAGNTTTTNGGCAAGGTCCACCCAAGGGCCTGCCACTCTGGCGAAATTTGAGATGTGGGTGTCTGCGCTGCAGTTTCTNNCGTGGCAGACACCAAGGCGGCCGTGCAGAGGAGCACCATGACCATCGAACAGTCCTTTTTCATACATTCCTTCCTTTCCGAGTCTGATGGAGAACACGCTATCAGGGTTGGGTGGCAGTGCAAGGTTCATGCAGACCCACAGGACGGGGCCCAAGGGACTGGGAATCGTATCAAAGCAAGTGGCTTGCCTTNGAANCGNTCCACCATCGAGCCCTGGATGCATGGAGGCACTCCTCCCCATGGGTGAGTTTGTGGGTTTTGAATCTACTCGACAATCCATGGGCAGCCCCTGAGTATGNACAGNATCCGCAAATGATTCGGGATCTTGTTTCGCGCATGACAAACCATGAATCCAGGTCACATGCTCNCTAAAGCCGCTCCATCAGGCACAAAAAAACGAAAGGTGCCTCACCGCATGCTTCGATGGGGTTGCCAGGCACTCTTCGCTTCTTGGATGCTATGGGGCACCCAAGCGGAGGATGCTGCGGAAGAGGCGCCCCAAAAAGGGCTCTGGTCTTTGAGCCCGGTTGTTGCACCGGTCATCCCGCAAGGAGGTGATTCATTCCATCATCCCATTGACCGATTTCTGTCGGAGCATCGCCAAGAANTGGGGCTNNAAGCAGTAGGNTCAGCGGACAANCTCACGCTCCTNCGCCGCATTTATTTGGACCTGGTGGGACTTACCCCCTCACCGGCTCAACAGGANGCNTTCCTCGAAGACCCATCGCCAGNNGCTTACGAAAAAGTCGTCCACCAATTACTGGAGAGTGAAC
>NYYT01000019.1 GCA_002686885.1 Pedosphaera sp.
AGCCTTGCGTCTCTTGCCGATCCAGTCTGCCACCACCCCCAGCAAGGCGAACAGCAGAAACAGAAGGGATCCTCCATCCATGAGGGCAACTTTATCCATAAGGGAGATAGCCTGTCAGGAATTCAACGAATTATGTAATGAGATGAGAACTGAATCACCCTTTGAGTTCGCCATCAGGGCCCTCATCCTCACCACCAATGGCATCCCGCATGGAAGTATCAGCCTGGATATTTTTAAGACGGTAGTAATCCATCACGCCAAGATTACCTGATCGAAAGGCTTCGGAAATCGCCAGAGGCACTTGGGCCTCAGCCTCCACCACTCGCGCCCGCATCTCAGCCACGCGCGCCACCATCTCCTGCTCGGTGGCCACAGCCGCAGCTCTCCGGACTTCGGCTTCGGCCTGGGCAATGAGCTTATTCGCATCGGCTTGCTCAGCCTGAAGCTTGGCACCTACATTCTCCCCCACATCCACATCAGCAATGTCGATGGAGAGGATTTCAAAGGCTGTATTGCTGTCGAGGGACTTCCCAAGCACTGTCATGGAAATGCGGTCGGGGTTTTCCAACACATCCTTGTATGTATCGCAGGACCCCACGGTGGAAACAATCCCCTCGCCTACGCGGGCAATAATAGTATCTTCAGTTGCACCCCCCACAAAACGATCCAGACTGGTTCGAACCGTGACGCGCGCCCTTGCCTTGATCACGATCCCATCCTTGGCCACGGCATCAATGGTTCCTTTGCCCACATTCGGGTTAGGACAGTCGATCACCATCGGATTGACTGAAGTTCTCACCGCCTCAATCACTGATTTCCCAGTTCCCTTCGTGGCCAAATCGATGGCGCAAGCGCTGTCAAACTCTAGGTGAATATTCGCTTTGCGGGCAGCTATCAAGGCCTGGACCACCGCTTCGATGTTTCCTCCAGCCAAAAAATGTGTCGAAAGCTCATCGATACTGAGAGGTAAACCAGATTTGATAGCGGTGATTCGGACATTAACAACAGGACCCACTGGGACACCACGCAGTCTGAGGGCGATCAGCTCGGTGTAGGACACTTTGGCACCTGAGGTCAAAGCTCGAAGCCAGATCGCAAAGAAATTGAAAAAGACGATCGCCCCGACCAAGCCGATCAGAGCGATAATGCCAAAGAATATGTAAGTTAAATTACCTGAATTTTCCATAAAAGTTTACTCCTGTTGTTCTAAATACGTTTCTGCTGCGAAAAAGGTGACAAAATAAAACCACTCGTTAGCGAATGAGAGGAGGATCAATCTATTTGTCGAACCACAATACGAACACCATCAGCCTCGACAACCTTAACCGAGGCACCTGCCAAAATCATACCACCCTCACTGACGACATCCAATTTACCTCCGCCCGCCATACGGACAGACCCACTGGGTCGTAAATCGGTAATCGCAACACCCTGTTGACCTTGCAAACTTGGGTCGCGTTCGTTCAGCTTTCCGATCGCTCCCTTGGATATGAGGGCTTTTCCGATAGAGCTCCTCGGAAACCACCACAACCATACCAGAAACTCCACCAGACCAATGCCCAAAATAGCCAAAGCAATGTAGTGGGGCGTGGCGCCATCATAGGTCTTGTATCCAGACACGATGGCTCCCAAAAAACAAAGGGCGCCTACAGAACCAGCAATCATGCCTGGCAGAAGAATTTCCGCAAAAACCAAAAGCGACCCTAAAACGGTCAATGTCACAATAGTGACCATAGTTGAAATCTAACCACGTTTTATGTGCCAGACAAGTCTCAAACCCATCCCCTTCCAGCCAGACATTCAGTCAAAAAACCAAACTCACTCATGGCTCATGCTCAGGATGCGAGGGAACATGGATCACGACCCAGCTATGGAGGACTCGAAGTCATTGTTCGTATTGAAATGCATTGCCAAATGCAGGACGAATCTCTATCGCTAAGAGGTATGCAAGCATGCTCACGACGTGGATTTCTTTCCACCGGTGTCCTGGCAGTCGCAGGAGGTTCCATGATGCCCCATCAAACCACTCAGGCACAATCCAACAGCCTCATTGCAGCCAAAAAGCCTGTTTTTGTTTCGACCTGGAATTTCGGCAAGCCTGCCAACGAGGCCTCCTTGCGGCGATACAACGAGGGGGGCTCCCTTTTGGATGCCGTTGAAGAAGGGATTCGACTGACTGAAGCAGACACTTCCAATGCCTCGGTAGGAGCGGGCGGAAAACCAGCAGCCCACGGCAAAGTGCAGCTCGATGCCTGCATCATGTATGGCCCGGGATCGAAAGCGGGCAGTGTCGGAGGCATCGAGGATATCAAGCACCCCATTTCTGTTGCCAGGGCCGTCATGGAAAAAACTCCCCATGTCCTGTTGGTGGGACAAGGAGCCCGGGATTTTGCCATGGAACAGGGATTTGCGCCCCAAAATCTCCTCACCCCGCAAGAGCACGAAGCCTGGAAAACTTGGAAGAAAGAAAAACAATCCCTGGAAGTCGGTGAGGACAATCATGATACCATCGCTTTGGTAGGGTTGGACAAGGATGGCACTCTGGCTGGGGGCTGTTCCACCAGCGGATTGGCTTACAAAATGCCCGGCCGCGTCGGTGACTCACCCATTTTGGGAAGCGGGCTTTACGTGGACAATGAAATCGGCGCTGCCGGAGCCACCGGCGTGGGAGAAAACGTCATGCGCTTCTGTGGGTCCTTCATGGTGGTGGAATACATGCGACAAGGACTCAGTCCGGAAGACGCTTGTGCCGAAACGATTCGCCGGATCGCACGACTCGACGGTCGCCCCATCGAAGAACTTCACATCAACTTCATCGCCGTCAACAAACAGGGTCAATTTGGCGCTGCAGGAACCGGGAGCGGTTTTCCCTATGCGGTGACCTACCCCGGTTTCAGCGAAGTTCTTCAGAGCAAGGCATTGAGCCAGAAAGCGATCGGCATCGAAGGCGGCAACGCACCCATCGAGGAACAATCCTAGGATCTGATCAAGGATCCTCATCCTTAGAAACTCTTAAAAAACGATGCGGCTCAAGCGCTTGCTACTCATCGACGCAGTCAAGTGGGCAGATGTGTATGAGCCTGGCCATCGACTTCGCGATGTCGATGGGTGGTTTGGCCGCGCACTCGGCGAGGACCCGACTCTGAGCCTGCAAACATGCTC
The DNA here is from genome assembly GCA_002686885.1 of Pedosphaera sp. Lineage (GTDB taxonomy): Bacteria > Verrucomicrobiota > Verrucomicrobiia > Limisphaerales > AAA164-E04 > UBA7971. The sequence continues at coordinate 3,163 of NYYT01000019.1, forward strand.
CATTGAAGCGGACCTGGAAGCGGCCCTGAATCAGGAAATCGATGGCGTCATCATCTCAGGATCACCCAGAGATGCCTGGAGCGATGACCCTGCCGGGCTGAACTTGCTCCATAGCCTCAAGATCTGTGAAACCCGACAGGTCCCCGTTCTTGGGGTTTGCTATGGACATCAGATTCTGGCCCGGTTTCTGGGAGGCAAGGTCGACCGCCATCCTCAAGGACTGCAACTTTACACCGGCACCATCCATCTGAGATCCGAAGCGATGGAGTGCCCGCTGTTCGAGGGATTGGGCCCTTCGTTCCCGGCGATCAGCGGACATGCGGACTCGGTGCACAGCCTTCCGGATGGCTGCCAGTGGCTTGCCGAAAGTAAGGACACCCCAATTCAGGCCTTCCATTACGAGAACTTGTTTTTTGGCGTTCAATTTCACCCCGAATTCACCGGTGAAATCATCCAGTATCTGTGGAGCCATCGCCTTGAAACATGGCGTTCGATGGTACCCTTTGATCTGGGAGAGCGCATTGACAATCTGAAAGATGCTCCGGGGACACAACGCATTCTGACTCAATTTGCCCGCACCGTGGTCACATGATTTTTTGACATACCATGACAGCACAAACTTCTTTTTCCTTCCCCACATCCATTGAATGTGGATCCGGACTCATCCAGACCATTGGCAAGCCTCTGCAAGCCCTTGGCATCGACAGGCCACTGGTGGTCTGCGATCGTTTTCTACCGGAAACAGAGGCCTTCGAAAAGGTCAGAGGGGCCTTGCAGCAAGCAGGACTGGTGGAGGACATGACACTGTTCCATGAAGTACATCCCAATCCTGTCGAAGCCGATGTGTGTGGTGCGGCTGAAGCTTTCAGACGAGGGACCTGCAATGGCATCATTGGCCTTGGAGGAGGCAGTGCATTGGATGTCGCCAAGGTATGCAGGTTGCTCATTGAAGACCCTGGTTTTGCCCTGAAGGACAGCAAGAAGCTTTATGAAAAAGCATGGAATGGCCTCCCACCCTTCGTCGCCATTCCGACGACCGCAGGGACCGGAAGCGAGGTTGGACGCAGCAGCGTGATCACCCTGGAGTCGACCGGGGCCAAGGCTGTGATCTTTCACCCCAAGCTGCTCGCCGACCACGTCATCCTTGATGCATCCCTGACCGTATCCCTTCCGGCTCACTTGACCGCAGCGACTGGGGTAGATGCACTGACCCATTGCATTGAATCGTTCACTTCCCCCGTGCTGCATCCGCTGTGCGACGGGATCGCCCTGGAGGGCATTGGCATGGTGGCACAACATTGCCTGAACGCCGTCCAGGAACCGGACAACCTCGAGTCACGACAAGGGATGCTGCTGGCGGCCATGATGGGCGGCATTGCCTTCCAGAAAGATCTGGGATCCACACACTCCATGGCACATCCCCTTTCCAACCTTTGCCATTTGCATCATGGCCTCGCCAATGCCCTCTGCTTGAGTGCTGTCATGCGATGGAATGCCAGCAAGAAACCCGGTCTCTACGCAAGGGTCGCTGTGGCGGCAGGACAATCCTTTGGAGATCCAGCTCAAGGTGATCAAGCCGCCATTCAATGGGTGGAAGGCCTCATCGAAGCCTGTGGCATTGCGACGGGACTTGCCCATCATGGCGTCGACGAAGAACAGTTGGAGGCGCTTGCTGATCTTGCCATCCAGGACCCTTGCCACCAAACCAACCCCATCTCCATGACGCGGGATGATTTTCTCACACTTTACCGCCAATGCCTATGAAACGCCTTGTCACCCAGCCCTTCATCAACGGGGAGCTTGATCAAAGTCCTGAAGGAAGCCTACTCCCACAAATCAATCCCGCGACCGAGGAAGCCTTCACAGAAGTTCGGGGGGCCAGCCTTTCCACTCTCGAAAAAGCGATTGAAGGCGCGCAGCAGGCCTTTGAACAAACATGGAAATCCTTTGGCATGCGAGAGAGGGCGGATGTGCTTTTTGCCATTGCCGCAGCCATACGCGAAAACCTGGAGGCCCTTGCCACACTGGAAAGCCACAACATCGGCAAACCGATCTGTGATGCCCGTGATGAAATCGAACTAGGGTCCCGCATCTTCGAGTATTATGCCGGTGCCATCAGCAAGGCACATGGCCAGACACTCCCTGTCGCCAAAGGAGGCCTGGACCTGACACTCAGGGAGCCCATGGGAGTGGTCGCAGGGATCGTTCCATGGAACTTCCCTTTCCCCATTGCGTGCTGGAAAGTGGCACCTGCCCTCGCTGCAGGAAACACTGTCGTGCTCAAGCCCGCATCGATTTCAGCTCTCACGGCTCTGGCGCTGGGCCAGCTTGCCCATGAAGCAGGTCTTCCAGCCGGAGTGCTTCAGGTCATTCCCGGCCCGGGCAAAGAGATTGGAGAAGCCCTGGCCCAACATGCACTGATTCGAAAAATATCCTTTACCGGATCCACCGAGAGTGGAGCTCGGATCATGGCTCTGGCAGCTCCGGAAATCAAACGTGTCTCTCTGGAACTGGGTGGCAAATCACCCAACATCGTCTTTGCCGACGCCGATCTGAGCAAAGCTGCCTCTCAATCACCTCTGAGCGTCTTTGCCAACACAGGTCAGGATTGTTGTGCCAGAAGTCGGGTGTTTGTGGAAGCATCCATCTATGATACCTTTGTGGAACAATTTCTGGAAGCAACCCGAACACTCAAGGTTGGGGATCCTCTTTCCGATGAGACTCAGTTGGGGCCCATGGTGTCGGCGGCACAACGTTCCAGCGTCGAATCTTACATTGAAAGTGCCCGCACCGAGGGAAGGACGCTGGCATGCGGAGGCGATCGTCCGCACGCCAAGGGCTATTACCTGAACCCCACGGTGATTCTGGAGACCGAAACCAACGATCGATGCTGGAAGGAGGAAATCTTTGGCCCGGTGGTTTGTATCCGTCGTTTTCATGATGAGGAAGACATGCTGCGTGAGGTCAATGACACGCCCTACGGGCTCAGTGGATCCATCTGGACGCAGCATCTGGCCAAGGCCATCCGCGTGGCTCGCAGGGTTGAAAGTGGGGTGCTCAGTATCAACACCCATGCTAGTGTTCACGTTGAAGCACCCTTTGGAGGCTACAAGCAAAGTGGCATTGGCCGGGACCTTGGAATGCACGCCCTGGATGGATATTCTGAAATAAAAAACATCTTCATCGCTGAGGATTGACCTAATGAGCATGAACCAAAAAACATTGAAACAACTCATTGAGCGTGGCGAGATCCACACCGTCGTCGTTGCTTTCCCGGACGTACTCGGGCGCTTGGTGGGCAAGCGCTTCACCGCAGATTTCTATCTCAGCCAGGTGGCGGCCCACGGTACCCATGCCTGTAATTATCTTCTAGCCGTCAACATGGAAATGGATCCTCAGGACGGGTTTCAGGTCGCCAATTGGGAGAGTGGTTTTGGGGATTACGAAATGAAACCCGACCCCGCCAGCCTCAAGATCCTGGCGTGGCAACCTGGTACCGCCCTGGTCATCTGCGACTACCTGCACCACAATGGCAAAAGGGTGGAAGAAGCACCGAGGTCGGTCCTGCAGCATCAGCTAGACGCCCTCAAAAAGAAACGCTCACGCGCCATGATGGCCAGTGAGTTGGAATTTTACCTCTTCGATACCACCTATTCAGCTGCGTTCGATGCCGATTATCGCCACTTGCGCCCCTCAAGTGATTACCGCATTGACTACCACCTGCTCCAACCCGGCCGCGATGAAAACATTCTGGGAAGCATCCGCAGGGAATGCAGCGCCTCAGGCATCCCTGTGGAATGCAGTAAAGGCGAATGGAGCCGCGGCCAGCATGAGGTCAACGTGGAGTATGCTGAAGCTCTCGAAATGGCCGACCGACATGTCCTCTTCAAGCAGGCCATCAAGGAAATTGCCCACCGTGAGGGTAAATCAGCTAGTTTCATGCCCAAATTTGCGGAAGAGGAAGCGGGTAACAGCTGCCACATTCATCTATCCTTGCAGCAAGGGGGCAAGAACCTCTTCTGGGATTCAAAGAAAAAAGCGCCTTCGCGAGTCTTTCATCAATTCCTCGCGGTCCTTTTGAAATACAGCCCTGAGCTTTGTCTGTTTTTTGCACCGACCATCAATGCCTATAAGAGGTATCAATCAGGCAGCTGGGCTCCCACGCGCATGGCCTGGTCCATGGACAACCGTACCGTGGGTTTTCGTGTGGTCGGCCAGGGCGCCTCATTCCGAGTGGAAAACCGTATGCCGGGAGCCGATGCCAACCCCTACCTCGCATTCGCAGCCATGATCGCAGCAGGAAAGGCAGGTGTGGATGAATCTCTGGACTGCCCCAAGGATTACAAAGGAAACGCCTACAGCGACCCCAGCCTCCCTGCCTTGCCGTCAAGTCTTGCTGAAGCCACGGATTTATTTGAAGGCAGTCCGTTGGCTCAAAAAGCCTTTGGACCGGAAGTGGTGGAATTTTACGTCCACACAGCTCGCCTGGAAATCCAGGCTTACAACCAAGCCATCACGGATTGGGAAAAACGAAGGTATTTTGAGAGGATCTAGATGTTGATGCATCAGGTAGTCCTCATATCGTGCGTTCGAATGAGCTACATCAGGCCCGAATCCAGATAACTCTGCAGCAGAATAGCCGCAGACATCGAATCGACCTTTTGTTTGCGTTTATCACGCCTTACATCGGCCTCGATCATGACTCGGTTAGCCTGGGCACTGGTCAGTCTCTCATCCCATGTCCGGATGGGCACATCCACTTTTTCCTGGAGTCTTTGCACGAAGGCTCGGACTTTTTCAGCTGCAGGTCCATAGCTGCCATCCATGTTGCGAGGCATGCCCACAAGAATGAGCTTTAACTGACCCTCCCACTGTTCGTGGATGTAGGTCTCGATGGCCTCGGGTGGTTCCGCTGGCACGTAGGGCTCGGGCTGAGCGATCATCAGCATGTCATCGCTGATGGCCACACCGATCCGAACGGTTCCGTGATCCAGTGCCAGAATACGCGTGCTCATGGATAAAGAAAGGTGCTGTGGAGCCGCTACTAGGCGGCGTGTTTCAGGGCTTTTCGAGCTGCCTCGACAGTGGCATCGATATCTTCGAACGTGTGAGCCGCTGAGATAAAACCGGCTTCAAACGCAGAGGGTGCCACATACACCCCGTTTTCCAGCATGGCATGAAAGTAGGGTTTGAAGCGATCGCGATCGCACGCCATGGCATCGGATAAATTCCGAACGGGATGGTCCCCAAAATAACCACAGAACATGGAACCACTGCGCTGAAAGGTCATGGGTAGACCTGCCTCCTGGGCTGCTTCAGTCATCCCTTTCTCAAGGCGCGCACCCAGGCTTTCCAGCTTTTGATGCACTTCACCCGATTTTAGAGCTTCCATGGCAGCGATACCAGCTGCCATGGCCAAGGGGTTCCCACTGAGGGTTCCCGCCTGATACACCGCCCCTAGAGGCGCCAGATGATCCATGATATCCGAGCGACCGCCAAAAGCACCTACGGGCAATCCACCTCCGATGATTTTACCAAAACAGGTAAGATCTGGACGGATGCCATAACGCTCTTGAGCCCCTCCTCGAGCGACGCGAAATCCGGTCATTACCTCATCAAAGATCAGCAAGGCCTGATGCTGTTCGGTCAGAGCCCTCAACCCGGGCAAAAAGTCTTGATCAGGCAAAATCAATCCGGCATTGCCCACGATGGGCTCAAGAATAATGGCGGCCACTTCTCCACGGTTGGCTTCCAGCGCCGCCTCAACAGCACTGAGGTCATTGTAGGGAAGCACAATGGTGTGTTCGGTAAAGGCTGGCGGAACTCCCGCACTGTCCGGATGTCCAAAGGTCAAGGCGCCCGAACCTGCCTTCACCAGAAGCGAATCGGCATGTCCGTGATAACAACCATCGAACTTGATCACCTTGTGACGGCCAGTGGCTCCGCGGGCCAGGCGAATGGCACTCATGCAGGCTTCGGTGCCGGAATTGCACAAGCGAACCTTTTCCACGCTGGGGAAAAACTGCTTGATGAGGTTTGCCATACGGGGCTCATGGGGATTGGGGATCCCAAAGCTAGTCCCTTTCTCGGCCGCCTGCTGAATGGCTTGAATAATCGTGGGCGCGGCATGCCCAAGGATGGCAGGCCCCCAGGTGCCTACGTAGTCAATGTAGGCGTTTCCATCCACATCCCAGATGTGGGCTCCCTTGGCACGATCCACGAAGAAGGGTTCACCGCCCACTGCGCGGAAGGCGCGTACGGGCGAGTTGACCCCACCAGGTATGTGCTTGAGTGAGGCTTCAAATAAGGCCTTGGATTGTTCGGTAAGTCTCATCTTCTCAAAGTCATTTGCCATCGCAGTCCGTCTTTAGATTTCCAACACCTTTTCAAACTGACTCAAGATGCGAGGCTTGCCCTTGCGGATCAGGATCACATCTTCGAGGCGAACCCCACCGGTTCCATGGTAATAAAGACCCGGCTCAACGGTCATCACGTGACCGGCTCGCATGATATCGGAGGAATGCCGCCCCATGCGCGGCCATTCGTGAATCTCCAGCCCAAGCCCATGGCCGGTGCCATGGAAGAAGCCACTCATGCGCCCCTTGACTCGCCCACTCTGGTAACCGTGAGTGGCGAAAACCGATTCCACCTGTTCATGGATGGCATGTCCACTCACACCATCCCGAGCCATATGAATGGCGCTTTCCTGAGCCTCCATCACCGCGGCGTACTGTTTGCGCACTGCCTCACTGGCCTTACCGCGCACCACCGTTCGCGTCATGTCTCCGAAATAACCCGTTGTTTCAACGCGCGGAAAGATATCCAGAATGATGGGCACATCTGCCTTGAGAGGACCTGAGCCACGATCGTGAGGATCGCATCCCTGATTGCCTCCGGCGACGATGGTATTGCTGGCCTGCCCACCCTCCTGACAAATCGCCGTATGAATCACCGCTCGCAATCGCTCCGATGTCAGCGCAGCCCCACGCCACTGAAGCACCGAGCGCGCTCCCTTCTTGGATTGCTTGAGCGTACGGATCGCCACCTTGAGCCCTACCTCCGTCATGCGCAGCGCCTGTCCAAGCAGGCGCACCTCTTTGGGGGTTTTGATCATGCGTTCCGGGAACACATCCCGAGCATGAAGCTGAATCTTGGGGATCCGCTGAGAAATCACCTGAGCCATCTTCAAGGGAAAGGTGTTGGGCACGGCGATGCTTGTCACGCGCTTCTTTTGCAAGATCCAAGCCGCCACTTCACCCCACCCCGCCTTGTCCATTCCTTGCTTCTTCAGTAGCCCCTGAATGCGAGTCAGAGAAAGGATTTCACAATGGGGTGCTTCCTTGGCTGCTCGATCCCATTCCAAATCACTCATGCAGAGATATTCCCGCCCTTTGAGACGGAGGTAAATGAAGGGATCGGGAACAAACATACCGGTTGCATAAAGCATGTCCGCGCTATGTTCGCTGTCGGCAATGATGAGCACGTCTGCAGCCTTGCCTAATGCGGTTGCAGCCTTCTTTTGAGTATCGATCATGCAGTGATGGAAAGGAGGTTTATTGAACGTAGGTGGAAGAAATAAAATAAAGTCGCCCAGCTTCGAGGCCAGGGACGTCGAGCCCAAGATCCAGTTTGATCTGTGCATTCCCTGGAACGGCGCTTTGGATGCGAAAAAGAGAAGAAAAGGAAAACGGTTGCTCGTAAGCAACCAGTTTGGCATCGGTTAATCCAGCCAAAGACTTCGCACGCTCAAACGCCCTGTCCATGTCACCCAACTCGTCTACCAGGCCCAATTCCCAGGCCTGCTCTCCGGAGAGAATGCGTCCATCCGCGTATTGCTCCCATTGCTCGGAAAGTGAGCGGACCGCCTCACCATCCTGAGAGGCCGCCCAGCTTCTCCCATCGCGAATGACTTCCTTGAAGCGTAGAAAGGTCGTGTCCACCATATCCTGAACCAGGGCTCGCTCCTCTTGAGAAATTTCCTCAGGCTTCTTCTCCCCACTGAGCATGTCCTTGAAACGCCCACTCTTGAAAACATTGGGCGCCACCCCCACCTTATCCATCAGGTCACGATAATTGTAGCCATGCATGATCACACCAATGCTACCCGTGATGGTCAGTGGATGCGCAACAATCCATCGACAGGGCGCCGAAACGTAATAGCCACCACTGGCAGCAAGCCCCCCCATACTGGCAATGACCGGCTTCCCAGAGTCCTCCTGAAACCGACGAATGCGCTCGTAAATTCTGTCGGAGGCGAGGACTTCACCTCCGGGAGAGTCCACTTTCAGGATCACGGCCTTGATCGCATAGTCCTCTTCTGCACGATCCAGCTGATCATCGACCCAATCGACCATTCCAGCTCCCCCACGATCCACGGTAAAGCTGGAGATGATCCCCGTGATGTCCAGCACCAGCACCTTTTCCGGGGCCTCTGAGGGTTCCAGGACCGTCTCTTCCAGGCGGCCATGTTGCGGACCACCCCCTTCGGCAACCGTATCCACCCATTGACCGAAATGTGCCAGGAGGCTTAATCCAAGCAATCCAGCAAGCAGGAAGATCATCAGCCACAAACCTCCACGTCTCGCAGGAGGAGCATAGGGCGTGTAGTAGCCTCGGTGCGGCAATGGGGGCATTCCGGGAGGGTTTCCCCCGTTGGGGGGCGTGTTCTCACTCATGGGTTGAACTTAGACAAGCGAAGCATCGTGAGCAAGCTGGAAGCCATACACATGGGCTGCATGAGAGGTTTATTCTGCTGCGGGAACCACTTCGGTCTCGCTGTAATCTCCCACGGTCCAATTGATATCCAGGCCTTCTGCCCACACCCCCAACCCATCAGCCTGAGCCTTTCGCTCGGCATCCAACAAAGCAAAGAGGGTTTCTCTCTTCAGGTGGGTCAGCTCGGAGCGCTTGAGCCGGGCCAGACCGGACTCGATCATGTCCATGACAAGCGTTCGGCCCTCGAATTCGACATAGCCATGCCCATAACGGATATCACTCATTTCGATGGACTGAAATCGAACAGGCTTTTTAAGAATCAGTTCTTCGAGAAAGGCCTTGGCCTGCTGACCCAGCTCCAAGGTATCGTCGCTGAGGCGAACAGCCAAGGTTGGTGCCTCCAGGCCTCGAATCCTCAGAGCATAGACAAAGCCTTCCTGGATCTTGACGTAAACCCAATTCCCATCGAGCACCTTGACGATTTCGCCATCCCACCATTGGACACTTTGGTATAGCTCTGGGTCGGCATTCTCCTGATACCAGCGATAGTCCTCCACTTTCTGACGGATTTCCGGCTGCTGCCAAGCCCACCAACCACCGCTGACAAGGCCGATGAAAAGCAGCCACAAGAACACCTTCTTGACAACCCCTCCACGTGCTTGCTCACTCATAGGTAAAAGGGTGACTCAGACGGCTATCAAGTCAATCCCCAAGTCGATACCAGGAGAGTGGAGAAGTCGCAAAATCTCCCGCAAAAGGTTTTTCATGCACAGGCACGTGATTCAACACATCCACTTGATCACCAATCCAAAAGGGGGAGTTGGGGACAACCTCGCACTGGCCGAGCAGGCGCGAAAGTTTTTTTTCTCCCATGGTGTGAGCTGTGAAGTCCACTCCACAGCTGCACCAGGAGATGCGACGCAATGGAGCGCAGAAATCCCCCAAAAGCCTCAGACCTTGATCTGTGCCATGGGAGGAGATGGCACCATGCATGAAGTCATCAATGGAATGATGCAGCGTGAAGCCACTCTCCGAATGCCGGTTGCCTTGATCCCGGGTGGCACCGGGAATTCCTTCATGGAAGATCTTGGGCTGATCCACCCCAGGTCTGCCATGGAATCCATTCTTGGAGGGTCTCCTCAGCCCATTGATTTAATGGAATGTGGGCTCGATGGTGCCATCGAATACGCTTTCAATGTATGTGGTTGGGGAATGATGGCCTCTGGCAATCAACGAGCTGAATCGATGCGATGGATGGGACGTTCGCGCTATCATGCAGCAGGACTGCTCGAAATCATGCATTGCCGAAGCAACCACGCTCAGTTGGAGGTCGATGGCAAGGATCTCTCGGCAGAATATCACCTGATTGCTGCCAGCAACTCACGAGTGGTCGGCAAGGGAATGTTGATGTCCCCCCATGCAAAGCATGACGATGGCCTCATGGACCTATTGATGCTGAAGAAAAAAGGGCGGCGCACTCTCATGAGGCTTTTCAAGGGCCTTGCCAATGGAACCCACATTCAGGATCCATCAGTCGAATATCAACAGATCAGGGAATTCCGTGTAAGGACGCCCCAAAGCAATTGTTGGAATATCGACGGTGAAGTCCGGAGAGCCAATGAGATGAGCGTCTCTATTCGGTCAGGTCTCCTGAACTGGTGGCTTCCAGAAAAACGATAACTCGCTCAGTCAGTAAGCGACTTGATTGAGTAAACGGGTGCCTGAAGTCCCTCTGGGTCAACCCACAGCTCCCCATAGCCACCCTGCGGACATCGTTCAATACCGCCAGGAGCCGGAACCAGATGGACCTTGAAAGGTTTCCAGAGATGCCTTGCATGCAAAGCCTGGCTCATTTTGTGCACGGCGGTCCCCATGCAATCGATCACAGGCATACCTGAAAGATAATGACTGAGTTCAAAGATACAGGGAGCGTGGAGATGCCCCACCCAAGTGCCATCCAATCTGGAAAAACATCGGCGGATCCAAGGAAAGGCAGACAAAAAAGGTAAGGCCGAGGGGTCATGCAGGAAGAAGAGCAAACGATCCCCTTCTGGAATTTTTTGAATGCAGGCCTGCAAGTCCTCAAGATGGGCCTCCCGGAGCGCATACCACGAGGAAAGCTGGTCCGGATCACAATCCGCCTCGAATGAGGGTAAGGTGATCAAACTGGAATTCATGCCAATCAGGTGGACCCGCCCCAAAGACCGGTAAAACAGGGAACTGAGCCGCAGTTCGCTCAAACACCGGTCGTAACTGGCCAGATCCATCCCGCCCACTCCCCCGAACATGCTCTTTTTCCCCAGGTCGTGATCTCCAATGATCCCCACAAAGCGACTGCCATGTTGCCCCCTGAGTTGGCTTAAGCACAGTCGGGCACTTTGGAATGCTGCGTAGTCTGCGACCCCGATGAAGGCAGAATCACAGGAATAATCCCCCAACCCTAGGCAAAGGTCTGCGCTGGATTCGGCATCGATAAAAGTATCCAGCAAGCCATTCATGGCAAAAGGATCCCGCCTCCAGATCAGGCGACGATACATCTTGAGAAAGTATCGAAGCAACGGCTGGGAAACCGTCCTGGTTTCATAATCCCCTCTGGCACGTTCCAGATCCGAAGCGTAGTGAATGTCAGAAATCAACAGGATGCGGCGACGAGTGGATGAGACGGGCTGGCTCATTCTCTGACCCGAACCAGGAATTCCAAAAGATCGGCCACCTGCTGCACCGACAAGTCGGCCAGCAGCCCTTCGGGCATCAGTGAGATGCCTGTAGGATCCATGCGACTTACCTTATCTTTGGCAAACAAGCGGGTGAGACCACCTGCCTGCAACAATTCGATGGTGGATGCCGTTTCATTGGCAACCAGGCCCACCCTGCCTTCTTCCTCCCCCTTTGGAATGATTTCATAAGACATGAATTGGGGTTGAACCTCGCGATTGGGGTAGAGCACGCTGTCCAGAATCCGGGTTTTGCCGGAGGTTTTGACACTTACCATGTCCGGTCCTACCGCATGACCCTTCCCGTTGGCACGATGACAGGAGGCACATCGCTGTTCGAAAACCTCCTCGCCATGCCGTGTGTTGGCCTCCATGAGCAAGGCCTTTTTGAATCGATGGATGGAGGCGTCATCCGTGGAAGAAGTCGGCACCTCGAGCAACGCTTTGGCCTTTGCCTGAATCGAAGGGTTGCGATGCCCCACCAATCGCTGACGTTGAGTGTAGGAGAGTTCGCGACCCAGCAATGGCATTTGCTCGATGCGCCGCAGGAGCCACTCACTACCACTGGGAACCTCCATAAGATGACCCAGGATGGACTGACGGATAGCAGGCCCCAATTCATCCCAGCGTTGCAACATGTCCTTCCAGTCAGATTGTTTGAGATGGGGCGCCATTGCCTTGAGTAGGGGCTTGCGAAACTCGGACCAACGGGTCTCCCAAAACCACGGCATCCAGGCCGTTCTCAACTCTTCCTTCAGCCCGGTGGCTACCAAAGACAGGAGACTCACGATCTCGCTGTAAGACTCGCCCTCCAGTCTGGCAAGGCGCTGCTGCAACTGCTGCCAGCGTTGCGTTTTCAATTCGGGGAGCATGACATCTTCCCAGGCAATCCCTGCTTGGGTCATGCCCTCATGCAGTCGCAGGAGCCAGACCCAGATCTCAGAAGATGGAGACATAGTGAAGAGAGTGGATGCCACTTTTCCAACCGAAGTGCGATCTCCCTGAGCCCCCAGCACGAAGAAAAGAGCACCGGGGTCCTGAAGACCCTGAAGGCTGCCCCCACCATCCTTCAATGCACCCTCCATCAGCGGTCCCATCGCGCGGGTCGCAGCGTTGAGCGCGGCAAATTCAATCCACCGCTGGTTGGAGCTTTCTTCCAGCATGCCCCGCCACAGCAAGGCGGCTTGGCTGGAAGGAGGCAACTCATGTGGGGCCAGGGCCAGAAGACATTCAAAGCGAGTCCGGTCGTTTTGGATCAACGCTTGGGCCGTCGACTCCCAGGCAGAACCAGGCAAAGAACCCTTCCAGTGAAACAGTCGCTTGAGGCCGTAGACCTGAACCCGTGGATCGGCATCGTTCAAAAGGGTGATCCAATCCGAAGGTGAGAGGCGATTCCACCCCATGAGCACCTGCCAGGCGTCCATGCGCAGGTGGCTCTGCTTTCCCTCTTGGGTCAGTTGCCGAAGCTTTGCTTCCAGCTCCAAACGAGGATTCTCGTAAAGCAACCGCAAGGCGGTTTGACGATGCCACCCGTTGGCATGACCCAGCCAAGCCATCCACAGGGTCGCATCTTCCTCGGCTGAACGGGACAAGGCTCGATGGGTGCCCAGCGAAGTATGCTTTCTGCGAATGCGATAGATTCTTCCCCGATCATTGCCTTGATTGAGATCCAGGTGCTGCTTGATGCCCTCTGGCAAGGACCACGGATGCTCGATCACTTCGCGATGCATGTCCAGGACATACAGATTGCCATCAGGGGCATTGGCAAATTGGACCGGACGAAACCAATGTTCAGAAGATCGAATGAACTCTGTTTCCGATTCATCCTCGGGGCGAAAGGCGGAAAAAATCGGCCCCTCTTGATGGAGTCGTTTGTGATGAATCAAATTACTCCCACAATCGGCGATCCACGCATCTCCGCGGTAATCCTCCCCCCAGGCATCTCCCGTAAAAAGAGTCACTCCCGTTGCCCCGGTGAAATACCCCGAAGGCGTTCCTCCGCCTTCAACCGGCCCCGAGACAGCGCCAGCCACGCGCCACCGTGTGCGCATCACGCGCCATGGTTCGTCGGGACTGATGCGGAACACGGGTGCCGCTGGACCATCCCGCGCAATGCTCAAGCGCGATGGCAAAGCACGAACCACTGGGTTCAAACCCGCAAGAAAGGGGTCGTAGACCACTGACTGAATATGATCGCTGTTGCTGCAGACGAATTTGTTCCAATCGGCGTCAAAACTCATCCCATGCTGAGCCCCCCCGCCTTCCGAGCGAAAATCCAGGGTTTTTGGATCGAAGGAAAAATCCCGCCCCCTGAGAGAGACCTCTTCCATATCGGGGCGCAGGGGTGATACAATGCGACCACCCGAGAGACCGGTGGCCCCGTGAATGCGATTATCAGGCCCCCAGTGAAAGGAATTGAGCATGGCCTGCATGTTGAGCTGGCGTTGTCCAAAAGGAGCACTGGAGGCGGCAAATCCCGTGAATACTTTCTGAGTCAGATCGGCCACCCCATCGCCATCGAGATCCTTGAGATAAAGAATATCCGGGGTCGTGCCGACGAAAACGCCTCCTGAGTAGCAGGCCACGGCCGTCGGCCAGGCCAGGCTATCGGCATAGATCACCGAAGCATCCATGACGCCATCTCCATCGGTATCGGATAGTCGACGAATCTGCCCTAGACGCTCATGGCGTCTTTCCGAATACCCGATCATCTCAACGACAAAGGCATCTCCATACTCATCAAAACACATGGCAACGGGATCGACCACCAGAGGCTCACTGGCAACCAGCTCCAGAGTAAAACCGGGCTTTATCTCAAACTGGCTCATAAGATGGTGCATGGCCAAATGGGGAGATCGCGGCAAATCCTCGATTTTGGCCGTAGGTTCCTGCGCTACCAAAAAGCCCATGGTAGCAAGGAAAAGACTCATCTCGAAACCAGAGCCACACCTTTTCTGCGTGAACAAGTAAGTAAGCATTAAGAGAGGAATTTTTAGCACGAATCGTCGGGCGATTCAATGGGTCTCATGAGCTCAATAGGCTCTTCGAAAACCAAGGGAATCTTGACGAATGAATCCAAAATCTTGAATCTTCCAATATGAAACGGTCCGTGAAAGCGAATGCTGCCTCTACCCCACCCATGTCCCGAGCGAGATCCACGGCCTGGATGACCCTGCTCTGCGGGATGGTGCTCACTTGCCTCCCGATTTCTCAGGCAGCCAGCCGCCCCAATATCGTCTTTGTTTTCAGCGATGATCACGCCGTGCAGGCGATTGGGGCCTACGGTTCAAAGGTCAACCGCACCCCACACATCGATCGTTTGGCTCATGAAGGCGCCCTATACGTCAATTCCTTCTGTGCCAACTCCATTTGCGGTCCTTCACGTGCCTGCATCCTCACTGGTAAGCACAGTCACCTCAATGGGTTCCTCAGAAATGGGGATCGATTTGACGGAACTCAAACCACCTTTCCTAAAATCCTCAGCCAATCTGGATACCACACGGCTATGATTGGCAAATGGCATCTGGGAACTGATCCCACGGGGTTTGATTACTGGGAAATTCTCCCTGGTCAGGGGAGCTACTACAACCCGGACTTCATTCAGATGGATGGCACGCGGAAGCGATACCAGGGCTATTGTACCGATCAGATCACCGACCTTGCCATTGAATGGATGGACAAGCAGAAAGATTCCGACAAGCCGTTTCTTCTGATGTGCCAGCACAAAGCACCCCATCGCAACTGGTCCCCTCATCCCAGACACTTTGGCAAATATCCCATGGGTTCCATCCCTGAGCCAGAGAGCCTTTTTGACGACTACGCCGGAAGGTCTTCCCTGCTCAAGGAAAATGAGATGACCCTCAAGGACCATTTCCATTGGGGTCACGACTCCAAGTTTCACGGAGACAACCTTTACACACAGCACTTCGGCCCCTTGGGCAATGGTGAGTATCGACGCATGAATCCGGAACAAAAAGCTGCCTGGGATGCTTATTACGAGCCTGAAAACCAGAGTTTTCTTCATCAAATGAAAGAAGGCTCCCTTTCCGAAAAAGAAATTACTCAATGGAAATATCAGCGCTACATGCACGACTATCTCGGATCGGTGCAAGCTGTGGACGACAGTGTGGGACGGATCCTGGATTACCTTGATCAAAATCAGCTCTCAGAGAACACCATCGTCATCTATTCTTCGGATCAGGGTTTTTATCTGGGTGAACATGGCTGGTATGACAAACGTTGGATGTTTGAGGAATCCCTTAAGATGCCATTTCTGGTTCGCTGGCCAGGCAAGATCCAACCGGGCACTCGCTCCGAGGCCCTCATTCAGAACATCGATTACGGCCCAACCTTTCTGGATATCGCCGGTGCATCCATCCCTGAGGAAATGCAGGGACGCAGTCTCAAACCCCTCTTCGAGAACGGCGGGGGCAAAACCTCTGACTGGAGGGATGCCATTTACTACGCCTATTACGAGAATGCGGCGGTTCATGCCGTCCCCATTCATGATGGCATTCGCACCCAAAACCACAAACTCATGTATTTCCCCCGCAATGGAGAGTGGAATCTGTTCGATCTGAAAAACGATCCACACGAGATGCAAAGCCTCCATCAAGACCAGACCTACCAACCCGTTCTCACCGCCTTGAAACAGCGCTATCAGGATATCAAAACGTTTTACGATGCCAATTCAGCCGTGATCCCCCAAACCCGCGGAGATGAACCCTGGTGGCGTCAGCGGGACCAAGCAAAGAACAATCTCCTCAAGGAAGGGAACATCGACCTTGCTTTCATTGGTGATTCCATCACTCAGGGATGGGAAGGCAGTGGAAAGGCCATTTGGGAGCAATATTACGGCAACCGCAAACCCATCAACCTTGGATTTGGTGGGGATCGCACCGAGCACGTGATTTGGCGCCTGAACAAGGGCGCTTGGAATCGCATTCAGCCCAAGATTGCTGTCGTGATGATAGGGACCAACAACACGGGTCACAAAATGCAGGCTCCTGCAGAGACCGCTCAAGGCGTCGAACGCATTCTCTCCATCCTTGAGGAACGTGCGCCCGACACCAAGGTGCTTCTGCTGGGCGTCTTCCCCAGGGGACGCTCCCTCCATGATCGCGGTCGCGTCATCAATCAGGGCATCAACCAGATCATTCGTCGTTTTGCCGATGGCAAACGCGTTCATTATCTTGATTTGGGCGATCACTTTCTGAATCCGAATGGCGAGTGCCCCGAGGATATCATGCCGGATGCCTTGCACCTCAACGAACAAGGCTATCGTATTTGGGCAGAAGCCATGGAACCCAAACTCAAGGAACTGGGCCTGTGATTCCAGGTTCATTCCATAGCCCTACACGTCATGCCTGCTGAAAACCCCATCCTGGTTGCCCTGGATGTTCCAACACCCACCCAGGCCATTGATCTGGCGCGCCAGGTGGCCCCGTATGTGGGTGGTTTCAAGGTCGGCCTTGAACTGTTCACTTCAGGAGGTTCAGAAGTTGTGGCCGCGATCCGCGAGCTAGGTTCAGAGGTCTTTCTGGACCTCAAATTTCACGACATTCCCAATACCGTCGCTAAAGCAGTTGCCAACGCAACGCGACTGAAAGTTCAGTGGATGACCATTCACTGTGCGGGAGGTCCAGACATGATTCAGGCCGCGGTCGCGTCTGCTCGAGAAAACGCAGCTGCGCTTGGCATCCACCCGCCTGTCATCCTGGGTGTCACCGTTCTCACCAGCATGGATCAGGCACAATTGAAGGCCATCGGTGTCGGAAACGACGTGGAAGACCAAGTGGCTGCATTGGCGTCCATGGCGGTCTCAGCCGGTCTTGAGGGATTGGTTTGCTCTCCCTTGGAACTGGAGCGCTTACGTCGCAGCCTACCGAAAACTATCGCACTGGTCACCCCTGGCATCCGAGCGGCAACCGATGCCCTCGGAGACCAGAAGCGCGTGATGGGCCCCCAGGAAGCCGTCGCCGGAGGCGCTACCCGATTGGTGATGGGACGCCCCATTTATGCTGCTAGCGACCCAGCCCTGGCAGCCAAGACCATTGCTCAAAGTCTGGGAGTTGCCTGATTCAGGCAACAAGGTTGCGCATTGGTGCTTTAGCTGGATTGACGGGGAAGTTTATTGGAACAGCTTAGGCAAGAGCGACGTGAGATAGCGCCGCCACACCCCCCACTCATGCCCCCCCTCGGTCAATACCCATTCATGAGCCATTCCATGCTGCTCCAGCCATTGGATAAAGACCTGGTTCCGCTCCAGCAGAAAGTCTTCCTTTCCACAGCCGACCCACAGCATACGAAGAGGCGACTGACTCCACATCGGTTTCAAGGGCTCCAGTGTTTCATCCAATGCTTCGTGAGGGGCTGCTGAGCTGAAACCGGCCACCCAGGCGAAAAGTTCAGGGTGCTGCAGGCCCATCTGCAAGGCATGCCCTCCCCCCATCGAGAGGCCTGCAATGGCTCGATGTTCGCGACCTTTCTCAATTCGGTAATGCTGTTCGACATAAGGGATGATTTCCTGACGTATTTCCGCTTCCATGGACCGTAGATTTTCGGGCGCGTAATCATCGAAAACGGGATCACCAGGGATGGGAAGTGGGTGCCCATTGGGCATCACCACAATCATTGGCTGAGATTGATTGTCTGCCAGAAGGTTATCGGCAATGAAATGAGCACGACCCACTTCCGTCCAGGCAGTTTCGTCATCCCCAAAGCCATGCAAGAGGTAGAGAACCGGAAAGGCAGACTCAGCATCCAACTGGTAGGCAGGAGGCGTGTAAACCAGCATGGAGCGCAGTGAACCTGTCACCTGTGAATGGTAAAAATGGCGATGAACGATCCCATGCGCCACATCCCTCCATGCATGCAACGATGCAAGGTTGACCCCGGGCACTTCGACCATCGATGCCAAGGTTCTCCACTTCTTAACGACTCGGTTCTTAGGGTCGATGGTCAAGGCGCCATCCACTAGAAAATGGTAGCTGTAAAGGTCGGGTTCCAAGGGTCCGACGGTGACGCTCCAGAGACCCTCCTCACCGCGAGTCATAGGGATGGGGGCTCGATCGCCCAGCCCGGTCAAAAGCACTTTACCAGCCGACGGTGCATGAAGTTCAAAACCGATACGACCATCCTCATGAACGGTGGGTTGAGCCTGTGGGAAATCAATGATCAATCGGGTCAGCATGAGGCAAACAAAAAGCTTTCGACCTGTAATACGTCTTGGCATAGCCACGATATTAGCAGAATGGCGGGCAGCCCACAGGTCTAAAGTGCTTCGAGGAATCGCAGCAAATCGTCGTTGGTATTGTAAAAATGGGGTGACACGCGGATGTAGGCTCTTCCATCTCGGTCGCTACGCAATGCGGTGAAAATATGTTTTTCCTTGAGCCTCTGATGGGTTGCCCGCATGTCTTCACCCGCGCGATCAAACGTCACCATACCGCTTGCATGCAGATCTTCCACGTCCGCATGCATGACTCGGTATTTTTTTTGCGTCAGCTCATCGACCAACAGGCGTCTCTTGGCCAGCAGATCACGAGCGATATTGTCGATTCCGATACGCTGCAATAATTGAAGCGAGGCATGCAGCCCGACGATCCCCATGGAATTATGGCTACCGGCTTCGTAGCGGCGGGCATCCGGTGCGAGAATGAGATCTTCAGCAGTCACAAAGTCGGGACACTGAACATTATGCCAACCAAAAGTGGTTGGTTGCAGCACATCCTGCATGGACTCCTTGACGATCATGAGCCCGGCGGCACACGGACCCAGCATCCACTTGTGGGCATCGGCAGCCATGAAATCCACGTGATCCAAGGGCGTAGGAAAAGCTCCAATGGTCTGAATGGCATCCAGACAAAAGGCAATGCCTCGCTCCTTGAGCATGCGTCCTATGGCTTCGACTTCGAGTCGAAAGCCGCTGAGAAAATGACAGGAAGCCAAGGCCACCATCCGAA
The DNA here is from genome assembly GCA_002686885.1 of Pedosphaera sp. Taxonomy (GTDB): domain Bacteria; phylum Verrucomicrobiota; class Verrucomicrobiia; order Limisphaerales; family AAA164-E04; genus UBA7971. Next base: position 22,556 of record NYYT01000019.1, read on the forward strand.
CGTTTTCATCAATTTGCCCCTCGACATCGATGCAACGGATGCCGCCTGGGGAAGACACATTGAGGAATCGTACCTCGACGCCCCATTCGGAGAGGGCCATCCATGGATACACGTTGGAGGGATAATCATCCTGGTAGACCAGAATCGCATCCCCCTTACGCCATGGGAATCCAGAAGCGACGAAACTCAATGCCAAACTGGTAGGCCCCACCAAGGCGACCTCACTTGACTGGACTCCCAGAAGGTTGGCCGCCAGAAGACGGGTCTGTGCATTGAGACTGACAGCCGCATCCTCCTGATCCCCAAACTGACAAGCGGAGGCATAGTCTGCGATAGCTTGACTGACACAGGCAGGCAATGGGCAAACCGCTGCATGACTGAGAAAAACCTGGTCCTTGCAAACAGGGAACTCTCGAATCCTGAGCTGCTCATCGTTTTGAATGTCTTCAATGGTCCACATGTCTGTTTCGTGGTTGGAACTATTCATACTGTCTCAAATGCCAAGACCACCAAAATATCCTGAGTAAAAGGAAAGAATCCGATAGGCGGCGACCAACACAATGATCAAATAAATCAAGCGGGGAAACCAGGCTGAAAAGGCTTGCAACTTCATGGAGCCTTCCTCTGCGTATACTTGAATCAAACGCTGAAGGTTCTCGTCCACTTTCCCGGACAGCTCGCCAGTGGCATAGGACATCTTGAACAGATCTGGGAAAAAGCGAGCTTCCTGCAACCACTCGGAAGGTGTGCGACCCCTTTCCATAGCTGAACCAAAGCTTTTCATTTCACGGGCGAGCATGGGAGATCCGCTGGCATAGGCTGCACTGGACCAAGCCTTGGGCGTGTCCACTCCTGCATTGAGCAGCGCTTCCAGCGCGAGTGAAAAACGCGCTAGCGCCATGGCCTTGATCCCCCCACCCAAAAAGGGCACCAGACCCAATACCCGCTCCATCCATGCCTGCCATGGACGTCCTCTTCGGGAGTCAAAAGCCAGGGACATCAGGACGAAGAGGCCGCAAAGGATGACCAAAGGTCGGAACACCTGCCCGAAATAATGGGAAACATCCCCCTTGAGAACCAAGTCCGGAAGGGGGCCGAGAGCTATCATGATGAAAAGAGTGAGTATGGGCCAAGCCAGACCACTCAACACGGATCGGATGTTAGCAGCAATCTGACTGTAATAATGCGACAGAGCGCTCAGGCAATCCTCAAATCGACCGGATTTTTCACCGGAGCCCAACAGGGCAATGTCCAGGGCCGGAACTTCATCCGATGAAGCGGCGATGGCTTCCTCAAAGGTGGATCCCATCGAAAGGCGTTGCATCCAACTTTCGACGGTTTTGCGAGAGACACCAAAACCTCCGTTTCGGTGCATCGAGGCAAGGGCATTGGGCAAGCTGACACCTGCCCGGATCATGATTCCCAGCTGATGATAAAATTCAGCCCTTCGGGAATGAGGCCTAGGATTGAGTAAGCCCAACATTGGTAGAACAGGTTAAGGACCCATTACCAACATTGATCGGCTTCTGCAACAGAAGAACCAGAGGCGGCACCTTAGGCAAGTCGGTCGATGCTTGCCTGAAGATCGGACTCGCTCTTGAGGCCAACCACCTGCTCCTGCACCTGACCGTCCTTGAAAAACAGCAAGGTCGGGATGGAACGAATATTGAACTGCACAGCAAGCTGCTGACACTCATCCACATTCACTTTGAAAATTTGGATCTTGCCCTCGTTCTCCTTGGAGAGTTTCTCCAAAACAGGGGTGAGCATTTTGCATGGACCACACCATTCAGCCCAAAAATCAACGAGTGCGGGTCCTGAAGCCTTTAGGACCTTTTCTTCAAAGGAGGAATCTGTCAAACTTTCCATGGAATGTAGTGGCAAGGGTAAAACGTCAGATCAAGAACCACACGAAAACTCCAACACCTAAGACCCCGATCATGGCTGCAATAGCCAAAATCGAATCCACCCCGGATGCCTGCTGAACCGCAGGTCTTGGGGCCATGACTGGAGAAGGCTTGGCGGTCACGCTGGCAGCAGGCGCTGGGGGAGCGGATGCTGCAGCCTTAGGGGCAGCGCTGGGAAGCTTCTGGGTTGCACCGGCGGCACCGCCAGCTGCAGCAGGGGCAGCTGCGGCCGGTTTGGCACCAGCAACTGCAGATGGCGCAGGAATTTTGACCGTAGGCGCTGCTGTAGGCTTAGGTGGGAGATTGATGCGTACGGTCTCCTTTTTGGCTTCAGGAGCGTTGGCCTGCGGGTTGGGTTGTTCCTCGGACATAACGTTCAATTTTGGCGAAACTTATGCAGGAAAGCAGGCTCTGTCAATGCTCCAGTGGTTTGGCCCGGCCAGGACGGATTCTCTGAGAGCAAAACGGTGTCCTCTCTTGTCGATGCTCTTGAGAGGGTTTACATAAAGTTCAAACGCGCCCACTTCATGAAAAGGATCCTTCAAGAAACCATGCCCCATTCCCCCGTAAGGTTGCTCTGCACCGACTTCGACGGCACCCTCTTTGATCACCTTTCTCAACCTTGCATTCCAAAACCCCTTCTGGAGGCCATCCAAAGGCTTCAGCAGCGTGGTTGCTTGTGGATGGTGAATACAGGAAGGGATAAGTCCTACCTGCTTGAGAGCCTGTTACCTCATTGCGCTGACGTGTATCCCGATTATCTGGGAACGGTTGAACGGGAACTCTTTCATTGGAATGGCCACAAGTATCACCAAGATGCCGAATGGAATCGTTCGGTTCAAACGATTCATGACGATCTCTTTAAGACGCATGAAACTCTCATCACGAAAGTGGGCCAATGGATCCGCACAAATTTCTCTGCTCAAGTTTACGAAGACCCGTTTTCGCCCGTCTGTTTGATTGCTTCGAGCCAGGAGGAAGCAGAGATCATTCATGAAGGCGTTGCGCGCATCACTGCAGAAGTCGATCAACTTGCTTGGGTTCGGAATGATGTCTATGCCCGCTTTGCCCACGTCTCAATCCACAAGGGAAGTGTCATGAGGGAGGTAGCTCGCAAGCATGCCATTGGCCCTCACGCGATGGTTGCGGCGGGCGATCATTTTAATGACCTTCCGATGCTGGATCGACGCTATGCTGAGCACCTGATCGTACCCAGCAACAGCATGCCTGAAGTCATCGAAAAGGCACGGCGCGAGGGAGGTTACGTCGCGAATTCCCAGGCTGGCCAAGGCTTACTTGAGGGACTGACGCAATTAGGCATGCTGGAGGCAGCCATGAAGGACCCAAACAGCTGAACAAAACTAATCTTTGTAAATAAGTTTAACTTATTTACAACAGGCTCCCAAATCAGCAAAGTATGGTAACAGCCGTAAAGACATCAGAATTCAAGTTAATCGTTTGACACTTGTAGGGGTGGGTTTTAAGATTATTAAGTTCTGTTAACGATTCGCTGACAGTCCCACCATTCTGGAGGTTCACATCATCAGAATTGTTAATGGAAAAACACGCTGAATGAACGATTCCACTTTGGCCGCCAAAGAAAATGGCGGTTCGAAACAACAGTCTCACATCACAGAAGCCGTCATCCGCATCGCCGGGAACTCCCAAGACGGCATTCAATCTATCGGAGGTTTTCTGGCCCGGCTCGCCGGCCGAAGCGAACAAGACGTCATGACCTTCATGACGATCCCTTCTACCATCTCAGGTGGGCCCTCCATTTTTCAAGTGCGCATTGGCACAGGAGAGGTCTTGAGCGCTGGGGATGATGCAGACGTTTTGTTGGCATTTTATCAGCACTCCTATGAAGGACACATCAGCTCTCTCAAGAGCAAAGGGATAGTACTTTATGATTCGGACCATGTTAAACCAAACGAAGAATGGGAAGGAAGTTTTCATCATGTTGGCATCCCTATCAGCAGTCTGACCATTGAAGCGATTGGTGGCACCGCAAGGGACAAGGGCAAAAACATTTTCGCTCTGGGCCTGATCTGCAGTATTTTCAACTTGGATTCGGAAAAGGTAATTCGGTTAATTACCGAAAAATTTAAGGGTAAAAACCCCAAAATAACCGAGACAGCTCTCGCCGCTTTCAATGCGGGTAACCAGTATCAAACTGGCAACATTATTGAAACTTTCGCATTTTCGGAAAGTTCAGGATCTCGATCAGTTCAAGTAGTGATGAATGGTAATGAGGCGCTAGCATATGGCCTCATTGCAGCAGGAGTTCGTTTCGGAGCTGGTTATCCCATAACCCCTTGGTCGGATATCATGGAACTTCTGAGGCGTGAACTCCCGAAATACGGCGGATCTTTCATTCAATGTGAGGATGAGATTGCCTCGATCATGATGGCTCTGGGGGGAAGCTACGCCGGGCGTGTGGCCGTTACTGGATCAAGCGGTCCAGGTATTTCTCTCAAAACCGAGGCCCTTGGCTGGGGTATCATGGCTGAGATTCCTTTAGTTATCGTAGATGTTCAGCGTGGAGGTCCTTCCACAGGTATGCCAACTAACGTTGAACAGTCTGATCTCAATATCGCTTGTTTCGGTGGTCACGGAGATTCTCCAAGAGTTGTTGTTGCACCTGCAGATGTGGAAGATTGTTTCTACACGGCTATGGAAGCAGTCCGCTTTGCCAAAGACTTTAGTACCCCTGTAATCATTTTAACAGATCAGGCTATTGCAAGTCGCATCGAAGCATTCGATGAACCCAATCTGCAGAAACTATGCAAAGATTTATCTCCAGATTTAACTCCAGTCGAAAATCATAAACCATATGATCTTTCTTCTCCGGATGGTATCACCGCACATCTCGCACCAGGCACTCCTATAAAAAGCGGCAAGTATCCTGTTGTTACAGGACTCGAACACGACGAAATGGGTCACCCCACTGGCTCACCGAAATTACACGTCGAAATGAACGCGAAGCGACGTCGAAAGCTTCAAGCTTTGGCAAAAAGTCTACCTCTGCCTCAAATATATGGGCCGAAAAAAGGAAAAGTTTTGATAGTCGGATGGGGTTCAACAAAAGGCCCCATAAAAGAGACAATCGACCGAGTCACCAAGGAAGGTATTGAGTGGGCTGCAATTCACTTGAAAAATATTAATCCATTACCAAATGGACTAGAAAAGATTTTTGAGTGTTTTGATAAAATTGTAGTAGTCGAATTAAATGATGAAGGGCTTTATGGATACGGACAGTTTGCTGCTATCTTAAGGGCTCGTTTCTGCGATCCAAAAATAGAAAGTGTAACGAAAACAGATGGACTTACATTCAAGGTCAAAGAAATAATTCAAAGGGTCCATGATAAAATTTCCGAGGAATAACTTTTTTCTACCTCAAAAGAACACTTAACTAAATGAGTGCCACAGAATCCATCGAAAAAACATCCAGTGTTGCAACTCCGAATGTCGAGGAAAGACCACCTCTAACAAAAAAAGATATTTCCGCCGATCACCCCACTTGGTGTCCAGGTTGTGGGGACTTTTCGATTTTAGCATTGTATCTTAAACTAATCCAGCAGCGCGGCTTGCACCACGAAAAGGTGACAACAGTCGCAGGCATAGGGTGCTCAAGTCGGTTTCCTTATTTCGTTCAAGCTAACGGCGCTCATACTATCCACGGAAGAGCACTTCCATTCGCAACGGGCGTGTCTTTGTCCCGGCCAGACCTTCATACGTTTGTTTTCGGTGGAGATGGAGATGCTTTTTCGATAGGAGGTAATCACCTCAATCACACAGCACGGAAGAACGTCAATTTGACTTATGTCGTCATGGACAATTTTGTTTACGGTTTGACCAAAAAGCAAACTTCTCCAACTTCACCTATTGGTTTTAAAAGTAAAACCGATTTAGGAGGATCTAAAGATAAACCGATCAACCCCATGAAGCAGCTTATCGCTGCGGGAGCAACCTTCATTGCAAGGTCTACAAGCACTAACCCTAAGCATCTATTAGAAATGATGGGGAAAGCAATGGACCATGAAGGATTCAGCGTCATAGAATGCTTGAGCGAGTGTGTGGAATTTTACAAAGGAGCTTTTGATGCATCTAATCCGCGAAAAGGAGGGGCTTTTGAGTTAGTGCCAGAAGATCACGATTGTNNCNAGTGANNTNGCCGCTTANCAATTGGCNGANNCTCCCTTCCCCGGNCATTTTGGNNTNTATTACCAAGTNTCAGAGCCCACCAAAAATGCNAATGAGCTTTCTTTGATTCANGCGGCTCAGGAAAAGACNTCTGNNANNCANGANTGGGAAATNCTNCAGAAAACNTTTGANCGNCTNAAGTANGCCCNAAGCTNTTGAGGCCTCAAATTNGCTNNTCTGCCCTCCAGTCAGTCTGATGNCANCANNTCGACAACNGGCCGANAGCNNTCGGNGCATGCCTTGGGTTCAATTCTGAGGATTCAGAATCCTCTGAAAATCAGGCATCGCCTTCAAGGCATTCAGTCGCACATCTGCTCTTGCTTTGCGTGCAAGATCCACCGCTTCGGGGTTTTTCTCTCGCCGTGCACGACTTAATTCCATGGTTCGACCCAGGGTTTGCAGGGCAAGTTGATGCTTGCCCATGATCGCTTGCGTTGCAGCCAGATCAAACCAGGCTTCGGGATTTTCAGGTAGCACTTCCACAAGCCGTACCAGCGCATTCTCCAGTCGCTCCAGTTCATTGAGGTCGTTGTAGGCTGAGGCAACGGTCAATATGGNTTCAGCCGGCGCATTGGGATCCGCCAACAGTTCGTCCATGATGGCAANNGCGTCGTTGGTACGTGTCGTCAGCACATAATTGGACATCAATTTGTAGGCGATATCGAGGTTGGTTCGATTCCCGGCAAATTGCTGCTCAAGGGATAGGATGGCATCCTGGATTTCAGTGAGCTTGGTCTGGCCCTGTTTGAGCATGTGCAACTGCTCCAGCAGCTGTCGGACGCCCTCGTTTTCGTAGTCAAATTCAAAACATTTCTGTGTAATGAGAATGGCATCATCCACTCGCTGCGTAGTGGCAAGAAGATTGGAATAACGGTAAACCGCTTCAGGACTGTAGGGGCACAAGGCCACCGCCTGTTTGAATGCGTAATCGGCCTCCCTCAGCAAGCGATTTTCTTCCTCCACACTTTGAGGGCGAAGATGCTCGGGGCATTGTGGGCTCAAGCGCCAGGCATAAACCCCCGCGATGGCGCTTCTGAGTTTGGAAAAAGCCTTCTGGGCCCAGTCATCGCGCACAAATTTGGCATCTCCCTTGAAAGCGGTCAAATCACCACTCTGATAGGTGTCCGTAACGAAGGACATGATTTCCTCGATGGAGGTTTCATCATCAATCCAGTTACCAATCAAGCGCTCCATGTATTGAGACCAGAAAAGGCGATCTTTTCGAAGATCTTCCTCGGAGAAACCGGTCACCGCTTCACGGTTGATCTTGAGGATGATCCCGAATGGAGAGAGATGCGGATACATCCATTCCAGAGGCATGCTTTCCTCAACGTAGAAACTGTGGTCCGGGTTTTTATCAAAAATCACCTTGGTCAAGAGCCCATTGATGGCCATGACCGCTGCTTGCCCCTGAACGGCAATCCGCCCATCAAGAGTTTCGGTGACAATTTCGCCTGGACGCAATTGATTGTTGGCTCGACGAACCGCAGCATCGGCCATGTATTCCATATAAGCCTGGTCGGAATCTGCCAGGGAGGGTGTGTAGATTTCCTTGCGCGGGTAGACTCCCTTGGCTCGACGTTTATCTTCCACATAGGCCCCCATGCGCATCATGGCTTGATCCAAGGGCCGGGTAGCTCGTGCCAGGCTGTTGGTCGTGAGGTTGAGTTCTTTTTCAGAAGTGGAGCGAAGCATTTCCTGGAAGAAGGGTGGATCCTGCTGAGCACTGCGGAAATAGTGGGCCCGGATGTAATCCAGATAGGTACCATCAGCCAGCGCATTCTGTGTAATGAGATACACATCTCTNCGATCAAAATCAGGATCTCTTGGCTTTTTCGACGATGGGAGAAAGCTTTCGCAAAAAATCATATAGGTCGGGTTGAATCGTCCAGGATCGGTTCCCCCAAACAAGATCGCACCTTCATCCATCTCGGGATACACCTCAAAAGGTGGGGTGAACATGTCATGACCAAACCAGTAACCAAAGAGATGACCTCGCTGCTCATTTTCCCACCAATGACTCAGTACAGAGTAAAAAGGAGCCAGAGAGAGAACCGCTAGAATCGCATAGGTAGGTGCACGGTCCCTGGAACGTCCGAAAACTATCAAAAATGCCANGGTCAGGGCTANGCCGTAATATGCGGTAAACTGATCCAATGGATGCACTCGCTCCAGAGCAAGCTTACCGAAAAGGGCAAACGCCAAGGCCACCGAACCTGCACAAATAGCCACCATGCGATACCGTTGATATTGCGCGCTCAGAAGACCTGCCAGCAAGGCCACCCCATAGCCCGCGAACAAGGCCACCACCACATGAGAGGAAGTGAAAAAGACTCGATTGAGATCCTGGCTCTGTCGATCCGGAGGCGGGTTGAGCAAGATCATGAGGATGACGGCAAGACAGAAGAAGATGCCACCCAGCCCAATGAGCCATGCCTTTTCCCGACGAGCAATTTTTTTCCAGACAATCAGTGGCAGAAGCCCCACAAAGGCCATCACGGCGGAGAATTCGGAGCTCAGTCCTTTGAAATAAAGGGCCATTTGCTGGATGAATCTCAAAACAGAGCTGGTTGGGTTTGCACGCTCATACTGCCCACGACTGAAGGCGTGAANAAAGCCATCCCAGGTGCGAGGATAGCCCCAATTCATGGGAGGATTGGTGGAGGAGGCCAGAGGCATGTAAAAATAAAAACTGGCACCTACCAGCCAGGCGAGCCCTAGCAAAAGGACCACCTTCCATTCAGTCATGATTTCCTGAGTTCGGCTCCAGGCCCAGGCGAAAGCGGCCAATGAACTGATGCCCACCGCATTGTAAATGACAAACAAAGGGATGTTTTCATCAAAGGCAGTCAACATGCCATACCACTTGGCCATCAGCCCCAGAATGTAAACCAGACTGTTGCCCAGAAAGAGATCGCGCCCNAGGCGAAGATTCACCGCTGCAATCGCCACTTGGATTCCCATCGCGGCCACAATCAAGGTTTGATGATTGTTGAAGCAAATACCGAAGAGGAAAAAGGCAAGGTAAAGATATCTCTTTCGCTCCTGAACATACACCCAATGCATGAGACAGGCCAGAACTCCCATGAGCGAAAGGACACTCAGGGTGTAGACTTCCACAATGACCGCCTGGCTCCACATGAACCCATTGAATCCCATCAACATGCCCGCTACCCAGGCAGAGACTCGTGAAATCCACCCTTTGAGTCCTGGATCCAAGCCCTTCACCGACGCCATGCCGTCCATCATCAGACTGGTTCCTCGCGAAACCATCAGAGCNAGCAAGGCACAGGCAGCAGCTCCAGCAAATGCCGAGGACAAGGCCACTCGAAAGGCAATGTTTGAAATTGGCAACTGGGTAAAAAGCCACGAGTAGAGGGTCCAAACCGGATAGCCAGGCGGATGCGGGACGCCCGCATAGAAAGACCCCACAGACAATTCTCCGGAATCTTCCAGCGTCACATCTGGAGCCATGGAGAGCAAATATCCCATGAATACAAACAAACCGGTAAAAAGCGCCGTTCGCCAATCCGCACGTGTAAANAAAGAGGAAGCCTGCGAAGCATCGCTTGAGGGGTTCTCNGGTGCGCTAGCTTTCGGTTCTGATTCCTCGGTCTGTGATGATGGAGAAGGCTGGTTTTTCGGTTGCATCATGATGGGCTTGCTCNACGTGGACAGCGCTTTGGGGAACCTTGACTCGGGTCCTGACAAGGCCACCAGTGGGCTTTAGGGCGATTGGTATCGCCAGCTGGACCAATCAACGAGAAAGTGTCCGCTTTGTCGATGCCAAAAAANAAGGACCTTCAGGGACGGGATCCGAGTGCCGACTCGATGGCGGCATCAGGATTCCTGCGCTTCCAGAAAACCATGCCATCGAGCAGGTTTCATCACTTCATGACTTCCTCCAGACACAGCCTTTGAGGTCAAGACCAGCAAGGCATAGAAAATCTTCCGTNACGCACGTGAAAACCCCACAAAAGNATGAAATAAACCATTGTCGGTAGAGGGGTTTTCCACTAAAATNNNNCTCTCTTTAGCAGCTTTTGTTAGTTGCTCTTAATCAACATATTATGGACCAAGAAAACGACCCGAAAACCACCGCATCGCCCCCTATCGATGACGGTCGTTACGATGCTTCAAAAATCGATAAACTGGAAGGCCTTGAAGCGGTCAGAAAGCGCCCTGGCATGTATATCGGTGACCCGGATGAAAGAGGACTGCATCATTGTGTTTTCGAAGTTCTGGACAATTCCATTGACGAACATCTGGCCGGTTTTTGCTCCAAAATTGAGGTATCCATCCACGTCGATGGGTCGGTGTCCATCCGTGACAATGGTCGAGGCATCCCGGTGGACATGCACCCCAAATTCAAGATGCCCGCCGTTGAGCTGGTTCTGACCAATTTGCACGCCGGTGGTAAGTTCGGGCAGGGAGCTTACAAGTATTCGGGGGGGCTTCACGGAGTCGGAGCCAAATGTGTCAATGCTCTTTCCGATTGGTTCAAAGTGGAGGTCTCTCGAGATGAGCAGGTCCATTTCATGGAGTTTGCAAGNGGCCATACCACCCAAAAGTTGAAAGTCATTGGTAGCAGCAAGCATACGGGAACCTTGATCACCTTCAAACCGGATGCGACCATTTTTACCATCACCACCGAATTCAAGTTTGAAATCCTGGCCAATCGCCTCAGGGAACTGGCTTTTTTGAATCCAGGGCTTGAAATCCAATTGAGTGATGAGCGGGAGGAAGAAAAGTCGGAGCGCTTTTTTTACAAAGATGGTATTGGGGAATTTGTCAGACAGCTGGGAAGAAACAAACAATTGGTTCATCAAGACCCCATCAACCTGCAGGGTGTTCGCTACATCGAGGTCGAGGGTAAGCAAGAAGAGGCCTTCGTCGATTGTGTGGTGCAATACAACGATACCTACAACGCCCAAATACTTTGTTTTGCCAACTCCATCCCCAACGCCGATGGTGGCACTCACCTGACAGGCTTCCGTACAGCCTTGACTCGAGCCATCAATCAATACGCCCGCTCCAACAGTCTCCTGAAGGACAANGATCCCAATATTTCCGGAGATGATGTCCGGGAAGGTTTGGTCTGCGTGCTCAGCGTTAAGCTCCCCAACCCTCGATTTGAATCACAAACCAAGGTCAAACTGGTCAATACGGAGATCGAAGGCGTGGTCTCATCGGTCGTTTACGAGGGCTTGATGGCCTACNTTGATGGCAACCCTGCCATTGCCAAGCGCGTCATCGAGAAGTCCCTCATGGCAGCTCGNGCTCGGGAAGCAGCGAAAAAAGCCAGGGAAACGGTCCGCAAAAGCGCCATGACCGGAGGGGGGCTCCCNGGAAAACTGGCCGACTGNTCCGACCGCAATCCCGAAAACACCGAACTTTACATTGTGGAGGGTGACTCTGCAGGTGGTTCCGCCAAACAAGGACGCGACCGCAAATACCAGGCCATTCTTCCCATCCGTGGAAAGCTCATCAATGTGGAAAAAGCCAGGCTGGACAAGGTGCTTCAAAACAACGAAATCCGCACCATGATCACTGCGGTTGGCACCGGAATCGGGACTGGAGATGGAGAAGGTGCCTTCAATCCTGACAAATTGCGNTATCACAAGGTCATTATCATGACCGATGCNGATGTCGATGGGTCTCATATCCGCACGCTCCTNCTGACCTTCTTCTACCGCCACATGACTGACTTGATCAGTCGGGGCTACGTTTACATCGCCCAGCCACCCCTTTACCAAATTTCCCGAAGACGGCATACCGAGTACGTAGCCGATGACGCNGCCTTGAGNCGCATCCTCATTCGCATGGGTTCGGGNGAGGTCAAGCTGCGTAACTTGAGTGATGGAAACCTGCTCGAAGATGCTGCTTTGAGTGACATTCTCGACTTGTTGAGCCAAATGGACAAATTTGCCAACGCCATCCGACGGCACGGTGGGCAGTTTGATGATTATCTGGAGTGTCGTGCGCAGGAAGGCTCTCTTCCTCGCCATTTGGTCAAGATCCGCGAAGGGAATCAGGAACAAACCCATTATTTCAAGGACGAAGAAGCCCTGGCAGCGTTCGGTAAGGCGAACCTGGATCTGGGCCTCTTTGAAAGCAGTGAAGAGGAAACGTCCGTGGAAGAGGCAAACCGANCTCAAACCAGCCGGCGAGCACGGCACGTGGAACTTCACGAGAGCAAGGCGATTGAAAAACTTCTCGAGCAACTTACTGAAAAGGGCCTCAAGGTGGAACATTATGCAGCTCAGGATCAGCCCTTGTTCGAACTGATCGAGGGTGAGGGAGAAAAACAAACCACCAAGCCTCTGTTCTCCATTGCAGAAATCCTTGAAGGNATCAAGGAGGTCGGACAACGCGGTCTGGAAATCAAACGCTTCAAGGGGCTGGGCGAAATGAACCCGAAGCAACTCTTTGAAACCACGATGGATCCAAACACCCGGAAGTTGTTACGCGTAGATCTCAGTGATGCCGTGGAAGCCGAGGAAATGTTCACCAAGCTCATGGGAGATGAGGTAGAACCGCGACGCCAATTTATCGAGGATAATGCCCTCAATGTCAGAAATCTCGATGTTTAAGGACACCGCCAGCTTACGGACTGGCTGGTTTTCAATGGCTCAAACCATGAGCCTTTGAGAACAGATTCAAAACTTTTTGTGACCTAATCCCTAAAATTCACCATGTCGGAATCCGACTCAAAACCATCCAACCCAAACAGCGGTGGCCTCGTTGAGAAAATCAATGTGGCTGATGAAATCAAAAATTCATTCCTCGACTATTCGATGTCGGTGATCATATCGCGCGCCTTGCCGGATGTGCGCGATGGGCTCAAACCCTCTCAGAGACGTATTCTCTACGCCATGAATGATCTCGGAGTCGGCCCCAGCAAGAAGCACATCAAGTGTGCTAAAATTGTTGGGGAAACCATGGGTAACTATCACCCGCACGGAGATCAGGCCATCTACCCTACCCTGGTTCACATGGCTCAGCCATGGGCCATGCGTGATACCCTGGTCGAAGGCCAGGGTAACTTTGGTTCCGTCGAAGGGGATCCACCCGCATCCATGCGTTATACCGAGGCAAGGATGACCCACCTGGGATCCGTCCTGATGGATGACATGGAGAAGGACACCGTTGATTTTGTCCCCAACTACGATGATTCCACCGTCGAACCATCTGTCTTTCCCTCTTCCTTTCCCAACTTACTGGTCAATGGTGGCACCGGCATCGCTGTTGGCATGGCGACCAACATTCCTCCGCACAACCTGGGAGAGGTCATCGATGGAATCTGCGCACAAATCGACCAGCCATCGATCACGATTCCTGAACTCATGGAATACATCAAGGGCCCTGACTTCCCGAGCGGATGTCAGGTCTGCGGGCTGGATCCCATCCGCCAGTATTTTCATACGGGCCGGGGCAGCCTTCGCATTCGGGGTCGCATGGAGGTTGAAACCACCTCCACGGGCAAGGAGCAGATCATCATCACCGAGATCCCCTTCAACGTCAACCGAGCGGTGCTTGAAGAACGTATTGCTCAGTTGGTCAATGAAAAGATTCTGACAGAAATTTCCGGCCTCAGGAACGAATCCGATGAAAACACCCGCTTGGTCATTGAGCTCAAACGGGATGCCATTCCCAAGGTCGTGATCAACAATCTCTACAAGCACACTCAGCTTGAAACGACCTTCAGCGTCAACATGCTCGCCATTGACCATCAACGGCCCAAGACGCTCAACATCAAGGAAATCATCAATTGCTACATTGAGCACCGCAGGGAAGTCGTCCTTCGCCGAACCAGCTTCGAGCTCAAAAAAGCGGAGACGCGGGCAGAAATCCTCGAAGGTTATCTCATCGCACTTGCCAATCTGGATGATTTCATTCGCATCATCCGGGATTCAGCCAATCGAGAAGAGGCCAAGCAAAAGCTCATGGCCTACGCGTTTGATCAGCAAACCGTCGAGCAGTTCGGAATCCTGATCCGCAGCCAGGCACGCCTGGAAGAGGGCCGCTATGTTTTTAGCGAAGCCCAGGTCAATGCCATCCTGGAACTTAGGCTCTACCAATTGACGGGAATGGAGACCGACAAGGTGAAGAAGGAATATGGGGAACTCCTCGAAACCATCAAAGACCTGATGGATATCCTCGCCAGGGAAATCCGCGTGCTCACCATCATCAAGGAAGAGCTTCAGCGTATTCGGGAAAAGTATGCCACACCCCGCCGCTCCGAATTGATTCCTTTTCACGGCAACATGCTCATTGAGGATCTTATTGCCAATGAACCGGTGATCATCACCTTGAGCCATAATGGGCTGATCAAAAGAACCCAACTCAACGAGTATCGTTCACAACGTCGGGGAGGGAAAGGCGTCATTGGTATGGGCATGCGTTCCAAAGCTGTGGTGGATGGTAAGGACAAGGACTTTGTCGAACATCTCTTCTCGGCCAGCACCCATGACTACCTGATGTTTTTCACCAACACGGGACGGGTGTATGTCGAGCGTGTTCACGAACTTCCTGAATTGAGCCGCACCAGCCAGGGAAGAAACATTGCCAATGTGCTGGAGCTCCAACCGGATGAAAAAGTGGCCGCGTTGATTCGTGTGGAATCGGTCATGAATGAAAACAAGAAGGACATCACTTGGGAACAACCCGGTTTCCTGATTTTTGCCACGCAAAATGGGACAGTCAAGAAGACCGAACTGGCTGCCTTCAAGAATTATCGCAAGGGAGGCATCAAGGCCATCAACATTCTGGAAGAAGACCGATTGATTGAAGTCAAAAGGACTTCCGGAGAGGACGATGTGGTCTTGATCAGCCATCAGGGCAAGAGTATCCGCTTCAATGAATCCGATGCGCGCTCCATGGGCAGGGCAACCAGTGGTGTCCGAGGCATCAACTTGGTCGACACAGATCGCGTGGTAGCCCTTTCCATTGTTGAGGAGGGTGCGACCTTGCTGGTGGCGAGTGAAAATGGTATCGGCAAACGCACCACCTTCGAGGAATACCGTCAGCAGTCCCGAGGAGGCAAAGGAATCATCACCATGCGTACGGGTGAAAAAACGGGCGGCATCATCGGGGCTCTAAGTGTGCACGAACATGATGAAATCATGCTCATCACCGTGGGAGGACAGATGATACGTATTGCGGTGGATGGCATCCGGGAAGCCGGCCGAAACACCATGGGCGTCAAATTGGTCGACACCAAGGGCAAAGACAAACTGCAGGCCATCGCCCCCGTGATCAATGAGGATCAGGAGGAAGAGGGTGAGGAGGATGCAGGATCAGGAGAGGACGCACCCGATACCGAATNATTCCCCCGANATAAGNAGCTTGTTGAGATTTTCGATCTCTTGAAAACGAGACAATCGNTGCATTTCCAGNGGCCTTNNGGGGTATCNATCTACGGTGAAGAAGGATGGCTGTTGGTCCCTAAATCACCACCAAACCCATTTTGTCTGAGCCCTTCAAAAAGCACCAGAGCTACGCTGTTGGAGAGATTGATGGAACGGGCCTCCGGGTGCATCATGGGGATGCGCAACCACCTNTCTCGGTGAGCTTCAAGCAAGCTCAAAGGCAGACCTGAGGATTCTCGACCAAAAACCAGGAAGTCATCCTTACCAAAGTCGACCTCGTCGTATCGTTGAGGCCCTTCGGATTCAACAAACCAAAATTTCCTTCCCTCCTTCATGGAATCTTGGAGGGATTTCCAGTCCTTCCACCGATTCCATCGGAGCATGGACCAGTAGTCCATACCGGCACGTTTCAGCTGGCGATTCTCCAGATTGAAACCGATGGGTTCAATAAGATGAAGGCCCGATTGTGTGACAGCACAAAGCCGGGCCACATTCCCGGTGTTCGGCGGGATTTCGGGCTGAAAGAGCACCACTTCCATGGTTCAGCAACCTAATAAAAGAGCTTGAAGCGTCCATGGACATGAACCGCCGAAGCGAAGCTCCATACCGGCAGTCCGATGCTTGATGCCGCTTCATTCTGAAAAACCGTCTGACCCTCAGCATTGATCAGAGCCCANCGCAATTGCCCCCCTTTACCCCAGCCGNCCCCATCGGCCCAGGAGAGGAGGACCTGCCCATCGGCTCCCATCGCAATCCAGGGATGTTTTCCTTTCCATATACCATCCTGGGGAGTTTNGGACGCCCATGCCTGATTCGGTAATTGCCGATGCAATTGTATCGAGGACTCCCACTCGTTGGCGATCCAAGCCGTCCCATTAGCATCGTGAGCCATACTGACCAAACTCATGGGACAGGCCTGGATATCCCAGGGATCAAAAAGGCGATAGGCAAAAGTCTTGCCACGATCGGTAGAATGTAAATGAACCATGGGGCGAGTAGTTCCCTCAAGCCCTCTGTAGAGCATGTGAACCCCATCCTGCGGGTCGACATAGACGCGCATCCCACAGCAGGAGCAAACTCCCTGAGGGGTTTTTGAAACCGCCTGTTCTCGAGAAAAAGTCTTCCCTCCGTCAATGGAAACACTCATGAAGATCTCTCGACCCTGCTCCCCTTCCAGCTTGGAGTCCCCTCGACCATGCCAGGCCACAAACATGGCTCCATGGCGATCGACGGCCAGAGAGCCACCACCATCCAAGTACTGTGTCCAGCTCAAAAGATTTTTTTCAGGAGTAAAGGCTTCCTGACCCGCTGGAAGCGTGGCGATCATCAGGGGGGAAGCGGCATAGGAAGGCTCACTCTTGGGTTCCTGCCAGTGCTTGTTCCCAAACCAGATGACATGAACCGTCCCGTCATGAGCCACCGCCAACTGGTGCCCCCTGACANTACNTGTTGCCACAACCGAATGCGGGAGACGGTTGATCTGGATGGGCGTGGACCACTCACCGAGGTCGGGTTTCATCCTGACGTAGAACAAATCCCCTTCACCAGGTTCTCCCTTGTGATATACCAGATGAATGTCGCCCGAAGGGCCCACCTGAATCTGCGGTTGAACGCCACGATCAGGCATTGGAATCAAATCTACCGGAGGCTGATTGGCAGATTCAGCCTGAAGCCCAACGAGTAAAAGACACCATCCGAAAATCCATCTCATCCCCAAAGTCTCGCACTCCTTCACCGGGATCTTCAATCACAATTCAAACAGGGTCAAAAAAAGNCTGGGCACGCAAAAAACGTGCCCAGNCCTGCAAATGAATCGTGAATCTCTTGATGTCGGTTTTATTCAGCAATGTAGAATTCAGCAGCCTTGGTGGGCGACACCGAGTAAGGCGAGCTGGCACCTGCCACTGCGCTGTAAGGACCGCTCACACTGGAAGCACTCTTGAGCGTTCCAGTGTATTCAATGACCACATTCCCACCGCTCAAGGCGACGGAACTAATGGCACCTGCCTGCACGACTTCCGGACGACTCTCATAGAGAGAGGCCACTTCGGCTGCGGTCAATTGCCCGGCATAGGTTGCCCACGCATGCATGGCGGAACCCCCACCCATGTGGTCGGTTGCCTGCTCCAGACGGGCCCCCATCACCTTGACCTGACCTGAAAGCGGAATGCTTCCTGCCCAGTGACCGGAAAGAACACCATTGATATAGAGGTGCGATTCGCCTGTAGCACTGTCACTTACGATGACCACATGCACCGGGGTATCGAAGACCGAGGCCACACTCTGACCATCGACCGCGGAGAACAGGTTATCTGCCACACCGAACTGAGTCGTGCCGAACAAACCCTGTTCATTCCATTGGTCCAACTTGATGGCAAAGGCATTGTCCCCAGCAATTGCTGTAGACGCACCCGCCTTGATGGCCGTGAAGTAGAACATATAGCTGGCATCTCCATCCAGTGAACCGAAGTCCACCACACCAGGCTCAGTAGCGCTACCTTCGGCAACGAGCACCGCAGGGCCAGCAGGCACCTCAACAGCTTCAGTCACCATGAAGAAGTTCAGATCAGGATCTCCTGCGAGAATCGTTGCACGCAGGGTCACCTCACCATTCAAGGTAACCTTTTTGATATTCCCGTTGGAATCGGTCAGCGGGATCCAAGCATAACCGCCGCCTGACCCCTTAAAAACACCCAATGATTCGGTGGTTTGGTTTTCAACTGCGGCATCGGAAGTCACCCGGTCCAATTGAACCGTATCGGTTCCTAAATCCGTACCATCAAAGCTGGTTTCGTTGAACCGCCCGCGCAGCCAAATGTTGGCGTCTCCTATAGTGTAATTCCGCGTGTAATTCAACCATTCACCGACTTCGGTATCCGTGACGCTGTAATCAGCATCAGGATCATCAGCATACCTGGATCGGTCTGCCTCGTTCCCATTGGATTCAGTGTTCGGCATGTTCCCTACCAGTGGGAAGCGCCAAGCCGTTTCATTCGCAAAATCGAAATCATCGGAAAGTTCATGGAAATCAATCCCCTCACTATCCACCGAACCTCCAAGGTCAAAATAATCACCTACATCGGGATTATTAATATAATCACCTCGGTCGTAATTCCAATCTTCCGCTTCAAAAGTAAAGCTATCTGACGAAAAGGTTTCGAAAGACAGCAACTGAGAAGTCAAGCCCCCTTGAACCGAGCGAATGAGGACTTCACCTTCGTAGACCATGTTGGCAGAAAGGGAGAGTAGGGAAACATTCCAAGCACTTTCATCTCCTTCAATGGAAAGCTCGCTTGAATAATCCAGACCATTGAGAACCACACTAATATTCTCTTTTGGGATGGCACCATCAGAGGTTACGCGAAAGGTCACTCCCTGAGAAGGGTCAACACTTTTGGCACCCAAAGCAGGCTTCAGATCCAGGATATCTGTGTTAACGATGGTGGCTCCGTTGGGAGCATGGACACCTGCTTTGACACGGAAATAATCGATGTCCAGAGCCGCATTCTGAGGGGTCGCCGTCGCTCCCATGGCAAGGTAGCTCGAGCCAAAATCGCTTCCAGGACCAGCAGTCGCCTTGAAGGTCGTGGGAGCCGTCGATCCATCCATGTAGATACGAACCACATGAGTTCCTACCTCTGCGGTATCCTTCTCCACGGTGATCCAAAAGTTATGCCAGACTGTGGGGTCGAAGGGGATGACGTTGGCCCCTTCACCCTGACCAAAGTTCACATCACCGGAGATAGCGTTACCATTGAACTCATTGAAGCTCAGTCCACTGAAGTTGGTGACGTTGTCATTGGGATTACCATTGGGTGTGTCAGTGGCAGTCGTCAGAGAGAAGGCAATGGCGCCACCAGCTGCTTGTTTGATCACAAAATTGCCCTTGCCTCCATCAGATGTCACATAGCCATCTCCACCTGCAGGATATGGTTGGGTGCCATTAGCCTGCTGGCCGTTCGGGTGCAAAACATCCAGAGGGCCATCGCTGGGAACGCGAGCGCGAAAGTTCAAAGTTACCCCATCATCCATGATGGTGTCCGAATAGCCGTCAGCGGTCAGATCATGGCCCAGATAAACCTTCCGGTTGGAGCCCGGGTCGCCATAGCCATAATCGCGAGGGTCTCCGGTGTCCTGAATACGCAGATAGTTGACATTGGCTTCTTCAATAATCATGGCACCACCGGGACGATTGCCATCGCCAAACTCACCTCCAATAGCTGAACCATCCCATTGATCGGAACCATTGTCATGGCTCCAAGTACCGTCCAACGAGGCAAATCCTTCTCCATCTTCGGCATAGGCTGCCAAGTCACCCTCGTATCCATAATCCCATCCTCCATCAGGGTCCTGATAGGATCTTGGTGTGGGCTCTACAGCACCCACCTTCATGCCAAAAAAGTCGATATCCAAGGCAGCGTTCTGTGGGGTTGCCGTCGCTCCCATAGCCAGATAGCTACTTCCAAAGTCACTCCCAGGACCTGCGGTGGCATCAAATTGACTGAAGGCATCGCTGCCATCCATCCATACCTTCACCACATGCGTACCATTGTTTTTTTCGTCTTTTTTGATCGTGATCCAGAACTCATGCCAAACCGTGGGATCAAAAGGAATCACATTGGCACCATCACCCTGGCCAAAATTAACGTCTCCCGAAATGGCGTTCCCGTTGAACTCATTGAAGCTAAGACCGCTGAAATTGGTCACATTGTCATTGGGGTTGCCGTTGGGGGTATCGGTAGCTGTGGTCAACGAAAAGGCGATGGCACCACCTGAAGACTGCTTAATCACAAAATTGCCCTTACCTCCATCGGAGGTCACATATCCGTCTCCACCTTCAGGATAGGGTTGGGTGCCGTTGGCCTGTTGCCCGTTGGGGTGAAGAACGTCGAGTGGACCTGAGGTAGGCACTCGAGCTCTAAAGATGAGTGTCACTCCATCGTCCATGATCGTATCAGCGACACCATCTGCGGTCAGGTCATGTCCCAAATAGACTTTGCGATTGGAACCTGGATCCCCATAACCATAGTCCCTGGGGTCTCCTGTATCTTGAATACGCAAGTAGGATGCAGAGCCCTCAGTGATAATCATGGCTCCGCCGGGTCGGTTCCCATCCCCGAAATCTCCACCAATGGCTGACCCATCCCACTGATCCGAGCCGTTATCATGGCTCCAGGTCCCATCAAGACTGGCAAACCCTTCCCCGTCCGGAGCATAGTCTGCCTGGTCACCTTCATAAATGTAGTTCCATCCTCCATCGGGAGGTGAAAATGAGAGTTGGGCGGTCATCGAAACCGTAGGCACTGTTAAAATGCAGGCAGCAAGCCAATGGAGCCCGTACTTTGCTTTCATCTTACTTTCCATATGATTCTTTCTTGGTTTTGATCAAAGGTGATACGATCTTCAGTCGTCCTATGACGGCGAAGAATTCGAACATTGGGATTCCTGAAATTATTCAATCTGCCATGTCAGCGTCAAGAACAGGAATGTGAAGATCGTGGCGTAGGATAAATCCAGGCAAATATCTTCCCGTTAACGTGAAAGAATTACGATTCCTGATCCAATGAGAGGTACACGGTGAGGTGCCTCTATCCAATATCAGGGATTTTATCCAAGCAGGTGAAAAGCTGGATCNTCTTNATGTGAAGATATTGGAATCACAAAATNCACAGGAAGCGTGAAATGCAGAGACCTATCCCCTGGCAACTCGTTGGGCGGATTCGGCTGCCACCTGGAGACAAGCCCGAATGTCATCCATGGGATTTTCGGGGTTTTCCTCATACTCCAGTGAAAGGGCACCATCNGCCGGAAAGCCAATTTTCTTGAGGGCCTTGAATACACCGTCCAGGTCCAAATGACCTCTTCCCAGAATCACACCCTTGGTGTTTTTTTTCTGCTCAGCGAAATCCTTGAGATGGATGCCATACAAACGATCACCCAGTTGGTAGACTACCTCCACCGGATCCACACCCGAGCGAATGTAGTGCCCCAGATCNGCGCAAAACCCGATACGTTTATCGTAGCCAGCCACTGCCTTGAGCCCATCCAGAGGGCTGTCATAAAGAGCGCCTGGCCCATGATTGTGAATGGCTATGCGAATATTGTATTGAGCCACCAGTCGATTGAGACTTTCAAAGGAATCCGGCTGAGGATTGGCCGAAATATTCCGAATACCCGCTTTTTTTGCGAATTTAAAGAAGGTCTCATTGGCCTGATGATCACTTGAGAAAGACTCCACTCCATGGGCACTGATGGAAATGTCCCGCTGGGAGAGCTTGGCATTCATTGCTTCGATCTTGCTGGCGTCAGGNGTCGGAGGAAAATGCATGCGAAAAAACTCCACATGATGCANTTNCAATTCCTGGATCTTGTCCAGAGCTCCATCGACACCGAAACCTCTCAGAGAATAGCTNTGGATCCCCATGGGAAANCCTCCGTATTTCAACANNGAAGCATCTCGGGTATCGGCNATCAATTGCGGCACATCNAACCAGGTGGCTCCNGTNGCGGCAGCACCCAGCAGGGNTTNATGAAAGAAAGAACGTCGACTGAGTTGAGAGGGAAGTGGTTTCATNNNCTTCCCAGTAAACTACTTGACCACCAGATTCACAAGCTTTCCTGGCACGATGATGACTTTTTTCACCTCCTTGCCTTCGGTGTGGANTTGAACCTTGTCCGATGCCANCACCATCGATTCAAGCGCCNCCTTATCCATGTCGGCGGGAACTTCCACTCGNTCTCTCAGCTTGCCNTTGACTTGCACCGGAATGGACACCTTGGTCTCCTTGAGGTGGGATTCCTCATAAGCAGGCCAAGGTTCATAAGCCATGATCTGTTCAGGTTCGTTGCCAAGCATAGCATAGAGTTCTTCTGCCAAATGCGGCGCGAAGGGGTGAAGCAGCACCAGAAAGGAGCGTAGGGAAGAGGCAGGGCGTATGTCCCAGGCAGTCGCCTCGTTGACAAAAACCATCATGGCTGAAATAGCCGTGTTGAATCGCATGCCTTCCAGATCATCGGTCACTTTCTTGATGCATTGATGAAGAGACTTGAGCTGCTCAGCGGTCGGTTCAGCATCATCAGAAATTCCCTTGTGCCTCTGCAGACAAGCCAGGTGTTCTTCACCCTTGCTGGCATCGATGGACAGTGCCTGTTCAAAGGCCAGCTCGCTTGCTTCGTCCACGAACAATCGCCAAACCCTGCCGAGAAAACGATACACTCCCTCCACTCCCTTGGTGTTCCATGGCTTAGACATCTCAAGAGGTCCCATGAACATCTCATACAGGCGAAAGGCATCGGCGCCATAAGCACTGACAATGTCATCTGGATTGACCACATTCCCCCGTGATTTGGACATTTTTTGCCCATCTTCTCCGAGGATCAACCCTTGGTTGACGAGCTTGTAAAAAGGTTCCCGACAAGAAGTCAGTCCAAGATCATGAAGCACCTTGTGCCAAAAGCGGGCGTAAAGCAGGTGCAATACCGCATGCTCGGTGCCACCGACATAAAGATCGACGCCCGGTGTAGCGTCTTCGGTTCGAGTCCCCATCCAGTAGGCCTCGGCTTCCTTTCCACAAAATGCCTCATCATTGGAAGCATCCAAATAACGTAAATAATACCAGCAACTGCCAGCCCATTGAGGCATGGTGTTGGTCTCTCGAGTGGCACCACTTGGATGAGCCAACCAATCCGTGGCCCGAGCCAGAGGAGGTTCCCCATCTGGGGTGGGTTTGTAATCCTTGAGCTCGGGCGGAAGCACAGGCAACTCGCATTCGGTCACCGATGCATGCCCGCCTTCTTCCCACACAATGGGGAATGGTTCTCCCCAGAATCGCTGCCGGCTGAAAAGCCAATCTCGAAGCTTGAAATTGATATGACGACGCCCGTGGCCACTCTCTTCCAGCCATTGAATCATCGCAAGCTTGGCCTCAGGGGTGGCCATACCATCCAGAAAATCGGAATTCACGCTCGTTCCAAGACCGGTGTAACCGATGGAATCCTGACCCTCAGGTGCCTGCACCACCTTAAGCACCGGTAATTGAAATTTTTCAGCGAATGCCAGGTCGCGAGAGTCATGGGCAGGCACAGCCATGATGGCTCCGGTGCCATAGGTCGATAGGACATAATCCGCAATCCAAATAGGGATGCGCTCACCATTGACCGGGTTGATGGCGTGTGCCCCGATAAAGACGCCGGTCTTTTCCTTGGCAAGCTCGGTGCGTTCGAGGTCACTCTTGCGAGCAGCCTGCTCCCGATAGGCGGCCACCGCGGCTTGTTGGTCTTCGCTGGTCAATTCAGTGACCAAACCATGTTCGGGAGATAGCACCATGTAG
>NYYT01000020.1 GCA_002686885.1 Pedosphaera sp.
TTTTGAATGGAGCTGCTGACTACCGGGCTCACGGTTTGTTCGCGACCTGGACCTTGCGTTTTGGCGATCAGTAAGCATTCCATGAGCTGTGAGGAGCAAGCTCTGATGGCGTTGAGGTAGTGGACAGCAAGCAAACTGCGCAGGGCGTGTCCAAACAGATGAGCATCTCGTCGCTGAATATTTCAGTTCTCCCGCCAGTAGTGATATCACAAATCACGTTTGAACCAATGAGCAAAACGAATCAGACCCTTTGAGGGTCACTTCGATCATCTCTGGTATGTTAGACTCGCTCCCTCTCAAAGCCGAACCACACAAGAAGTAAAATCTTGTGTGGGTCTTCAGGCTGTGTAGCAAAGTTTTTTCGATACCTAAGCTCCGAAAGGTGCAGAAATTGCAAGATCTCCACAAGACTCTGAGGAGTGTTAGTCAGGGATTGATCAAGGATTTTTTACAACCTCTGTAACACTTCCGGTTTATGAAGTGTATGGAATGTATGAGGAAGATTATGTATAGCTCTCTAGTTTCTCTGGCATTCTTGTCGGGTCTCCTAGTCGCAGAAAGCTTTCCGCAGCGTTTGTCATTGGAAAACTTGTCCTCCCAGACGATTAAGCTATCGCTGACACTTCCTACACCTTCCAACTACGAACTGCTGCAAACCGAGGATTTTAGTTTATGGAGCGAATTTACTTCGGGAATAGCCAGCGAGAACCCGATTCTGTTCGAGATTCCAGTGACCTCGAGCCCTCTGTTTTTTCAGGCGCAGTGGTCTATTGATGAGTTTGCAATCTCGATTGACGCGCCTCCTTTCCCAATCAAGGTCGGCGATGAGACCACCCTCTTGTCTCAGGCGACTTCAAGAGGTCAGCCAGTATCTGGATTAGGAATGCGTTGGTCAATCGATCGTACAGACATTGCTTCGGTCAATGCAATGACAGGACAGGTCAACGCACTCAGTCCGGGGGTCGCTACAATGACTCTGGAGAGCGAAGACGGGACGCTTGTGACCCGCAAGCTTGTTATTGTCGCTAATCACAGCAGCGCCCCTCAAGCCTTAGATGCGTTTTTTGGTCTGGATAACGCCTTGCCTGTAGCATCCATGTTTCTTTGTTTCCAAGCTCCGGGCCTGGATGGAATGCCTATTACCTTTACGCACAGTCTGAATCATGACGATGTCACACCGGATAAGTTTCGTGTCATAACGGCGAGTGGAGCCAAGTTGATGCCAGAATGCGCAACGCTAGCCCCTGCTGTGGATGGTAATGAGAGCAAGACAGTTTTATTAATCGGCGATCTCGGCAACGAGCAAGTGGACCCGATCGACCCGCCCCGCAAAGTATTGATCGTGGGTGACCTTTTCACTGCAGAGGACCAACCTGGTGGACCACAAAACCTGGTGGGAGCAGAGATCGAAGTCATCAGTCTGTTCGATTTTGTTCGTTATGCCTATGCCGAAGTCATTCCTAAAAAAAAGTGGGGTCAGAGCGTGCCAGCGGGAGCACCTGCAGGCGCTCCTATCTGGATGGTGCAAACAACCTGGCAGGGAGGAATTTCCCCCATCAATGGTGATACCACGGGTGAAACAGAGCGTCAGTTTCAACGAATCGGTATGGCACAGGATGATGGGAAAGTAACTCCGGTAGTCCCATTTGCGATCACCGACATTGGTGATCCTGATAACCACCACGAGCTCTGGGTGGCAGGCCCTGGGGTGCCTTTATGGGTGGAAATGGATCCAGAAATCGTGCAAGACCCTCGCGGCGACCCCAACGCGGCAGATCGAATCTTCATTGCTCACCCCTAATTGGAACCTCGGCATAGGGAAGGATCTGATTGCGAAGTTTCTTTCTCTGAGCGGGTTGATGATGGGATTCAGGGGTAGGTTTTAGAGGGTGTCGAGGCTTGGGGTGCAAAGAGGGCGTAGGCAGATTGGAGCCCATGCCTTGNAGGGCAATTCCACAGGTTTTTGGACCCGTTTCTTGGGCAGCAAACTCAAGCGGCGTGAGCCGTCCGAGGGAACGGTGNGGNCGGATGTTTTNGGGTTCGACTCCCTACGGGTGTACCACTNTTTNTTCTTCACAAGATACAGATCATTACCTGTGCTGGTTCCTACAAGTTCTCGAGTCCCAGGTGCTTCATGATGAAANCATGTATGTTCTTTGTCACTTGAGGGTCCTTGAACCACCCGTGTTTGCCTCCCTTCACCGTGTATAGCTTGGCTTCCACGCCCGCATGTTGCAGGGCATCGTGGAGGATNACACTTTGCCCGTGGGCCACCAGAGGATCCTGATCTCCGTGAATGATCAAAAAAGAAGCATCGTTTTTGGAGACGTAGGTCAGTGGATTGGCTGACTGNACCTTCTCAGGGTGTTCCTGGATGGGGCCTCCGATCAATTGCGATTCCGGAGAATCTGCGCTGTCATGAACGATGCGNCCCGAATCTCCATCCATGGCATCCATCTGCAGAAAATCGGTGGGTCCATATTCGTCCACCACTGCCAGAACCGCACTGGATTGATGAAGATGATCGCCGACATCAAAGGATCGCGTGTCTCCTGTCACGCCGAGTAAGGCGACCAGATGGCCGCCTGCCGAGGCACCCCACGCCAAGAACCGATCGGCGTCCAGGTGATAGGTTTGGGCATGGGCCCGCAACCACCGCAAGGCACTTTTGCAATCTTCGATTTGAGCTGGAAAAGTGGCATGCTGGCTGAGCCGATAGTTCACCGATGCTACCGCCACGCCTCGATTNAACCAATCCAGCCCACGAGCTCGATCCTTGCTTCCTGCTCTCCAGGCACCTCCATGAATCCAGACCAGCACCGGGAAGGGCCCTTTTCCTTCGGGTAGATACAGGTCCAGTTTTTGACGGGCATGTCCATCGGAAACATAGGCAAGTTCCTTGTAGACTGTTTCTTCGATCGGCTCTCCGTGCTCGGTCTCTGGTACATCAGCTCGAAGGGCGCACGGGAAAACACCAAGCACCATGAATGCCCAAAAACGAAGACTGGTTTTCATGTGTAAAGCATTACAGGAAAGCAAAAGTTTGTGTCGATAGCGAAGTCGGTGGACAAATGGGTGAAGCATGGAGACCCAGGTTTGCTGCATCATCCATGTTCCGGTTATGTGTTCTGCATCGACCATTTCGTTACCGCATGTGCCAACTTTGGTCGCGGTATCCGTCATCAGTCCTCTATTTTCACCCCATGTTTTTGGAGGATTTCTTGGATCTCGGGAGGCAGTGACTCCAGGTCGTCCTGTTTTTTTTCTTCACCGTTGATGATGATGGTCTGTTNNACTGTTTTGCTCGACTCAGTGTTGTNCTCGGGATCTGAAGCGGAAGTAGCATGCTCGATGATAATGGTTCTTTTCACGGTTGAGGTGTCNATCTCCACGACTTCTTCGCTTTCAGTTTGACGTTTTCCACCATGATTCGGCGCAATCACAATGCAACCCGCAGTCAGTAGAAGGGCGCACCCAACGATGGAAGGAGTCAGAATGTTCATACCTAGGATTGTGAGACTTGTTCATGGGTTTGCAATCACAATGGCCCGGTAACCCAAATGTTAAAACCCTTCAAAACGGCTCAAAACGATTCAGATCGATGCATCCCCTGTGCTGAACATGGCCCCCTCAACCTTGGGGTTCGATGGATTGCATCATATCCAAGGACTGCTCAAACCGGNCCTTGTCTCCGGTAAATTGTCCGTTCCAAATCACTCGGCCATCGGTCAACATGTGAACCGACACGACCTTCTCGTTGCCGGTTTCATCGATGTATTCGATGAAGCCCAAATGGCCAGATAAGAAGGCTCCCTGCACTTCTCTGTATTCAATGTCCCCATCCTCAGGGAATCCCGCAGGCTTACGACTGCGCAGGCTGGAGACGGTTGCCTCGATGATGGTCTTGACCGTGGATGGGATGTTGGAGGCGGACATGCGAGTGGGCCATTTGGAGATCATGAAGAGTCCTCCTTGTGCGTGAGGCCTCTGCCATCGAACCGAGTAGAAAGGAACCCCGTTATCGAGTTTCTCATGTTCCAGGACCGAACCTTGAGGGGGATCGATCTTCAAGGCTCCAAGGTGATGGCTGTTCTTTGAGCATGAGACCGTCATCAGCGCGATCAGGGAAAAGGTGATCAAGTTCATTTTGTGGCGGGTGTCATCGGCCAGGTGGCCGGCTTTGCGAGTCGCTTCTCCCGGTGGTCACGGCGCACTCAAGGCATGCTGGCACGGCTCATCATCGCACCAGGCCCCATTCGTTCGTTCCAGCCCGCGTAGGGTCTGCGAAAACCACCGGTAAGTTCAAGCGTCGATGTCCTTCGGCTTCATGGGGCCTGAGGTGCTGCCAGCGGCTTTCTTTCCATACGCTACGGCTCCAAGGTGTCACACCGCATTGAAGGTAAGCTCCAGGAGCCCACAACTGTTCAGCTATTTTGACCCGTTGGTGTTCGCATCCCTTGATGGATGAAGGCTTGCTGGGGCTGCAGATGTTGCCATCACCCTGGTTGGCCATGGGGCTCCCTCTCCACATCCCTGTGCATGTTCTTTCGCGGGCGCGCGTCATCTTCCTATTTTTTGGCGGGTTTTTCTTACTATTGGCGTGTTTTAGGCATGGCGGTCAAAAGGTGCCTTTGGGGGTGTACGGTTTTGCACAAAAGCCTACCCGAACAGTCTTGGATAGAGGCATTCCTTGCGTGGCATGGTCTATGCTCGACTTGTTTTTAGGCAATCCTGAAGCTGCCCGTCCAACAAACAACCAAACAAAAATCGCATCCTATGGAACAAGACAACGATACGCTTACCGTTCTGGTAGAGCAACCCATACAGGCCATTCAGCGTTGGGCTTTCACCATCAATAAGTACGAGGCGTGGATCAAATACCCTGAAACCAAAGGGATGAGTATGGAGGGCGTTGCCGATTGGATAGAGAAACACGCAGATCCGAAAGACTTCGTGAAGCCCACCCCCAACGACAATCATGCGGTCGTTTCCAAACTGGTGTTTGATCCTTCCAAGGAGTTGAAGGGCATGAAGTTGGTGGCAGCCAGTGGCGCAGCAGAGCCCGAAAAAATCAGTCAGTATTTTACGGATCCGAACCTGTATCGATTCGAGTCCTTCACCTTGAAGGCCTGCAGTGAGCTGGACAAAGACCTGGAGAAGAGGCTCGCCGAGGCAGCAAGCGAGTATGAATGGGATTACTTCGACTCCAAGTCACGATATGAATCTTCCTTTGAATGGCCCGAGTATGTGTATTGCCTGAGTGGTCTGGACTATTACGACGGAACGGTGGTGGACCTGTGGAGGCAGGCTGAACATGCGGGCCTGAATGCCTGTGAATTTGAGCACTTCTACCTTGGGGCGGCTCTGGAGGTCCACGATGAGGAGGGGACGCCCATAGAGGAGCTGATTGAAGATCAGGCCCGCTACGATCAGGCCTTGAGCCAGAAGTCTCTGGACGAAATCATCGTCATGAACCGCCAGTTCATGGCTGCTACAGCCTAAAGGCGGGGAATTTCATCCACCGGGCCGTCCCAGGCTGAGAAATCCTTCGCCGATATCGGCAGGAGAGCCGGAGGTTTCCGATTCCATGGAGCTTTAGGTACTTCATCTCAATAGTGGGCCATGGGCAGAACCGCCAAAAAGGCTATGAACCGTTGCCCCAAAACCAGACAGATGATCCCCAGCACGAGACTCGAGGCTCCAAGACTCAGGTTTCTGATGGGGCGGGCAACAGGCACGCCGCAGCGCGTGCAAGTGTCAGAGCGAGTGGTTTGGTGATGGTTTCGCTCCACCCTTTCCCGTGCCCTCTCAGCCATCTGATTGCATCTCAGGCAAATGAAGGAGTGAAGAAAAGGTGCTTTCTCTTCGGCTCTGGTCTTTGGCATCGGAAGGGCAGGTGGTTCTTTGACTTGAGTAGATGACCTCGTGTGGGCTACTCAAACCTCCCCCCCCTTGCGGTATTCCTTGGTGATGTATTGGTTGGCCTGCGGGTGATTGGTCACTTTCATCTGCTTGGCATCCCAGTGGATCTCCACACCAGCGCGCATGGCCACCTGGCCCAGGAGGACGACTTCGGTGACTGGGCCTGCTTTTTCGAAATGGGAAAGGGCATGGGCGCCACCTCGGCAGGCGCCAAACCAGTCATCGTAATGGCACTGGTGCCAGTCCTCGCAGGTGCCAAAGAGCTGTGGGACTTCCAAGTCCTTGGCCCGGCGGCCACTTTTCAAGGTGCCGCCTCCGCTGTAATGGGTGAGCATGGTGTCGTTTGTGCCAATCATCAGGATGCCGTTGGTGTCATATTCCTCTGCCGGGAAGAGTTCCGCTGAGGGTTTGCGACCGCCATCATACCAATGAAACTTGAAGGCCGGGCGTTGTTCGGTAGCCGGGAAATCCCACACGATGTGTGAGTGAAGGGGAGCGGTTTCCTGGGTTTGACCCACGCCTTCGGCGACGATTTTGTCGGGGTCGCGGATGTCCATGGCCAGGGCTGCCAAGTTCAGGAGGTGACAGCCCATGTCACCGATGGCCCCAGTCCCAAAATCCCAGAAACCACGCCAGGCAAAGGGGTGGTAGGCAGGGTGGTAGGGGCGCCAGGGGGCACAGCCAATCCACAAGTCCCAGTCGATGTGGTCGGGTACTTGAGGGCTCCCAATCGGTCGTTCAATCCCCTGCTTCCACCGCCCCCCGGGGCGGTCCGACCAGCAGTGCATTTCCAGAATGTCACCCAGAATGCCTGCTCGGACAATCGCCGCATCCTGCCGCATCCTGGGAGATGAAATGCCTTGATTTCCCATCTGCGTGGCCACGCCTGCCTTGCGTGCAGCCTCGGTCAAGGTGCGGGCTTCCCAGACAGTGTGGGTGAGGGGCTTCTGGCAAAAGACGTGTTTCCCAGCCTGGATGGCCTGCATCGCCGGGTGGAAATGCATGTGATCCGGGGTTGAAATGGTGACCGCATCGATGCGATGGCTCATCTGGTCGAACATCACGCGGTAGTCCTTGAAGCGACGGGCTTTTGAGAAGGTTTCCATCATTTCGCCACCATGCTTGTGGTCGACATCCACCAGCGCCACGATGTTTTGGGATTGGCAGAAGGTCAGGTCGGCTTTTCCTTTGCCACCGCAGCCAATGC
This sequence comes from Pedosphaera sp., assembly GCA_002686885.1. GTDB lineage: Bacteria > Verrucomicrobiota > Verrucomicrobiia > Limisphaerales > AAA164-E04 > UBA7971. Next base: position 7,130 of record NYYT01000020.1, read on the forward strand.
CCGCGATGTTCAACCGGTCATTGGCTCCGAGTACTGATCGTGTTGAGACAAATGGAAATGCCAGCGTCGAGGCTGCTGCTGCGCTTCGGGCCAGAAAGGAACGACGGGTTTGGTTGGCTTGCTCCAGGAACATGGAAAAAGCCTACACCACGCCTTTGCCGGTTTGCGATATTCTTTTGTGCAACAGCCCAAGGGTCATGAGGCCGATGGTGGCAGAAGCATGGGGGAGGGTGATGGAAGCCGCACTCCCCCCTCACTCTTTGAGATGGTGGATCAAAAAGGCCACCGCATCCTCATGGGCTTGATGAGTGCCCGGGTATTTGAGGATGTGTTCGACACTGTGTTTCTTCAGCAAGGCCTGCATGGACAGACCGAAATTCACGTGATGGATCGACCACCCGCGAGCCGCGCGGGCCTGGCTGGGGATGGGGTCATCGGGTGCCATACCATAGCTCATGAAAGTGGGAGGATCATCGCTGCTGATATGGTTCTCGATGGAAAGCTCGCGCTGCAGGGCTCGCATGTCAATGGGTGAGAGATCTGCGGGAATCTGTCGGGAGTGAAAGTCTCGCTGGTATCCGGGGATGTTTTCCACCCACCAGTCGAAATCCAGGTTGGCCTGGCCACCGATCAGGCCCACCGCCTTCAAGCGGGAGGATTCGCGCGCAATGGGATCATCGCTGGAGGGATCGGCAAAGTCGGGCGACCAGGCGAGATAGGCAACCAGCTGAGCTCCCGCCGAGCCCCCAAAGCCTGCGATGCGTTGGGGATCGATGCCCCATTCCGACGCTTTGCTGCGCAGAAACTGCAAGGCCCGTACACAGTCCTCGTGAGGAGCGGGGAACCAGTCATGTTTGAGCAAACGGTATTCAATGGAGGCAAAGTGCATGCCGGCAGTCAGGCAGGCTTCGAGGAATGTCTTGTTGACCTTGTCATGCGAGCCACCGGTGAAGCCGCCGCCATGAATGAAGAGGATCAGTGGAGCGGGACCCTCCACCTTGGCCTGCCAGAAATCAATGACCTGCTGCGGGTGATCGCCGTATGCGACGTTCTCGTGGGTCATGGGCGGCAAGGCCTCCTGGGATTGGGTAGTGAGGGAATGAAGGAGGAGAATACCCAGAAGGTAGCATATCCCCTGATTTCGTGGTGAGGGTGGCCTGTGCCATGAAGAGGTCATGGCGCAGGATACTAGAAGGTTGCTGTGCGAACATCAACTCACGAGGCTTTGTGTCGAGCTGTGAGCCTCTTTGCATTCGTCCTGATAGCCCTCTGGAGAAGAGCGTTCGCCTCCTTTCCCAAAAAAAGCAGCCAGGCCTTTGGGCCTGGCTGCGATCCACTCAAATGCTTTGAAGCAGCTTAGCCTGTTTCAGAGATCCTGAATTACCTCCATGGAAAGTAGCGCCTCTCTTCGTTGATCAAAGAAGCTGCGCAGATTGTTTCCTTCAGGTTGATCGGAGGTTCCCTTGAGAAAGGCCTTAGTGGTATAAAGTTTGCGCGTGTCGCGTTGGACTTCGTCACGGATCAGCTCGCGGTAGGCCTGAACTACAGGGCCAATGTTTTCCCAAGCCATGGATCGGGTGGCGATCTCCTTGACGTAGCCCAGATACTTCTTCTGGAGCGAAGGCTCGGCTAGAATCCGCTCGATGACGGGTTTGTTGGGATCGGTGAGACCTGCCAGGGGATCGAGCCGAACACCCGTGGGGCCGGTATATCGACCACTGCTTCCAGGACCTTTGCCACCTCCACGGAAACTGAACATTTCGTTCATGTCATAGGGAATGAAATGGAATTTCCCATCAGGGTGGAGATAAAGGCAATAGTCGGCCCCGCGTGTCCAGAAACCATCTCCGCTGACCAGGGCATTGTCCAGAGCCATGAACTTCAGATAGCTGTCCAGATCGATTTTGGATTCCAGTGCCTCGACGAGCTGATTCTTGGGGGTGATTTGCAAGGTTTGCGCCAAGCCAATGATCGCTTTCCATGCCTCGGGATCGTCTTTGGACTTGATTTGAAAACTGCCCTGATAGGAGGCAACCTCCTCGTCCTGGTATTGAAAGCCGCCGATAGAGCCACCCCCTTGTGGGATCTTCCAGCGTGTGCCCTTGCGAGTCTCAAAATTTTCTTCCAGAAAATCTTTGTTGAATTGCTGTTGATTGGCATACACGCCCCAGTTCTCACCGTTGATCACCACTTGCACGAGATTGGCCTTGGGTGCAGGGATGTATTCCCTGGCGATGTGAAGGGAAAGCACCGAACGGAGCAGGGTGGGATCGCCATTGGCGTTGAGAAAATTCAAGGTGTTGTAGCCATCGATTTCCTGATCTTCGTGAATGAAATCAAAGCTCAAGTTCAGGGATCGCTTGTAGCCATCACCCACGCCGAAAGAGGAGTTGCCTCGAAAGTGAATTCCCACATCCGAGTAGGTGATGCCATCGACCACGACGGTCGCCGGTACGTCTACATCGGTGTTGTTGAAGGTGACCAGTTCGGACTCCCAGGCAGGGTTTTCAAACGTGATGAAAAAAGTGCGCAGTACACTTGGATCATAAAGCGAAGCATCGGGATAATGCTTTACATCCCCCGGGTTCAAGGACACACCCTGGCTGGATGGTGCTCGCTCCTCCCTGCCGCCTCGAGGGCCTCCACCACCCGGTCTACCCGGTCCACCAAATCCAGGGCCTCGACCGCCTTGGCCTCTGAACCCGGGCCCTCTGCCGCCGGGACCACCTGGTCCCTCTGGCCCTCTGGGTCCATTCGGCCCACCGAAGCCGGGTCGTCGGCCTCCTCGGCCGCCTGGACCCTCTGGCCCTCCGGGTCCATTCGGTCCACCGAATCCAGGTCGCCGACCTCCTCTATTGCCGGGCCCCCCAGGCCCACCGAATCCTCCGCCTCGGCCGCCCCTTCCTTGAGGGTTGGCCTTGATGAACTCGGCCGCCTTTTGCCGTTCGGCGGTATTCAGCATGCCGTCTCCATCGGCATCAAATTGATCGACGACTTCCCGGTTTTGATTGCGTCCCATCATGCCCGGAGGAGGTCCGCCGGGGCCCCCAAAGCCGCCTTGTGGGGCTGGCTGGGCATGGGTGCCGAGCGAGATCAGCATACTGGCTACGAGGAGAAAAGGAGATCTTGTCTTATGGGCTGATTCGCGGATGCCCTGAGTGAGTTTCAGCCACTTCCTCTGACAGTTTTTTCTCATGGTTGTTTTCATATTTTTTAAAGTTGAGTGATGTGGTGAGAAGGCTTGCTTCTATTTACCAAAGACGATGGGATCCCCCAAAAAGTTACAAGACTCTTTCTCTGAATGGTGAGCCGGTTTCTGGGGCAAGCTTACGGTGCTCGAATGGGTGGTCGAGTTCGATCTCAAGCGCTCTCTGGCTTTTCCCATCCTGAGAGGAGTAGAGTCGGCCTATGGCAATAGAAAACATGCGACAGAAAAGAAACGCGATTAAAAGGGGGCTAAAATGAAAGCACGTCAACGACTCGGTCATGCCACGGGCCCCCAAGGTGGGTGCCTGGAACTCTTCGAACACGATGGAGCCTACACGATCCTGTGGGATGGACAGATCCTGATGGATTCCAGAACCCACACCTCAGAGTATCAGATGGGGGATTTGGGCCTGGCGCGTTGTGAGCCCGGTTCTACACCTCGGATTTTAATTGGGGGACTCGGCCTGGGGTACACCCTCAAGGGTGTCCTTGAAAAAGCGAGTGCTCAGGCGGTGGTTGAGGTCGTGGAATGTGTCGATACCCTGGTGGACTGGAATCATCGTTTTCTGCAAGACCTCAATGGTCATCTACTCAAAGACGAGCGAGTGTCCGTCACCATTGGGGATGTCGGTCAGCATTTGCGGCAAGTGGACGGGGGGACCTACGATGTGATTTTGCTCGATGTCGACAACGGGCCAGTGGCCATGGTGGATGTCCAAAACGCTGCCCTGTACAGCTCACGAGGTCTGCAGGCGATCAGTCGGTCCCTGGCAGAGGGGGGCCGCGTGATTTTCTGGTCGGCCAGTCAGGATGCGGGCTTTGAACAGCGCCTGGGCAAAGTCGGCTTCAAGTGGGAGGCGGTGCCAGCCAAAAGATACCCTTCTGCCAAGCGGGCGGCGTGTATTCTGTATGTCGCCAACCATGACTAGACAAGGGGTCCCTGTTTTCCCGGTCCATGTCAGGTTTTTGGTGGGCGTTCGTTTTGTTTGTTAGAGGACTGCCTGGATGGGTTGGGTAAACGTGGAACATTTGCGACGCTCTTAAGGTATGCCTTGTTGGCACCCATCGTGGTTTGTGCTGCGATGGGTGCCGTTTTCAATATCTTGAAACGTGCTGTTCCTGCCTTAAAGTATGGTATGACCAAAAAGTGGAAGACACTCCGATCCGGATCAGGTGGTGGATTCACCTTGATCGAACTACTGGTGGTCATCGCCATCATTGCCATTCTGGCGGCCATGATGTCTCCCGCGTTATCCCGCGCCAAGGTCAAGGCCAAGCAGGTCAGTTGCCTCAATCACCTGCGTCAGCTGCAGATGGCCCTGCAGATGTATGCGGATGATTTCAATGATCATATCCCGCCGAGAAATTCCGGAGGCCCCAACTGGAGGTCCCAATTACAACCGTACTATCAGGATGTCCGCATTCTGGTGTGCCCAGCCGACGGTCCCAAGGCACGCAGCAGTTATCTCATCAATGGGTTCAATGATTGGTTTGCTGTTCACTTGAGCAAGGAGGCCTTTGAAGAGTTTCGTACGTGGCAGGGCGATCGAAGCATGAAATTGACCGCGGTTCCCGAACCTTCCAACACCATTGTGTTTGGAGAAAAGTTCAAGGACTCACCTCACAATCACATGGACTTTTATCAAGGGGACGGGAATGACTTCGAGGAAGTCAACCAATCCAAACATCGTGCTGGAAACCAGGCCAAGGAAAGTGGTGGCTCCAACTACGCGTTTGTGGATGGCAGCGTCCGCTTCATGAAGTATGGTACCACCATGGCTCCAGAAAACCTCTGGGCCGTCACCGAGCAATGGCGTCCTGCGGCGCCTGCGCTTCAAACCCCAGAATAGATCTCGCTGAAAAATCCCTCACCATGTCCAAACAAACACTCACTCTTTTCGGCCTGAGCCTGGTCATCGTTTTGGGCTTCGGGATCACCTACAAAAATCTGGCCCCGGTTACCGACGATGGTTATCGATCCGCACGCGAACGTGCCATGCTCAAGCGCTACGATGCCAACGGGGACGGAGAGCTGGATGCCCAGGAGAGGGAGCAATTCAAAAAAGAGGTCGAGGCAGAGAAGAAAGTCTGGCTGGAGCGCTATGACCTGGATGGTGATGGGGAAATCAGTTCCGAGGAGAAAAAGGCCGCAAAAGTAAAGCTGGAGAATGCCAAAGATAAGGAGCCCGGCAGCAAGGCACCTCAGAAAGTGTCGCCCAAGCCCCTCCTTGCCCGCTGAGGATGCCAACGACTATTCTTTCCCCCCGATGATCGCCAGTTCAGCTGCTGAAGCCCAAGGCCCCCGGTTGACTTCAGAGAGAACCTTGACCTGAACGTATCTTGCCCGGGCGGGTCGGTCGAGCCGTGCGACCTGTTCCTTTCGGGTTTTACCGAAGGTGGCGATATGGGCGGGTTTGGATGGAAAGGATGCCTTGGACTCCGAAAGATAAAATTCGGTTTGGGCGAAGGTTCCGTTCCAACCCCCGTCCTGACGAGCCAGGTAAACGAATCCCTCGATATCCCGCTTTTTTCCCAAATCGATGACAAGCGTATGAGGGTGGGCTGCAAGCCTATCGCCAAAGCGGGTGTGCCAAAGGGTATCGGACCGCCCGTCGATGGCTTGGTGGGCCCATTTGCCGTTGCCGCTATTCTGGCTGCTGAAAGCAACCACGGACAAACTTTCCTGAGGCAGGGTTCCATTTGTCCGGAAAGCATGTGCTTTGGAGGCGGGTGCTGTTGAGCCTCGAGAGTTGCCCCATTTGGCCCAGCGGTCGCGCTCATGCTTGGTACGTTGAGGGTCTTCATACACGCCCTTGTCAATGGGTGTGTGCGAGGCTTGAGCAAACGCTTTCATGGATTCAAGAAGTTCGGTGTGTTCATGGGCCACACTGCGATTTTCACTGAGATCCTGACTCAGGTTATACAATTCCCATGGGCTTTTGGCCTTGGGTCGAATGGCCTTCCACATTCCCTTGCGAACGGCGACCTGTTGTCCGAATTCCCAGTAAAGCATGGGGTGCATGGCCTGGGCACGGCCAGCCGCCTTTTCACCCAATAGCGTGGGAAGGATGGACAGGCCGTCGATTTCCTGGGGAGGGGTGGCTCCAGTGAGTTCGGCCAGAGTGGGCAATAAGTCCGGATGATAGAAAAGGTGATCACTGGTGCTTCCCGGTTCAATGTGCCCGGGCCACCGCACCAGAAAGGGGATACGGAGGCCTCCTTCGTAAAGGTTTCCCTTGCCCCCGCGAAAGGCCTCCCCAGTGAGCGGGTTCACGTTGGGGCCGAAGAACCCTCGGGGGTGTTCGGGGCTGCGAAAACGGTCCTGACCACCATTATCGCCGGTAAAAAACACGATGGTATTTTCTTCCAGTTTCAATGTGCGAAGCAGGTTCAGAACCGTGCCCAGGTCGTTGTCCACCATGGAAACCATCGCGGCGTAGTTCTTGATGTCCTGACTCAAGCCTTCTTCCTTCATCCACGCTGCATTCCGATAACGCTCCCAAGCCGGATCGGTTTCAGGGATGTCATACATCCCATGCGGCGGGGTGATGGGCAGGTAACAGAAAAAAGGTCGATCCTTGTTTTTCCGTATGAAACCAAGTGCCTGTTTCATGATCTCATAATGCGAATAGGTCTCTCCGTTTCGTCCGCCTTCGTTTCCTTTGAGGGAGACCTCCTCGCTGTTTCGGATCAGATAGGGAGGGTAGAAGGAATGGGCATGAACCTGGTCATAGTAGCCAAAAAACACATCGAAGCCGTGAGCTTCGGGAACTCCGGTGGAATCGCGTCCACCGCATCCCCATTTGCCGAAGCCTCCTGTTGCGTATCCACGCTCTTTCAAGATGGAGGCAATGGTCGCTTCACCGGCTCGCAAGGGTGTCCCACCATCGTTGGCACGTACCGATGCATGACCCGCATGTTTGCCGGTCATAAGATTACAGCGAAGAGGTGCGCACACCGGGGAGCCTGCCAGAGCCTGAGTGAAACGGATGCCTTGTGCGGCAAATTGGTCGATATGGGGTGTGCGAATGTAGGGATTGCCCATGTGGCCCAGCTCATAGTAGGCCAATTCATCGGACATGAGGTACACGATGTTGGGAAGGCGATCCGATGCCAGAAGGGTGGAGGAAAGACACAGAAGGAGAATCCCTAAACGATGGAGCATGTCATCGACATATCCCCAATTTTGATTTGGGTCAATGGCTTAGCGGGCTTCCTCTCTACGGGGGATTGATGGCTGTTCGGTTGACAGAACCGGTGGGATGCGAAGAATGAGTCGAAGATGCCAAACCTATCGGTCTCATGTTCGCCTGTGATCGCGCCTTCTGTGCGACAAGCCTTTGCTCCGTGCGCCNCTGCAGGCTCCAGGGATGGTCTCTGGCTGAGNCTNTNCANGNTGACTCTTCGAATCNTCCTTCTTCTATGGGTTCTTTTTTCAGATAGCCAAGCCTCACAGATGCAAGCTCAAGAAGGAGGCGATGCATCGCGCCCTGCCTCGGAGAATGCTACGTCTTCATCCAAGGATCCGGGATCCTCACCGCCGCTCTCCATTACGGGGAAATACTTGCGCGAGCCTCCGTCTTCGGAAGGTGAGCGGCAATCACCTGGAACCGTTGTGCCGGGACCGCCTCCTGAGGTGATTCAAGAAGAGGATGGATCACTGAAGATAGGTCTCATTCACGTGGATCCCGTCAAAAAGCAGGTGAAGATTCCAGCTCAGGTGAACATGCTCACCGGCCCCCTCGAATATTTTCTCGTGACCGAGTTTGGCAAGCGCCATGAAGCCATGTTCCTGACGCATGCCTCGCCGGTCCACATTCAGGCGGGGTGTCTGCTTCTTGGGTGGCAGCCCCATGTCACCAAGGGCCTGCCCAGCTCGGAGATTCGAATTGAGGTCGAGTGGGCGGCAGAGGATGGGATGCGACGCAAGGGCCTGGAGGAGGTGATCACCATTGGCACGCATGAAAGGCCCAATGTGGATGAGCCCAATCAACCGACAGGTCCGGACTTGATGTTTGTTTTTGCCGGTTCACNCATGCATCGTGGTCGTTGGATTGTCAACGACGAGGGCTCGATCATCAGCCTGATGGGAGACCCGTATGCCATCATCGACAACGCCGGTTACTCCCGCCACTATGATGACATCTACGACCCCACCGAAGGTGTCTTCTCCAATGAGACCATGCCTGTGTCCATTGTGCTGTCGATGGAAGCGATGAAAGAGGTGCCCTGAGGGTCGAAGCTGTCCATTCGGCGGGGTTCCAAAAAACCAGACTTTTGTGTCAGATGAACCCAAGTGGCANCGTTGNANTTCTTGTCATGACAGATCCAACTTGCCTGTAAGGNATGCAGGGTCTANTAATGCGTCTAAATCACCCTCTTCAAGATCATGAAATCTTTTCTATCACGTAACGTTATTCTCTCCATCTCGAAATGGCATCCTTCCTTGCTTGCCCTTTGGTTGCTTGCCAGTGGGCTTCCAGCAGCCCACCTTGAAGCTCAGAATCTCCAAGCCATTGAACAACATTTGGCAAAAGGTGTCCGCAAGGGAAACCTCACCAAGGAGCAGGCCGCGGTGATGATCCAGGCATTGAAAGAGCATCGGGTGTCCAAGAAAAAAGCGGATGGTGCAAGTTCGAGCGATGACATGGCCCGACGCAAGNAGCGCTACATGGCCGCTGAGAAGAAAATGAAAGCCATGGTCCAGCAAGGAGAGATTTCGGAGGAAGATGCCAAGGACAAGCTGATGGGCATTCGCAAGGAACTCTTTGGTGAGTCTGGCGGCAAGAAGNGTGACATGGCCCGACGCAAGGAGCGTTACATGGCTGCTGAGAAGAAAATGAAAGTCATGGTCCAGCAGGGAAAGATTTCGGAGGAAGATGCCGAAGACAAACTGNTGGGTATCCGCAAGGAACTCTTTGGCGAGTCTGACAGCAAGGACGCTGAGAGCTCCCGTCGCAAAGAACGCTACATGGCTGCTGAAAAGAAGCTTAAGGCCATGGTCGAAAAGGGAGAGATTTCAGAGCAGGCTGCCAAGGAGAGGCTCGCTGAGTATCGTAAGAGGATGGCTCAAAAACCTTGAGCGNCCAAAGCGATCTTTCTCGCTCGGTTGTTCCCTATTCAGTTGCCCGATCGACNTTGGCCTCTGGCTGCAGAACAGGCCTGACCCCTTGGGCCTGTTTAGTCAAAGATAAGCACGGGTTTCTTCGGATCGGGCTTGAATGTGGATCCTNGGCACTTGGGGCAGTGCTTGAGGTGTTTCTCCGATGCGATCTCCCTGAAAGGCTTTCGGCAGTCCGGGCAAGGNTAGAGAGGTAGGNTNTTGCCGGTGACTCCATCCCACAGGGTAGCGACGGGAGNAGGCTTGCTCACATATTCCAGCCCCATGGCGNCCATCCGTTTGGGATCGATCCCCTCCCGTGTCCAACGGAGATAAACGAATTTTGAACACGACCAACAAAACCCGGTCAAGGTTTGGGAAAGTTTGCCGCCTCCAAATTCCACTTTGCTTTNAAAGGCGCAGGGCGTCTTCTCTCCGGTATCAGGGTCGGTCNGTGTGGCAGANCACACAAAGGTGAGGATNTTACCGGCGTGCGTNGTGCTCAAACANCACCACGNCATGAGGGCTACCAGAAGCAAAGAGGTNGCNCTTTTCCATGAAGCTTTCATGGCTNGGGNATCAATACCGNATCAATCAGATGGATGACTCCGTTGGAACNCATGATGTCTGCCTTGGTGACNGTGGCTGAATGAATCTTGATCACGGGCGAACCNTCNGGGTCCTCNGAAGCTTCATGGGTAACGNTGAGTTCCTTGCCNGCGATGGACTTCCGCGTGCNGGGTTTCAGGTCGGCAGATTTGAGTTGAGCCGTGAGGACATGGTTCTTGAGAAGGATGGCCAATTTTTGTCTGTTTTCCGGTTGCAAAAGCCCTTCCAGCGTTCCCTCCGGTAACTTGGAAAATGCGTCATCGGTGGGAGCCAGGACCGTGAAAGGTCCCTTGAGCTTGAGGATGTCGGTGAGGCCGGCGCTTTTGAGTGCCTTGACCAGCGTTTTGAGAGATTCGTGTTCGCTGGCCAGGGTGACGATGTCTTTTTCCTCGTGGTGATCCGCCCTCAGTTCTTGGGTGAAAAACGGGGTCACTGAAAGACTCAAGGTGATGAGCAACCGACAAAGAGATGATGTGAGCGAGCGCATTATGGAAGGACTTTCGCTGATGGCTGGGAGAGAGTCAATGCCTGGCGCGCTAGGGAAGATACTTGACCATGGGAGGGGTTCTTCTAAGTTGCCAACATGCAAAGATACTTCCGTCAATGGCTTCTCTGCTGCTTGATTCTACCTGCCTTGTTGCAGGCAGAAGAGGTTCAGAAGTGGTCCAGGCAGTGGTCGCTGCCGGATGCGTTCATTCTGATTTTTCCACCCCCTCCGATGGATTCCTACGTGGGAATGGAGGTTTATGTGGACGATCAAAACCCATCCTCGACGCTGTGTTTGATCGATGGACAAACAGTGACCACAGATTTTGATGGCAGTCGAACCGTGCATCCTTGGTGTCAGGTGGAATGGTTGAAGGCCGACGGCACCACGAAGGGACGCGTCAAGCTGGATGCCACCTCCGACTCTCTCGTACCCCTGAGCATGAACGAAGAGCACATTCTGCTTCGTCGACTCCACGAGGACGGCGGGAGCGATCTGATGGCATGGGGAGTGGGCAAGGGAACCGAGTTGATGGAGGTCTTCATCAAGCCTCCCGGGCCTGTGAAGGCTGATCTCAGACAGGTGGATTTGAAAGGGGCTCCTCCCAAAGAAGGTTTTTATTTTCGCTCCACGATTGAAGGAATGGGCCCTTCAGCTGCTGCCCTGGAGCGTTTTGAAGTGGTGGTTTCCAAACCCTTGCTGACGCCCGCTCGAGTGATGCGCAAGGACAAGACCATCCGCATTGTCCCCGAGACGGGTAAGGGGGCATCCTATCGCCTGCAGTCGAGTCAGGATTTGACCACCTGGGTGGATGAAGAAATCAAAGCGGCAGAGGATTTGAACGATGGCTTCGAACAGCCCGCTGACCAAGGACGTGCCTTCTTCCGGGTGGTCGAGCAATGACTTGCCCCTCTTTAACAACTGACATGACAGAAATGTCCCAAAAAGTCTGCACAGCGGCGATGAAACCCTTTTCCATCCTAACCGCCGCACTTCTA
>NYYT01000021.1 GCA_002686885.1 Pedosphaera sp.
GCCTCTAGGTCCCATGCCTCTAGGTCCCATGCCTCTAGGTCCCATGCCTCTAGGTCCCATGCGTTCTTGTTCCTCTAAAGGCCTGTCATTCTCTCGGACATCCTGGCGTTTGCCTTGATCACGCGCATCTTGGCGGTTACCTCGATCACGGACATCCTGGCGTTTGCCTTGATCACGCACATCCTGGCGGTTGCCTCGGTCACGGACCCTCTGGCGGTTGCCTTGATCACCGACATCCTGGCGATTGCCTCGGTCACGGACCTTATGGCGGTTACCTTGAGGCGCACCCATGTCCCGTACACGGGATGGCTTTTGCAAGCGATGATCCCACTCGGACTTGCCCCTGACCTGCTCACGAGAGGGCCGCTTCCCATTCTGATTTTCTGCCGCATCCACCGAAAGCCCAATTGGGCTCATTCCGATAAGACTTAAGGCACACACGATCCACACGGTTGTTGTTTTCATAACTGGTTCCTTTGTTTGAGTTGTTACATTCCCAGACGATGCAAAAGCCAATCAGGTTACAACCTTGATCAACCCATCGCTCTTGGGTGGCTCATGGGCCTGATGTGTGGGAAGTCACGATCAGCCGAACGACCCGTTGGAGCTCAAGCCAGAAGACGGACTTCCATCAGGTCCGCGTGATATACCTGCGGGGCTGGCACTGCCTTGCCAGCGATCTTGGCCAAATCGTCCCAACGTCTCAGTTGGAGGGCAGAATCCAGAAAGGGCTCAGCCTCTATGCTCCGCCTTTCATGGTCGCTCATGACTCCTCCCTGCAAAGCGAAGGAGCGCCTGGAGGCAGGTGAAAGATGGTTCAGGTAAGAAGGATCCACCGAACAGAGATAACGCTTGGCAGGCACATGCAGCCGGATGGCATCGAGGACTTCCTGAGGCATGTAGGCCTCTAGAAACGAGGTTGCAATCCTCTCATGCAGGAGATCGTTCGAGAGAAAGTCGCTCCTGCCCTCAAATTCATCCATCAGCAAATGGCCCAGGTCATGAAGCAAGGCTGCCACCACCAGGGACGCGTTGGCTCCTGCCTGCCGGGCCAGCCAAGCTGCCTGAAGTCCATGCTCCAGTTGGGTGACCGCCTCATCGTAGCGGCTTCCCCCTTTCTCCTGCAGGAACTCAAGCAAGCGGTCAGCAAAACTTTGGGGTGAAGCCTTCCGTAACTCCGACTGGAGCCTGAGGGCTCTTGGGCTGAGTGGGTCAGACATAAAGGGATTGTTCTATCTGCACCTACAAACTCAAGAGGAAACCATGCAGCTTTATCTGGCTGTAACCATCCCCTCCACCATAGAACCCAGATGACCAACCGTGCTTTCAGCCAAGAGGGATCTCCGCCGGCAAGGCTCCTGAGCCTGGAGGTTCCCAAGGCCGTCATCGATGGGGCTGGAGAAACTCCAGAAAAGAATCCTGAGCAGGATCTCTCCCCGAACCGATGTCTGGAAGAAGGATCGAGTTGAGGCCGATCAAAAGAAAGACCCGGAGTTTTTTTTAACTCTTTGAAAACGACAGGCTGAGGAGGATCGCACAGCGCAAATGGCATCTTGAAATCGGAAAAAGGAGATGGGATTCCTCATCGTAGTGATACCTTCCGGGAAATGATCTGATCCCAAAGAAAGGACTCACAAAAAGAGGAAAGACTAATAGAGGAAGGCCATTTGAGAAAAATGGCGGGAGCGACGGGACTCGAACCCGCAACCTCTGCCGTGACAGGGCAGCGCTCTAACCAATTGAGCTACGCCCCCGCGCGAACGGGGAGCCAAAATGTAGGCAAAAGGCACTTGGCTCGTCAACCTGTTTGTATCACTTTTGCCGAAAAATGTCTCCTCTGTGGATTGATGAAGGGATGGATTCCAATCCCTGCATGCTGAAGTCTTTACCGGTTCCCTGGGCACGGGCCCTCGCACGACTGAAGGAGAGGGACAAATCGCTTGCAAGCCCTTGCACCCACTTCTAAATTGATTTTAATGGAATCGCAATTGGCGCAATACATTCCCATCTTGATGCTTGGGGCTCTGGTCACCACCTTTGCTCTGGGCACCCTTCTGGCCTCCGCTCTACTTGGCAAGACGGGCTTTCGCGCTCGTATCAAGGATACCGCCTATGAATGCGGGATGCTGCCTGTGGGTGAAGGCAGTGCGCGCTTCTCGGTAAAATTCTACCTGGTCGCCATGCTTTTTATTCTCTTCGACGTTGAGGTGGTTTTTCTGTACCCTTGGGCTGTGGTTTACAAGGACATGCTTGCTGAGCATGCTCATTTGATCTTCGGCTCCATGATGCTTTTCCTTCTCCTTTTCCTCGTGGGCTTTGTTTATGAAATCAAGAAAAAGGCCTTCGACTGGAAATCCTAATTTTCTCACCTTCGCTCGAATAATCATTCATGGATAGCATTCGATTCGGAACTTCCGGATGGAGAGGCATCATTGCCCAAGATTTTACCTTCGCCAACGTCACCTTGGTAGCCCAGGCCATTGCCACCTACCTCAAGCGTGAGCTCAAGCGGAAAAAATCCCCGATCTACGGGCGTCAGCCCAAGATCATACTGGGCCACGACACGCGTTTCATGGGGCCTGAGTTCACCCGCACGGTTGCTGAGGTGTTGGCTGAAAACGGTCTTCAACCCCTCATGTGCCAGCGCGATGCACCCACTCCAGTCATTGCGCACGCCATCCGACAGAAACGTGCCATGGCTGGCATCAACATGACGGCAAGCCACAACCCGGCCGCTTACCAGGGTTTGAAACTTTCCATGCACAACGGTGCAGGTGCCTCACAGAAAGTAACCCAAGCCATTGAAAGAGAGATTGTGAAACTGCAGCGCAAGGAGTGGTTGCGGAAGACCCGTATGGAGTCTGGCTGGCAGTGTCGCACCTTTGACCCCAAAGAGGCTTACTTCAAACAAATACGCTCTCTCATTGATTTCAAGAAAATCAAACGAGCCAAGATGAAGGTGGCCGTTGAGTGCATGTATGGCACCGGTCGAGGCTATTTGGATGCACTCCTGGAAGAAGCAGGCGCCGCAGTCACCCTTTTTCATGATACGCTCAATCCCAGTTTTGGAGGGCACCATCCCGAGCCCAATGCCGAAGGCATGGCCGAGGCGCGTGCGTGTGTTCTCCGAGGAAAAGCTCAGCTGGGTCTGGGGCTGGATGGGGATGCCGATCGTTTTGGCATTGTCGACAAGGATGGGACCTGGCTCACTCCCAATCAAATCCTGGCCCTCGCACTGTATCATCTGGCCAAGAACCGAAAATGGAAAGGCGCGGTCGTGCGCACCGTACCCACCAGTCATCAGGTGGACGATGTCGCGGCCATGTTTGGCGTCACGGTTCACGAGACCCCCACGGGGTTCAAGCACATCGGAGCCCTGATGGAATCCGAGCCCATCATTGTTGGAGGTGAAGAATCTGGAGGATTGAGCATTCAAGGGCATGTCCCCGAAAAAGACGGGATTCTAGCGTGCCTGCTCATGGCTGAACTCTGTGCCTATGAAAAAAAATCTCTGGGGGCCATCCTCAAGGAAATCGAAAAAACAACCGGGCCTTACTTCACCGATCGCATCAATGTGCGCATCCCTGCAGACGCCAAGGAAGCACTTCTGAATCGTCTCTCAAAAGGCCTGGATAAGGTGGGGCGCTATCCTGTGGAGTCCTTCATCTCCATGGATGGCTACAAATTTGTTCTTCCCGGCCAACAGTGGGTAGCGTTTCGGGCCAGTGGTACCGAACCCTTGATCCGTTGCTACATCGAGGCCAAGTCCGAAGAGGGTTTGAATACCTTGAGGCGAGCCTGTAAACAGATCCTGAAAGGATCCTGAAACAACCGTTCCTTCCAAAAACACTGTGATGAATCCCCCCAAGTCAGAGGCCGTTTGGCCCACGGTTCACTTGCGCCATGGAGAGGCCGAACGGATTCAGGCGGGTCATCCGTGGATCTACGCTCGCAATATCCAGAAGGTAACCCAAGACCCGAGCGATGGCTCCGTTGTGCAGGTGCGGGATCATCGACGCCGTTTCCTGGGTGTCGGTTTCTTCAATGGGCAATCGAAAATTCGGGTGCGTTTGCTGTCTCGGGAAAAGCAAGACCTGGACAAAACTTTCTTTGTCAGAAAATGTCAGCAGGCCCTGCTGTGGAGACAGCGTCACTTACCGAATCGAGCATGCTTTCGATTGATTCATGCCGAAGGCGATGGCCTGAGTGGCCTTACCGTCGATTGCTATGGAGACCAGCTGGTCGTCCAAACCACGTCGCTGGGTATGGATCAACGACTTCCCATGATCACCGAGGCCCTCGTGGAGGTCATGGCGCCTTCTCGGATCATCGAACGCAATGATTCCATCGGCCGCTCGATGGAGGGCCTGGAGCCCCGTAAGTCGGTGCTCTATCAAAAACAAGGAAGTTCCTTTGGGGATTCGGTCAGGGTCGAAATGAACGGTCTGGAATGGGACATTCCCTTGGATCAGGGGCACAAAACCGCCGTTTATCTCGACCAGTATGAAAACTATCGCCGTTTGGGAGAACTCACCGCCTCCATGAAGGCACCCCGTGTTTTAGATGCCTTCACGTTCATGGGCGGATTTGCCCTGCACTGTGCCAAAGCAGGAGCGTCGAAAGTGATCGCAATTGACCAAAGCCAGGAGGCCCTTCAGGCGGCGGACCAAAGCGCTCGAGCGAATGATTTGGAGCCACGATGTGAGTGGATCCATGGCAATGTATTCGACTGGCTGAAGGAACATAGCAAAGAACCGGATGCTGACTCGCTCTTTGACTTGATCATCCTCGACCCTCCCTCCTTCACCCGAAACCGACGCAGTATGGGAGATGCCATGCGCGGGTACAAGGAAATCCATTTGCGAGCCATGCGGTTGCTCAAACCCGGTGGGCTGCTCGCAACGTTTTGCTGCTCCCACCACATCGATGCACAAGCCTTTGAATCATCGGTGATCCAGGCGGCCATGGACAATCGCTGGATTTTGAGAAGAATGGCATCCTTTGGTCAACCCGCCGATCATCCCGTCGTCCCCTCCATTCCTGAGACGCAATACCTCAAGGGCTTCTGCTACCAGAGACTGGAGGATGGATTCATCGCGGATCCAGAAGTTCCCTCTGCCAGGGCATGAGCTCCTTCCAAGCGGACCCTTGTTCCAAACCCAGGCGGGTGAGCATGGCTCGACTGGCAATCAAAGAGGGGTCCAGACCAAGCTTCTCCGCTGCCTTGTCACGCACCTCTTTCAGCTGATCGGCCCGGGCTTTTTCGGCATCGGAGGCGCGAAAGCGCTTAGCCTTGAGGCGTTCCGGGAATACCTTGGGGGAAAGTGACTTGGCTTCCTTGATGGTCTGCTCCAGCAATTTACGACGCCGCATGGCCATCCTTCGAGGAATCATCTCCCGCCACGGAAGATCGTTGGCAGCACTTTCAGCCATGCGTACCACCGTGTCATGCGCCAGGATGAAAAAGGGTGGACGATTGCTTCGAACCGCCTCCACCTCACGCCAGTGCCAGATGGCTCGCAGAAAAGCAAGCGCTCGCCGACCGAGCCGATGGCTCCCCTTGAGACGCCATTGAGTGTCCGACACATCAGGCTCTGGCTCACAGGCCTGGTCGATGAGGCGTTCACAGATTTGTTCCACCCAGTTCAGGCGACCGAGCGCCTCAAGGCGCTCACGTAAAAGTTTGGCCAAAGGCATGAGGTGCAAGACATCGTTGAACGCATAGCGTTCCATTTCCGGCGTCAAGGGTCTCAGCCCCCAGTTGGCCGTTTGCGGCCCTTTTTCCAGCTGAATGTCAAAATAATGCCGAACCATGTACTCCAACCCAAAACGTTCATGCCCTACCATCCGTGAGGCCCACATGGTATCGAAAATCCTGCATGGTTTGAGACCATAGCGCCGAAAAAGCAAACGGAGGTCGTAGTCCGCGGCATGAAAAAGCAAGGTTTTCCGCGAGAGGGCCTTCATCAACGGACCCAGATCGTGATCCGACAGCGGGTCCAGAAGCCAGCTTTGCTCTCCAATTCGAATCTGGATCAAGCACACTTTTTCCGGGTAGGCGTGCATGCTGTCCGCCTCAGTATCCAGGGCAATCTCGGTGGCTTTGGAGACCGCCTTCATCACACTGCTCAAGGTACCGGTCGGGTCGCTCAGTGCTGACTGGCTGGCGGCACGAGGCCCAGGAGTTGGTTTGCTTGGAAGAGAGGTCATCCGAAGGGAAAGGTTTTAAGAACGATGTCGGGGTTTGAAAAGCAAAATGCTTGGCCACTTGCTGTGATCCTTTCAAGATGCTCGCATGCATTTGGCAGCCATGGTGGCGGATTCGGTCGGTAAATATGAGGACAAACCGGCCCTTTTTTTTAGGGACCAGGTCTTGACCTATCGAGAGCTATGGGAACATGCAGGCCAGGTCAAAAACCACCTGCTCCAAAGAGAGGGGATCGCCCCTGGAGATCGCGTTGCCCTATGGATGGAGAACTGTCCGGAGTTCATCATTCTCCTAATAGGGATTCTACGATCAGGAGCGGTTGCCGTCCCACTCAATCATTTCCTGACACCGCCCGAAGCCGATGGCATTCTGAAGGATGCACAAGCCACGGTGGTTTTCAGTGATGCCGACCGCATCGAGGCCCGGTCCTCCATGCCGCACTGGGGAAGCGCAACCTCATGGTGGGACAAGAGACTGGCCTTGGAGCTTTCTCTTCCGAAAATCCAGGCTAAGCATGCCAACGATGCCGATTATTCGGCTCAAGCCGATGATCTTGCTGTCCTGATCTATACCAGTGGCACGACCGGACAACCCAAAGGCGCCATGCTCAGCCATGAGAATTTGCTTCACAACACTGCCAGTTGCGCTGCCACCATGGAAACCACGCCCGAAGATCGGGTCGCAGTGGTTCTCCCACTCTTTCACAGTTTCATGCTGACAGTCGGGGTTCTATTGCCCCTGCAAAGCGGAGGGAGCATCGTCCTGCTGGAAAGCCTTCATCCCGCAAAGCAAGTGATCCAGGAGATCAGCCGACATCAGGCCACCATCCTGCCTGCCATCCCTCCGCTGTATCGCGCCCTGGCTTCCATGCAACTTCCGTCTCTTGCCCTTCGCCTGTGCATCAGCGGAGCGGCACCCCTTCCTGTGGAAATCCTGAATCGATTCAATCGAATCTCACCGGCCCCCATCATCGAGAGTTATGGCCTCAGCGAAGCGAGCCCCGTGGTCACACTCAATCCCATTCATGGCCCCACCAAGGCAGGTTCCATCGGCATCCCCATCCAGGAGGTCGAAGTCGCCATCATGGATACTGAGGGAAATCCGCTTCCAGATGGGGAGGTTGGAGAACTTCGGGTACGCGGCAAGAATGTCATGAAAGGCTACTGGCAGCGCCCGCAGGCCACTCGGAGCACCTTGCAGGATGGCTGGCTGAGAACGGGGGACATGGGGCATCGCGACGCCGATGGCTTCCTGTTTGTAACAGACCGGCAAAAGGACATGCTGCTGGTCAACGGCATCAACGTCTATCCCAGAGAAATCGAAGAGCATCTCTATCAATGTGAGGGAGTCAAGGAGGCCTCGGTGATTGGAACGACCGATGCACGCAAAGGAGAACAGCCGGTGGCCTTTGTGGTCATGGAGGAAGGATATGCAGCAGAAAGCCTCGCACTGACGACCTATCTAAAACCAAGATTGGCTGCTTACAAAATTCCGCGACAATTTCATTTCGTGGATCAACTCCCTCGCACTGCGACAGGTAAAGTGAAGAAGACCCTGCTGAGAGAACAATTGGCTTCGGTGAGCGAATGACGCTTGCCTGGTAACAAGCATGCTTCAGGTGCTGCCATCTCACCAATGCCCCGCCGGCCAGGGAGGGGTAAGATTCTTCTATTCGCAAAGGTTGGTATCAGGCACTTCGAGGCTGACCACAGCCATGGCCGCAATGCCTTCCCCTCGCCCGATGAATCCAATGCGCTCATTGGTCGTGGCCTTGATGCTGAGCTGCTTGGAGTGGAGTTGCAGACATTGACCCAAACAGGCTTTCATGTCGGCGACATGCGGGTTGACCTTGGGTTCTTCTGCAATGATGGTGATGTCCACATTCACCAGGACCGCCTGATGCATTGAGACATGCCGAGCAGCTTCTTCCAGGAAAACGGTGCTGGGAGCCCCCTTCCAACGTGGATCGGTGTTGGGAAAAAATTGTCCAATGTCAGACTCGCCCAGGGCTCCAAATAAGGCATCGCACAACGCATGCAGGACGACATCGGCATCCGAATGCCCATCGAGTCCTTTGGAGTGTTCGATCCTGACGCCTCCCAGAACCAGGGGCCGACCCTCTATGAGACGATGGACGTCATAACCGATGCCCACGCGGGTTTTCATGATCGGGAGTCATCGAGGCAAAGATCGATCTCAACCGATAGAGCATCAGAAAGAGTATCCGATCGTCGATCCATGGGGCATCTTCTACTGAACCTCCAAGGGGAGGGCCAGAAGTTCAGTGGCCGTCCATGCCCTGCCTCGGTCTCCACTGTCAGCTCGGGCCGCTGCGGCCTCTTCAGGGGTGCAGATACTTGCCTCATTGGTCCAGCTGTTGCGGACGTAGGAAATCACGGCAGCAAGGTCTTCATCACTGGCGATCACGTCACCGAAACCCGGCATGACGGCGTTCCATGTCTCACCATTGACATCAATGGGACCATTGAGACCATTGAGCACAATACGCAGCATGCGATTGGGCCCTTCAACATTCACCCAGTCAGACCCTGCAAGGGGCGGAAACTGCCCAGGAGCTCCCATTCCTGAGGCCTGGTGGCAAGGGCTACAAATATTACGGTAAATGTCGGCCCCAAGCTTGATCGGGTCATCTCCACTGCCAGGCTGCACGGCTTCCACGACCTTGTAGGACTCGTAGGGCCCATAAACATATCGATTGAAACCACCCGCCCGCGTGTTCAATTCCATCATGGCCCAATAGGCCAGGAGAACGGTCACCACGAAAAAGATCACACTGATCGGGGCCTTGCTCACACCCGGCTCACGATCGTTGCTGGATTTCTTGGACGGATTCGATTTCTTGGGCTTACTGCTCATTGGGCCTGCTCCATTTCAACGTTGTTGGCTTCACCCGGCTCGGCTTGAGTGAACATGTAGGGTGCTTCAAACACAGGGTTTTCAATTTTCAAACTCAACAGATAGTCCACCAGGGCAAGAGCCTCTGGTTTTGGCACGACTTCCANCCCCTCTTCAGGAGCNTACTCTCCTTCGAGTGCCAGTGCATCAGGGGAAGGTTCCTCACCNATGGGCTGCACATCAAACAAGTAGGTGTAGGCTGGCATGCCAGATTGGGTCACGACGCTACGAGGGTGATACAGATGTTTGAGATGCCATTGCCGATCNGTCAATCGNGCACCCACATTGGCCAAGTCAGGCCCCAGGCGCTGCTGCCCCATCAACAGGGGTTGATCATACAGATANTCCAAACCGACNGTTTGTCGTGGACCCCAGCCACGCTCGATGTCCGAACCCANAGGGAGNATGTTTGGGGCAACCTTGGCNCCACTGTCCTTGAANATTTGNAGCACTTCCTGAGCCACTGCAAAATCGACTCCNTCAAGAAAGGTGGATGGCAGGTTGGTCATTTGTTCCTGCGCCTTTTCGTTCGTGACCTGAACCCCAGCGGCCTTGCCCGCTTCGACCAGCTTGGCAGAAACAGACTCAGGAAAATCACCCACTTCGTTCAGCACCAGATCAAAGGCATAACCTGATTGNCGAATCTGTTGGGTATGACAGCTCACACATCCAGCCTGCTGGTAGACCTTACGNCCNTTGAGCACCAGGGATCCGGGTTCNGTAGGGTANTGTCTGCCGATCTCCTTGACTTCACGAGTCGATTGATTGCCCAACTGAACCTGGGGAAAAACCACCAGCCCCAGCCAGGAGACCACCATGACNGCTAATATGGCAAAGAAAAGTTGATATCCTTTTTGCATGATTGAAAACCTTTAGACCTTATTGCGCGGACTCATTCTTGCAGTTGCAACAGCATTTGATATAGCCCACGAGATAGGCAACGAGGCTACGCGTCATATTGACCGCTAGAACGGCGGCAGCGAGAAACACCAGCAGCTCGCCGATGGTGCTGATGCGAATGAACGACATGGCTGCAGACTGGACCTCCAGAAAAGAACGACTGGCATCGGCTAGCGCCTTACCCTGNTTCCATCCCCCCAGCACATAGACCAGACCGACCAAAATNGAACCGGTCGCATAGAGCATCATGATGGATTTCCATCCAAAAGGNCCNGACAAGGCACTTTCCTGATCACTGACACGAGGCAGAAAGTGATAGGCGGCCACAAGCAGCAGGGTGCCGACAAAACCAAAGAGCTGGAGCCAGTAAACTCCCTGCACATACAAGGTAAACTGAACGGTTTCGGCCGTACCGGGACGNGATCCCCAAAAGTTGAGAAGAGCCCCAAGCAGACCACAGAGGGCGGCCAGGCGAACGAGATTGAAAGCTAGTGGATCGCTGTTTTGCTTACCTGCACCTTGNAGAGTTTTCCAAAGGTTGGCGGTTAATACGATCCAGGCAAAGGCCACGAAAGCATTGCAAACGCTACTCAGAGTGCCCACCCAGGCCGGTAGNGCTTGAGCCTGGAGCAAACCGGTGAATCCACCAAACAAGAGTAACACCCAGAACGCAAAGGCCGAAAGATTGCTGTTGTGCAGATCACGACGGGTCAGTTTGGGCACCAAATATTGAAGCAGAGCAATCCCCACGAAGCCCAACACGATGGTGGTCATACCCGAGGCATACCAACCATGAATCACTGCCTGGGCGACTCCACGAGCCGGCTCCGAAGCAAAGAGCGCATAGCTGGCTGCAGTCAGCATCCACGGAAACCAGTATAGACTGGCATAAATGAACCATTGTGAGGGGTAAATTTCGCGCGCCTGGCGTTTGAAGAAAGTCAAAAGGGTCATGCCTCCGATGAGAACGTAGGCCGTGAAAAGCATGGGATAAACGAAACCGGGCATGCTCAAAAAGGCGTAGCCGCTTTGCCCCCCCCCCATCAATCCNAGAATCCCNACNAACAAGGCGATATTCCACAGAACCGNGCCCAGAAAAAGGAACCCAGGCCCACGGAGTTTGACNTGGCCTAAGCGCATGGTCATCCAGAGCATCGCNGCAAAACCGGCTTGNAGGGCAAATCCNTANAGGAAGGCATTTTGCGCTGCGGGCACCAACACNCCATAGGTNACCCAAGGGCAATTGGAGAGAAANGTNGGTGANTGCATCTTAATNGATGCCACCAATGAGAAAAGGGTGGAGAGCAGCAACCATCCCGCNGCCTTGGTCACCAGGAACAAGGTGGGGAAATGATAACTGCNATCAATGTCCTTCTGGTCAGAAATGGATTTTGAAGTTGGGTTTTCGTCCATAGTGTTGGCAAATCTAGCAATCAGCTCCGTTCACTCTAACGGGATCATTCAAAGGCACTGGGCTCCTCAGGGGCTGGCGGTGGCAAAGCCGTAGCNTTTTCCATGCGGCTGATCAATTCAGCTCTNCCCTCGCCTGCATCCTGCCACTCCTTGACGGTCNGTGACATGGCCTGCTCAATCGGAATACGAACAAACCCCTTGTCCTCGTCNTGCCANGCGTAGGAGCCTAGGGTTTCCTGAGCNGATTGCTCAACGCCTGCCAGATTCTTGACACGCACTTCCGCCCGCGCGGCAGTGATCGCCTCGGGCCGAGTCGCATCCTTGGCTTGGCGAATGACAAAAGCAATAACNAGAAAGGNCGCCAGAATCAGGATGAAGGAAAAAAANCCTTCACCAGATTCAGAGCGTCTCANGTGGCGAGAGGGTAAGAGTCTTTTCATGGAGTGTGAAAATGGTATCTAAAATCGTNGTCTTAAATTGGGGTCAGGCTTCCGCGGATTGAGTCTTGGCTTCTGCCTCGGATTCCAGCTCGACATACACCCCCATGGTCTCGGCGATACGAGGATCACGTTGAGGAAAGGGCGCATGTTGCGCGAATGATTTGAGAAACTGCTTGGCAAGCACACCGCCCATGAANGCCATGGCAGCCACGCTTTGCACAAAACCACCCAGACTGATGCTGCCGCCTTCAGGGTCCATGACGGGTTTGATGTTGAAGGTCATGTCGACGTAGTGCATCAACCAGGCCCATCCAGCCAGCGGCCCCATGATGGTCAGGCTTTTCTTCACATCGATCCGCAGCATCGCTAGGAAAGGCAGGAAAAAGTGGCCAAAGATGAGCAGCATGCCCAGATACCACCAAGTACCGTTTTCACGTTTGACATACCAGAAGGTCTCTTCCGGGATGGCCGCATTCCAGATGAGAAAGTATTGAGAAAAATGGATGTAGGCATAGAACACGGTGAAGGCAAAAAACAAGGTGCCGATATCCTTGAAGGTGGAATCCCGCACCACCGGCGCCAAGTGTCCCGTGCGCTGCAGCAAGGCGGTGAGCACGTAGATGGTTGCCAAGGTCGTCCAGACGCTACCCGCAAAATAGTAGACCCCATACATGGTGGAGAACCATTGATGCTCCAGCGACTTCATCCAGTAGATCACACCCAAAGTCAACGTGATGGCAAAGATGAGAATCCCAACAGCNGCAAATTTGCGCATGGCACGGGTGTGACGAGCATCACCGGTCTCATCCTGTGCCACCGAATGCTTGCGTAGACTGTTGGCCAACAAAGTCCAAACCACGAAGAGTAAGATGGAGACGACCCAGAAGGCGGTGGGGTTGAACAGGGCATACTTTACATGGAGAGCATGATCGGAATGGGGATCCTCAATGGCCAACCATGGATAAATGCTTTTAGAGAAAAGGAGAATCACCGGTAGCCCAAGGGCACCCAACCAGGGAGCCAGNCAGGCAAAGTGTTCGCAAACTCTCCGAATGGGCACAATCCAGTAGGAATCGAAAAGATGNTGGAGCAGCACGATGAAAAGACCNCCNAGCANCAGACTCAAAAAGAACATGAAAGCCGTCAGGTAGCTGTAGAGGAATTGATCACGCCAGACGAAAAATCCGATAAGCAATCCAATGAATCCGCCAATCATCAACTGATTGGGAAGATTGGCATACTTGGCCAAGCTCAAGGAAGGTTTGGAGGAAGACTGAGAATCAGAACTCATAGATTATTCTTGTTCAAGGGCTGCTTTCTGNTTTTCGGGCACCTCATCCAAGGTGGCAAGTCGGCTACGTTGTAAAGCTCTTACGTAGCCAATGATGGCCCAACGGTCTTCAATCCGGATATTGGCTCCGTAGGAACCCATGAGATTTTTACCGTGGGTGATAGTATTGAAGATTTCGCCGTCTGTCATGGAGACCAGGCGAGCATCGTGAAAGTTGGCCACCGCTACCATGCCGTATTTACCGGTGATACCTTTCCCGTCTCCTGTCGCTCCATGACAAGGAAGACAATGAATGTTGTAGCGCTGCTGGCCTCGAGCCATGAGTTCGTCGGTCAATGCAACAGGTGCGGTTTCCACCCAGTTGGTGGAGCCGGAGATACGCCCGGTGTTCATCGGAGTGTCTTGGTAAGGCATGCCACGAAAGATCGTCCCCTCCACATAAGGCTGAGAACTGCGAGCATTCCCAAAGACGGCATTGGGCTCCTGCGGGCGGAGCTTCATCTGACGATCCATGTCTGGAAAGACCTCGATCGGTGGCTTGCGTGACACTTCACCCCGAAAGCCGGCCACTCCAATCAGGGTGACAATCGCAAGGATGTATAGCGTGAGAAAATATTTCATATCAGTCCTCCACCATTTCCATGTGCTGGCAACCTGCCGATTCAAGCAGTTCGCGGGTTTCTTCCTCGACATAACGAGGATCCGAAGTCTCAATGATGACGTAAAACTTGTCGTCTGTCGCTCCCTTGAAACGACGATTCTTCAGCAGCGGATGGTGCAGCTTGGGAAGACGATTGAGAAAAAGCATGCCGAAGATGGCCCCAAAAGCGGAAAGAAGAATGGTCATCTCATACACCACCGGGAAGGGGAACATGGGGCTGAACAGAGGCTTGCCGCCCACCACGATGGGGTAATTGAAACTGTTCATGAACCAAATCATGGTGTAACCCGCGGTGAAACCAGTGGCACCACCACAAAAGGAAAACCACCCCACCTTGGAGTTCTTCAAACCCATTGCATCGTCCATGCCATGAACCGGAAAGGGAGTATGCACGTCCCAGCGAGTGAATCCGGCATCCCGGATTTTCTCAGCCGCATGCATGGCATCTGCAGGTGTTTCGAATTCGGCCAAAAGGCCATATGCTTGCACGTTTTCCATGATTAGTGATGACCTCCTTTCGCGCCCCCTTGTGGGTGATGGGCATCCGCGTAGTTCGTGACCCCCTTGACCTCGGAGATGGCAATCAAAGGCAAGAAACGGATGAATAGTAAAAACAGGACCATGAAGAGCCCAAAAGTTCCGACAAAGGTGAGCACATCCACTTTGGTAGGCGAGTAATAACTCCAGTTGGCCGGAATGTAATCACGATGCAGTGAACTGACCACAATCACAAAACGCTCGAACCACATACCGATGTTCACGAAAATGGAGAGAATCCAGACAAAAACGACGTTGGTTCGCCATTTTTTCACCCAGAAAAACTGAGGCGTGATCACGTTGCAGGAAATCATGATCCAGTACGCCCACCAGTAAGGACCAAAGGCTCGGTTCTGGAAACAGTAGGCTTCNTAAGGGTTGCCGCCATACCAGGCGATGAAGAATTCCATACCGTAGGCGTATCCCACAATCGTTCCTGTCGCCAGGGTCACTTTGCACATCAATTCNATATGCCGCACGGTGAGCAGGTCATGGAGTTTGAAGATGGAACGTAGAGGAATCATGAGGGTCAGCACCATGCCGAATCCGGAAAAAATAGCCCCGGCCACGAAGTAAGGTGGGAAGATGGTGGTATGCCATCCAGGCACCTGAGACACGGCAAAGTCGAAAGAAACGATACTGTGGACCGAAAGCACCAGCGGTGTGGAAAGACCAGCCAGTAATAAATACGCTTTTTCATAGTTCCTCCAATGCCGGTTTGATCCCGTCCAGCCTAAGGAAAACAAGCCATAGAAGAATTTACTAAAAAAGTTTTTGCAACGATCTCGGATAGTCGCCAGGTCGGGAATCAGTCCCATATACCAAAAAAGGAAGGATACCGTGAAATAGGTAGAGACCGCAAACACGTCCCATAACAACGGTGACCGGAATTGCGGCCAGATCGGTCCGTTAGAGTTTGGCAGCGGAAACAACCACCAAGCATACCAAATTCGGCCGACATGTATTCCAGGAAAGATCCCTGCGCACATCACCGCAAAAATGGTCATGGCCTCGGCCGCTCGGTTGATCGAAGTGCGCCATTTCTGCCTGAGCAAAAACAAGACAGCCGAGATCAAGGTCCCCGCGTGGCCAATACCGATCCAGAAAACGAAATTGACAATCGCCCAACCCCACGCGATCGGACTGTTCAAACCCCAGACACCCACACCCGTCGTGATCAGGTATCCAATGTAGATTGGGCAAAGAAGCATCACCAGAGCACTGATGATGAAAGTGACCCACCACCATCGTGGAGTCTTCCCTTCAATGATCCCAACAACCTGGTTGGTTATCCAAGACGGAGGCCTNTTGTTTAGNACCAAAGGCTCACGCTCGAGCTCCNTAGGAGGAGCAGCAATCTTGATTGAAGAGCTCACGGAGTTGGAATCCATTAGTGTTGCCCTCCTTTTCCTGAGTCTTCGCTAGCATGAGTTTCATTGTGGCCGTGATCCCCGTGAGAATCTTCGTGGGTATGATGTCCATGAGATTCAAAGGGACTACCCATTTCTCTTTCATACTCAAGTGTGCTTAATGGCATCTTGAAGTAGTCGGGCATTTTTTTGTTAGGGTTTCGAAGTTTTGCAAGATACGTAGTTCTTGGCTTGGTATCCAAAAAACCCAAAACCGAATAATTTCTTGGACTTCTTTTGGCTAACGACACTTTACTATTTGGATCCAGCAAATTCCCAAAACTTACTGAATCTGCGGGGCAAGCTTCCTGACAAGCCGCCTTTATAGTCCCATCCGGAACTTCAATATCGCCAGAGTCACGGGCCTTAATTTTCTGAGCAATCTTAGCAGCTTCGATTTTTTGGGTACAATAAGTGCATTTTTCCATGACACCTCGCATACGAACTGTCACATCAGGGTTCTTAGCCATTTCAACTAGATTAACCTCATCTTGTGGCCGTTCAGCAAAGCCCTCAGTTACAAATGTTTTCCATGGGCCACGATCGAGCTTATCAAGAGGACGCTTATTATAATCAAAATAGTTAAAGCGCCTTACTTTATAAGCACAATTGTTAGAACAATAACGAGTCCCAACACAACGATTGTAAGCCATGACGTTTAGCCCCTCATGATCGTGCACAGTGGCATTGACAGGACAAACACTCTCACACGGCGCACTTTCGCAGTGTTGGCAAGACATAGGCATATGAACTACCTGCACATCGTCAATCCACTCCTCATATGCCTGCTGATCATCGTGAACTAGATTATCAGATTGGGACCGTTTAGCAGGCTCACCACTATAATAACGATCTATGCGCACCCAATGCATTTCACGGCTGTTAGCAACTTGATCCTTACCGACAATAGGAATGTTGTTTTCACTCTGACAGGCAACTACACATGCCGTACATCCAACACAAGTGTTAAGATCAATAGCCATTCCCCACTGATGTATTTCGCTTTTGGTCTCTGGGTTAGCAGTGTAAGGATGCTTGTAAATTTGCTTAGGTTGACCATTTACATCGTGAGGAATATGGGCGGAGTGTGCCTCAAGGTCCATATTCTGGGCAAAATCACGCTTGGTCTCATAATTCTCGAGATTGGCCTCGCGCACGATGGCCCGGCCTTCCATGGACCAATGATCTTGCGTACAAGCTAGGGGGAATGTTTTATTGAGCCTTTTAACAGTCCCTCCCACAGTAAAATTTTTCGACGTGGTGCCTCTTAAAGAATATGCGTTATAACCCACCGAACGATCACCAAGACTCCCGACTCTTCCTGGTGAAGGACGCCCATAACCCAAGGCCATACCAAGTGAAAAATCGGCATACCCTGGCTGTATCCAAACCGGACCAGTTAACTTGCGACCCTCTAGGTTAACCTCGATAAGTTCCTCATTTTTTAAATCACCCAGTTCAACTGCGGTGCGTCG
The DNA here is from genome assembly GCA_002686885.1 of Pedosphaera sp. Taxonomy (GTDB): domain Bacteria; phylum Verrucomicrobiota; class Verrucomicrobiia; order Limisphaerales; family AAA164-E04; genus UBA7971. The sequence continues at coordinate 17,251 of NYYT01000021.1, forward strand.
ACTCATGAGGATGGCATTGTCCCAGGTGATTTTAGTTATAGGGTCAGGACATTCTTGCATCCACCCATTGTTATGAAAGCGCCCATCATCCATGCTTGCATCCCTATGAAAAACGACCTCAAGCGCATCCTTAGAAGCCTGGGTAAACTGAGCTTCGTCAGTGATCGCTTCCCCAATCTGTAAGGTTAGCTTACTCCAGTCAAAAGTTTGCACATTCAATGAAACAATCTGTGTCTTGAGGGACTCATGGTGCCCATCATGGAGACATTGCTTCCATTGAGCTTCGAAATCGGAATCGCCAATAATTGCTCTTAATGTAGAACGAGCAATTTCATAGCCTTTGGTATCGGCTTGACCAGCCAAGCGAGAAAGGAGTTCAATTTCGCTAAAGCCCTTAAAAAGCGGCGCTATCAATGGCTGAACGGGCAACCAATAACCTTTACTGGAGCGATTGTCTCCCCATGACTCAAGGTAATGAGTCATCGGCAAATGCCAGTCTACATCTTGCGAGGTTTCATCCTCATAATAACCTAAACGAATGACGTGCTTGGCCTTACGCTGGGCAGTTTTCCAATCAAGGTCAGCAGGAGCATCATAAACAGGATTCCCATCCAATATCACCAGAGTTTCGACTTCCTCTGCATCGCAGGCTAATTTAAGTTCTTCAATAGTTATCGCATCATGCTGCTCGCGATCGATAAAGCTGACTGTTCTATTTACATTACCCAGCAATGTGTTCATGGCTGCAACAAGCTGATGAACGGCATCAGGCTGCCTTTGGCCTGCAACTATGAGGCAACTGCCTTTATGAGCAATCAGATCTTGCACCGCCTCCTCGATCCACTTGGCAGAGAACCCGGTTTTGGATGGATGCTCCGGTATCTCTTTAGATTTATCCCTCAATGAAGTACGTAGAGCTGGGATAGGACTTCCTGCATCCTCATCCGAGCTACCAAGTGCCTCGAAACACTTGTCCATCATAGCCGCAGCAACACCAAAAACTTGGCTTGAGGTTACCCTAAAACGATGGTCAGCATTGGACCCAGTCAAGCTCATCATACTCTCAACCGAGTAGAGGCGGTTAGTAGTAGCAAGCCCATCATCTCCATCTCTTACTTTGCGGCCTTTAGTATAGCCATGAATGTGAGCAGAGGAATCTTGCTCCGTCCCAAGAAAATCGCAGTCAAGGGAGAATATTACCTTGGCTTTGTCAAAGTGATAAACTGGACGAATAGACCTTCCAAATACCTCAGAATAACCGCGAGAAGCTCCTTCAAAATCAATTGGGTCATAGACGCACCATTTGACTTCTGGCATTGATTTCTTGATGAGTTTTTCTAAACGAATTCTGCTAGGAGAACTCGTCGATTGAACCAAAAAGTGCAATCCTCGCCCTGAGTCAGATTTGTGTTTATTGCTGATTTCTGCCAAGTTTTTTTCAGCATCCTCGAGATTCGATTTCTTCCCTGATTGTATGAAATATCTAGATCGATCGGGATCATACAAATTGAGTAGTGAAGCCTGCGCAAAAGAATCTGTGCCACCTCCGCATTCACCAACATCAGGATTGCCTTCTACTTTTGTTGGACGTCCATCAGATGATTTAACAAGCAAAGGTATTGCCGAATTACGAACCGGCATGGAGGTCGCGAAATACTGAGCAACACCATGCGTATAATGGTGAGGCATTTTAGAAAAAGGAACAAGAGCCTCTTCAGGTCGGCGACAGCCCGTCAATCCCATACCACCGAGAAGGAAGGAGGCACCCATGATTTTCATGAAGTCCCGCCGGGACTTTCCATCAGGCGCACCCAGAACAGTTTCCGGAAACTCTCTTTCAGCCCACTGCTGAAATTTCGGGGAAGCTGTCAAATGCTCCAAGCTACGCCAATAATCAGGGCCACGTAATTTTTTGGGTGAAGTTGCGTCGTTTTTCATCGGTGACAAGCTGAACAATTTATAAGTGACTCAACACGCCAGTCATGAACCATTTTGGCCTTGGCTTCATCCACAGTGTTGACATTCAAACTCGCTAAAATGTTGGTAACAGTGGAGTCATCATCTTCCCAGGACCAGTCTAGATCTGTAATTTTGTCCAGGGGCCTGATGCGCTCTTCGGGCTGACGATGGCATTCCAGGCAGAAACTCATGCCAAAAGGTTTGGCATGATAAACCTCGTCCATCTCGTTGACAGGGCCGTGGCACTCAACACAAGAATAGCCCCGGTTTACGTGGACAGAATGATTGAAATAAACATAGTCCGGAACTTTGTGCACTTGCACCCAGGGGATGGGCTTGCCTGTTTCGTAACTTTCGCGCACCAAGGCCAGCTTGGGATCGTCCTTGCGCACTTGATTGTGGCAGTTCATGCACACCGACGCTGCTGGAACGTTGGAAAACCATGAGGACTCCACGCCGTTGTGGCAATAGCGGCAGTCCATGCCCAGTTGACCTGCGTGAATCGCATGGGAAAACGGAACGGGCTGCTTGGGCTGGTAGCCCACGCGCGTATACTTCGGCGTGGCGTAATAGGAGATGGCTGCGACGGTCGCACTGGCCAGAAGAAGCACCCCGACCAGTACTTTCCAAGGCAGTCCGTTCGTCCATTTAGGAAAGACGTCCGACATTCAATTTAATTAGTTAATCTTGTCCTCAAATAAGAGTGTAATGGCCCCAATTCACTGGCTAGCCCGTTTCTCCGGGAGCCAGTCTGCTTAAAATAGACTGGAGGCGGAGGTCGGAATCGAACCGACGCATAGAGCTTTTGCAGAGCCCTGCCTTACCACTTGGCTACTCCGCCAATCTAAATTACTTAATTGGAGTAACTTGTAAGAGTTTCTATCAAGAGAGTTTACGGCTCCCACAATCAACAAGATCATCATTAACAAATGCTGTCCGAACTCGTCAACATCGCTTGTGAAAAAAATCACAAATTCACTTGAACCCCCATTCAGGTCTCGCTAGTTTGCAAATATTGAAGGAATTAAGGATTCCCCTCCGTCCAACTAATGAGCTCAGCACAGACAGAAGTCGGATACAACACTAAAATCGAGGGTGATGTGATCGTCACCAACGTCGATGCTGTATTGAACTGGTTCCGCAAGAATTCCGTCTGGCCCATGCCGATGGGGCTCGCTTGCTGTGCCATCGAATTGATGGCGGCAGGATCTAGTCGGTTCGACATTGCTCGCTTTGGCTCCGAAGTCATGCGCTTTTCCCCTCGACAGTCCGATCTGATGATCGTCGCAGGCACTGTGACCTACAAAATGGCTCTGGCGGTTCGCCGAATCTACGACCAGATGGCCGAACCCAAGTGGGTGATTGCCATGGGTGCTTGCGCTTCAACCGGTGGTATGTATCGCAGCTACGCAGTTTTACAGGGAGTCGATCGCATTGTGCCCGTCAACGTCTACGTTGCGGGTTGCCCCCCTCGCCCTGAAGCACTCCTGGATGCCCTGATGAAGCTTCAAAACAATGTCGTCTCCAAAGAACCCCTTTTTGCAGGTGGAATTCTCAAGAACCACAAGCAGCCACAACCCGACCGCTTGGCAGGCCAACGTGTCTCATAGTATCCGCCAGACTTTCTTCAAGACGTAGATGAGCAACGAAAGCCTTTCACCTTCAAGGAAATACGCTGACAAGCTCCGGGAAGCCATGGGGGCTACCCTATCGGACCCGATAGAGTTTCGCGGAGAGTGCAGCTTAACCGTCCTCGATACAACCCAACTGCTCGCAGTCTGCCGTCATGCCAGAGATGAGCTGGGGTTCGACATGCTCACCGATGTTTCCAGTGTGGATCACTATGGCATCGATCCCAGATTTGAAGTGGTTTATGAGCTTTACGGTATGAGCCATCACACCTACTTGAGGCTCAAGATTGCAGTGGATGAGGAAGTCTGCGAAGTGCCCTCGGTCACTTCCCTCTGGCGCACTGCTGATTGGCATGAACGCGAGGTCTACGACATGATGGGCATCCGCTTCACCAACCATCCAGACTTGAGACGCATCCTCATGTGGGAGGGCTACCCTTACTTTCCCTTGCGCAAGGACTTTCCTCTGGAAGGCAAACCCACTGACTTGCCGGACACGGCCTTCACCGACAAAGCACCCCTGGAGGGGGGTCCGTTTGTCACCAGCGGGGGCAAACCCGACTCGACGCAACGAGAACCACGTGCCAAGACATTCGAAACCGAGGACTGAATCAGCTCACAAGGACCTGAAGGAACATGGCAATCGAAACCACCGAATGGAACACCAAGGACACTCTGGGNAAAACCCTGGAGGGTCTTGANGCNTCNAANTCACAGGAAAGCAGCGGTCTGGAGGGCGACAAGCTCGTCCTCAATATGGGGCCTTCGCATCCTTCGACCCATGGCGTGCTCCGCATCATTCTNGAGTTGGACGGTGAAGTCATCACGAANGCCATTCCGGATGTGGGATACCTGCACCGAGGCGATGAGAAAATCGCNGAGAACATGACNTACAATCAGTTTGTNCCCTACACGGACCGACTGGACTACCTGGCACCACTGGCCAACAATGTAGCCTACGCCCTGGCAGTGGAAAAACTGATGGGGGTCGACACAATTTTACCTGAGCGCTGCCAATACATCCGGGTCATTTGCTGTGAACTGGCTCGCATCTCTGCTCACCTCCTGGGCTTGGGAGCTTTTGCCATGGACGTCGGCGCGATGACCGTCTTTCTCCACACCTTCACCGAACGAGAAAAGATCTACAATTTGTGCGAATCCCTGACGGGGGCTCGTTTTACCACCTCCTACACCCGCATTGGCGGGTTGGCACGTGATTTACCCGAGGGATGGATCGATCAGTGCCGCCAGTTTCTCAATGAGGTGGAAAAGAATTTTGACGAAACCGAGACTCTGCTGACCCGCAATCGTATTTTTGTCGACCGCACCCAGGGCGTGGGCGTGCTACCTAAGGAAGTTGCCATCAATTATGGGATCACGGGTCCCAATTTGAGAGGCTCAGGTGTCGATCATGACCTGCGTAAAACCAATCCCTACCTAATCTACGATTCCCTGGATTTCGATGTCCCGGTGGGCACGGCTGGTGATTCCTACGATCGTTATCTGGTTCGCATGGAGGAGATGCGTCAAAGCACGCGCTTGATTCGTCAATGCTTGGATCGACTGCCTGGCGGTCCCGTCAGCCTTGAGGATGGCAAGTCCTTCCTCCCTCCCAAAAATAAGGTGCTCAGCAGCATGGAGGAACTCATCCATCAATTCATGCTGGTCACCCAAGGGGTTCAAGTGCCTGAAGGTGAGGTTTATTTTGGGGCTGAAAACCCGAAAGGAGAGCTTGGTTTTTACATTCACAGCACCGGCGGTGGCACACCCCATCGGATGAAGATCCGCGCCCCATCCTTCGTGAATCTAAGTGTGCTGCCCTACCTCTTGAAAGGAGAAATGATGAGCGACACCGTCGCCATCCTGGGGTCGATTGATTTCGTTATGGGAGAAAGTGACCGATGAATCTGGATATACCAAAGAGTTTACTGGATGAGGTGGAGGAACTCATCTCGCATTATCCACAGAAACGCAGTGCCTCCCTGATGTTGCTTCATGCCTTTCAGGAACATTTCGGCCATGTCTCCAAAGAATCGGTGGAATGGATTGCTGCAAAACTGGATTTGCGCCCGATCAACGTCTACGAGCTTGTCACCTTCTACCCCATGTTCCGTGAGGAGCCTGCAGGGCGTCACGTGATCAAAGTCTGCCGCACGCTCAGCTGTGCTTTGGGGGGGAGTGGTAAATTACATGGTCATCTTTGCCAGAAACTGGGGCTCGACCCCAAAGTTCATGGCCTGCAAACCAGCAAGGACGGAAAATTTTCTGTGGAATTTGTGGAGTGTCTGGCCAGCTGCGGGACGGCTCCTGTCATGATGTGCAACGAAGATTTCCACGAGAGCGTCAGCGCTGACAAGGCTGACCAGATCATGGACCAATGTTCATGAAACACACGATGATTGACACCCATCCATCCCACGAAGAGGGAACAAAGGTAGAGGATCTCGAGCTGAGTGGTGGCTGCCGGACATGGATTCGAACCATGACAAGCAGATTCAGAGACTGCTGTGCTACCGTTACACCATCCGGCAAGGATGAGAGGCGCGAAAACATATCAAAATAGGCTTTGGAGTCAAGCAACCATCATAGAATTCGATGCCAGAAGAATTTCGACTCATATTGAAAAAAGTGGATGAACCGGGATACACCCCGGACATCGACTGTTACATGCGTCACGGGGGCTATGAAACCCTTCGCCAGGTTCTTGCCATGCAGCCGGTGACGACGGATGAGGACAAGACCAAAACGCCTCAGGAACAGGTGCGCGATGAGGTGATGACCAGTGGCCTGAGAGGCCGCGGGGGGGCGGGTTTCTCCGCTGGGCTCAAGTGGTCCTTCGTGGACCGCCGTAGTGGCAAGCCGATTTATCTGATCTGCAACGCCGATGAATCTGAACCTGGCACCTTCAAGGACCGCCAGATCATTCACAAAGACCCACATCAGCTGGTGGAGGGAATGATCATCAGTGCTTTTGCCAACGACGTTCACCTCGCCTACATTTACATCCGAGGCGAATTCCCACAGG
>NYYT01000022.1 GCA_002686885.1 Pedosphaera sp.
GCATACGAATCACCCCTTAGGGACAAAATTGAGCAAAACAAAAGCAACAAAGCAAATTGTCTGTGAACCGTTTTTTTAAGATTGGGATATTCTGCTATCATTGGTGTATTGGGTGTACTTAATTCATGATAGCTCGCCAGAAGACAAAAAAACTCCGCTTTGGGTTAGTCAAAGAGGAGGTAACGACACAAATATAATTTGTGTATAATTTTGGTGGTACCTCGTCCTTCTCTTTGCGGAAAAGTGGATCAGATTAAGTCCTGACGAGCATGATTCAACCGGTATCCTGACTTAGGGTAAGCTCGCGTCATTCCGACTTCCCAGTCCCAGAGGGACCATTAGCAAAAGTGGAATTGCGATACCCAACACAGTGGCGCAACCGTCCCCGATTTACACGGGGTTCCCTGACATTGAATCAACTAAAAATGCTTCTCTCATAAAACGAGGAGAAACAAAGTCTCAAAGAACTGTCAGGACGTTAGGCGATCCCCAAACTCTGTCAAGCCCTTACCATAAGAGGCCATTTGAGCAGCAAGATCCTGCTTGTTTGAAGACGGTGGCATCCTATGATGCGGGAGTTTGAAGACTCCTAAGGATTCAAACTCCGATATGCAGGTAAGACTGGGCCCGAGGCAGATCTTAGGTTGGGTTCTGGGACCGACTTCCCTCATCGCCACTTTTCTTTTTGCACCACCTACCGACCTGGATCTCCCTGGTTGGAGAACCATGGGCGTGGCCATCTGGATGGCCGTATGGTGGATCTGCGAACCCGTCCCGATTGCCGCCACAGCCCTCTTGCCGATGGTCCTGTTTCCCATCCTGGGGCTGGGGACCATCCAGGAAACGTGTGAGCCTTACGCTCACCCGCTGGTCTTCCTTTTTCTTGGAGGATTCCTCATCGCATTGGGCATGCAAAAGTGGCACCTCCACCGTCGGTTGGCTTTGTTTCTCATTGGGATGCTCGGTGTGCGCCCAAAACGGGTGATTGCAGGCTTTCTCCTCGCAGGAGCCATGATCAGCATGTGGGTGAGCAATACGGCGACTGCCATGATGATGCTACCCATCGCCCTTTCTGTGGCCAGCTTGACCCCGAAGAGAACCGGCCATGAGCCCGACTCCTTCAGCCCCGCCTTGATGCTGGCCGTCGCCTACGGCGCCACGGCGGGTGGGATGGGCACTCTGATCGGCACGCCTCCCAATGCTTTGCTGGCTGGTTATCTGGATCGCGTCCACGGCTTCCAGATCGGCTTTGCCCAGTGGATGTTGATCGGCGTTCCGGTCGTTCTACTGACGTTGCCGATCATCTATTGGACACTGACTCGATGGGTCTTTCGATTGCCAGAACAGGAACTACCCGGCATGCAGGATCTACTCGAGAAAGCGCGTAAGGACCAAGGGCCCATCTCACGTGGAGAATGGACAGTCGGTGGAGTGTTTGCTCTGACAGCCATCGCCTGGATGTTCCGACCGGTACTGGCCCGATGGATCCCCATGATCTCAGACACCACCATTGCCATGACCGGTGCCCTGGTGTTGTTCATGATCCCCGCGTGTCGAAAAAAGAGAGCCTTCGCCATGGATTGGGAAGCCACCAAAACCTTGCCCTGGGGGGTGCTTCTTTTATTCGGAGGTGGACTCAGTCTGGCGGGAATGATTCAAAAGCAGGGTGTTTCCCACTACCTGGGTCAGTGGGCTGACCGCATGAGCGGATGGCCCATAGGGATATTGGTGGCAGGCATTTGCCTGGGTATTCTTCTTTTGACCGAATTGACCAGCAATACTGGAACAGCCGCCACTTTCTTGCCCATCATCGGTGCCATTGCCGTAAGCCTTGGAGAAAACCCCTTACTGCTTCTTATTCCAACGGCACTCGCCGCCAACTGCTCTTTCATGATGCCCGTCGGCACTCCGCCCAACGCCATCGTCTTTGCCAGTGGGCAACTGACTCTGCCTCAGATGGCCAGGGCAGGCTGGCTNCTCAATCTCCTGGTCGTTCCATTGNTGGTGGCAGTAGTCTGGTTTTTNGGCCCCTGGGTCTTCGGAATCCAGACAGGAGTGCTNCCCGATTGGGTGGCTCCTGTGNCGCCTTGAGAGGCATAGGGCATCAAGCGGACGCGGCGGCAGCAGGAACGGCAAGAAGGCTGAAAGGCTCTCGACTCAAACGTNCCTCGATACGNTCCTTTTCAAGTAGAATGATCTTTCCTGGNTCAAAGGCCAGTGCCCGGAAACCGCATGAGANACAGTGTTCAATGGTGGTTAAGCCTATGCATGGGATGTCAAAGCGCATGTCGTGCTGAGCCTTGGCCACCTTGATGCCAACAGCACCCCCTTTGCGACCCGCCAACTCCCCACCGCGCTGAAGGCAGGCATCGGTCCCTTCAAAGCCTTCGACNGCAAGGACCGTCCCCTGTTTGACCACCACGCTCTGACCAATCTCGATACGCGAAACTTCNTTNGCGATTCGATACCCAAAACTCANATCTTCNAGGATCGGNGGCGCCACCTTGGCGCCGGCACGATAGCCCTCACCGGGCATGATGGGCCCCAACCACGGAACCGCTTCGATGAGCTGAATNCCATCCTTGGCCAGTTCCTGACCNATNCCACCAAAAAGCGTGTGCGCATTCCGCTCCTTAAGCCGAAAAAGGAGCGCCGCNGCCCGCAGGTCGGGTTTCACATCAAAGAGGTTCTTGGGNGCGATCCGTCCAGCCATAACGCATTGATCCACTCCATGATCCTTGAAAAAGCGAATCATTTTCCCCAACTGGCCGACCTTCAGCCAAATGGACTGATCAGCCTGCTCCACTACCTGAGGATTGGTTTCTCCCTCAAANGCCACCACGATCAGCTCTTGACTTCCTCCTGCCCTGAGCAGNTGCATGACCTCCAAGGGCAGGGAAAGCCCACCCGCAATCAACCCAATGCGCGCNGGGGCCTTGGGAACTTTGTCANTGGAGAGGCTCAAGGGTTGGGTGGCGTTGGGAGAGTGGAAGCGGGCTCCTTGACTGCGGCAACCTGCTCGAGCATGGACTCCAATCCTCGCTTGGAAGTCGAGCCTGTGTATCGGGTCACTTCCTTTCCCTCATGAAACACGATGAAGGTAGGTATNGCTGATATTCCATAGGTGCGAGCGGTCTCNGGGTTTTGATCGACATCCATTTTCACCACTTTCACTCGATCGGTATGTTCTTCGGCCAATTCCTCCACGATGGGAGCCATGGTCAGACAGGGACCGCACCAGGTGGCCCAGAAATCCACCAGAACGGGTTGGCCNTGCTNNAGCACCTCCTGATCAAAGTCGGCNTCACNGACCTTCCCCAGGAAGGGCGAGTCCTGGGNGGANGCAGATTCGATGTAAGGATTGCTGCGCCCACAGGAAGCCAGGGCTCCCAACATCAGCAAACAGAGACTCAACCAAGCGATGGTTGGCCATGGATGTTTCTTTTGCATGATCGTTTCCTCCAAAGTTTCTGAATAAACCAAAAGAGCCATAAAGTCCANNACCCNNCGATCANCCNCCNANGGTGGCCACCCAGATGGCGAGCCCAATGATCAGGAAGCAGATGAGAAAGGTNCCAACAAAGCCNCCGACATCCAGAAGAGTCGGTCTTTCGATCTCAAGATCACTGCCGGGAAACCATTTACGTTCTTCAAGGCGCTGTCGTTGGATGTAGGCTTGATTCAAAGCCACCCGATCTTCTTCAGGATCCGGCAGCACGGCAGTCTTCATCTTGCAGTAGTAACGGTCAAGAGACTCTTTGGAGTTCCGACCGGTGACCAGACTGACACCCACCATCACTAAGAATGGCAGGACGATCTTGATAGGCAATTCCAGGGTTGCCAGCATGGAATCTGAAAGTTTCTTCAGTTCAACGCCGAGAAAGTCATAGATCAAGAANTCGAGCCGGAAGGTCNCCTTGCCGCGCAGCGGNCCCTCAAAGTTCCTGCGCACAACCTCCTTGCCCGAACCCGGCTCCTGCTNACTTTGAGTCACTACCAGCCGGGCGCCCTGCATGGGCTCCACCCCACCCGACCAGTAAATCGATTTCCCTCCGGTCACNAGCGTATCAAAGACAGGGGCTCCCAGAGCCAGGGGCTCGGGTGCTTGCCCCATGATCTCGGAGGCCTCGGGGCTCCGGCTTTCACCGGCTGCCGCTCGGGCGCGTTCGTATTCCCGAATTTCCATCAGGCGTCGACGAACATCGCTTGGGGTTGCCTCCCTTTGCACGCGGGTGGTNACCTGATCGGTCACAATCGTGTAAGAACTCGACTCCTGAAGGGATGGCAANACCACGGGAATCAGCCGGGGGGCCACAAAGAAGAAGACGACTGTAAAACCGATCGTCACCCAGGATGCGGTTGTGGTAGCTCGTCGCCAGAAGAGACCCACCCAGAANGGGGCCGCAAAAATGACCGGCACAATCCATGTCAGTTGAAGCTGTTGAAAGACATTCATCATTTTCAGTGACACCACGGCGGCTCCCACAATCACGATCATGCCACAAAGGCGCCCCATGCGAAGACAGGCCGCCTCACTGGCTCCCGGCCTGATGTAGGGAAGATAAAGGTTGCGAACGATGAGGGCTGCACTCACCAACATGTAGGTGTCGGCGGAACTCATCAATGCTGCCAGAAGGCAGGCCAGCATCAATCCTCGCAAACCTGAAGTAAGCAGCTCGCGGGAGGCAATCCCCCAGGCACGATCCGGATCGCGCATGACTTCTGCATTGTCCGCGTAAAGCGTCAGGACGATCAGGGCGGTCATAGCCCACCCAATGGTGCAAAAACGTTTTGCCAGGTTACCTGCCACCAAACCGACCCGAGCGTGAAACTCTGTTTTGGCAGAACCTCCGCCCGTTGCGATAAAATGGGGCTGGACCACGATACCAATCAGGGAAATCACTGTTACCGCGACAATCCGATAGAGTGGGAATTCGCTCGAGTTGGTGGAACCGACCAATTGAAACATGCTCTGGGGAAGCTGCTGATGCATGATGGCAAAACCTTCCATCAGGCCATCCGTCGTCGGATCCCCGAANTGAGCNACCAATGCCTTCAACCCAAANGGAACCAGTAGGACCGAAAGGATGATGATGAAAATGCCTTGCACCATATCCGTCCAATAAGCNGCCGTCAGCCCTCCAAGAACGCCNTAAATGATCACAATGACCGCTATCAACGGGACCAGAACATATTCCAGCTGCACCGTAGCTCCCCCCAGCGTCATCGTATCACCCAACAGAGGTGCAGCAACCTTGCCAATGGCCGAAAAGAGCATGGACCCATAGACCATGTAAAACAGAATCCCAAACAGCGTGTAAGCTGCCCCCATGGCCTTGGATTCATAACGNTCCACATACCAATCCCCCAAAGTCATGTGTCGCATGCGGCGATACCACACACCGGTCAACCAATAAAAAGGAGTCACAAAAAGCCAGGACATGGTGCTCCAGATGCCGCTCATGCCGCTGGTAAAACTGGTNCGTGCCGTGTTGACCGGATCTGAGGAACCCGTGCCGGCTCCAAAAGCGGCAAAGGCCTGCAGCCATTTACCGAATTGNCGCCCTCCCATGAAGTAGTCTTCCTGAGCCTTGACCCTTCGCATGGCAACCCGTCCCAACCAGATCATGAGCACAAAATAGGCGACCAATACCAGGTAATCGAGGAGGTCCATGGCAGCATGATAGGACTATGTCCTGGAGCATGACAAGNCTGAGGNATNCTCNNGGAANTGGCCCTTCCTNAACCCCATCCATGCCAAANAGCACCGCTGGTTTTTTGGANGTATNCNCACTCAGTAGACAATGCATACCAAAGNCNGTAGACGCTGCCAGCCTCCTGCCCNTTGCGGCNGCTGGNCNNNGGACNCAAGTTTTCGAAAATAGGGGGTGCATTTTTCAAACCATCCTGTACGNTNANNNATAGNTTTTTCTTANGCCAACATGATGAAAAAGAAGTNCATCACCCTCCTTGNCGTATGCATCAGCACCCTGNCCGTGTCGTTGCTTTCACCCACNCCCAGCCTGTTTGCTGATGAAGCCGATAGCCTTTGGGAAAAAGTTCAGGAAGCCAGTCAGGTGCGTCCCTATCCATCAGAATGGCAAACCGAACGCCCA
>NYYT01000023.1 GCA_002686885.1 Pedosphaera sp.
AAAAAAAGTCCGTTTAAGGCGTTCTGATTGCTAGCAAAATTAGCTGATTCTAATCGAGCATTAAATTCTATTTCACAATCTCATCTACCGATAATCAGGCTACCCTAGTTTACGCGGGCATACACTAGGTCCCCATCATTACGTATACGCATCAATAAGGAATAACAATTTGATATTATGATATTAAGAAAGGTGAATCTTCGCTCGAATGACATGAGTCCCCCTGAGTTCCGTCTTGCTAAGGTAAAGGAGATGCACAACGGGGTCGTGAGAGTCAAGGGGAATGCGAATTCGATAAACTTGCTCCGAATGGACGGCGGTTTGGTAGGAGTTTTTCTAGGAGGTTTTTGCGTACTTGCCGGGATTTTTACATTTTTTTCAGAATTGAATAACGATGATTCTGGGTTGTTCGAATCTGCTATGGTCGGGTTGGGGGTTTTCCTCTTCTTCCTAGCCTTCATTCTCATTCTTACTGGGCTAGTCTCTGGCCTCATATCGTCGCTTAGACTGCTTGGAAACTATTACCAGAAATACTGGGACGACTTCACCTTCGACGGCGTGACCGTGAAATCCAGGAGATTCCAGATAGATGCAAGCGAGATCACGTTCGTGAGGCCCCGTGTTGGCAAGAGCGGAGACGAAATCGAGTTTTCCGCCTCTGTCAGGAGTGGGCCCAAGGGAGGCCGGGAGTTGGGCAGAATCGTGGTCGATGGGTTCGACATCGCAAACATGGTCGATTACCTCTCCAGTCTATTCGGAGTCCCCCTCGATGAGGAGGAGCTAGAAAAATTCCTCAAGAAGGAAGGAATCACGCCAGAATGATATAATTTCCAACATATTCGTCAACGTAAATATCACCGACATCATCGAGGGTCTACTGAGCGACCCCTGAATGACAAAGACCATCATAATGGGTTAGTAGGTAGAACCCAGGGTTATGGTTACGTCACAAAGTAACCGTGGTACTCGGAGGCATCATCCTCCCTAGGGAATGAGCCTTATTGCAGTACAACGGTAACTATTCCCAAATCTGAACCATTGGGGTCTCTATCCAAGCCCAATGATTATTCCAAACAAGCAAAAGGGTCGAGAAGGGCGGGGTAGCGCGGAATACGCTCGTGTAAACCAGGAGCCCGTCATTACGCATACATCATAACAGGTTCATTATTGGCCTTTGAAATATGGAAGGAAGAGGGGGTGAGAGCAGGAGGAAATCTATGCTGATGGATCTGCCGGCAGACGTAGATCAAGTCACGTTCATATCGGAGAATAACGACATCCTGTTCTACACTGTCGAATATAGGATAGGGATAGATGCAGTGCATCAATACGAAAGTGAATTCGTCCGATTTAAGCCATATAGGGGCGATAAGTGGGAAAACCTCCGTTTGTCGGATTGGCGAAACGAGAACGGCCCGGACTATGTTCTCACGGAGCTGATGAAGAGGAGGGGTGGCGGTTGTGAATCTGATGAGTTTGATGATTATTCAAGCCCAGTCTTCAAAGAAGAGCTCGAGCAGGTCCTGTTAGAATCGTTCGCCGTCTTCACAGGACAGGGAAGGTACCTCCCAGATAGACAGAAGTTGGACTTAGTTTACAGAGCCATGGACAGGATATTTGGAGATGGCGTCACTCTGGAGTATGACGAATTCAGGGGCCGTCTGCATGAGGGCTCTACTGAGGTGTATGACCTCCTTTTGGGAGACTGTAGGATAAACCGTAAGAAGACGATAAATCTCCTCTCGCCGGACTACGGGGCCTCTAAACAGATCAGGCCGAAGGAGTGGTGGCTCGAACAAGAGGGAGGCGTGTCATACTCCGCGAGAGGGAGTGTCTTAGGGGCCTTCGTCATAGCCCTGTTGTCATCTCCACTTTGGGGCTTCCCCTTGATAGTCATTCTTTCAGTGCTCATAAATCCCAGCGCCGAAAGTATCGTAATTATTCTCTGCATGCTCCCCATCATGGGAGTTACCTGGTTCATATTCCTCGCTGGGGCAGCTGCCGGCCAGTTACTTAGAAGGGTTCTGACGATAGACTTTGACAGAGGGGTGGTGACGCTCTCCGAAGACCTCTTTGGGATAGGGTTCTACGATGTCTCCGAATCCCTGAAGCTTTCCAAAGTGAAGTGCGTCCGGATCTATGAGGCGGGGCAGGCAGCCCCTGGGGCCGATAGAGTGAAAATCTGCACACACGAATACTTTGGAGGCAGGGGAAGCTTGGATGCGACGATGCTTTTCGAGCGGGGGAAGTTCGATTCGAGAGAGTTGGCGGAGATGCTGGGCGTGAAGTGGAAGCCTAGGTACCCGATTAAAACTGGGAATCCATCCCACCCTGAATGGTAGGTTACATATCTTCTCGTCCACACGTTGAATTGTGGCCAAGAGTAGTAATGGGTACCTAATTCTAGGGTGTTCTATCGGCTCAATTGCGATATCAATAGCGGTGTTTCTCGTCGGGTTTAGCCAGATCGCCGAAATTGATGTGCAAGGGAATGCCATCTTTTCAGGTAACAGCGGTTCTGTTGAAGTTGAAAGTTACAGGTCGTATTCAGTATTTGTCAACTCTGATTACAACTGTGATGATGTGGAAGTGAGCATTTACATTGAAGACGGAATGGATACTTGGGAGTACTTCTACGGAGAATGCGACTCTTTTTTGAACGAAGATGGTTGGACTTACGTCGGATACTTCAATTCTGATTTCGATGGTAGCCTCAACGTCGATGCGAATCGTCAGATTGCGATCATTGATGACATGACTTATGCTGACGAGGGTGGCTTGGCGGTACTTATCTCCATTCCATTTTGTTGCTGTGGATTAATCGGTCTTGTTGTTGCGATAATGATGCTAGTTAAGGGCAAGGATAATTCCAATTCGCCAAAGATATTCGTCATCGATTCCGTGTCGCCAGTTGATGAATTGAACGAGGTCGGTACTGGGGAAAGGCCCGTCTGGTGGGAGAACGAAGAGATCGAAGACTGACTCGCTCGGAGAAGTGGATTATTGGTCCCACCAGACCTTTTCTTGGTCTGTGGCCCCGTAACCCTCGGGGATGCCCCATTTTTTGATGTAGAAGTCAATGGGAATGGCTCCATTGCCCCTGTCAACAGCGTAGTTATCTCCGTAGATTCCCTCCACGATAGGCGAAGGGCCATCATACGTCAAATACCAATCCTCTGAGACGTCGGGGCCACTCTCAGTCCCGTCTGGCCCGATCCAGTTGTCCTCCGAGGGCAATTCTTTGTTGGCGATTTTTCCTCTATCTGCATCCTTGAATGTGGAGGATAGTAGGTCTAGTAAGGATTTGAACTTGGATTGTGGGTTTGTTCCTTCCAGAAAAATCAATGCGCCCTTGCCGCCATCGGCCAAATCAAACACAACGTCGACCCCGTAATGGTCGGTTGTCCAACTCCTTCCGCTTGATCCGTCATCGCCTCCCTCATGATGGGTTACAGTTCTCGTTTTCTTCGTAATTTCATAAGAAATGGGCTCCTTCAACTCAAGATTAATGGTGCCATATCTGGGCCATCTGAGACACTCGAATCTAACTTTGTTGTTCGACCCGTCTATCGTTAGAACCCGCTTTCTATCGATGAAGGAAAGCATAAAGAAACCAGCACCAGCAAACGCTGAAGCCATAATCAGGATCGGCCACTCAAAATGAGGATATGGGTAGAATAACTCATGATTGGTGTGATTTACCCTGTTATCTTCAGTGAATTGGGTCGTTCCAATCCAGTACAACCTCTCAGAGACCTCAAAATCATACAACATCTCCCCTTCAAATGGTATTGTATCTGTTTCAGAATACTCTTGCTCATCTTGGATAGGCTCCTCATTACACCACCCAGGATATTGGAAATCAGCTATTGAATAATGAATGAAAAGATCTGTCCCGGCGATACTATCTGGCAAAGATGATTCACGAATATACTGTTGACAGGAATAATATTCAACACCGAACATATCTAGTTCTATTGCTGCCACAGTGATGATTCCATCGTTATCGTCCCATCTATATTCAGTAATTCCGTTATTCTCAATTTCGATTTGGTAGTGGCCGTCTGCAATTTGAAAATTAGAATAAATCTCACTATCTGACGAATAAAAACAAAACGCGTCTCCGTCAGATAGTACGATTGCATCTTTCTGATTGGGCCAGCAAGGCTCATCGGATTCCTCGTCGAGATGCGCATCAATCGCACCGTACAATTCGAACAGGGCCATGGACGGACCGGCGATAATGAAGATGAGGGCGAATCCGAGGGTGAAGATACTGAATATACCTTCCATTATTTTTTCAAAGACAGGTGGATTTCTACCATCCTGTAATGAAATCTTGGATGGTTGGCAATCAGTGGTGATATGGTCTGGATTATTGAACCAGAGAAATAGAGGGATCTCCTTTTTTGTGAATGGGACTTGAATGCCGAATATTTTCACAATGATTCCATTTTAATTTCATACTTAAAAATAATCACGGCTTTATTCAAAGGAATTCATAACAACATAGGCATCGCCGTGTGTGACCGTTGTACTGTCATTATGGGGTACACGTCAAAAGGGTAGACATTAGCAGATGATATGACGGAGAAAAGCATATTGATATTGGAATATAGACGTAATCATGGGAAAGCGGAATTGTGCATACGAGGGTTGTAACGCCCTCGAGTTTCGAACCTCTGGATACTGCTTACGACACAAGTACGACCACCCGCGGATAACCACATCTGAGCCGTCCCCGGAGGTTGTTCACGCAGCCAAGGAAGAATTGAAGAAAGCTGAAGAGGATTTCCCGAAGGGTCCTTTTGTATCGACATTGCTGATATTAGGGTGGCTCTTTCCTCCGATTTTACTTCTGGTTATACCGTTATACATGTTCAAACGACTCACTTCAAAGGAGGATTTAGAACCCGACGGCGGGAATCTAGACGCTAACTCCGTCCAAGATGAAGACGCAATCGCCGTAGGAGAAAATTCCGACGATACTGAGGTTCCATGGTGGGTTGTAGAGTAAGACGGCGTCACGGAGAAACTGGGTATAAAGGTGAAGAGGGCTCCATTGCCGCTCCAGAATGTTGCTATAGTGTTATTATTGCCAGCTATGAAGCGTGATGAGAAGATAATGTGGCGAATGCGGACAAGGCTCGAAGACGTAGGGTGGACCAGAGGGGTCATGCTCCATGAATTTCTGAAATTCAATATTGCTGGAACGTTCAATTTCCTATTCGCCCTTGTCCTCTATGAAATACTATACTGGATCGATCTATGGTCAGCCCACACAGCAGTGGCCGCTTGGGCGGTCTCATGTGCAATAGGGAACGTAGAAGCCCACTTCATGCATTACAGATTCACTTTCAAATCTGAGTTTCCCTATTTTAGAAGTCTGAATCGGGCTTTTTGGACCTATACGGGCCAGCTAATCGTCACAACAGGGTCCCATTATTTGATGGTCGAAGTTCTTCTCGTCCACCACAGAATTGCTTGGCTGGTCAATACTTGTGTTTTCGGATTCGTTAATTTTCTTCTGATAAGATGGATTGCATTCCCCCCTGAGTATGATCGGGGGAGGTGACGTGTTCCAAACCTAATATGATTCAGTTGGATAAGAGGGGGCCACCATTTCCGATTTATTCCTCGCCCATTCTTGAAGACACCTCTTCAGCGCATTCGATACAGATGCGCATCAGTCCTGATGAGGAAGTCTCAGAGAGCATCTTTTGCTGCAATTCGATATCGTAGCACAAAGAAGAGCAGATCTTCCAAATGAACTTCAACTGTTGATTAGCGTCTTTGACTTGGGAATCTCTTTCGAAGTCCAGATTTTGACCTCTAAACATGGAGCTCATCTCGAGTATCGGCTTGAGTGGAGATAAGATTCCTATGAATTCAAGATATTCGCGGTAGCTGTAATCCTGTTTTGGCGAGTCAATGAGGTTTACATGTGCCCTGATGTAGAGCTTTCCATCTACCGGATTTCCCGCCTGCTCCATCAGTTCCTCTACACCCGGATATCTCTCCGAGTCCAACACATTGGGTAAAACGGGTTGAATCACTTCCTCGATCTCAAAAACAGATTCTGACATTATCTCTATTATGAGGTTTGATCCCGATTCTTCATAATCTGAAACACTGCATAGAACTCCCATTTTCGTTGGCTGTCCCCAACCATTCAACTCGCCTGCTTTTGGTTCCATAGCGATATAACCGAATGGCCTTGAGTCGAGAATGCAATCATTCATCATCTGCTTGTATCGTGGTTCGAAAACTCTGAGCCTGCCATTGAAACCCGGGAAGAAATCGGGACCCAATAAGAAAAGAGGGAGGTTGTCGATTTTTTCCATGCTACCCTCAGAATCATGTGAAACTTAATGTTCTGTATATTTTCAACTCTCAGACATAATGTATACGTGTGAAACAGTACGCCATGCACTCCGTTCAGGGGNTGATTNTGATGCGAGTTGCGCTTCTTCTTGTTTCACTCATGCTGNNGTTGATGGTNCCAGTTTCTGGTGAAGAAGAGNCATTTGTGATGNCTCAGAGCATCCAAGANGGNAAATTGAAAGTAACTGCCANCGAAAATCCAAATTCNTCATTCGAATTCGTTCAAAATGGNCCATCATGGGAGCTTGATCTCTCGACTCTACCGGATGGCAAACATACAATCGGTTTGAGTTCGGATGGAGAAGAACAGCTGGCAGTTTTCTGGACAGGGGCCCAATCAGAATTCATTTGGGAAGATGCTCTTATCCAGATGGTGATGATCGATCGATTTGTTAATGGGAATACGAGCAATGACGGCCTGACCAGCGGATCCTCGTTTGAGGCCGACTGGCAAGGNGGGGACCTTCAGGGCGTGACTCAGATGATTGAATCCGGTTATTTTGAGAATCTAGGAATAAATGCCATCTGGCTTTCGCCACTCAACACCAATCCAAATGGTTCGTTCATCGCCATGGACGGAGTTCATCGGGTATCCGGATACCATGGTTACTGGCCGNTTGAGCCACGACAAGTCAATCCCAGATTTGGGGGGGAGGAGGCGCTTGATGAGTTGGTGAGAGTTGCGCATTCTCGAGGTATGCGAGTTATAGCGGATTTCACCATCAACCATGTGCATGAAGATCATATCTACTTCAAAGAGCATCCTGAATGGTTCAATGACGGCTGCCTGTGCGGNACTAGCGGATGCGATTGGACTGAAAGGCGACTCGATTGCCTATTCATGAGCTACATGCCGGACATCGATTGGAGTAACGAAGAGGCTCGCGATCAGATGGTCTCAGATGCANTCTGGTGGATAGAGAGATTCGATCTCGATGGTTTGAGAATAGATGCNGTCAAACACGTTGATGACGAGGCCATAACAGCATTGTCTACAGCCATAAACGAGCGATTTGAGATGACTGGGAATGACGTCTACCTGAAGGGCGAGACTGCGATGGGGTGGTCCGGTCATTCNCTCGAGGATAACCGGGAGCAGTATGCTACAATCAACCAATACATATCTGAAGATGGATTGGATGGTCAGGCGGATTTCGTACTATATCACGCCGTAGTTGATAACGTCTTTTCCAAACAGGATATGGATTACCGGCACTTAGATTACTGGACCAACAGAAGTCANGACCAATACGNTCAGGGGGCGGTGATGACCCCGTATATCGGTTCTCATGATACNCCGAGAATAATCTCCAGNATCGAGAATGATGGCACTCAATGGAATCAGTGGTCGGATCAAGAGACGCCTGGGGTCCCGCCGGNCTGGGCATATGNCCGACTTGAGCAGTCCNTAGGCTGGTTGCTGACGACTCCAGGGGCGCCAGTCATCTACATGGGAGATGAGTTCGGGATGCATGGGGGTGCTGATCCAGACAATCGAAGGATGCTTAATTTCAGCCTGACTTCAGAACANCAAGACCTGCATGACTTCACAGCACTGCTTGGCCAATTCAGACTCGAGAACGAGGCCTTACGNAGGGGTGTCTATTCGACATACTATGCAGATGCGAATATTCTTGCCTATGAAATGACATCAGAAGGNCAGGAATTGCTTGTTGTACTGAATCGAGGAGGTTCGGCGACCCTCGATGTGGATTATGATGAGGTGCTGCTCGGCCACGCAGACTTGACTGAGGGCACCCTCTCAATACCAGCCTCCTCNATCAGCATNATCGGCCATGGGNGCGTGGTGAATGAGAATCTGACGATTGAGGAAGAGTCNGATGAATTGGTTTCTGGAGAGGGGGTTGGAGACGTTGAGGGAAGTGATTTACTGAATTCAAGANCTCTTCAAAATGGCCTCANNATCTTAGTTTTCATTATGCTAGCATTACTAATCCGAACCATACGTGAAGTGAGGTAATCACNNGCTCTGTTGAGGGATTCGGCGCCAATAGGCACCGGAGAGGGTAAANAAGTCCTAGCAGCAGGAATTGTCGATGCTTTCCTGCGCACAGAAGCAAGTCTTTGCCGGTTTNATATCNGCCCTGACACTCCTTTCCTCAAACAGCTTGGTAACCTTCTCGAGTTCGCCGCTCNGGTCACCCCTGGCCTCTAAGCAGAGCTTGAGGCCGAGTAATCCCCACATATTGTCCTTCCACAGTTCGATGTCAGCACGATACACTTCTTCGGCTTCCTCTANCTCGCCTTGTTCNAGNAGAAGTGCTCCGAGNATATGGCGGACGGGCTGCATTTGCCCCCATGGTTCATTGTAAGCCAGATTGAGTGAGAGGTTTACTCCNCGACGNAGCTCTTCGAATGCAGCGCTGAAATCGTACGCCGAACCGTTCTCNTTGGAGATGTACTGTCTTCGATACTCAATCTCTGCTTCGAGAATAGCGTCATTGACATTGAGTATCGAGGGGCCTTCATCAGGATCCTGGTACATGAAATTGTTATGCATCATACGACCCGCGAGCGCTGGATTCTGAAGAGCCTGCTTGAATANAGCCTGCTCAGCCTCTGCTTCCNTAACCATGCCCTTAGAGGCATAGGCCACGCCACGAGCNTAATGCTGCGTNGCGATTGTGGCTGGGAAGACGTCCTTGTCAGTGTACATGGGTTCAGCGATTATATCGTCCCATTTGCCGAATCTAACCATCACNTGCCATGGCATGGTGACATATGATTCCAAGAAAATCGCNCCCATTGGGATGATGCCNGCGAGCATGAATTGCACACCACTGTTCTCATCCCCCGCAGGGAGGGTGCCAACAGCTTTCCTAGCATACTTCAANGCGGTCTCGTATTGGCCNTCGAACATCGCGCACCATACGATGAAGTGATGGTTGTGCATNCGATAGAACTTGTAGAACTGTGATTCATTACCTGTGATTTCGACATATCGATCATCGGCATCGACNGCAGCGATATTNCACTCTATCGCCTCTTTCCACTGACCAACCCATGCGTCAATATGTGATGGCATGTGAACCAAGTGCCCGAGNCCTGGCATACGAGTACGAAGAACGTCAGCGGCTGGGAGCGCCTTCTCGGGGAATGGCGATAGCTCNAATGCGTGGCAATACAGGTGGCACAGAGCAGGNTGTCTTTTCGCCTCATCGCTGCTCTCGAATGCTTCTTCCATGATCTTCACAAGCAGTAGTGTGTTGTCATCGGCAGGGGTGATTTCCCCTGTAGCAGTATTCTTGTCCCATAATTGCCAAGCCTTCAGATTCATGAGGGCCTCGACATAGATTGCAGTCACATCCAAGTTGCCTTCGTACTTCTCATACAACGGCGCCATGGCTTCCGCAAAGGCGACGTTCAATTCAGGGTCATTGCCCATNTTCAGTACGGACGGATCTGCTGCATCACGNGCCTCAGCCGAGTGACGAGTGGACAGGGCGCGAATCAAATCTTGTTCCATCTCGGTACAGTGATCCATGACGGAAAGNGCCTGCTGAATGGCATCATGCCCCGAACCTAGGCCTGGGGCCCAGTTGTAATTTGANGATACGCAATAAGAAATGCCCCACCACGCCATNGCGCAGTTCGGGTCTAACTCNGTGCATGCNGAGAAACAGGCGATTGCTTGCTCATGGTTGTAATTCAGCATATGGCCGAAAGCTTCGACGAACATTTTCCGTGCTTCTTCATTNGCGCAAGTCACNTTCATTGCGAATGAATAATTNTCTTCTTCTCCAAAATCATAACCTTCAGGNGCTAAACTCATNNCTNAGCGAAANAANNGGGNNTTATAACNCCAACTAANAGTATNCTNTATGTNAGTAAAAAGTAANATCTAGANTTGCCCNTGAGAGTATATGAATTGGAATAATATGTGGAGATATATCCATTTGGGATTTGGGCTGGTATTGGTTGCCTATCATTCCAGGATTGCGTACTTCCATTATGGGCTGATAGACACAGTATGGGATGCATCTGTTGACAAGTGGGTATCNACGNCCTTGATTTTCATAGTCATGTGGACAGGACTCGCCAAGTGGCCNATTTACCCNTGGTACAAGAAGCGTCAGAACAGGAAGAANCGTGAGGCGCGAGCCGCATNGAAAGCGGTAGAATGATCGTACTTATTCTTTGATGNNGCCGTTGTATTCTCTNTCCATGNGGAAGTCTAAATTTACAGNNGTGTNAATCAACTCACTCTTCATCNTCCGGAAGGGCATTTTCGCCCATCAGACGNTCTAAGTCTTCGAGGGCTTCCTCTGATGGCTCTGTGAGTTCCTTGGATCTCAGATGTTCAGGGATCCTCTCATCGGCGCCCTCAACAAATTTTGGCCTCCCGGAAAGTATTCTGTAGACAAGGAATATCGCAACCATGCTGAGGACCACCAATGCAATGTCTGCTGCTGCACCTTCGCCTAGAATCGTGACCATGCCCCGATGGTAGGCATGGCCCGNATAATCACTTTGGTTGCCGGGACATTTCAGANCGCATTCTGAACGGCAGCATCTGGCGGNCCCTCNGAAAGTGGTTTNGCTATGTGTCTCCTGTGGCTGGGAGGCGGCTCAGTCCACACGCCTATCTTCCGGAGNGGNCGAGATACCCATGTTCTCTTTCTTTTCCTCTTGCATTTAGAGCAGCGAAGCACGGATCTCCTNCCCTCGCTTTTCATTGCAGAACCGCANCATTTTGGTCGGTTTTGGATAATCGGCACTGGGTCGATCAAGCACACNCTCTCGAGGTGTATTGAATCATCAGGAGAACGAAGACCGACCCATCGTATGATGTCGCCGACCTGCATTGAACGAATTTCTGCATTCACAGGCCCTCCTTCCTTGAACGCCAGCAGAGTTTCGGTTTTTCCATGCGACATNACTGTCAGAGAAACATGTCCGCCTGNGCCGACAGCAGGCTCACTGGTTACTGTCCCGACGAATATGTCATCGAGATGGTCATCACTGCATTGATTTGTTCTATGAATTCCGTATTCGATACTCNCCTCGATTAAATCCGAATCTTGNAGATCGTTGTGCGCATCGACCACGGAAGACATACTGAGGCCCCTGATGCCATAGAGGACCGGGCAAGGCGTTCTTGGGGCTATCAGGCATCTCCCAGTGGTAGGGTCCCTGTTGGCAAACGTGCCAGGATGTTTGACAGATATGGATCCGATAAGTTCTGAATCGACGGTCCGGGGTGTACCTATGCGACCAGGGTCTCTCCAAGCAACTAGTTCCCATGTAAATTCAGAAGCTGGCCATGCGACGGCTGCTGATGCACCGATNGCGCCATAGGGGCTATCACTGCGGGTGATTACTCTATAATCGGATGCTTCGATGGATGATAGCCTTTCAACGAGAGGCACGTAACCCCTGGCTGTATCCCAGTACCATGACTCTGGGGCGCTTCCCAGACCGGCAACAATGGCCGGCCTTGATGCGTTCTCGATTTCTGAATAATCCGGCTCCGGAATCCAATCGTCAAGTGTTTCATAGAGTATCCCTACATCTTGAGGGGCGATTGATAATATGAGGCATAATGCGGCATTGCCCCTAGTTCTCCGTTCAGCGAAGGGCCACANNCTGACCAGTCTCCTCTCCACCTCTTCTGCAGANTCGATCTTCTGTATGAGTAATCTGGATAGTTCATTCAAGTCGTATGTCGTGCAGCCGCCCTCCGGGTGATCGGTATCATCCAGACCTATTCTCNCGATNACTCGTTCCGAATCGGACATCAAGAACGCTCCTTGTCATCGATTGCCACGATTGAAACAGAACCNCTCANAAGGCCCCACTCGGCTTTCATCATCCCCCATCCGTAAGCCAGATGTGCCGCTGGTATGGTGACGCANGATGCGAGTACGGTGCCTAAAGANCTGTGGGGCGAGGTTCCCATAGCAGCACCNGCCACGCANATCAAGAAATANAGCGACATTGCGCCTAGAGAGAAGTGNAATGATGCTCTTGNTAGATTCCATTCACCTTCTAGCGTGAACCANAGATTCCACTGCGCNCCNCCACCNGCTGCCCCGTATGCCAAGGCTAGGATAGCAATAACAGCAAGCAAGGGAAACATCTGGACGGCTCTATGTGTGGGNGATCGNAGCGATGGCTCCCGGTCTATTGCAAGTCTGCGTACNTAGCCATAATTCCGAATCTGCNTCATCATNGGAATGATGGCCGGTCGACGCCNGTGAGGCATTGTACAAGAAGGGTCCAGGAATAGTCGATAGCCGGCATTTACTATCTTCGAGTCGAGGAGGACGTCCTCGGCACCTATGGCGCCTTGGTCGAAACCTCCTACTTCCCTGAGTACTTCNGTCCTATATGCAACATTCACGCCGGGGTTATGTGTGACTTCGACGAGTTCGGCATCGGGTCTTGCGCCNTATCTGGTTCCAGCAGTCATGACGCGTGCTCCAAATGCTACATCGGTGCATTTGGAGAGCCATGGGTCTTCTTCGGGCGAAAAATTCGTACCGCCTACGCCTGCTACATGTTCTNTGTCGAACCACCTGATCAGAGTCTTGACCCAGTCGGATGGGGGTATGACATCATCATCGGTGAAGAGCGTGTAGGGGGTTTCTACCGAGGAAAGACCGTTGTTACATGCATCCGCCCTAGTGCGGCTGGAATCCGCGATCCTTTCCACACCCAATTCCAAGCACAAATCGGATGTTTCGGAATTGCTACTTGAGTCGATGACAATGATGTCGTAGGTCCCGTCCGAATCCCGGATAAGATGCTCGAGGACGACCCTGAGTTCGTGCGGGTTGTTGATTGTTGGAATCAGGACCGTCGCTTGGGGGCCGCCCCTCTCATCGTGATGCACGGCTATCGGATTCGGGCATCCTCTATACACGTTGAGGGTAGTTGAATGCCATGAAGGAGCCTATCGGACTCATAGTCGACCGCNTTTCAGAGGCTGTAGGCGTACATCCCGAGATGATGAGGGTCTTCATGACAATGGCTGGCGCTCTTTGCCTAGCGATTGAGTTTCACAGCAAGAAATCGGAGGGTCGCTCCGTGTATGCTGCAGTNGGGTGGNTACTATCGGGGATTTCCGTATATCTCTTAGCAGAACACTATGTCGAAATTGAGGACCCGGTCCTTGTGATNATGACCTCGATCTGTCTNCCTGCTAGTATTGTTCTGGCTTATGTTGAGATGAGTGGTTCNCGGTTNGATCCCACTCTCGTTTGGCTCAGAGGNGCAGTTGCTTGGAGTGTCATTCCTTACTATGTCGTNTATGCCATACCGGCACTTAACATGGGCTTNGTAGAAATGACGGGTTCGATCACAGTCTGGTGGCTAGAGGCCTCTGGGGCTGGTTCGTACTCGCTGGGGCCAATGATGGTTGATTTAGCTCAGGGAGGCCACATATTGACTTCAGACTGGAGNGGGAGNAGAGTCATCCTAACTGAACCCCTTGGAGAAGGTGGTTTCTATCTCCCGATGCTAAACTCCAGTGGACAGCCGGTTAGCATCGGGTTCATACTTTCTTGCTCGGCATTGCAATCGATGATTGTCTTCGTTGGTGCCATAGTTGCATTGTCCGGTGTTAGTTGGAAGAGGAAGGCGCGCGGCCTGTTCATCGCAGTTCCCACCATATTCGTTCTCAATGCTTTCAGAAACGCGGGGATAGTGTGGTTGCATGTGAGCTACACNGATTGGCGGTGGTTAGGGATGGATATCTTCGAATTCGCGCACAGNTATGCTGCAAAGGTGGCCAGCCTAGGTGCCATGTTCTTGATGGCATTAGCGCTCTTCGGNCTTCTTCCTGAACTCCATGCTCATGTAATGAGGATTCTTGAGTTGCCGTTTCGAAGGAAGGGCTCATCTGGATCGTAGTCTCTCGTATATCTTGCCTGANAGTGGCATGTCATGCTCCCATGCNAATTCCTTCATGACTCTGAGGGCCTCTCGTTCGAGGTCCGAGTCNCCAACAAAATCAGTGACTTCAAGCAATCCCTCCCTGGTNTTCGCCTTGAATGCTGCAATNGGCTCTTCTTTGTGGAAGACAAGGTATGCCGAGCCGTATCCNAATCGACTACGGAGGATGCTTGAGAAGTAGTGTATNAGGGCATCGCTCGGCGGTATCACCAAGTCTCGGGTCCTCACTGCGCTACTTCCGCTTTCTAAGAGNTCCAATCGGCCCCAGCACACATCTTGCATATCATCCACGAGGAAGCCTCGGGTNAGTACGCCATCTTCCTCGAGCCCCCTCATGACATCGGATATCTCCTCTGCAGAGAATGCAGATCCTGCAAGTCTCTCAGTTTGCTTCAGAGTCAGTATGGGATAGTTCTCCACAAGGTCTTCGATGTATCTCCGCTTCACATCCCAGAGGTCGACATTCTTCAGAGGTTTGACGGTTCTGAATCCNCCNCTGTAATCTTGGACGATGTGCCCTGAACGGACAAGAGGCGATATTATCTTCCTGAACTCGGATCTTTTCAGNGCATGGCGCTCCATGAAAAGATCCGCATCGTGGTGTTCGTCNAAGAATCGTATCACATCCATNTCCTCNTCGGGAGGCTCTGAGTTGCGTATTGTGAGGAGGCGCTGGAAATGTGCGTATCTCGCCCATATCANATGATGCCTGAGATTTGTGCCNTGNTGGAGCTGATGNGCAGAGGCCATCGACTGCAGGTCTACACGATACATCTCNCACCTTCCTCTGAGTGCAAAGTCNTCNCTCAGCTCAGTTATGTTCTCGAGNGCTATGGTCTCATTCTCCCATCTCGTCTTCTGGTGCATGTTCTGNTGGTGGAATAAAGCCCTGTAGGCATCTGATCTGGGTCTCGGNTGNACCACTCCTCCACGGAGATACCGCTCTCCATCGCCCATCGAAGAAAATCCGAGATCGGCGAGTACCGACTGGATATTCTCGTCACAATCGTGAACAGGTACCCCGTTGAACGCGTGGAGTACCGAGATATCGACAAGACGATCCCGATAGTTATCGAGCATTTCACCGAATGCATGTTTGAATTCCTCAAGATAGCTGAGAGGCACGTGGACGTCCTTTATCTCCAGGTAATCATTGACCACGAACATCAGTATCCGGCCAACTGGGTCTACCCCCTTGAATACAGGGTTGTACCATCCCTGTCTGAGCACGAGTCGCACCTCCTGGATGAATCGGCTACAGAAAGGATCTGACTGGGAGAGTATTCTCATTGACCTGTCTTCCTTCATGGGTGCGAGGAGTTTCTCCGCATCTTTTGGAGAGGCGTAATAATCAGTTGGATCTGGTTGTAGTGCGACGACCTTGGAAACCCTGCCGCTGGATTCGAGTATCCTCAGGGCTTCTGCGAGTTCCTCCACCGGCCTGCTTACGTAGAATCTGAGTATCTGCGGCTTTATTGGACCTATTCTCTCAATCAATAGGTGGATGGAATCCTCGAAGCTCATCGGCTCAACGGCGCCGTGGACCTTCTCGATGTANGANATTGACCTCTTCCTGTTTGGNACCTTCTCGTANCTCTTTACTGTGGCAAGTTGCCGTTCNAGNTTNGATAGNGCACTCTTAACTGTCCTCTGTACGTGCTGATTCTCCTTTCCAGANGGGTACATCTTCAGNAGTTTAGCNCTCGTTATGCCCGACTCGGGNATCTTCTCCAGAAGTTCCANTTCCATGGGGCCGAGCCACGGTTCTGCNCTAAGTCCGAGAAGCAGGGGTATCTGATTNCGATGNGTGTATCCGACACGATTGTGNAGTANNCGCCCATTTACGATGTCNCTGTCGTGCTTTATNTCGATCCAATCNCTGAATCGGTAATCCTTGACCCTGTAGAGGAGTTCNTCNCTCCTCTGAACGAAGACTAGATCTCGTATAGCGTCCAGTGGTTCTAGCCTACGCTCAAATGATTTGTTGTGTATNAGCGTCTGGAGGGTTCTGTAGTCGACGACATTGAGTTTGCCTCCAGTGATTCTGTATTCATCTAATCTGAGAATATACTCGCCCTCGTCAGTCTGGGTGAAGAANCCGATGGCNACCAGATTCCTCATCTCGAGTTCCTGAAGCGNTGCATCTACCTGCGCCTTAGGGAATGGCAGCCTNTCTGAGATCGCATCGAGAGTCCTTGGNCCCTCTGANCCTAGCATATCCAGAAGTTTGAGGCGCAGGCAGTCTACTGCATCAGAGAGTTCTGTCTTCATCCACCTATCCGGNGTTCCACCGGTGAAATCCGATGCTATCTCGAAAGATAGCCCTCCTGTGTAGAGTTCTCGTAGATCGTCCATTTCTGAGGCGCCGGAAACTGACAATACCCCCAGAGTACCGTGAACCCCGGCCATCCTCTGAGAAAACCACTTGCCGTCTATCTGGTTGTTGCCTGTTGATCGTATCTTGGTTATCCTGCCTTGCTCGGCTAGTTCGTGAACCCATGATCGAACGGTATCTAGGCCGATTCCCGAGAGTTTGTCGCTGTATAGGGGATGTGTCAACTCCCTTTCCAAACCNCCTCCAATATCCATCAGCCTGAGNAGTCCCTCCGCATCAGAAGGGACTTCTACCTTGGACTGGTAATAGGTGTCGAGAGCGTCGCTATCAAGTTCAGTTGCCAGTGACCTCGCGCCGAGTAGGCGACGAAGAATCTCGGGGTCGACATCCTTGATCAGGTAGGCNCGCGTCCTCAGTGAGAGGAGGTCCTCGAATGCAGACATGAAGAGCGTCAGACCTAGTGGTGACGGGATTTTTACACGACGATGTACGATGCTTAGTGATTCTGAACCTCTNCCNGACATGAGATCTTTCAATTCATCTAGTTCTAGATCNTGATGNGTGATTTCCCTCATCGCCTCCCTNATCAGCACNGAGTCTTCTGCCTGCTTGTGCTGCGTCAGTAGCTGCTCAGCACGCTGTTGGAATTGCTTCGGACTNATCTCGTCCGCNCCAATNCTNCTGGGNTTCAGCATACTCCTCGANGAGACCTCGCGGAAGCGCTTCGCNAACAGCTGCGTTTCGAGNAGGTACTTCCTNAGCACNTCATCCGCCGNATCCGAGGAGAATAGNTCCGTTATGGANGANACCTCCAAATCATGACTGAGTTTNATCATGAATCCATTCTCNTCNAATGAAACCTCNTGAACAAGAATNCCCTCGCGGTCNGCCATTCCCGCNAACATATAGCCCAANGCGAGNTTGAATCCCCTNCCTCGACANGTGGTGACCACGTAAGTGGGGAGGGGGCCTTGAATTTCCTCAATCAGAATGGTTCGCCTAGATGGGACTTGGAAAGTGGTGGCTGCGTGTTCATCCAGGAACTGTGCTAGAGCCCCTGCCACTGGTTTGCCCAGACCATAGTTCTCCCGGAGGAACTCTGGCAGGTCGCCGGAAACCTTCTGCACATCGGAAACATTCGAGAGTAGTTCGAGAACCTCTTGAGAGAGTTCGATTGATCTACTGTTAGCTTCGCCTGTCCACGAGGGTATNGTCGGCCTATANCCAGTAGCGGAAGTCACATTGAC
This sequence comes from Pedosphaera sp., assembly GCA_002686885.1. Lineage (GTDB taxonomy): Bacteria > Verrucomicrobiota > Verrucomicrobiia > Limisphaerales > AAA164-E04 > UBA7971. Next base: position 17,884 of record NYYT01000023.1, read on the forward strand.
GCGTGTNCCTATTATACTCGATACGCGATANGTNGAGCCNCCCAGGAGGAAAACATCGCCCCTCCTCAAACTAGACACGAACGAGCTNGAAAGCTGNCCGACCATCGTGCCATCCGAGGAGAATACGAGGTAGTTATTGTCAGGNGCTATTGTCCCGATGTTTGTATAGTANATCATCTGGGCNTAGCCTCTCTTTCCAATAGTGTTCTCTTCCCAGTCTATCCAAATTCGGCGTTCCTCCCCCAGNAAGTCNAGTACCTCGATGTAATCATCGTAAGGAAGGTTCCTGTATGGCCAAGAAGANGTCACTAATTCGTAGGCGTCNTCGATNTCCCACTCTGAAACGATNGTNAGGCCTATCATGAATTGNGCCAGTACNTCTAGTGCGTTTTCCGGGAATTTCANCAAATCCATTGATCCNCGNAGNATGCCTGTTTGNAGCGCGGTTATCTCCAGGAGATCNTGNGNNGAGGTTGGNAGGAANCTGGCCCTTGGCACCCCNCCGACCTGGTGNCCGGCTCTACCGACNCGCTGAAGGGCCGTTGCGATGGACCCCGGGGANCCNACCTGCACCACGCAGTCTACCGANCCTATGTCAATACCCATCTCCAGGCTCGATGAAGACACNACTGCACGAAGATGCCCGTTCTTGAGCCNCTGCTCNACGTCTAGACGAATCGATTTGTCCATTGACCCGTGATGTCCTTCGACCCCTTGGAGCCCTGCAAGCCTNAGCTTCTGAACGACGGTTTCTGTCATGCTACGAGTATTGACGAATACNAGTGTGGTGGTGTGNGCCTCCACCATGTTNTTGATGACNTCNACATTGTANTCCAGCAATTCTTTCACAGGNACGGATGAGAATCTCGGGGTAGGGAGCANTATATCGAGNTCAAGTCGCCTTGCNCCCGATATCTTCGCTATCTTGATTGTCTGTGGTTCGGATTCNGTCTCTCTGGCGTCAGACGCAACTAGGAACTCGGCAACCTTACTCAATGGCTCCATTGTTGCGGATATGCCTATTCTCTGAACGGGGTTTTCGATAACCCTGTCCAGCAGCGCAAGGCTTAGTGCCAGATGTGTGCCTCTCTTCGATGGGACGAGTGAATGCATCTCATCCACTATCATCCACTTCAAACCGGATAATATCGGACGGAATCTCTTGGATGCGAGNCCCAGTGCGAGAGACTCTGGCGTAGTGATCAGGATATGAGGTGGNCTTCTGAGGATCTTGTCCCTTTCTTTCTGAGAAGTNTCNCCCGTCCTAAGNCCCACCCTGATTTCCTTAGCCCTCTTTGGNAGNTATGATTCNCTAATTTCATTCAGCGGNCCTATGAGGTTCTTCTGNATNTCATTTGCAAGCGCCTTGATTGGGGATATGTAAACACATGANACNCCATCCTCTANCGTTCCATTCATAGATTTCCTGACAAGATCGTCNATTATCGTAAGAAANGCCGTGAGGGTCTTTCCGCTNCCTGTTGGNGAACAGAGCAATAGGTGNTGNCCGCCCATTATCTGNGGTATGGCCATCTTCTGAGGTTCGGTGAAGTCGGGGAAGCGATCCTTGAACCACTCCCTGACGGGCTGGCANAGACTCTCAAAGAGTTCCTCAGTCTCTGAGGATTCTGACACATATTCCAATCTAGGCATTTAGTAATGGCACCTATCCAGCCTCAGCGAAACCGGTCGATACATGAATTCTTCGTTCCCAAGTATTCCCCAGATGGGCAGGATATGCTCTGTTAACTGCCAAGGAACGGGTTTGATTCATATCAGTATCAACGGAGCGAGCCATATGGCCAGAGGCGATTCGGGGCGCATGGAGAGGCTTTCCTCAATCATGCGTAGAAGAGGCATCGTGGCCCCTGCGTTCGAAACATACGGTGGAGTCGCAGGGCTTGTTGACTATGGCCCGCTAGGTGCATCCATCCGGAGGAGAGTCATAGATACCTGGATTGAGTACTGGTCCTCATCGGGAGANATACTCGAGATTGAATCGCCCACCATAACACCNGAGGAGGTTCTTGTGGCGAGCGGTCATGTTGGTGAATTCAACGATCTGATGACGACTTGCAAATCTTGTGAAGCTGTATTCCGAGCTGATCATCTNTTGGAAGGTTTCGTGGAGGATATAGATGGCTTGTCTCCTGATGNGGTCTCTTCATCACTGGCAAAGGGGGGCATCGCCTGCCCAGGGTGCGGAAAGTCTGACTGGTCCGAATGCGTCCCGATGAATCTGATGTTCAAAACTTCTGTAGGCGCCATGAGCAAGGGTAGAACTGCATATTTGAGACCTGAGACGGCTCAAGGCATGTTCATGCAGTACCCCATGCTCTATCGTCACTTCCGACAAAAGCTTCCTTTCGGAGGAATTCAGACGGGCAAGGGCTACAGAAACGAAATCAGCCCCCGTCAAGGCATGATAAGGCTTAGAGAATTCACGATGGCTGAATTGGAATACTTCTTCGACCCGGAAGAGCCCCCTATGGGAAAAGACGGTGATTGGTCAACTGCTGTCCAGATGATTCCCAGTTCGACAGGCCAGATGACGACGATGTCCGTATCGGAGGCTCTCGATAGGGGTCTGATACTTCATCCAACAGTGGCCTGGTTCATTGCACGTACTCTCGAACTAGTAGTCTCACTTGGAGTTGATTCTTCTCGGCTCAGATTCCGGCAGCACGGACAGGATGAGATGGCTCATTATGCATCTGATTGCTGGGACTGCGAGTTGCATGGCGAACATGGATGGATAGAGTGTGTTGGGATAGCCAATCGGACATGTCACGATTTGGAACAACACGCAATGCACACTGGAAAAAGTGATTTCAGGGCATGGAGGTCTTTCAAAGAGTCAAAGACTGTGAAGATTGACAAATGGTTCCCGGTTCAATCATCGATTGGTCCTTCGTTCAAGGGTCTTGCTTCAGCAGTCAGCAAAGCTATAGGAGATCTTGTTGAGATTCCGGAATCTCTGCCATTCACAGTCACTTTGGATGACGGCACAGAGATATCGATTGATGAAGGCATGGCAGAGCGTAGAACGGAAGACCGTATTGTAACCGGTGAATGGTTCACACCCCATGTTGTAGAGCCAGCATTCGGCATAGACCGGATAATATGGCATATCCTCGATCATGCATATGAGGAGAATGCGAAGGAGGGGGAGCATTATGCAGTACTAAGGCTTCCACAGAAGACTGCCCCATTCGATGCAGTGGTCCTTCCGCTCTTCGACAAAGATGGCATGGACGATATGGCGGAAACCATCGCTGCGACTCTTTCGAGGGTACCTGGGTTGAAAGTACAGTATGATAATTCGAAGTCTATCGGGAGAAGATACGCCAGAGCAGATGAGGCAGGCATACCGTGGGCCATTACAGTGGATCATCAGTCGCTGGAAGATAGTTCGGTGACTCTCAGACGAAGGGACGACGGTAAGCAAGTAAGATGTAGTGTGGCTGATCTGCAATCCATACTGTGCAGCCACGGGCAGGATATGCTCTTCTGATTAGGAGTGTTCATCATCCTCCTAGTAAAGTAGCACAACGTGGCGAACGAGCAGGACTGGAGCGAAGGGCATCGCCCGACCACCACTGAAGATCTGGTTGGCAACTCTGAAGCAATAGGGAAAATTCGTGCATGGCTGAATAAATGGTCTAATGGTCAAACCCCGGATAAGAGGGGTATGCTGCTCATTGGGCCCCCTGGAACTGGTAAAACCACCATCGCAAGAGCCGCTGCATCGGATCATGGGTGGTCAGTGATAGAAATGAATGCGTCTGAGGAGCGAAACGCTGCTGCGATTCGAAGGGCTGCTACGATAGGCTCTCAGAATACATCTTTGAAGGCGTTTGGAAATTCAGGCGAAACTGGTAGGACTTTGATTCTTCTAGATGAGGTTGATCACCTGAGTGGAGGGTTTTCGGTAGAGAGCGAGGGGAGGATAAGCAGATCGATGGAATCAGATGATCGAACGAAGAAGATATCCGGAGACAGAGGCGGTAAGGGAGAGGTCATGCATCTCCTCAAGACTACTAAGCACCCTGTGCTGATGACCTGCAATGATGAGATGCGCCTTTGGGGCAGATCGTCATGGCGAGCAAACAGGGACAGGATGTACCGTCTTGCGGAATCCGTCCGATTCAAGAGGGTAGATCCCTCATCCATGATGCGTATATCACGAAGAGTCCTTTCTTCTGAAGGCGTAGATATCGATCCTGAGGCTCTGCAGATACTGATTGACGGTAATCCGGGGGATATACGTGCTTTGCTAAAGGATCTGCAGGCTTGTACCAGGATTTCGAAAGATTCGCATGTGGATGTACAAACTGTTCGAAGGATATCTTCCACGTCGCGAAGAGACGTTGGCCTAGATGTTTTTCAATCCCTCACTGACGCCTACACATCAGGATCAGGATCTGAAGTCTATCAAGCATTGAGAACTTCGGACAAGGAGCCTCGGGAGTGTCTCGCCTGGATATCATGGAACAATCAGTCGATACTAGAAGAGGAGTTGCAGCACATCTCGGCGGGAATGGTCAAGGGAGACAGGGCTCTTGCAACCACGTATCGTAGCACTGCGCACAGAGGATACTACTGGTCCATGGCTCTTGCAGCTCAGAGTGTAGCAGCTGCAGGGGCGAGGCGATCTCGCCCCCGGCTGCATTACCCAGACTTCCTGAGAAGGGGCTCCGAGAGTTGGAGGAAGAGCGATATTGCCGCACAGCTAGCAGAGCTATTTCACATGAGTAAAGCATCGGCNCNAGAAGACCTGNTGCCTCTGATGCTAGCAGCAATGGAGGNTCGAACGGGCTTCGAGGACTCTTCGATAGATTTGACCATGAGGTTGGGGCTAGCCNTAGAAGACCATCTAGCGCTNAACGGAGTCCGCCCCAGCAGTGCCGAGGGAAGGAGAATGGCCAAGGCGTATGACAATCGAGTAAAGGATGACTCGAAAATTCCAGAAATGCCTCCTGAAGAAGATGAGCAATCAGTCGAAACTGTATCAGATCAGCCTTCTCTTATGGACTTCTAAATCAATTGCTTTTTGACCACAGNCGAGGGTTGAACAGTATCAAGACAGTAAGAATCTCTAGCCTTCCGAGCCACATGAGTATAGAAGATCCCAACAAACCGAGNTCAGACATTGAGGCATATGTGTGAGTNGGNCCGTAGGCCCCCAAAGCGGGTCCAGTGTTGCCAAGCATGGAGAATATTACCGATACTGCAGATTCCAGATCTATGTTTGGTTCTACAACGGATATCATCAGTATGGACAGNGCACACAGGAGAATCCATGCAGATATCATGCCGATTGCGAGGCTGACTCTGCGTTCGTCGACTACTTCGCCATTCACTCTGATTGGGACAACACGTTTGGGTTGGACGATTGTCAATATCTCGCGGCGTGCTATTTTGAGCAGCATGGTTGCGCGCATCACCTTGAGTCCGCCGCTAGTCGATCCAGCCGTGGCGCCGATAGCCATCANGATTAGNAGGATGAGNTTCGGGAAGAGCTGCCATGAACCCCAATCCGCTGTACTGTATCCCGTACTAGTAATGATGCTCGTCAACGTGAATGNTGTGTCTCTTAATGAGTCGCTGAAGGANATTCCTTCCAATACCATAAATCCAGAAGCCAGTGCTATGGAAGATACGTATATGATCGCATAGTATCTCATCTCCTCATCCTTCAATTCCGAGAATTGGGCCTTGACTACGACCAGGTATATCGCAGCAAAATTGAGTCCGGAGACGAACATGAAGAAGATCAGGATTGATTCCAGTGCTACAGAATCGTAGCCNCCGATACCTCCATCGGTAGGCGTCATGCCGCCAGTGGCGATAGTGGTCATGGAAATGTTAAGCGAATCGAAGAGGGACAGTTCCGTAAGATAGTTCAGCAATATGAGTTCAATCAATGTCATTGCAACAAAAACTGCCCANAGTATTCTCGCTGTCGATTGGAAGGTTATGCCTGTCGGAGATACAGTAGGCCCAGTTAGTTCGGCTCTTGCCAAGGATTTTCCACCGCCTACCGTGCGTGAGAATATCAGTAGGCCCAGCATTATCACCCCCATCCCTCCGAGCCATTGTGTAGCCGACCTGTAAAGCAAGATCATCTTAGGGAGGCTTGCAAGGCAGTCGGGCGTAGATTCGGTGCACATGGGNCTCGAAGAGGACTCNATGACCGTTGCACCGGTGGTTGTAAAGCCAGCCATAGACTCGAAAAGCGAGTAAACGAGTCCATGGAGGATTTCTGAAAATAAGGCATCTGACCCGGGGCCGGTGAATATCCCGCCGAGCCAGTAGGGAAGTGTGCCGATTAGGACGATTGCCAACCAACCCAGGCCGACGGATGCNAATGCCTCTCTATCGCGGATTCTTTCTTCGATTTCCTCCTTGTCCACTCTGCAAAGGAGCGTGCCCAAAACCAAGGCTATCAANGCAGGGACAGCAAATGAATGGACTGGAAGATGCCATGAGGATTCTGGGTCCATCAAAGCAAGAGCGAATGCCGCTAGAATGAAAGGGACGGATATTATTCTGAGAGTCTGTCCGACCACGTATCGGACTACGTCATAGTGCATGAACCATCACCCGTTTATCTCATCTGCAAGAGAGAGGTGCTCTTGTTTGAGGATCATNGCAACAGTATCCCCTTCCACAATAATCGTATCAGCAGTGGTAACTATGCTTCGTACGCCTTCTTCGCTTTCCCTGAATATGAGCGGCATCGTTCCCTTGAGCTTATTGCTAGCTTTCTCAACTGTTGAATTTACAAAGGGATGTTCCTCTACAATGTGGAATAGAACAATTACAATATCANTGAGAGATGTNGGTACGCTGAAGTCTCCAAGATCCCCGAAATGTATCGCTCTTAGAATCGAAGTGATAGTGATTTGCCTCTGACTTACTGGTCGGGTGAGGCCAATTCTCTTCACCGCCTCGACCAATGCCATGTCTTTGAGGAGGAGCCCTGATCTNGGGATACCCTTGTCAGAAGCTTGCATTGCCATGGCGATATTTCTGTTATCGTCATCCATACTTGCTACAGCCACATCAAATCCTTCTATGCCTATCTCCTTGAGGAGTTCTTCATCTTGAGGATCCCCATGAATCACATCAAGCCTCTTGCTAGATCCTACCTTCGAGCCTACGAGCTGATTTGCAAGATCCAAGTCTGGCTCTATAACAACGACGTCGGCCCCTGCCGATAGATAATGTGATGCGACCTCGGAGCCAAAAGAAGTAGCTCCAAACACTAGTGTCCGAGGATGTTCGGGAATAGGGTCAAGAGGTATTCCAAGTGCGGAAGATACCACTCTGAATTGGTCAAGACTGGTTATGGCAAACGCAACTCTGTCATTGAGTTCTATCTCATGGTCTATGACATCGAGTTTCGCAGAATGCCCGTTTGTCTGTATTGCGACGATTGGCGGAAGCGATGAGAATGTGTCTCCAATTTCTTTCACTGTACTGCCGATCATGGGGTTGCCGTCTCCTGCCTCAGCAACGAGTATGTATGCGCCCTCGTGGACGGGCAGGGCCTCTTCGAATGCTGGAGCGACCAATCCGCTTGCAAGTCTGCTTACTATTTCCTCTCCAGCGCAAACAATGTGGTCTGCTTTCGACCACTTCGGGAGAGGACCAGCGCCGTACTCGGGATCCAAAAGTTTCCGGTCCGATATTCTGGCAATGGTCCTTATTCTCCGGTTTGATGATTTATTTTCCTCGCTGAATATTCGCTTTGCGAATGCGCATGATAACAAATTGAGTTCATCAGAGTTTGTGCACATTATCACGATCTCGGCATCCGTTATGCCTGCTTTGACCAACGTTCTTCTGGAAAGAACAGACCCGCTGATGACAAGGCAATCTATTGACTGTGATTCGTTTATCGCATCTAGGTCATTGTCTATCAAGACAATGTCGCGGCCTTCGTGTCTGAGGGCAGATGCCACTCCGCGGCCGACCTCGCCGGCCCCTCCGATGATTATCCTCATCCGTTCTTACCGCAATACGAGTCCGATATAACCGTCACCATAAGAGAAATCGTATTTTTTAGGCTCTTTTCTTACTTCAGTAGCCCGTTTATGGATAGAATATTGGATAATGCGCTCTAAGGCTCTTTTTTACTGACTGCATCCCTTCTTATTGCTCTCCTGTATTCCTTCTTAGAAGGTTCAGAAAGCGTCTCAAGAGCCCATCTTTGAGCATTGTTGAAAGCGAAGTAGAAGGCTGGAGGGGTTGCTAAGATAATCGCCAGAGGTTGGAATACGGATAGTACCACTGATGCGATCATCATTGCACGAAGTATGGAAGATGCTACGGTGACCATGATCCTCCGTCCGAATAGAAGTCTTGTCCCCTGCCAACCGGATATTGTCGCCGAACCGAGTGCGCATGTGGCGCTAACGATCATGCCCATGATTATCGCGAATACCCCAAATCCCGTCGAGCCGTCCCATGTCGCAGGATCGAATATTCTGACTATGATGTAGGCTGCCTGCATCGAGCCCAACCCGAGTCCGAAAGTCCAGCCATAAGGCATACTGCTAGAGGTCTTGACTGTTCTTGGACGACCGACTACAACGAGAACGAGCATCGACTGAGATGCCCCTATCAGGAGTAATGCGGGCGCCATAGCATCCCATGAACGCCCCAAGACAATCTCTGCTAGGACCATTCTGTCCACTGCTACTGCAAACAGCATACCGATCACTATGCCGTATAGGAGGTGTCTGGCTGATCCGGTCAGATCGTATAATCCCGATATCCTGGAAAGCCCGGCTCTCCACCCCAGATATATCCCTAGCAGGGCTATCGCGAATGCGATTTGCATCTCGACGATGCCGATCAGCGGGGTGGCCATGCCTGTCGGTTGGCATCGAGGGTTTAGATGGGACGGCACGAGGAACGTTGAAACGGGTCTTCACGGGGTTGCTGTCATGGCGCTGGAGGGGCTAAAGCGACGAATCCTCGGGTCTGTTGGTCTTCTGAGAGGGAAGAAGGCTCTCGATGAAGAGGCTGTGAAGGAGTTTACTCGCTCACTGAGAAGGTCTCTATTGGAGGCTGATTTCAATGTCAGACAAACCAAGGATCTGACGGAGAGGATTCAAAGAAGGCTCATGGAAGATGAGCCCAGACCCGGGCTAAAGCTTGAGACCCATGCAATGAATATGGTGTATGCTGAGCTTGTCAGGATTCTGGGTCCTGCACGTGAAATCAGGCCACACAATCAGACTGTTCTGATGGTCGGCCTGTATGGCCAGGGAAAGACCACTACCACCGCTAAAGTCGCAGAATGGTGGCGAAGAAGGCATGGCGTCAAAGTCGCAGTCATAGAAGCCGATGTACACAGGCCCGGTGCCCTTGCTCAACTTTCACAGCTCCTCGATGGTAGTGGAATAGAAGTATATGGCGAAAAAGATGGTACTGATGCGGCCTCGATCGTCAAGAATGGGCTTCGAAAAGTCGGAACTGCCGATGTTGTAATCATTGATACAGCCGGGCGTGATAGTCTCGATGACGATCTCAAAGACGAGCTTCTTGACATTGCGAATATCGCCCAGGCCACCGAGCGATTTCTCGTAATAGATGCTCAAGTCGGTCAATCCGCTGGGCCGATAGCAGAGACCTTCCACGAACTCGTGGGAGTCACGGGGACGATTGTGACGAAGCTTGATGGGACAGCCAGAGGCGGTGGCGCACTGAGCGCTGTTTCGATCACCAATGCCCCCATAGTATTCGTCGGAGAAGGCGAAAGAGTAACAGATCTTGAGCGCTTCGAGTCGGATCGCTTCATCTCGAGATTACTCGGTATGGGCGATATAAAGGGGCTCATTGACCTTGCTCCAGAGGATCTGGACGAGCAGGAGGCGATGCGCCTCACACAGCGATTGATGTCAGGACGTTTCACATTGAACGACATGTATCAGCAAATGGAGATGATGAGTAAAATTGGTACGCTTGATAGGATTCTCTCCCATCTTCCCGACGGCATGTTTGGTATGGGTTCGATGTCTTCTGCTCAAAAGAGGGCGATGCAGGGCAATCTTGAGAGATACAGGATAATGATGGATTCGATGACTCAGGAAGAGAAAGACGACCCTAATCTACTCAAATCTGAGAGGATACGTCGAATTGCAAAGGGGTCAGGATCTTCTGAGAAGGAGGTTAAGGGGCTTCTTGCACAGTGGAATAAAAGCAAGAAGATGATGCGCGGTATGAAGGGTAACCGTCAGTTTAGAAGACAGATGCAATCCATGATGGACGTCGACGACATAGAGTTGGGGTGAGTCATGCGGAGATTCGCCATCATCGGCTCGAGGGTCCCTCCATCATCCACGTTCCACCTCGATGATTTGCCCGGATCGGGGAGGATTGACGTCATATGCAGGAACATAGGGTCTTGTCTTCTCTTATCACACGGCATCAGGGAGGATGTCGAGGTTATCGTTCACTTACTAGGTGGCCCGGGGAAGCCGAGAAGGATCAAATTCACTGGTTCTAGCATCACAGGGCTCAGGGCCGATGAAAGATCAATCGCTGGCAGGATACGAAAAGTCGTTGTTGAGCCCCTGCCGCCGATCGGGGCATGGAAGCAAGTCTCCCAGGGCATGGCACACTCCGGTGGCGATCTACGTACTACGGTCGAAGAATGGCGGAGAATGGGTGTAGGCGTATGTGTGCTCGACGCGAGTGGTGAGCCTTTAGAGGATATACGCGAAAACCATGGAGGTTTCGGTTTCATAGTAGGCGATGATAGGGCTATCGACGGCATAGAGGGTCTTGGTGACGTGGCCATGGTGTCTGTTGGGGAAGAATGGCTACTCGGATCTGCGTGCATATCCGTAGTTCATCACTGGCTAGATAGCCATGCAGGGAAGCCTTCTTGATCTGAAATGTTCGCTTCTTTGAGAATGGGATCCGGAACGGATAGAGGGTGCAGTTGGGGCCAGACAGGCATTGCTGTGATTGAACAGCCGCCATTCTCGATGGTGGCGATATCAGAGCCTTCTTCNCCCTCATTTATGATCGTGGCAGCGCCTACCTCAACGNACTGNCCNTCGTCTGTATCCGATATCCTAGTTGGTGCGGTGTACCATCGAGCACCATGAGGGCCGGTCCTATAGGCTCCATTCCANTTCGAAGGGACATTGACATTGAGCATCATATTCCCGTGCAGGAACTGTGAGATTGGGAGATTCTTGTCCTCTCCGGAGGGTTTGGATTCTGCTCCCTCTCGTCGCATGAATGACGGCGGGGGTGTTTTGATTATGCTGACGGCCTTCTCAATAACCCTCATTGTCGCATTCACTGCTCCTAGGAATTCAGATTCATTGTAATCTGCGAGGCTTGTAGAAATCGAAGGAAGCCCATACATCGAGGCNTCTCTCGCAGCAGATACAGTTCCTGANTGTAGAACGTCCACAGATAAGTTCGGCCCGAGATTGATTCCGGATACGCAAAGTGAGGGTTTGATTCCCATTCTATGTTGATCGATGGCGCCCTCGACTGCCAATATTACAGCATCACAGGGCGTCCCATCNACAGATATGACNGNCAGAGGAACNTCAGNATCTACCCTGATTGAACGCTCGATGTCAGAGTGTGTCTCAATCCTCATTGGCTTCCTGAGTGTTAGCCTCATCCCTGANGCNGANTGCTCNCCNCGTGGGGCGACCACGAGAACCGGGAATCCCTCCGAGTGCAACNTAGAGACCAGTGCGAATAGNCCCGGGGCCTCCACTCCGTCGTCGTTTGTAACGAGAATCGAGGGTCGGCCCATGCATCTTGGCATTGGTGCCTCTTATTCAATTCGTGCTCCTTGGCTCTGTCCTTGATTCAAGCCAAAATGTGAGTATGATTGCGCCCCCTATCATCATGATTCCGCCCAGAATGGTCCAAAAGCCTACTTCAATTGTGCCAAGCACAAGTAATCCAATNAGTGAACCAAGTATGGGTTCGAACAGAAGCCCGACTGAGATTATTATGGGTGGCAGCCACCTCAATGCCCCATTGAGACCTGTGTGACCGAGAAGTCCGGCACCGAAAGCGAGTGCCGTCACAGTTAGGAAATACTCAGTTCCGANCCATCCAAGAGGATGAGGGTCAATCGAAGAATCGACGGACTCGATCGATGCGGAAAGCAGCGTTAGAATAATGGCAGATACGGCGGTCACTGGGAAGGCATAGATGAAAAGAGGTATCTTGGAGCCTGATCTAAGAATTCTACCTACAGCCAAGTAAGCTGCCCCTGCTACCGCCCCGAGGAAGGCTGCAGCATCGCCAGCGTATGTCACAGAGCCTGAATCTGAAGCATCTAGTAAAGCCAAAGCCGCGCCGATGAATCCCAAAGATGCACCTGTGATGAGCAGTACGTCAGCCTTCCTCTCTATGACGAACATGGCTGAGACGATAACGATCGGATGGCTTGTGACGAAAAGAAGGCTGTGAGCCAGTGATGTGTGGTCAAGAGACCACGTCCATGCCGCGAAATGGATAGCAAGGGCGAGCCCGGAAAGTGAGATCATCGAAACGGTCCGAAGGTCATAGCCTTCATTGCCGGTCCATTTGAGTTGTACGATGAAACCTGGCAATAGGACGATCGATGTTGCCCAAAGTCTCCATGAAGCACGCAATACAGGAGGGACGTCCATTGATGCGAGCAAAGGGCCACCGCTGCTCACGCCGACAAGTGCGATTGCGAGTATGAGCCATGCCTTCGCAGGTGGTCGTTCGTATGTCACGTGCCCCTACCTCGCAAGGGATGTCGGGCCCTATCCATATCAATGGTCACGTGTAATTCTGTAGCGGCCCATGGCTTCCATCCACTGAATCTCTCCACCGGCCTCCAGATTCATCTCTGTATCAAGCGGTAGTATGAGGGTCTCATACGTCTTGTTGTCCATGGCATTGACCTCATTTCCCTGGACGAATGTTATGACTGCGCTTCCTTTCTCGATCACGGGGACCTGTATGTTGTCGGTGACTGTGCCCACATGGCTTCGCTTTTGACCGGTGAAGATGTCCTCAAGTTCGAGTCTTGCCTTGGCGCTTCCGTGCTTGCCAGGCTTCGACTTGGATATGCTGAGTATCTTGTATGCATCATTCTCTATGGCGACGTATCGTCCCACTTTGAGTGTTCGAATCTCAACCCTAGTTGTGCCTGGCATGGTTCCACCTATGTCCCGGTTGCCTATTCTCCGCCTTATCATGGTTTACTTCGAAGTAGGAGTGCAGAGGTGTTGTGCCGACCCCCGGAGTCTGAGGGACCCCGGGGGCGGTTACATCTCGGCGTTCACTCTTCTGTTCGCCTTCCAGCGACAAGCGCAGCTCCGACGAGCGCGAGTGCAGCGAGGGCTGTTGGGAATCCTGGCACGGCTGCGCCGAATCCTAGATCTTCCTCGGTTTCAACCTCGTCGATGTTTATGTCGACATTGGGGTCCAGCGCATCGCAGATTCCATCGCCATCATAGTCTGGTGGCGTGTCGCCATCATCGAGCGTATCGGTCCCGCAATCGTTCTCATTGGCATCGGAGAACCCGTCGCCGTCGTCGTCGGAGTCGGCGTTGTTGCCGGTTCCATCGCCGTCAGTGTCGAGCCACTCGTTCTCATCAGCTGGGAAGGCGTCCACATCGTCGTTGTAGGAGTCGCCGTCGTCGTCGGCATCAGCGTTGTCGCCGACGCCGTCGCCGTCCATGTCGACTGTCTCGGAGGCGTCGAATGGGAAGGCATCCAATTCGTCAGCGACGCCGTCGTTGTCGTTGTCACTGTCGGCGTTGTCGCCGATGCCGTCGTTGTCCACGTCGCCCCACTCTGACGGATCCTCTGGGAAGGCATCAGCGGAGTTGTAGACTCCATCGCCGTCCTTGTCGGAATCGGTGTTGTCGCCTATTCCATCGCCGTCCATGTCGGACGTCTCGCTCGGGTCCATTGGGAATGCGTCACTGGAGTCATCCACCCCGTCGCCGTCATCGTCGGTGTCTTGGACATCGCCAATGCCGTCGCCGTCTGTGTCGACCGCCTCGGAGCTGTCATTCGGGAAGCTGTCCGAGTCGTCTAGGACGCCGTCATCGTCGTCATCAGGGTCAATATTGTCTCCGAATCCGTCGCCGTCGGAGTCTACCGATTCGCTGTCATCCAGTGGGAAGGCGTCCGCGTCATCGTCTACACCATCGCCGTCGTCGTCGGTGTCCGCGTTGTCGCCGATGCCGTCGCCGTCGGTATCGATCCACTCCGATCCGTCTGTTGGGAAGGCGTCGGCACCATCGAGGTATCCGTCGCCGTCGTCGTCGGAGTCGGCGTTGTCGCCGGTACCGTCGCCATCAAGGTCGGATGACTCGTATGGGTCGTTCGGGAATGCGTCGTTCGCATCGTCCACCCCATCGTTGTCGTCGTCTGGATCTACTGGGTCGCAAGCCAGATCTCCGTCGAAGTCAGCGGGGAAGTCCGTCGAGTCCATTGGGTCTGTGCCACAGTTTACCTCATCGACGTCGCTCCAATCGTCGTTGTCATCATTGGAGTCGATGTCGTATGCTGCTGGGTCGCATGCGGTTCCATCGAAGTTCACACCGGCCCCGCCTACTCCGACCATGTCGTCGTATGCGCCGTCGCCGTCGTTGTCGAGTCCGACGCACGGATCGAACTGCATTAGATCGTCTCCATCGAGTATGCCGTCGTTGTCGTCATCGGTGTCCATTTGGTTGGATACCCCGTTCATCGGCAGTTGCAGGTTATCGATCCAAGCCTGGTTGGTGCCGCCTTGGCCGCTTGTGCCGGACCTGAAGGTGAATGTCAGGTCGTGCATACCTGCTCCGACGAAGTCCCATGACATGCTGCCGGAGTCCTCACCGCACCATACGTCGTTGGCGCACTGCGAACCCAGCGATGATGCTGGGATCCTCACGCCATCAGCCCATACCTCTAGTCCGTCGAAGTACGGGCTGACCGAGGTTCTGAGGAAGGCGCTGACCTGCCAGTCCCATGTGGCCGTTCCGCCCAGTGTCTCGAACTGAACCATGATACTCGTGGTTCCGTATGCATTCGAGTTCTGTCCGGAGTCTAGCGAGTAGGCTCCTGCGATCGTGTTGGACGAGGATACTGTCCATGGGCCATACAGGGTCGAATTCGTGCACTGGACCGAGGGGTGGATAGGTGCTGATGCGCCGCCTATGCTGCACGAGTAGGACGTCCATGTGCCCTCGGTTGGCAGGGATCCCGACTCGAAGTCCATCAGCGAGTAAGGTGCTGGAGTCAGGTAGAAGTCTGCCGTGCCGTCGCCGTCAGTGTCCGTCGACATGGTGTTGTCGAACGGCCATAAGTCCTCGAGATCGCTTACTCCGTCTCCGTCGTCGTCGGTGTCGGCGTTGTCGCCGATGCCGTCGCCGTCAAAGTCGTCCGTCTCTGATGGGTCGTTCGGGAATGCGTCGTTCGCATCGTCTGTCCCGTCGTTGTCGTCGTCGGTGTCGGCGTTGTCGCCGATGCCGTCGCCGTCGTCGTCGGTCTGTTCGGTCCCGTCATATGGGAACTCGTCGTTGAAGTCGAATACTCCGTCGTTGTCGTCATCCAAGTCGGTGTCGTCGCAGATGCCGTCCTCGTCGTTGTCGTCCTGCTCGGTCGGGTCGAGCGGGCACCAGTCGTAGCCGTCCAGCCTCATGTCATTGTCGTCGTCGGCGTCTAGCACGACGTAGCTGGTCGTGAAGTAGACGTTGTCCAGGTATAGCGCCTCGGACCCCGCGTTGGAGTCGAAGGTGATCACGAGGCTGCCTGTTCCTGCAGCGGAGATATCCGCGCTGACCGTTGTCCATGCTCCTGCGAGTGCTTCCATGCCATCTCCGCCAGCGGCATCGGTTGCGCTGACTCCACTGGCTGATACCAACGATACAGTGGACAGGGACCCAACGAAGTCGATGCTCACCGAGTCGTCGTCCTCGTAGGTCGTGTCTGCTAGGAAGTAGGACACTGCAGCTGTCAATCCGGTTGGGTCGATGGCGTCCAGTGTTAGGGTCATAGCGCCGTCGGTGTCTGACATCTGGTAGCCTAGTCTGCCGTCCAAGTATGCGCCGACTTCACCGGTGTAGTCCGTCACTCCGACGTAGTCGCCGTCTGTGAGGCCGCTTCCCGAGTTGGCGCTAGGTGCCCATGAGGCCTGATAGCCCAGCTCGAATGGAGTCACTGGTGTGTAGGAGCTCGCGACCAGTGCGATCGCGTTCCATGTGCCGTCGTCTGTCCACGAGAATGTCCAATCACCGACTTCTGTGAACTGGAGTGTCGTTCCAAATGACGTAGACGTAAGGTCTGTTACGACGCCTGATGGAGAGGTGGATTCTAGGGTGACATACGGGAAGGTGTATGGCCAATAGACGGTGACCTCAGCAAAACCTCCGTTTGGTACGGTCACGGTGCAGCTTCCTGCTCCAACGACCCATGGTGTGCCGTATCCCTCAGGACATGCGGAAGCACTTGTGTAGGTCGCAGGTGCATCGTAGTTGACCTCTGCCTCTCCTGCGTTGTTAGCCAGATCGTGNGCCGCTCCCGAAGTNTCNGTGTCNGTGTAGATCCCGCCGGTTGCGCCTGACTCGAAGGACGTCATGTGAGCGACGCAGTTACCCTCGTTGTTGTAGTCCGCGATACCGTCCTGGTCGTTGTCGGACCAATAGCACTCGTCTAGCGGGTGCGGATCTGGGCCGTCATCGACCCCGTCGTTGTCGTCATCGGCGTCGAATGTGTTGCAGTCCATGTCTGAATCGTAGTCATCAGGCAGGGAGCTTGCATCGTACTGGTTCGAGTGGCCGTCGGCCTCGGAGCCNCTACAGGTGTTCTCGAGTTCGTCCGTCCACATGTCATTGTCATCGTCGGTGTCGGCNTTGTCGCCTGTACCGTCGTTGTCGTTGTCATCCTTCTCGGCTGGGTCGTCTGGGAAGACGTCCTCGGAGTCGCCGTGGAGGTAGTTGACCGATCCGTCGCCGTCGACGTCGTAGTTGAAGTCCCCGTCGCCGTCNCTNTCCATGTCCAGGCCGTCGCAGATGTCATCGTCNTCCATNTCGGCAGGAGTGGATGAGGCGTCGAGCGGGTCGCTGGATGACTCGTATCCCGAGTATGCCTGTTCGCCAGCGCATCCNGCGCTCTCATCAGCATCAGAGTANCCNTCGCCGTCGTCGTCCNTGTCGAGGGTTAGCCCTCCGGATGATGCCTCGGGCGTCGTCAGTGCTGCGCTNAGGTTCTCGTTGATCCTGTTGNCCAGGTCTATTCCNGNGTANGCNGAGTCNCCGCCGTCCGAGTAGAAGTCGGTCAANGTNAGNNNGTANGTNCCCACNGCGTTGAANGTCCATGTGTACGTNGTNAGNACGTCCATGTCCCTGTCAGCNAGNGTGACGATGTCCCCNTTGGGCATNNGNGCGGTNACAGNNAGGTCGGAGGACCATGTGTTCGCGGTNANGAGCGTGTAGACNAGCGTCTCNCCAGTGGCNGATATGGTCGCCGTGCAGTCAGCGGATCCGGTCCCCGCGGTGTTCTCGAGGGTACATGCAGTCACGGTGGTCGTGTTGGTCTGGTGGAAGTCGTCGGGCATGCCGTCGCCGTCGGTGTCGACCGATGCGGCATCGTTCATCTGGAATGCGTCCAGCGTGTCGTCAGTGCCGTCGTTGTCGTCGTCATCGTCGCACAGGTCGCCGGCTGCGTCGCCGTCGTTGTTCGCCTGGTTAGCGTTCACTGTGGTTCGGCAGTTGTCGAGCTGCGCGCCGTTCGAGTCGTAGTCGTCCACGCCGTCGTTGTCGTCGTCCATGTCGGTGTTGTCGCCGACTGTGTCGCCGTCTGTGTCTGCCGATTCTGAGCTGTCAAGCGGGAACGCGTCCTCGGTGTCTGCTACGAGGTCGCCGTCGTCGTCGGTATCTGCGGTGTCGCCGATTCCGTCGCCGTCGTAGTCCCTCCACTCCGATGCGTTTAGCGGGGCCCAGTCGTAGGCGTCCGATACTCCGTCGCCGTCATCGTCGATGTCGGCGTTGTTGCCTATTCCGTCGCCGTCGGTGTCAGTGTCCTCGGTGGCGTCGCTGACGAAGGCATCAAGCCCGTCGTTGACACCGTCGCCATCGCAGTCCGCGAGCAACTCGCATCCTGCTGCCTCGGATGAGTCTTCCACGCCGTCGCCGTCATCATCAGTGTCAGCGTTGTTGCCGATAGCGTCTGAATCCGTGTCTATCCACTCTGTGGAATCTAGCGGGAAGGCGTCGTCTGTGTCGTTGTAGCTGTCGCCGTCGTCGTCCACGTCAGCGTTGTTGCCGATCGTGTCGCCGTCGGTGTCCGTGTCCTCTGTGGAGTCTAGCGGGAATGCGTCTTCCGAGTCATCCGTGCCGTCCTGGTCATCGTCATTATCCAGAAGAGTGCCGAAAGGCGTGCTCTGTGCCGGCTGGGAGCCGGATACGAACGAGTATGTGACCGTGGCCGTTCCGCCGCCGTCGCCATAGCTGTCCGTTAGCTGTACGATGTAGTCCCCTGGGGTCAGGGTGATTGCGGGATCTCCGTGGGAGTAGGACCCGATCAGGGAGTAGCCTCCAGCGATGCTTCCGCTGAAGAGGTCCATCCCGAACTCGCCGGTCCAACTCGTGGTGTCGCCGAAGGTCAGTGTCCCGTAGGCTGCATTCGATGGGACTGTAGTCTCCACGTATGTGGCCGATCCGGAGTTTGAGAAAGTGACGAGTTCGACGGTCGTGTAGTCGTCCTCGGTCGGCAGGTTCGGGTTCAACGAGTCTGCTTTCCCGTCGCCGTCGGTGTCCGTGTCAGCGTCTGGATCCAGGCTGAACGCGTCGTCCACGTCGAGGATGCCGTCGTTGTCGTCGTCGTC
>NYYT01000024.1 GCA_002686885.1 Pedosphaera sp.
CTCACCCTCGTGCTTGCCAATTTCACGAATCTCCGCCGCGACAAACATCGAGGCACCATGAACGACACTTTCTCTCGCCAAGTCCCCACGCCGTCCATGCACCAGCTCGCAGCGTAAGGTTCCGCGATCCAGTCGAGCCGCAAGGCGATCCGAAAACCCCAGCAGCATGCATTTTTGGATGGCGGCATCTTCAACCACTCTCGGTTCAATATCCAATCCCTCGCTCTTGGCAATTCGAAGGAAGTGCTCGAGCAATGGCTTTACGGTGCGGGCTGATTGAGCGTGAATACCCAAAGCCTTGCACGCATTGAGCTGGAACTTGTTCTGGCTGGCATAACTCCAGGCCCGCATCAGCAGAAAAAGGTCTGAAACCGATTGATCGCCCAAGAGCTCTTCGCGATGTTCTCGAGTGGAACGGTCCACTTTCCGAATCAGCAGATCTCTTCCCTGAGTCAGAGCCGCAACCAGAGCTGCTTGATAGACGCATCCCAGCTCCTGTGCTGCAAGCAGCATTCTTGCGTAGCGTGGGTGGAGTGGGAACGCCAACATTTGTTTCCCAAGGGAGGTCATGGCCTGATGTGCATCCAAGGCACCCAAGTCGGTGAGCAATCTAAGGGCATCCTTCAACCGCTGTGTATCCGGTGCCTCAAGCCACTTGAAAGAAGCCAAATCTTTTATGCCTGCGGCTTTAAGCGTCAGGATCACTTCCGAAAGATCCAGCCGCTTGACCTCGGGCAGCTCCACAGAAAGACGTTGCTCATGCTCTCTCTCACTCCAGAGACGCATGCAGATCCCGGGTCCCGTGCGCCCTGCTCGACCCGCGCGTTGAGCGGCTGAGGCCTGGCTGATCTTTTCGACGAGCAAGGTGTTCATGCCTCGATAAGGATCGTAGCGGGCAATGCGAGCCAAACCGCTGTCGATGACCAGCTCAATTCCCTGAATCGTGAGCGAGGTCTCCGCCACGTTGGTTGCCACGACTACTTTGGGATGGTCGTAGGCCGATACAGCTGCATCCTGCTCCTGCATGGGTAACTCGCCATGGAGAGGGAGCAACATGTATTCCTTGGATTCTGACAGGAGTCTCAGAGATTGAAGCGTTTTTTGAATTTCATACCCACCGGGCATGAAGATGAGGACATCACCTCGGCCTCCCTGTCTTACGTAGTGCCCGAACGCATCCGCAGCCAAATCCCATACCGGGTCGCGCGAATCCATTTGCCCGGGTTTCAGGTAGCGAATATCGACAGGATAGGTGCGACCTTCGGAATTCAAGGCCTCGCATGGTTGTAAATATTCAGAAAGCCTCTGGGTCTCAAGGGTCGCCGACATAACCAGAATCTTCAGATCGGGCCTTGGCCCTGATTGGAGATCCATGGCACGCGCGAGGGTGATGTCACCATAGAGGTGCCGCTCGTGGAATTCGTCGAAAACAATGGCTTGAACCCCCTTGAGCATCGGATCCTGTATCATCTGACGAAGCAGAATGCCCTCGGTGACAAATCGAATGCGTGTCTTGGAAGAGATGACCTTTTCAAAGCGAATTTGATAGCCCACTTCCTGCCCAAGGGGGCCTTGACGCTCCTGTGCCACGCGGGTGGCCAACATGCGGGCTGCCAACCTTCTGGGCTGAAGCACGACCACTTCACCTTCTCCAATCAATCCCTCATCGAGGAGCATCTGCGGAATCTGGGTGGATTTACCCGACCCCGTCGGAGCTGAGAGAATCAGCCGATGGGACTGCTGCAAAGCAGCTTTGAGAGGCTGCCTCACCTCCTCAATGGGGAGTTGTTCAGGGAAGTTCATGCAAAGTTTTGGAATAGGGGGATCGGCGCAACAAAAAACCGAGGTCTTCATGAAGACCTCGGCTGGAAAGATTCACCACAAGGAGGGATGGATCAATAATCTGCGTAACGCGTGGCAAGCATTTGAGAAAATTTGGAAACCTTCATCTTCCGACGCTTGCGCTCGCATGGCTTTTCAAAATGCCGATTGTTGCGCACTTGTTTGAGAGTGCCTTCACGATCCAGCTTTTTTTTCAACCGTCGCAGGGCTTTATCAACGGACTCACCTTTTTTGATCTTAACTTCGCTCAATGATATTCACATCCTCTCTAAATGGTCCCCTTGGCCAGCTAGAACCTGAACCCAAATGGGACCGCAAAACATGGACAAAGTGCCAGGGTCTGTCAATCTTGAAATCTACCCTCGATGGCATGCTATCAGCCTGCTTCATGCGTTGATTGAGCTCATGAATTCAATCGTATCGATGTCAGTCTTGAGACCAGATGACCCGCAAAGCTTGGTAGGGGCTTCGCGCACAAAGAACTTGCCCACAATAGCGCAGCCACAGATGATGGATTGAAGGTTCCGTCACAAAAATTCAAGGAAGCAACATGGAAAAGGTACGTATAGGCATCGTTGGCATGGGAAACATGGGAAAATACCATGCTGACTACTTGATAAAGGGAAAAGTGGCTCATGCAGAACTTTCGGCTGTCTGCAGCACTTCTCCTGAGAAGCTCTCAGCATACAAGGACCCGGTAGCGGTATTTGGGAATGGAGAGGAGATGATCCGAAGTGGATCGATCGATGCAGTCCTTGTGGCAACCCCTCATTACCAACATACCTCCCTGGGGATTTGTGCCATTGAAAATGGTATCCACCTGATGGTTGAGAAACCCATTTCTGCCCACAAGGCCGATGCAGAACGTTTGATTGAAGTCTCCGCCCAACATCCTGATATCGTTTTTGGTGGGATGTTTCAGCTACGCACCGAACCTCGCTACCTGAAATTGAAAAAATTGATCGCCGATGGAGACCTGGGAGACATCGTACGCATCAATTGGATCATTACCGACTGGTTCCGCACAGAAGCCTACTATGCCTCGGGTGGGTGGCGAGCCACCTGGAAGGGCGAAGGAGGTGGTGTGTTGCTCAACCAATGCCTGCACCAACTCGACGCGCTGCAATGGTTGGTCGGTATGCCTAGCAAAGTCCGCAGTTTTGCTCAATGTGGTCGCTTTCACGATATTGAAGTTGAGGATAATGTCACCGCCTATCTCGAATATCCGAATGGTGCCACCGGGGTGTTTGTTTCCTCCACCGGAGAGGCCCCGGGAAGCAATCGATTTGAGATTGCCGGGACACGTGGAAGGGTGATTCTTGAAAATGACCAAATCAAATTCACCCGAAACGAATCCTGCATGCTGGAACACAGCAAAAACTCGCCCATTGGCTTCTCAAAGCCAGAAGTCTGGGAGGTCGACATTCCTTTTGGCAATGCCGAGCTGCCCCACGCCATCCTGATGCGCAATTTCGTCGAGGCCATCCGCAACAAAACTCCATTGATTGCACCCGGGGTAGAGGGTATTCACTCCGTTGAGCTTGCCAATGTGCTCCTGTATTCTTCCCTGGTCGATCAAACCATCAACCTCCCCATGGATGGAGCGGCTTTCGAAGCAAAACTTCAGCAACTCATTGACGAATCCACTCATGAAAAGAAGGTCGTGGAAATTTCTGATGAAGATTTTGCCAGCTCATTCAACCGATAAGTTTCCCTTGGCCTTTGAGCAGTGTTGCGGTTCGAAGCCAATCTGCTTAATTTGAAAACCCGCAAGGAGCCTCCACCCCTAAAAGAAGAAAGCACGACGATGACACCTGACCGTAAAACCAAGATGACCAGTGAAGAATTTGTGGCCATGGAACGACATACGGGACTCCGAGCCGAATGGCTCAATGGAGGGGTTTATGCCATTGCCGGCGGTTCTCACCTCCACTGGCTGGTGGCCACCAACATTGCAGGTGAATTACGCCATCGCCTCAAAAACAGTGAGAACCACGTGTTGAATAGCGGCATGAGGCTCAAAGTGGTATCTACCAACCTTTATGCCCATCCTGACGTCGTCATTGTGCAGGGTGATCCCGCATTTGAGGATGATCAAAAGGATACACTGCTCAATCCAAAAATCATTATTGAAGTCTTGTCGGATCAGACCGCAGCGTGGGACAGGGGCGGCAAGTTTTGGCATTATCGCCAGCTGGACTCCTTGTCCGACTATATCGTTGTTTCGCAGGAAACAAGGCTTGCAGATCACTACACCCGCCAACCCAACGGCTCGTGGATGCTCAAGACCATCGAAGGAGAAGACGGTATGATTCAACTCACCTCCATCAAGACCCAACTGCCACTGGTGGAAATCTACGCCAATACCAAAGTGCCCCATGGGCAATCTCCGGCAGCCAACAAAACACCCCACCCTCAGGTAAAAGCCTGAACCAAAAACCATGATATTAACCGGTATTACAGACGAAGCGGGGGCCCTGATTGATACTCAAATCAAGGCCGTGAAGGAATTGGGCTGGAACACCATCGAAGCACGCTCGGTGGAAGTCGAGGGATTCCCCAAGGCCAACCTTCACGACATCGCTGATGAAGCCTTCGATCTGGTCGAAGAAAAACTGAAAAATGGCGGTGTTGGCGTTTATTGCTTTGGTTCCACCATCGCCAACTGGGGCAAAAAAATCGATGATCCCTTTGATCTTTCCGAAGTGGAACGGGCAATCCCACGCATGCAACGACTTGGAAGCCAATATGTCCGTATCATGAGCTATGCGGTTCGGGAGGGAGAGGATCAACTGGAGGAGGAACGCTTCCATCGATTGCGCGAAATAACCAAACGCTTCTTGGATGCCGGCATCACGCCTGTCCACGAAAACTGCATGAATTATGGCGGCATGAGTTGGCAGCACGCTTTGAAATTGCTGGAAAATGTTCCTGGTCTCAAATGGGTCTTTGATACGGCCAATCCGGTTTTCAATGATGACCGCAGCAAACCCGAACCCATGCCCAAACAAGACCCGTGGGAATTTTGGACTCACCTCAAGGAGCATACGGTTCACATACACGTCAAAGACGCCATTTGGGATAACTCAAAAAACGATGCTGATTACACCCTTCCCGGAAAAGGCGATGGTGCCGTCCGCCGCATTCTGAGCGATGCCCTTGAATCGGGTTATGATGCCGGCATTTCCATCGAACCTCACCTGGCTGTGGTCTTTCATGACGATTCGGTCAAGGCCAGTGATGAGGAAATCTACCAAAGTTTCATCGGGTACGGAAAAGCATTGATGGAACTTTTGGACGACATCCAGAAGGCACGATGAGAGGAGCTTGCCGCCCCCAACGGCATCCCCATATTGCGTGATAAACTCAGGGGAGTGATCCCGAGGCCATACGACTGGAGGCCTATTCTCCAGCCAAGGATTCGATCTGAATACTTTTAGAAGAGGGCCCGGAAACAGAAGGGACTTCAATTGTCAGGAAACCGTTTTCATAGAGGGCCCGGGCCTCATCAAGGTCGTATCCCGATGGAAGCTCGATGGAGGTTTCAAAGAAGCCAAAATGGACTTCCATGAGTAAAAACTTGCTTTGTGGGGGCCTTGTTTGATCAGGACGCGTACCGCTGATTCGCAGCAGGTTGCCCTCGGCCTTGAGCTGCAAGTCTTCTCGCCGCATGCCAGCGATCTCAACGCGGATCATCAGACCACCGTCCAGCTCATAAACATCCGTATTTGGAGACCAACTGCTTTCAGACATAGCCCATTCTGTTTCTTTTAGCGTCGAAGATTTTCCATGCAACGTCCCATGACTCCATTGAGTAAATCCCATACCAATACTACTTGTAATTGTTACAACTTAGACGCCAACCGACGGATAACCACCCTTGTTCCGGGGGCACCAGCCGACAACTGCAATGGTTCAGCACCAGAGGGCACTGAACGGCGATTTGCAACATGCAGTCTAACAACATATTCCAAGATTCAATTTTCGCAACTTTGACCTTACAAAAACATCACGGATTGAGATGATTAATTTAACGTTAACTTTGCAGTTTTGATTTCATTGGGTTCTCATTCCTATTTTTTTATCGTTAAAACTTATATTAGAGAAGGTTCTGACGGTATGAAAAAGGGCCGAGGAGACACCTCCTTGAAGATTAGCATGGTAAGAAACAGAGGGCGATTAAATCGAGGGACGCGGACGACTCCAATCCTTGAACTGCTGCTCGAGCGCTTCCTTGAGCCCGCTCTGCCAAAGGAGAATGCCTAGTTGTGTCATCAAGTCATCATCGGGATCGCTTTGGCTCCATTGGTTGATGGCAGAGGATAGACTTTCACCCAATAGCTCTTCAGCTAATTGATGCGATTCAGGACTGAGCTCGCGATAAGCATTCATCCACTTTTGCAGGCCTTCTCTCAAAGCTGGGTGGGCAGAAATCAGTAATTTGAGATCTTTTAGATAATTATTTTGATCCAAATACAACTGACCGTTCCTAGCGACAAAACTCGTTGCGGGATGCCCAGCCATGCTCAAAAGCTGAGAAAGAGCCCAGTATCCAAGAGGTCCCATTTGATCCTGGTCCATCAAACGCTGTAGCTCCTGACCGGCATGATCCCCTTTACCGATCAAAACGTAAACCGTTTCGCGCATGGCAGTCCAAGGCCACGAATCCTCAGGAAACGAGCCATCGGCTATTTCGAACGCATAGGCAGCAAAGATGATGGCTAGAGTACGCATCACTTCTGCAGGTTCCGAAGAGGCCATGGGAACAAAAAAAGGGCGAGCAGGTTCCCGATCAATCCCAGAAATGAACGAATCCAGTGGGGAAAGGAGTTTCGCTCTCGAAAGGTTGGACAAGGCAAACGCAATGAATTGTCTGCGCTCCATCGATCCGAGCAACTCTGCGGGAAGATAGCTTGATTGTGCAATCTGTCCGGCAATCAACTCGACCCAAGTGGAAACGGGACTCTCTGACTGGAACACATTCTTGAAATCACGTGTTGTTACAGCAAGCTCCTTCCCTAGTTTTTCGAAAGCACCTGTAGACCACCGTAATTGGACTTGTGGCTTATTCAGCCCCTTGGCCGCAGGTAAGTCTAAGGTCAGGGATGCCACTCTCCATGGGTCTTTTTCAAGAATCAACTCAAGCACATCAGACTTAAAGTGATGCTTTCCGCCCACCTGACTCCACACCAAATCATCAGGCTTCAGGGCTTGATGCAAAGCTACGGGATCCATCTCAATATGGAGAGAAACATTGACTTTTTCGTTCCCCTCCTCGAGTGAACTGGCATTGGAATGAACCCCAGCACCTAGGAAAAATTCGACTTCTTTGTCAGATGCTGGGTCGGGAACTCCTTGGAGAGAGACGAAAGCTTTGAGTTCCAACCCGGATCGGCCATCGCGCCTCCACAGCTGACGATCGTGAAAGGACATCCAAGTCAAATGTTGGTGCGTTAATGTGCATCCGAAATAAGCCTCATTTTGTTGACTGGGCTCAGACTCTTCCAGCAACCAACTCACACCTTTCTCAGAAAGGATCCCGCGGAATTGAAAATCAAGCCCCTCTGCCTTGAGCAGCACCTCCAGGTCCTTGCCGAGGGTGGCTGCTTCGGATATCCATTCTGCTGCCCGAAGAAGCATCTCATCTTTTTTCGACCATGTCTGACCCGAGGCAGGTGACTTTTCGTATTCTCTGACCCGAATCACCAAATCGACCACCCCATCTTTAGGATCACCATCCAGTAAAACCTGCTGCGACAAAAAGCAGCGGGATGCTCTCAAGGATGCTTCAGCACCTTGGATAAGTGCACTGGTAAAGAGAGGTTTACCACTCAAACCCGCAAACCCAGTGATGGCTTCATTCGTATGGCGCTGATTGCCTTCGACCCGAATCTCTCCAAGTGAGCACAGCGGGCCTTCCTCAAGGATGGAAATTTCTAACCTTGCATCTCCGGCATCTCTGTCGGGGTGGATTCGAACACTTACCTCTGCCGAAAAAAAACCCATGAACTTCATTTGTTCCAGAACCCTCTTCTCCACCCTCACTCGAGCCTGCTCGCCAAAAGGGGCTGGTTTTTCTATATCCCATACAGGTTGTTCACCTCCTGATTCAGTGCCTGACACTTCCGTCAAAAAAGCCTTAAGCGCAGGAATCGGCATCTCTTTTGCGCCTTTCACCTCAATGGCCCCGCAGGCGTAAAAAGGACCTTCATGCACTTCGATTTGAACTTTTTGTTCGTCTTCGGAAAGAGTCGCCACCACCTTGGCCTCAGGATGCCCCTGGACAAGGTAACCCGCCTGGATCAGCCGCTCAGTGGTTTCGAGAAAAGCCGCCCGAGATGCCTTGGGGTGCGCTGCAATCAGAAAATCGGGTGACCGCATCAGTGCTCCGATGATTGATGGCTCTGAAAAATAATGATTACCGCGAATCTGAAGGCTATCCGATCTTCCGAGTAAACCCACCAAGGCCTGGGCATCAAGCCGGCAAAACGGCATGAAGATCACAAAAAGAGTCAGTGAAAATCGATATCGCATAGGGAAAGCTTTTTATGTGTAACAAGTTAGGCAAGGTTAGGCAAGGACTGCCAAACCGTTCCCGTAACCGCGTGCTGAACGGCTGACTCATGGAACGGTGTCTACCTCGTGCCCCCACCGCCTCTAGGGCCAGTAGGCTTCCACGGCATCTGGCCACTGATCCACGGGCTCGTAACCCAACAAATCTTTGGCCTCTTCCAATGAGAGTCTCTCCTGATCCAGTGGTCGACTGGCAGCATTGAGACAGTGAAACCCCTCCCATGGCATGGAAACGGCCAACTTAAAAAACTGAGCCAAATCTCCCGGGCTGAAATAGACGTCTCGAGCGATCGGATCTGCATCTATCTGTTGGGCATGTTCGGGGGATCGAGGGCAGGCACCCAGACGCACCATCATCACATCCATTCCGAAATCTCGGGCCATGACCTTTCCTGCCTCCTCAGCGAAGACTTTGGTCAGGGCATACCACGAAAGGGGTGATGGAGCCGCATGGGCACGGACTGGCCATGGGCCATGATTCAGCGGTTCCCATACCACTTGCCCCGTCGAGGCCATCAGGATCCTTTGGACACCGGACTCTTTGGCGGCTTCGAGCAAGTAGTGCAACCCGAGAATATTCGAAGGCATCAGGTCCGATTCAAAGGGCGCATCATCCGGAACCGCAGCCAGATGAATCACGATACCCACACCTTGCAAGGCGCGCTGGCAATCTTGAGCCGATTGTAAGGCCCCCGTAACCCAGTCCATCGGGTCAGACCAGGGACAGCAGAGGCGGTCGAAACCTCGAACACGATACCCTTCCCGCTGGAGACTGGCAAAAACAACGCGCCCAAGCGCACCAGCCGCACCGGTTAAAAGGATGGTGGTTTGAGGCAGCATAGCAGGCAGTCATATGAGCATATAGCGGCAATACCCGCGAAGACAAAAATGAAAGCTTCCGGAGAGAAGGAACCCTGGTCTACCAGGACCTTATAAGGTCAAGACGGACAAAATAGGCGCCAGCACCTTCCATCGAAAGACACCCACCGACTTGCTGAATCAAAGCGCATAGAAATCTTTATTCCCACTCGATGGTGGCTGGAGGCTTGCTAGAGATGTCCAAACAAACGCGATTGGCCCCATTAACTTCATTGATGATGCGATTGGACATTTTTTCCAATACCTCGTAGGGCATTTTCACCCAATCCGCGGTCATCCCATCCTTGGACTCTACGACACGCACAGCAATGGTGTATTCGTAGGTCCTCTCATCCCCCATGACCCCCACGCTCTTGACGGGAAGGAGGACAGCAAAGGCCTGCCAGACCTTGTAGTACCAACCCGAAGCCTTCATCTCTTCGAGGACGATGGCATCGGCTTCCTTGAGGATGCGCAAGCGCTCACGGGTCACCTCTCCAAGAATGCGAACCCCAAGTCCTGGCCCGGGGAACGGATGACGGTAGACCATGGCCTTGGGTAATCCCAACTCAAGCCCCAGCAGGCGCACCTCGTCCTTGAAGAGGCACTTGAGGGGTTCGAGGAGTTCGAACTTCATGTTCTTGGGAAGCCCCCCCACGTTGTGATGGCTTTTGATCAAGGCGGCAGGGTTGCCAGCGATGGGCACCGATTCAATGACATCCGGATAGAGCGTACCCTGGGCCAAAAACCTGGCATCGCCTACTTTTTGGGTTGCCTTGCGAAAGACGTCGATGAAGGCCTTACCGATGATCTTGCGCTTTCGCTCTGGGTGGGTCACGCCCTTGAGTTTTTTCAGGAAAAGCGGGGTGGCGTTTTCGTACCGCAGGCGCATCTTGAAATGATCCGCAAAAAGCTCACGCACCGCGTGCTCTTCGCGATAACGCAACAGGCCGTTATTGACAAAGATACAGGTCAGTTGATTGCCAATGGCACGATGAATCAAGGCTGCGGCCACACTGGAATCAACGCCGCCACTGAGACCGAGGATGACCTTATCCTGCCCAACCTGTTCACGGATCTCTGCAACCGCCTGGTCGAGGTAACTCGACATCGTCCAGTTTTTGCCACAGCCACAGATGCCATGGACAAAATTCTGGATGATCTGCGTGCCTTTGGGCGTGTGGACCACCTCCGGATGAAACTGAAGGCCGTAGCGCTGAGCTCGTCGATCCTCCACCGCAGCAAAGTCGGAATTCTCGGTGGTGGCAACCGCCTTGAAACCTTTGGGGAGTCGGGTCAACTTGTCGCTATGTGAATTCCAAACCTGAAGACGACCCGGTAATTTTTTGAACAGTGGACAGCTCTTGTCGAGAAGCCTGAGGGTTCCCTTTCCATATTCACGCTTGAGACCACGTTCTACCTTTCCCTTCAAGGAATGGGCGAGCACCTGCAAACCGTAGCAAATCCCCAGTATGGGAATCTTCAGCTTGAAAATGCCCGGGTCAGGCATGGGAGCTTTCTTGTCAAAGACACTGCACGGCCCACCAGAGAGGATGATGCCACTGGGCCTGCATTTCGCAATCTCGGCGGCAGGCGTGTCATAGGGGAGTATCGTAGAATAAACCTGACACTCACGAATACGCCTGGCGATGACCTGGGTGTATTGCGAACCAAAATCGAGTATGATAATTTGCTCCTTCATGGGAAGGCGAAACGGAGTTTTATGGGGTAGCAAGCTCCAGCTGACGAGCCAAAAATCTGATCCATTTGATACTGTGACTTTCTTGAAGGCAAGGAAACGATGAGCTGGTTATTGCGATTACTGGCCATCGGGGGTCTGTGGCGAAAACTCTCGGGAACATACCATCAGGCACGTTCCCACGTACGCCAGGCAGGGCAATTCGCCCATGGGGTGATGGAAAAACATGTCCAAGAAGCCCTTGAGAAAGCGGAACTGGGAGACCGAGAGGCTGCCTTTGAATTGGGTGAGCGCTATTACGAAGGGCGCGGGGTGCCCCAAGATTACTCCATGGCTGCCGCATGGTTCCGCCAAGCCGCTGAATTAAAGCATCTCAAGGCGCAAACCAATCTGGCGCTCATGCTCTGGATTGGAAGGGGTTGTGAGAAAGATCAAAAGCTTGCCTTGGAGTGGATTCGGAAGGCCGCTAAAGATGGTTACGAGCCTGCGATAGACCTTCTTGAAACCATGCGGAAAAAACAGGGTGGCTCTTAGCGATCAACCAACAACACGCACCTTGCATACGCCGCAGCCACATACCATGTCATTGAATTCCATGCTTCGTGCCGTCATGGCCTCGCCAGACCGTTTGGGGATCACCAGAGGCTGTCTGCTGATGATCAGTCTGCTTTGCTGGAACGCTAGGGGCCAATCTCAGATGACCTCCGTGCCTGTGGAAACGCGTTCGACTCTTCTGTCCATCGATCGATCCATGTCCCCCAAGGCCGGGTTTCGACTCATGGATCCAATGAAAACAGGCGTGGTGTTTACCAACCTTTTGGCCACCGAGCGCCACATGACCAATCAAATGCTGCTCAATGGCTCAGGCGTGTGCGCGGGTGATGTGGATCGTGATGGCTTGGTAGACCTTTATTTTACCTCGTTGGATGGGCCCAATCGACTCTACCGCAATCGAGGCCAGTGGCGTTTTGAAGATATCACCCTGGCAGCCGGACTGGACTGCCCGGAGAGCGATTCTACTGCTTGCGCCTTTGCGGATCTGGATGGGGATGCCGATCTGGACTTGCTGGTTCACACCATGTATCGGGGTTTGCGCGTGTTTCAGAACAACGGAGAACTGAACTTTACTGAAAAGACGCAGACGGCCGGGATGGTGGCAGCCAAGGGCGGCATGAGCCTTGCCGTCGCAGACTACGACCTGGATGGTGACCTCGATATTTATGTCACCCGCTACCGCTCCGAGGCAATGATGGATGAAGTACAAGCAACGGTTCGGATCAAGACCGTGGGTAGTGAGCGATCGGTCAGTCACTTCAACAATCGGCCAACCACCGATCCCGATCTACGCAACCGGTTTTACATCGATCAGCGCGGTGGCATTGGTGAATACGGAGAAGTGGACACACTCTACCGAAACCTGGGAGGGTTTGCCTTTGAAGCGGTGGATTGGACCGACGGCACCTTTCTCGATGACCAGGCACAGCCACTGAGCACCCCCCCCAGGGACTGGGGCCTAGCCGTGCAATTTCATGATCTGAACCACGATGGATGGCCCGATCTTTATGTCTGCAACGACTTCGATACACCCGACCGAATCTGGATCAATACGGGCAAAGGGAGCTTTCAGGCCATGGCACCGCAAACCCTCCGACAAACCAGCTGGTTCTCGATGGGGATGGATGTGGCCGATGTCAATCGCGACGGCGAAGATGACATTCTGGTGCTGGATATGCTGGCCAGAGATCATGCCACACGCATGAATCAATTGGGAGATGTCAAACCGGTGTTGGAACTCATCCAACGGCCCTCCTTTGTACCTCAATACATGAAGACCACCCTGCAGATGAATCGGGGAAACCTCTCTTTTGCAGAAGTCGGTCAGTGGGCCGGAGTATCGGCATCGGATTGGGCCTGGGGGGTCTGCTTCCTTGATGTGGATCTGGATGGATTTGAGGACGTTCTCATCTCCAATGGTCATGAGCGCAACGGTCGCGATATCGACGTCTCCAATCAACTGAAGGCCTTTCGAAAATCCGGAGATCGCAGTAAGCAGGAAATTCTTCAGAAGCGAATGGAGTTCCCCCGTTACGCCACCGCCAACATCGCCTTGAGGAATCGCGGAGACGGCTCCTTCGAGGACGTCTCCAAGCCATGGGGTTTTGATGTGGAAGGCGTTTCTCATGGCATGTGTCTGGCCGATCTGGATCAGGATGGAGACCTGGATGTCATCATCAATAATCTCAATACATCAGCTTTTGTCTTTCAGAATCAGTCTCAGGCACCACGATACAATTTCCGAATTGTGAGCAATCGGAGTGTTCCTTCCG
Organism: Pedosphaera sp.; assembly: GCA_002686885.1. Lineage (GTDB taxonomy): Bacteria > Verrucomicrobiota > Verrucomicrobiia > Limisphaerales > AAA164-E04 > UBA7971. The sequence goes on from NYYT01000024.1 coordinate 13,300, forward strand.
GCATCGGCACGCGCATCACTCTCCTCCATGAGTCCGGGCAGCAATCCAAACAAATCAAGGGGGGCGGGCGTTACCTATCCGGAGATGACCCCATGCTCGCCTTTGCTGCCATTCAGGGATCCCAATCGCCCACGCGAGCTGAAATCACCTGGCCCGGCGGAAGCATCAGCGTCATTGAAAACCTGCAAGCGGACCACCTCTACACCCTCCAGGCACCCGAGACAGCCCATCAAAGCTCAGATATTGAACCGGTAAAACCCACCCCTCTACTAGAAGCTCTTTTTGAAGATGACTCCGATTTATTACCTCACCTACATGAGGATCCTGCCTTCAACGATTGGGCACGACAACCACTGATCCCTCGGTCACTGGCGAACGAAGGGCCTGCGGTGGCCTGGCTGGATCTCAATGAAGATGGCTGGGAAGATCTGGTTCTTTCGGGCGGGCGAGGCACGCGCCTGGGTATTTTTCTCAATCAATCAGGGCAGGCACTAGAGCGCTATCAGAAAGCCCCTTATCAACTACCCGTATCCCGTGACCAGGTCAGCCTGGTAGGATGGAAGGAAGTGGGTCAGCCAGCCTGGGTCTTGTCCGGTTCCTCCAATTACGAAGATGGGCTGCCACTGGGTTCACCCGTTCGAGAGTATGGCATCGATCAGCCACGACCTCTGGACCGCTTTGGCCCACAACCTCATACCACTGGCCCAATGGCCCTGGGTGATGTGGATGGAGATGGCACCCTTGAGTTGTTCGTCGGTGCCAAGATACTCCCTGGGCAATACCCCCTGGCAGGTTCCAGCACCATCTACCGCCGTGATCAGGGGCGTTGGGTAGCAAACAAAAGCCTTTCAGAACCTCTGCAAGACCTGGGCATGATTCGAGCAGCCTTGTGGTTGGATGTCGATCAGGATGGCTTCCCGGAGCTGATTCTGAGTCGGGAATGGGATTCACCCTTGTTGTTCAAGAACCAGCAGGGGCGCCTGGTCGATCAAACACAAATCATGGGCCTGGCAGATGCCAAGGGATGCTGGAGTGGACTGGCGTCGGGTGATTTCGATGAAGATGGTCGTATCGACTGGATTGCGGGCAACTGGGGTCTCAACGGGCCCCATGCCGAGCACTTGCACCATCCATTGGTCCTCTACCATGGTCTTTTGAACCAGGATCCGGTCAGGGATGTGCTTCAGGCGCACTGGGAGCCTTCCATGGAAGTCATGGTTCCCAATGAACAGTTGGGCACTCTGTCGCGAGGGATCCCGGAATTGATCACGCTCTTTCCCTCCTATCGCGACTTTGGCGAACTTTCCATCCAGTCCGTCATCGAAAAATGGAAGACCGCCATGGAAGTGAAAACCGTCAGTGATGCCAGAACCACGCTGTTTTTGAACAAGGGAACTCATTTCGAAAAATCACCGCTTCCTGTCGAGGCCCAGTGGGCTCCGGTCTTCGGGGTGGTGAGTGGGGATTTCAATGGCGATGGGCATCTGGACGTCTTTCTCGCTCAAAACGATTTTCACGGGCATCCGCAGGCTCCCCGGATGGACGCAGGGTTGGGCCTTCTTTGCCTAGGAGATGGCGCGGGCCAGTGGAAGGTCCTATCCCCCAGCGAGAGCGGCCTGCGGATCCTGGGTGAGCAAAGAGGCGCTGCCACCGCAGATTGGAATCAGGACGGGCGATTGGATCTGGTCATCGGACAAAACAACGGCCAGACCATGCTTCTGACCAATCGCCAGGCAGCCCAGGGACACCGCATACGCTTCAAAGGTTCCTCAAGCGATGAATGGGGTATTGGAGTCCAATGGCGACTGGTGGGGGACAGCGGCAGGACCGGACCTTGGCAGGCGATCCATGCAGGGTCCAGCTATGGATCACAAAATGGTAGCTTACAGGTCGCTCCCCGGCTTCCTGGGATGAACAGGCTGGAAGTCCTCTGGCCTGGCGGAGCACGCTCCCAACACTCGCTTGAGGGCTTGCAAAGCACTCAACGCATCCAACAACCATGACCCATGATCCTCGATGTCCGTTCAAGGTGCAATTCGAGACCCACACCCTTGTCAGTGAGAGATAAATTTTTTGTTTGCGAGCCCCCAAGAAAATGTAAGATGGCCGCCCGCGCCGGAAGGCGCACATCATTTCATAGAAGATATGCAAGCTGTAGGTGCCATACCGAAAAAGAAGGAGGTTGCCATCGTGGAACACCCACAACCTTCCCTTGGTCGTGACGATGAGGCTCTGGTCAAAAGCCTTGAAGTAGGCATCTGTGGGACCGACCGCGAGATCTGCACCTTTGTCTACGGCGATCCGCCTGCTGACTCAGATTATCTCGTTCTTGGCCATGAATCGCTTGGAATGATCACCGAGGTTGGAAACAAAGTGGAAGGGCTCAAGCCTGGAGACTTGGTGGTTCCCTCCGTTCGACGCCCTTGCAGCGAACCGCATTGCGCCCCCTGTCAGGCGGACTTGCAGGACTTTTGCGCCACGGGCGATTTTGTCGAGCGAGGCATCAAGATGTCCCACGGTTTCATGACCGAATTTTACACGGAACGGGACAAATATCTCCATGTTGTGCCACCTTCTCTCCGCGATGTCGCCGTGCTGGTGGAGCCCTTGACCATTGCCGAAAAGGCCATGGCTCAAGTTTGGCCCATCCAAACCAGGCTTCCTTGGGTCAAGCACCATCATGAGAATGGCAAGCCCAGTGGAAGGGGCCTCAATGCGGTGGTGTTGGGAGCCGGGCCAGTGGGGATCCTGGGGGCCATGAAACTCAAAGCCGAAGGGTTCAACACGTTCGTCTACTCAAGAAGCCAGGCGCCCAATCCCAAGGCCAGCCTGGTGGAATCTCTCGGCATTCCCTACATCTCTGCGCTGGATACCCCTCTGGAGGCGCTGGCGGAGCGGGTCGGCAGCATCGATCTGGTCTACGAGGCGGTGGGTGTTTCATCCATTGCCTACAAGGTCTTGTCGATTCTGGGGCTCAATGGCATTTATGTCTTCACCGGGATACCCGCCCCCAAGGCCCCCATCGAAGTCGATGCCGATCTGATCATGCGCAACGTTGTCCTCAAGAATCAGGTGGTCGTTGGCACGGTCAATGCAGACGGGCAAGCCTTTCGTTCTGCCATCTCGGATCTGGGTGTTTTCATGGAAAAGTGGCCAGAAGCCCTGAAATCCCTCATCAGTCGGCGCTGCACCATCGACCAAAGCAGGGAACTGCTTCTGGACAAGGCAACTGGCATCAAGAATGTCGTTCGCTTTGCGTCGGCCTGAAGGTCCCTTTCGCGTTCCGGACGCTGCTCTTGGCACGGCCCAAAGTATCACCCGGAATTCCTTTTTGACACTCCGCTCTCAAATTGGCATCTTGGCGGGCCGTTGAAGGTTCATTCAATCGGTAGGCAGCGGCATGCCAGCAGACGTTTATTTTGCCGAAGTAATTGAGGATCAATTTATTATATGGAAACGACCGAAGCATCGAATACATTTGGCGGCAATCTCCTGGTCGCACAATCTGGAGGCCCCACCGCTGTCATCAACTCCAGCGTGGCAGGAGTCATCCAAGAGGCAGGCCGCCACGAGGACATTGAGGAAATTTACGGAGGTCTCAACGGTATTTATGGCATTCTCAATGAGGAGCTTATCGATATCAACGAAGAGAAAGCCAAGTCCATCGAAGCGCTGAAGCACACGCCAGCAGCCGCCCTGGGTACCTGCCGATACAAAATCAATTTCAAAACAGATCCCGATCAGGCGGCCAAGGACATGGATCGCCTGTTCGAAGTCTTTGAGGCACACAACATTCGCTTTTTCTTTTACGCGGGTGGAAACGATTCTCAAGACACCTCGCATAAGATTCACGAAGAGGCGATCAAACGGGGATATGCGTTGAGGGTCATTGGCGTACCCAAGACCATTGACAACGATCTTCCACATACCGATCACTGTCCGGGGTATGGATCGGTCGTGAAATACAATGCGGCAACCGTCATGGAGGTAGGAGCCGATGTTGGCAGCATGGCCACGGATGATGGCTCTTGCTGTATCGTTGAGGTCATGGGCCGTGCAGCTGGCTGGATTGCGGCGGGTACGGTTGCGGCCAAGCGAGAAGAAGACGATGCGCCTCACATCATTCTCCTCCCGGAAATCCGTCTCAATGAAGAAACCTTTCTGGCGAAGGTGAAGGAAACGGTCGATCGCATCGGTTACTGTGTGGTCGTAGCCGGTGAGGGGGTCAAAAATGCGGCGGGCGAGGAAATCGGGGCCGATAAAACCCGACTGGACGCTTTCGGACACCCCGTCCTCTCGGGCGCAGCCGATGCCCTGAAAGATTTGGTTCAGGCAAAGCTGAATTTAAAAACCCGCACCGTGAAGCTCGGCTACGCGCAGAGAGCCGCAGCCCATTACGCGAGTGCCATCGACTCGGCAGAAGCGCATGCATGCGGGGTGGCCGCAGTCAAAGCGGCCATGGAGGGCAAAAGCGGCATGATGGTGAAATTGGTTCGCCTCCAGAATGAACCTTATCAATGGGGCACCGCATTACAGCCTCTGGAAGACATCGCCAATGTGGAACATTTCATCCCGAGAGCATGGATCACTCCGGATGGGATGATGCCCAATGAAAACTTCATCAAGTACGTGGCGCCGCTGATCCAGGGAGAAAATCCAGTCCCCACCGAGGGAGGCCTGCCCGTCTTCGCCAAATTGGAGAAAGTCAAAGTGGAGAAAAAACTCGCAGAGCGAACCCTTTGATTTTTTCAGTAGCCTCTGAAGGTGGCTGATGTATTTTGGAAACACCTCGTAGCCCTCGAGCAGGGCTGCGGGGTGTTTGCTTATCCAAAGACGATCAGCAGTAGCAGGACGCCTACCGCAATCCGATAAACACCGAAGGAGCGGAAGCTGTGAGACTGCACGTAACCCAAAAGCCATTTGACGGCCATGAAGGAGACGATCCCGGAAACCAAAGCACCCCATGCCACCATCGCCCAATCTTCGGCGACACCCTCGTTCAGGGGTACCTTGAGCGCCTTCCATATTTTATAGCCACCCGCTGCGAGCATCGTGGGGATTCCCACCAAAAAGCTGAATTCCGTGGCTCTGGGCCGACTCAGACCCATTAGAAGGGCGATCAGGATCGTGGTCCCCGATCGAGAGGCTCCGGGAAACACTGCTGCGATCAGTTGCCCAAGGCCTACCATCACAGCCATACGCCATGTGATTTCCTCTTGAGCCGTACGCCCTCGGAGCCAAGCCTCAACCCCAATGAAGAGGATCCCCCCAATCAAGAGTGCCAGGGCGATGGGCAGGGGGTGATCGGGGAGGGTAAAACCATTTTTTTCCAGCAGCAATCCTCCCACCCCGGTAATGACAAAAGCAAGAAACACCTGTCCCAGGAAAATCTGGGTCGAACGCTCTCTCCAATGGATCATGCAGTCGGAAATGCGATGCCAGAACAGGGGGATCACCGCCAGTACTGCACCGGATTGTATCACAATGTTGAAGAGATCCGATTGCGGTTCGATCCACCTTCCAAAGAGCTGTTGAGTCAACAACAGGTGCCCGGTAGATGAAACCGGCAGAAACTCTGTGATACCCTCAACAATTCCCAAGATCAGGATGTCTACCCATTCAGGCATGAGTGTATTGAGGGCCAAAGCTGGATTATCTCAAGGATAATCCCAAAGCTTTTGAAACCAACCCAAGCTGGCCTAAGTGTCGTGTTATCTGTACAGTGTCACCATGAGTCAGGGGGACTTATTTGGAGGATCCGCCTCCTCGCCATCCATGCCGTCCATGGCGGTCAAGCACCCGGTGGAACAGAGCGGGAATACCAGTCCACTGGCGGCCCGAATGCGTCCTTCCACATTGGAGGATTATGTGGGACAGGAACACATCATGGCTCCTGGAAAGCTGCTTCGACGGTCCATCGAAGCCGACCGTATCCAATCACTCATTCTCTATGGTCCACCCGGAACGGGCAAAACGACCCTGGCTCAAATCATTGCCCACCACACCCAGTCCCATTTTGAACGACTCAGTGGAGTCGAGTCGAACGTGGCAGAAATGCGCCGCACCCTGGCCACCGCCACTCAACGGCTTGCGGCAACCGGTCAATCCACACTTCTCTTCGTGGACGAAATCCATCGGTTCAACAAATCACAACAGGATGTGCTCCTTCCCGATGTCGAAAGCGGCGTCATCCAGCTCATTGGAGCGACAACGCACAATCCTTTTTTCTTTGTCAATGCACCGCTTGTTTCCCGTTCACAAATCTTCGAACTGCGACCCTTGGATGCCGAGTGCTTGAAGCGACTTTTAAAACGTGCCCTCGAAGATGAGGAGCGAGGCCTGGGAACTCTTCCACTCAAGGTCGCACCCGCTGCATTAGATCATTTGGCCCACATTGCCGATGGGGATGCCAGAAAAGCTCTCAACGCCCTGGAGATCGCTGCCACGACCACGGATCCGCATGAGGATGGGCACATCCACATCAGTCTGGAAGTCATGGAGGCATGCATTCAGAAAAAAGCGGTGGTCTATGATGGGGATGGGGATGCTCACTACGACACCATCTCGGCATTCATCAAGTCCATGCGCGGAGGAGACCCAGATGCCGCACTGTATTGGCTGGCCAAGATGATTCATGCAGGAGAGGACCCTCGTTTCATTACTCGGCGCATCATGATCTGCGCAGCTGAAGATGTCGGCCTTGCCGACCCCATGGCTTTAGTATTGGCTCAGGCAGCTCATCAAACCGTCGAGGTGATTGGCTGGCCTGAGGCGCGTATCCCGATTGCCGAAGCAGTGATCTATATCAGCGGCGCTCCCAAGAGTAACAGTGCGATGAAAGCCATCGACCTGGCTCTGCAGGATGTCCAGTCTGGTGAGACCTTGCCCGTTCCGATGCATCTGAGAGATGGTCACTATGCAGGGGCCGAAAAACTCGGACATGGCAAGGGCTACCGTTACGCCCATGACTTTCCTGAGCATTTTGTGGCTCAGGATTACCTTGGAAGCGAAAAGACCTATTATGAGCCGACAGAACAAGGCGTGGAGCGAAAACTCAAGGAGCGCATTCTGACCTGGAGGGAAGCATTTCGCTCACAGAAACCATCGGTAAACCACCCATCCCCATCTCCTCCCCATTGAAGCCTGATTGGAAAGACAGATTGGATCGCGCTTTTGACCAGCTCAGGCAATGGTCGCTGATTTGGGGGTATTCTTTACTTCCACGCACCCTGAATCTGGAATTTCTGCCTGAAGATTCGCCCGATCTGGGCCAATGCCAATGGGACACCCAAACCATCAGGCTCAACCCCAAGTTACTCTTACCGGAACATGAAGACCTGCTGCTTGAAACGCTGTGCCATGAGGCCGCGCACTGGATGGCCTTTCGGCGCCATGGCCTGGGGATTGACCCTCACGGCCCTGAGTGGCAGGGGTTCATGCGTCAAGCAGGCTATGAACCCCGTGTAGGACTCGCTACCGATTCGATAATGAAAAGCTTCGACCCGCCACCATCGAGGCCTACTTTGAACTGAATTGCGATTCCTTGTCCTTGAAAAGGACATTGAAGGATGTCAAGGAGCCATAGCATCTTGAAATGTATTGCTGCAGTTCAACCTTATCGGCATCCGTCAAAACAGCATGGGAGTTGATCTTTTGCTCCAACACGCGCAACTGGTTGCGAATACCAACGATTTTATGGAAAAAGACCTCCAGTGGGACTTCCTTGCTCTGGAGCTCTGATTTCCCCGGGATCAGTTCCATGTGCCCTCCGTGCCACTTGACCCCCAATTCCTGAGTTGAGGTCTCCATGGTTTGGGCCATGCTTCGATCCACCGCTGCTCGAGCAATACGATCGATCAGTTCCTCGAGGGGGATTTCCAAACCGGAAAGCTCAGCAGTGGCCTTGAGTGGATGCAATTCGGTGAACTGAGGATTCACGGACTTGAGCCCATCCTCAAATTGGATATCCGCAGCGTTTTCTGAGAGAGCGACTACTTTTCCCGTGCCGTAGTCCGGGTGCCGGACCTCCATCCCAATGGCCATTGTTTCGACTTTCATGAGCGTTGGATGCCATCATGCCGACGAGATCATGGAGACGCCTAGGAAAAAGAGAACGACCCTTGATCAGAACGCATTCATGGATCATGTTCCCATCGTCCATGGCAGTCAGATCCAAAAGCATGATTCGAATCGTTGGGGCCAGGGAACACAACCTGAAGAACCTTTCAGTGAATGTTCCAAGGGGAAAGTTTGTGGTCATTACCGGGGTTAGCGGTTCAGGCAAAAGCACGTTGGCTTTCGACATCATTTTTTCTGAAGGACAACGCCGATTTCTCGATTCAATGAATGCCTATGCGCGACAATTTGTTGAGCCCCTGGAGCGTCCGGACATCGATCGAATCGAAGGACTGCCACCCACCGTGAGCATCGAACAGCGCAACTCTCAGGGGGGTGGCAAGAGTACCGTGGGTACGGTGACTGAGATCCACCAGTTCCTGCGCCTTCTCTTCGCCCGGCTTGGGACTCCTTACTGCCTTGATTGCGACCTCCCGACCTCGGGTCAGACACCGGATGCCATTACTCGCTCATTGAAAAGAGCGACCCGTGACCGGGGAGCACTCAGACTTCTGGCACCGGTGATCCGAAACAGAAAAGGATTCCACTCCGATATTGCCACCTGGGCCCAGCAGCATGGTTACCTCAGGCTCAGGGCAGATGGCCAGTGGTATGCCAGTGATGAGCCTTTTCGCCTCAGTCGTTATAAGGAACACGATGTCGAGGTCGAAATTGGCCAAATAACATCCAGCAGGCAAGCCACCGCTGCGTGTCAATCAGTAGTCGAGGAAACCTTGCGTGTCGGCAAGGGTCTTCTTTTGGCTCTGGATGAACAGGGCAATGGCACCATGCATGGCACCCGACAGGCGTGCCAAGGGTGTGGCTATTCCATGCCCCCGCTGGATCCCAAACTTTTTTCGTATCATTCGGCTCGGGGCTGGTGCGAAACGTGTCGAGGATTCGGAGAATTGTTCCATATTCCGGACGTCGATCGAGGAGCCAGGGCTGACGCGATTGAAGAATCCTGGTTCCAATGGCAAGAGGGTAAACGGGAACGTTGCCCCGATTGTGATGGTGCACGCCTCAATCCCTTGGCACGCTCGGTTCGTCTGAACCTCGACGGTTTTCCGAACTCGCTGACAAGGCCCCGAGGCCATGATTTCAAGAATCACCCACCCACTATCGATACCTTTTCAGCGATGACGGTTCGAGAGGCGCTCGAACTCTTTGAAGAGACTCGCCTCAAAGGACGAGAAAAGGAAATCGCCAGGGACATCCTTCCCGAAATCAGGGAACGCCTTTTCTTTCTCCAGGAGGTCGGGCTCGATTATCTCCAACTTGGAAGGAGCGTGACCACCCTTTCAGGTGGAGAAAACCAGCGCATCCGTTTGGCTGCGCAATTGGGTTCCACCCTTTCAGGGGTGCTTTACGTCCTGGATGAGCCCACCATCGGGTTGCATGCGCGCGACAATGTTCATTTGCTTCGAACCCTCAAAAGGCTCCAACAGCGGGGCAACTCGCTCATCGTGGTGGAACATGATGAAGACACCATGAGAGAGGCAGACCACGTCATTGACCTGGGCCCCGGAGCGGGTGTCCACGGCGGAAGGATGATTGCCGCCGGGACGCTGAATCAGCTTTGCCGCAACAAGGCATCACTGACCGGACAGGCGCTGCGGCAAAAACGCACTTTTCCTTTGTCGGGTTGCAGGAGGCCGGTTGAAGGCCTCGAACTGGGCGCTGATCTGCGCAAAGGAAAAAAACGTTCCTCCAAGCGAAAATCCCAAAAAACACCGGCTCTCACCCTTCACGGAGCCAGTGTTCATAATCTGAAGGATTTGACTGTTTCCTTCCCCAAAGAACGCCTCACGCTGGTCACCGGTGTCAGTGGATCCGGCAAGAGCACGCTAATCCGCGAATGCCTCACACCTCTGGCAAAAGCGTGGGTGGCAAAAAAGAAACCAGATGGATGCAATGCCATGCATCTCGAGGGCATGGAAGGATTCGGATCGGTTCTTGAGGTGGATCAGACACCCATTGGGCGCACCCCGCGCTCGACGCCAGGAACCTACGTTGGTTTCTTTGATGACATCCGAAAATTGTTTGCTCAAACCTCCGATGCTCGAATGAGGGGATATCTTCCAGGTCGTTTTTCCTTCAACAGCAAAAGTGGTCGATGCCCTGCCTGTGAAGGCATGGGGGCCATCAAAATGGAAATGAACTTTCTGCCGACTACCTACACGCGATGTGAAACCTGCCAAGGTAGTCGATTCAATCCACAAACCCTGGATGTGCGATACAAGGGTAAAAACATTGCAGAGGTCATGCACTTGAGTGTCGCCGAAGCGCTTCCCTTTTTTGAAGCTGTGCCAAAAATTCGGCGCGCCTTGGAGGCACTGCGCGACACAGGTTTGGACTATCTCAAACTAGGACAGACCAGTCCGACCCTCAGCGGTGGTGAAGCCCAAAGACTCAAATTGGTCACCCACCTCCTGAGCGGGCTCAAACCTGACCGAGACAGTCTGCGATCGGCCAGGACACAGAAACTCTTCATCCTGGAAGAACCCACCATCGGGCTTCACCATGTAGATGTCATGCGCCTGGCACAAGTCCTTCACCGACTGGTCGACGGAGGCCATACAGTGATCGTAATCGAACATCAATTGGATCTGATTGCCGAAGCAGACTGGGTCATTGATCTGGGCCCGGAAGGCGGAGAGGCTGGAGGACAATTGGTCGCTTGCGGTACTCCGGAGGCCATTGCCGCACATCCCGAAAGTCATACCGGCACGTTCCTCAAAAAGCTTCTCTAGGAGTGGTTTTTAACGGNTGAAAAAAGCTTTTGTCGCGTCAACAAAGTCCTTAGGTTATNGGGCCTTATGGAAAAAACTGTGGTATTACTCAAACCGGANTGTGTTCAGAAAGGCCTGATGGGCGAGGTTCTAAAGCGATTCGAGGCACAAGGTTTTCGGGTGGTCGGTTGCAAGATGATGCAACTGGATGATGCCATTCTCAAAGACCACTACGCCCACTTGGTTGAATTACCGTTCTTTCCTGAAATCCTCGGCTTCATGCAGAGCTCACCGATCATGGCGCTGGCTCTGGAGGGAGAGGGCATCATCCAGAAGGTGAGGGATTTCATTGGTCCAACCGATTCCACCAAGGCAGAAAAAGGTACCGTTCGAGGCGATCTCGGAGAGGACAAAATGCGCAATGTCGTACANGCATCCGACTCCAGTGAGTCCGCTCAAGCCGAATTGAGTCGGTTTTTCCGCCCGGGTGAGTTGCTCGACTGAAGTTCCCAACTCAAACCTGAGAACACTTTGAAAAAAGGCGTGCGCCGTTTGCGGCACACGCCTTTTTTGCTGCGAAATCGTTTCAATGCCTTTTCAAGGCACTTGCGGCCCCTCAAGCTCCGGCCCCTCTGGCTCAGCAGACATGACCTCTTCTAATGACACACCCATGAGCTCTGCATAGGCTTGNTTGGGATCGTAATCCTCGGGAAGTTGAAGCCGCGTCCGGAGTTGATTGGCAAGCAACTCNTTGAGGCCTTCGTCTGGATCCAGAAGGCGCACCAGAAGTTCAGCCTTCATTTCATCGGTGGTCGGCAGCTTGATACGCACAATCTGGCTGTCGGTGATCTGGTCATAATAGCGCTGACGCATCTTGCGGGCAAGCAGCTCACCTGCCATGGCCTTTTGCTCCTGGCCCATNGCAAGGTCGATGAANGAACGCTCCANAAAACCCATGAGCATGGCCTTGAGGCGATCCTGGGAGGTNCTCCCGAATTCCTCCTCCACTCGAGCAAAAACATATTCCTCCAAACTGGTCGTGATCGAATCAGGATACCTCTCACGCACGTAATCATACCACTTTTGAGCTTCGACCATGCGATTGTGGGTGTAGAGNAAATACACAGCGGTNCGGAGGAAATTTTTATGAGCCGTACCGATATTCTGGAAGTANTGCTCTTCCTCAGCCTGCATTTCCTCNTACGCTCGATTGGTGGTTTCCACCACATCGAGGTTGGGNCCATANTCGAAGGCTTTGGCAAAATTGCCCGGATCTTCCGGAANGGCAATGGGAAACTCAATCATGCGTCCTCGCATGAAGGCCAATTGCATNCTTTGAAAAATCACGCGCCGAAGCTGAATCATGTCTTTTTCCCTAACTGAAACCTTCAGTCCCAGATAGGCCCAGTAAATGGCATGAGCTTCTGGCAAACGCCACTCAAAAGGTCCGAATTCCTCATCCACCTGGCGCATCACNGCTGGATCCATTTTAAACGTTTCACGGATGGCCACGACCTTGGCCTCGTCTTCCGGCGTTTGCGGATTGAGCAGTAAGTCGTAATTGGGCACCCCATTCTCNAGCAGCGGATCCCAGATATCCGCCCATTCTGCCTTGTAAAGCATGTTGGCATCATCCANGTTCGCACCCATTTTATGCTGAAAATGCCATGCAAGCTCACGATAGATGAGTGTTTCCTGAGGATTGTATCGCAGACCGTAGTCTCTCAATAATTCGATCCCTCTCTGGACCCANAGCCATCGATCGGCATGATCCGGGAACTTGACAGANATATTNTACGANAGGTTCCAGGCTTGATTGACCCANACCGAGACAAAATGAGGCTGCAACTTGGTAATCCAATCAGCCAGTTGAACCATTTCAAAATACTTTCCGTCNTCCTGTAACTGAGTCGCGCGGATCCANAGCATGTTGGAAATCAAGCCGCGAAACCCTCCCAGGGCGACGGTCGTAAAGGCAAGGATGGGCGGAGCATTTTCCAAGGGCTGCAATCGGGTGAGCCCCATNTCGTGACGGGCACGGTTCATCCCCTNCTGCACCTTGCCCACACAAACGAAAGCCACGACCAGCAAGCAGGTCATCACGTATCGGCCAGTGGTTCCTGTGAANAGCTTCATTGATTGCTTTGAGCNGTTGCCAGTTCCACTTTGTAAAAAGCCCAAATACCAAAGGCAGCGAAAAGCCCGCCCATGACCATGACAATTTGAACGACCGCCTGAACGACCATACCGGTAGTGACACTTCGNCCCGTGCTNAGAAAGCTGATGGGAGAGAAGTCTTTGACCAGATTGATCACGCTCAAAAGTGCCTTGGAGGTGGTGATAGCAATCTGATCGAGCGACGAAGATTGATCCTTTTGTCCGGTTTCATGATTNATCCCNCTGATGCCACCTTGCTCAATCACCTGGCTCAATGTCCCGCCACTGAATCCCACAATCAGGAGGGCTATGGAGACGAAGGCAGCCACAGGGAAGGAGAGGAAACTCGAAGCAGCCAGACCAATGGCCGCAAGAAAGGCCATCCAACATAAAATNACCAACATCCCCCTGATGAAATTCCAAGCAAAGCCACCTTGTCGGTAAAGGGCTTCCATCCCATCCTCNAGTGCAAAGAAAAGAGGTATCTGGCTGCCATTGGTTAGATCCACAATAAGATTTCCATCGTTGTCCACCAGATTCGGGGGGATTTCAAATTCGATCGGNGCCTCAGGCGAGATGTCCATTTGCCGGCGCACGCGCTGTGNAGTTTCAGGAGGACCCAGCTCCCAAAGTACGTCGTAAGTCGAGGTATCGTAAGGTCGACTGGTAAAAAACTTCACCCGTAAAAACATGGGCTGGTCTTGGACGGCTTCGGGGGAAGCNATGGGAATCACCCAACGCCGAANATAACCGGGCCTCACGATCTGCTGCATGGCATCCACTTGTTCGGCAATTTGACGGCGTANNAGNGCTGGATCCATCTGCTGCAGGTTCGCATTCTCCTCCAATCGCTGCTCATAGAGTTCCTCGGCATAAGCTGTGGTATCGGGGTAATCAGGCAGAGCCGAGGCTCGAGCCACAAAAATTTCATTTTCTAACAATTGCTGCTGTAGCTCCGAAAGCTTTCCAGCGCGCATGAGGGTGATCCCGTAAACAGCGGCGGACGAAACAGCCAGCAAAAAAGCATTGATCAGGATGATTCCGAACCACTTCCCGAGCCAAATCTTCCATCTGGGGATTGGCTTGACCGTTANAANCTGCATCTGGGATTCCTGNATTTCACGAGCNAGACTNCCGCAAGCCATCCANANNGTNGCNAATCCNAGCAGNAAAGTGATCGTACTCANNGTNTAAGTNAGCAAGATTTGCGTGAATCCCTGGGCCGAACCATCATGCTTGATCATCAATGGCAAGACGACNACCGCGGCAAGAAGCAGGCTACTCAGAACCTGGACCACCCGATAGCGAACGGCAGCCTTGAGCGTCAACCAAACGATGGCGCTGAACCCTTGCATGTCAGGACTGGGGTTTAGAGGAATCCGATGAATCCTCCAGCAAGGATGACAACTTGTCATTGGCNTCATCCAATTTTTGCTGCGCCTGTTCGATACCAGCGGANTCGGNAGCCTTGGACGCCACACCCTGCCCCTGAGCCAACTGGTCCAGCTTGGAATGATCCACCTGATCCTCGGCAGGGGTCTGGACAGAGCCNGNTGTGGANACCTTGTCTTCNGCCACAGTCAGACGATCCAACATCTTGTCTTGAGAGGGANCCGCCTCCTTCTCGTCGGCTCTGAGATAGTCGGCAACACTCCCGGCTAACGCGCCCGAAGTTGTGGTTTCTTCAGCTCGTGCTCGTTCGACCACTCCCAGAAAATAGCTCTCAAGGTTCTGNGTCGGATTGTCTACCGAAACAGCATCCTCACGCACCTCCGATCGAATGATCTCCAACACGCGGGACATGGTTTCACGCTTTAGAACGGGAGTCGTGATTCGCGTGACATCCGGAGTTGTCAACAATTNCTGTAACGTACCTTTCGCCTGAATACGACCTCCATAGTANATCACCACACGATCGCAAACATCTTCCACATCCGANAGCAAGTGGCTGCTGAGGATNACTGTNTTNCCGCGTTTGGCCAGAGCCACAATCAAATCTTTGATTTCGCGACAGCCAATGGGGTCCAAACCCGCCGTGGGCTCGTCCAGGATCACCAGATCAGGATCATTGATCAGCGCCTGAGCCAGTCCGATACGGCGTTGCATGCCCTTAGAAAACTCGCCTACCTGTCGGTTGCGAGCATTGTTCAGCCCCACCATTTCAATCAGCTGGTCGGCNCGCTTGCGACGTTCCACTGGGTTCAAATTGAACAAATTGCCAAAGAAATCGAGCGTCTCCTGGGANTNNAGNTAACGATANAGATAAGATTCCTCGGGNAGGTANCCAATGCGCGACTTGGTTGCCACATGNCGAGGTGAATGACCAAATACTTCGATGTGACCACGCGTTGGGTACANCAGACCAAGGAGCATTTTAATGGTGGTGGATTTGCCAGAGCCATTGGGCCCCAGCAAACCAAACACCTCTCCGCGTTTGATTTCAAAATCAACATTGTTGACGGCCTTGGCCTTGGGGCGTCCCCAAAAGTCCTTGAAAACCTTCGTCAGACCCTGGACAGAGATGACCTCATCTGCTTGTCCTTGAACCACCGGCGTTGTTGATTGTTCTGCAATTGTACTCACCATTTAGTCTTTCTATTTCAAGTCAAGCACCGGCGCTATGCTTTGATCATGCAGGTTGGGCTGCTTGCTTGGGTGATGGGTCCGCAGACTCTGTTCCTTCATTCGAGACAGGTTGCTGAAACGGTTCCAGTTCTTCGCCCGCTCGAACCAACCTGAAACTGTTAAAGACCACTAATAAGGATCCCGCCACATGCAATACAGCTGCAATAATTGGAGTGATAAAAGCCATCGCCGCTAGCACAAAACCGCCGATAACAAAGAGGACACCAAAAAGAAAATTCTGATTGATGACCGATCGAGTTTGTCGAGAAAGACGAATCAAAAAGGGCAGTCGGCGAAGATCGTTGTTCATCAGAGCAATGGTCGCACTTTGGATGGCAACCTCACTGCCGGCGGCTCCCATGGCGATACCAAGATCTCCTGCGGCAAGAGCGGGGGCATCGTTGACACCATCACCTACCACAGCCACCCGATATCCTTTGGCCTTCATTTTGTGCACATACTCNACTTTGTTCTGAGGCAGACATTCGGCAACNACCTCTTCACAACCGATCTCCTTAGCCACGCGTGCGGCGACGGGTTCACGATCCCCGGAAACCATGGCAATGCGACGGATGTCAGAATCGATCAAACCACCGAGAGATTCCTTAGCTTCGAGACGCGTTTGATCTTGAAGACCAATCCACCCAACGAAACGTCCATTTCTGGCTACGTAGAGAAGGCTGTATCCCTCAGCTTCACTCAGATCCACCGAGCTCATGAAAGAATCTTCTAGGCCATTGTCCTTAAGCCAATTGGCTCGGCCTACGATGATTTCACAGCCATCGACCTTGGCGGTGATGCCTTTTCCTGCCGTTTCATTAAAATCTTTTGGCTCAGTGAGGGTCAGTCCGGCCTCATTGGCGAGCTGAGCCAAGGCCTTGGCGGTCGGATGATTGCTATATTTTTCAGCCGATGCGGCCAGGTGCAGTAATTCAGCAGGCTTGAACCCTTCCTGCGGCGCAAGACGACTGACCGCCAGTTTTCCAGTCGTCAAAGTTCCGGTCTTATCAAAAATGAAGGCATTGATCTTAGCCGAGAGTTCGATGTCCGCCACATTTTTGATCAAAATTCCAAGCCTAGCCGCGGATGAAAGAGCTGCCACCATAGCAGTAGGGGTGGCCAGAATGAAGGCGCAAGGACAGGCAATAATGAAGACAGTGATCACACGACTGAGATCTTGAGTAAATCCCCAGACCAAGGCCCCTACCAAAAGAACCAGCGGTGTGTAAAAACCCATATATTGATCAACGATGCGCATAATTGGCAGCTTGGTCTTTTCTGCAGCCAAAATTAAATCGTGCACTCGTCCAAGGGTCGTGTCGGCATCAGCCCGGGTCACCTTGACTTCTAGCACACCAGTCAAGTTTTGAGTCCCAGCAAATACTTCATCCCCAGTTTTCTTGTCCACAGGAAGAGATTCACCTGTTATGTTGGCTTGGTTAATGGATGCCTGCCCTGTCACAATGACTCCATCAGCAGCGATGTTATCACCCGGACGAATACGTATGACATCACCCACCTTGAGATCCTTGACTTCTAATTCCTTTTCTTCACCATTTTGAATGCGCCTTGCTTTGGTGGGCGTCAATTTCACAAGAGACTCAATTGATGCACGAGCACCCTCAGCAGTACGTGTTTCAATTATTTCTCCCAACAGCATGAAAAAAGCGACTAACCCCGATTCTTGATATTCCCCCAACGCAAAAGAGGCTAAAACGGCTAACGCCACTAATTCGTTGGTGCTAAGACGTCCTTTACGTAGGTCTTTTATTGCAGTCCACACAATAGGATAACCAAGCAACAAAGCGCCTATCATTGCATTCACATCACCTACCATCTTCCCGTTGTCAAAAAAGTAATGGATGATAAAAGAGTTAATTATGAAAAGAAGGCCTATGAGAATTTGGCTAAGGCGAATCTCAGTATGTTCGTGATCATGCCCACAACTTTCACAATCACCATGAGCTTGTTCATTTTTTTGGCTGAGTAGAGAGGTTACTTGCATATGCTTAGAAATTTGAATGGTTACCTAAAACGAAAAGTAATTTAGTTATTATCCATATCTTTTGTTTCATTACCGCGAGTCAAGGTAGGCTCACGGTTTATTTGAAGGCGAAGTTCCTGAGATTGCTCAGGCCCAACACTAGTCAATAACCAAGTGTCATTGGCTTGTTTTAGAATCCGGCCCATTCCCTCAATAAGTAATCGGCTCCTAAAAAAAACTGGGTTAGCTTCGTAGTGTGGTTTGAGCTGTTGAAACACCTTTGCATCAGCTGTTACCCGACTCGTAATTAAATTACTGCGGGAATTACCCTGATTGATTATGGCTTGGGCTTGTCCTTGGGACCGCCGAAGAGTCTGAGCTGCATCCCCTTCAGCCTCATTGCGCATCTGACTAACTGCTTGCTCAGTTTGCGTGACTAGATCAAAAGCCTCCTTGACAAACATTGGAGGGAAAGTTCGCACATCCAACGATTGTAGTTTAATTCCTAAATTCGCTTTTTGAACATTATTCAGAAAGCGAAGTCGAACACG
>NYYT01000025.1 GCA_002686885.1 Pedosphaera sp.
TCCTTGGTGTGCCGCTTTTATGATCCAGAACAGGGAAGCGTTTCGATCGGCGGTATCAATCTCAAACATGTGGTCGCGGGTGAGTTGAGATCGCAGATTGCTTTGGTTTCTCAGCATCCATTGCTCTTCAGTGGAAGCATCATGGACAACATTCGTGTCGGTAATCCGGACGCTTCTGATGACAGGGTGAAAGATGCTGCGAAACTCGCCCGCATTCACGAGGATATCCATGCGTTGGAGGCTGGTTATCAAACCCTGTTAGGGCAACGAGGGGAAGGCCTATCCGGCGGGCAGCGACAACGCATGGCCATTGCTCGGGCCTTTTTGAAGGATGCGCCCATTCTGATCCTGGATGAAGCGACTAGTGCGCTCGACAGTGAAAGTGAAGCTGGCATTCAGGAGGCACTGGCAGAACTCTGCAAGGGGAGGACCACCATCCTGATCGCGCACCGATTCAGTTCCATCAAGCATGCGAGCCGAATCCTTGTGATGGACAAGACACTTGCCGGTGGGGCGATCGTTGCCGATGGCACGCATGACGAAGTGTATGCCACCTCAGCGCTCTACAGGCAGCTTTATGATCAGCAAAAACTTTCTTCAAGCTGATCGGTCTTTGACGTGAGTTGCGAGGTAAGCAGCAAGCTGAGCTGCTTCTCTATCGATGGTGTAGGATGCCTCTACGAGTTTTCGTCCCCTATGCCCCATGACCGCTATTTTCTCAGGGTCGGACATGAGTTCATCCATCTTTTGAGCGATGGCAATCGGCGTGGGGTTGTCCATGCAATATCCCTCCTGGCCTTGGTGAATGATTTCGGGCCATGCCCCTGCGCCGGAGCAGATCACTGCCGTTCCCGAGGCCATGGCTTCCAAGGGGGTGAGACCAAATCCCTCGTTGCGCGAAAGTGCCGCTAAAATGGAAACGCCACGAAACAGCAGAGGAAGACGGTTCAAAGGCTGCTTGCCAATGAACAGGATTCGCTCCTCCAGGCCGGCTTTTTCTATCTTCTGCTTCAGTCCTCTGACAAAACGCGCATTGGATGGAGTCACTTCTCCTCCGATGATGAAAGTGAAATCTGGATGCTTTTCGGCGATCAGGAGGGCAGCTTCAACGAAAAGATCTACACCTTTTTGCTCTCTGACGCGTCCAAAGATTCCGATCCCATATTTCCCTGGATACCCAAGCGATTCCCATGCATCGACTTTGCAAGGTGCGGGGTGATACGTTTCGGTGTTGACCCCATGGGGAACGACGATGCTTGGTTTTTGAATGAGATAGGAGGCTGCCGCCTGGCACGTGGTGACAATGCCATCCATTTGTCCTATGAGGTAGCGAGTGAGCCATGAGTGATTCCTTTGTGCGGTGCTGGTGAAGACGATGCGAATCTTAGCTCCGAAAAAATTTTTGGCGATCAGGGCTTGGATCATCTCGTTGTTGCGCCTTGCATGAAAAACGCGCTGTCCTCCATGGGGTAGGGGTTTGCGGCATGTAGAAAGAAACTCCCTGTAGCTCAGCGTTGGAATGGAGTCGGGGATAAAATGGGATCCAAGAACGGCGAGTTTGATTCGGTGGGCGATCCCGGGAAGAGTGGAAAGCATGGAAGCGGTAACCCCCGAAAAGCGGCGGTTGGAGTTGCCGACAATCAGTTCGATTTCCTCCATCGGGGGAAATTAGTACACTGTTCTGAATACAAGACCAAGTTTGATTGTGGGGTTGGCGGAAAATTTAACGCACTTCCTTTGATTTTCTGTCCAGGCAAGTTGAGCTTGTGCTCAGGATCCAGAAAAGAGATTCTCCTAAACTATGAGGTCCCTCCATGGTCTAAACAAACTTCGATCGATTCATGTGCTCCAATGGTTTCTTGTCATAGGGCAATTGTTTCCGCAGATGGAAAGTGCCTTTGGCGCCACTCGGCCTAATGTTCTGTTCATCATGGCAGATGACTTGAATGCGGATATGGACTGCTATCCAGGCGGCAAAGCTCAAACACCGCACCTGGACCGGTTGGCAGCCAGGGGGGTGCGCTTTGATCGCGCCTACTGCCAATTTCCGCTTTGTGGGCCCAGTCGCAATTCCATGCTCTGCGGTCTTTATCCCAACGCCACTGGGATCATGCGGAACTCGCAAATATTCCGGCAGACCATTCCTTCACACCACAGCCTGCCGCAAGCCTTTCGTCTCGAGGGCTATGTCTCTGCCCGGGTAGGGAAGTTGTATCATTACAATGTGCCCAAATCAGTCGGCACCAATGGGCATGACGATCCAGCCTCCTGGGAAATTGAGACGAACCCAGCGGGTTGTGATCGTCTGGAGGAAGAACCTTTTATTTTCAGTCTCAAGCCAGGCCAGTTTGGCGGTACGCTCAGCTGGTATGCCTCACCACAGCCGGATGAAAAGCACACCGATGGTATGCTCGCTGAGGATGCCATCTGGCTGCTGGAGCGTTTTGCCAAGCGGCCTGATCGCCCTTTTTTTCTGGCACTGGGCTTCTATCGCCCCCACACACCCTATGTGGCGCCCAAATGCTACTTTGGAGCTTACCCCACCGCAAGCATCCGTCTGGTGGAGGGAGTGCAAGAGGATATCCAGGATCTCCCTGCCATGGCCTTGGGGAGTCACAAGGCCGAACACGATCTGTTGACCGACCCCCTTCGTCGTGAGGCCATACAGGCCTACCGGGCCAGTGTGAGTTTCATGGATGCCCAGGTAGGCCGCGTGCTTCAGGCTTTGGAACGTCTTGGGCTCAGTGAAGAGACCATCGTCGTTTTTACCAGTGATCATGGCTATCATTTGGGGGAGCATGGACTTTGGCAGAAAATGAGCTTGTTTGAAGAAAGTGCCCGCGTGCCATTGATCATGGCGGGGCCGGGGGTCAGTGCTCATGGGGAGGTCGCGCCTGCACCCGTCGGTTTGGTCGACTTGTATCCGACCCTGACTGCTTTGTGTGGCGTTCAGGCGCCAGCTGATTTGCAAGGGCAGAACCTCGCATTGATGCTGAAAAACCCCCAGGCGAAGGGCCGTGGGTATGCTCTCACCCAGGTCACCCGAACACGAAAGGGGCTACAACCCAACCGTGTCATGGGATATTCCCTTCGCACCGAACGGTGGCGCTTGACCCTTTGGGACGATCAGCGCGAGGGAGTCGAGCTCTATGATCATTCCGCTGACCCTGCCGAACAACACAATTTAGCGGGAAAGGCCATGTGGAAGGACCTACAGGATGAACTGATGCAAAAGCTGCGCACGGCCGTAAGGCAAACGCTGCCAGCCTCAGGGAGTGTTCCCACCCTTCGACAACCCATCTGGCCTCCCAATTTGACCCATCCTTAAGCCTTCCATGCCGCCTTCTAATCGAGAAGGGACCACCTTTTTGTTGCGATGGCCTCTCTCATGGATTACCTGATAGGTGTGGAGTGGCGCGAATAGCAGCTCCTCACTTCAAAGCATGAATACTTGGTTAAAGTTTGGAAGTGGCTTGGCCACAGGAGCCTTGTTGTGGATGGTATTTCCCGAAGCCATGCTGGGCAAGGTAGGGAGATTTGATCCACCTGATTTACAAATCGATGAATCCCCTCTTGAGGAACCCATCAAAGCGGCAACAAGCTTTGCACCTGTCGTCAAGTCGGCCTCTCCATGTGTGGTTTCAATTCAAACGGTTCAAGAGCGCTCCTCAGCTGCTGGGTCCATGGATCTGGATGCCTTCAGGCGTTTCTTCGACCCAGAGGGTCGATTTCCCATGCCGGAGGAACGGGATCTTCCAGCGCAAGGTACTGGCTCGGGGGTGATTGTCTCTTCCGATGGATTCATTCTCACCAACTTTCACGTCGTAGAGGGCACCCAATCGATTTCAGTGGTGTTGGCTGATGGCACGACCTCTCTGGACGCCGAGATCGTTGGGGCCGACAAACATTCTGATTTGGCGGTATTGAAAGTCCAACGAAAGGGGCTCTCGGCGATTACTCTTGGCAACAGTGATCATTTGGAAGTGGGTGATGTGGTGTTGGCCCTTGGAAGCCCCTTTGGTTTGTCTCAATCTGTCACCATGGGGATCGTCAGCGCCACGGGGCGGGCCCAAATTGGCATGATGGACATCGAGAATTTCATCCAGACCGACGCCTCCATCAATCCCGGTAATTCTGGGGGAGCCCTGATCGATGCTCAAGGGAGACTCATTGGGATCAACACCATGATCATGAGTCGAAGTGGGGGCAATCAAGGGATCGGCTTTGCCATTCCCGTCAACATGGCTCGCAGCGTCATGGATCAAATGGTGGAATATGGTGACGTTCAGCGAGGCCTGCTAGGGATTTCCATGCAAGAATTGACCGAGTCCATGGCCAAAGGTTTCGGGCTTGATTCCACGGAAGGTGTCTTGGTGGGTGACGTCACGCCTGAAGGCCCTGCGGAGGCGGGCGGAGTGATTCCGGGAGATGTGGTGGTCACATATGACGAAAAGCCGATCAGCGACATGAACGCTTTGAAATTGATGGTGGTGGAAACACGGCCCGGTTCAGCCGTAGCACTAGGTGTGATACGCAACGGTGCCTCCCAGGTGCTCAACGTGACCATCGGTGCACTGCCGGAAGAAGGCTACGCCGGCTTACTAGGAGGGCTTGGTCGTATGAGGCCTCCTCTAGAGGACAAGCGTCAGTCTTGGATTGAAGGGCTGGATGTGGCCCCCATGTCCTCAAGCCTCAGGCAACGTTATGGTATTCCCGAATCGGTGGACGGATTGCTCATCACTCGCATCGAACCTTCCAGCTTCGCTCACGACCAAGGTCTTCGAGAGGGACAAGTGATTCTGGAAATCAATCAGCAACCTGTCGCCCAATTGAGTGATCTGGATGAGGTGGGCGCCTTGACTTCCGGCCAGTCGTCCCTCCTCAGAATCTGGTCTTCTGGTTCAGCGCGTTTCATGGTGGTTGAACGCCCTTGAGAATCGATGTAAAGAAAGGGCACCTTTTGCGTTAGGTGCCCTTTCCTGTAAAGCCTTTTCCTGCCTCCCTAAGGGATTACTTGGCTGAAAATCGGTGAATGGTACGCTGGGTGTAGGTTTCACCGGAGCGCAGCAGGACGCTTGGGAAATGGGGTTTGTTCGGAGAGTCGGGGAAATGTTGCGTCTCCAGACAGAATCCATGACGTTTTTCATAGTTTCCTCCGCTCTTTCCAGTGAGTGTTCCGTCTAAGAAATTTCCGGAATAGAATTGTATCCCAGGCTCCGTCGTCAGGATTTCCATGACCCTTCCGCTCTTGGGTTCATGCACTCTGGCAGCCATTTCGAGGAGACCTTCACCGGATTTGCGCAACACAAAATTGTGGTCGTATCCACCAGGATCGCCTGCCATGAGCGCCATGCGGGAACCGATGGAGGTAGGGGTAGTAAAGTCGAGCGGTGTCCCTTGGACACTGCGGATCTCCCCTGTGGGAATAAGGGTGTCATCGACTGGGGTGTAGAAATCAGCCATCAGCTCAAGCTCATGGTCCAAGATGGCGCCGCTGCCTTCACCGGCGAGGTTCCAGTAGGCGTGATTGGTGAGGTTCAACACCGTATCGGCATCGGTGTGAGCCCGATAGTCGATCGTCAGCTCGTTTTCTTCAGTCAATGTGTAGATAACTTCTACCTTGAGATTGCCGGGATAGCCCTCCTCTCCATCGATACTGGTGTAGGTCAAAGCGACCGCTGAACCGTATTCGGTAGAAAGGGGCCTAGCCTCCCATACTTTCTTGTCAAAACCGGCCAACCCTCCATGGAGATGGTTGGCATCATTGTTGGTGGCGAGGGTGTAGGACTTGCCATGAAGCGTGAAGGTCCCTTTGGCGATTCGGTTGCCGTAACGGCCAATCGTGGCGCCAAAATAGGGATGGCCAGCTTCATAAGACTTCAGATCCTTGAAGCCAAGAGTGATATCCTTAAGTTGCCCGTCTCGATCGGGGACGTGCATCTCGGTGAGAAGGGCGCCATAGGTGCTGACTTTGGCGACTAGACCGTTGGCATTGGTCAATGTGTAGAGGTGGACTTCTTGTCCGTTGGCAGTGGCTCCCAGAGGAGATATCGCCACATTTGAGTCGTTCGGCATGGGTGTTTCTGTTGATTTAGATTCCAAGGTTGTTGGGGACATGCTGTGGCAGCCTGCACCCAGAAGTATGACGCTGCAAAAAAAGGACAGTCGCATGGAGAAGGTCGTTATTTTCATAGGAATTTGATCGGAGCCCCACAGATCCAACGGTTTGAGGGAAGGAACTGTTGAATATTCATTATTTCATGACCTCTCGATGCTTGCAACGCTTTGCGTATCTTGAGGTGAGAAATTGAATAAAAAAAACGAACTTTGAAGCGGAGAATTCAATCTAGGTACACATCACAACCATGGTGTCCTGCTTGAACCGAGGGTGATTCATTTAGGTTCAGGAGAGATTATTTGTCAATCTAATATTACAAAATTGTAACAATGAGTGATTACCAACGGACTTTGATTCAAACATTTTACCGCAAATGCAGGATACATGCTTGGCATGCCTGATGCGCGCTACTATGTTTTCCGCATCTCACTCGTAGCGCCTCTTTCCGTCCATCCTAGGCTTTGGAATCGTGAGAGGCTTGCTTGAAAAATGACACAATAGAGCACCATGGCATTCAAGATAGGAATTGTTGGAGTGGGTCGTATGGGGTCCAATATGGCCCTTCGACTCAAGGATTGCGGGTATCAAGTCACGGCTGTCTTCGATAGCCAAAGTGAACTCGCCGAAAAAGTGGCATCCTCAGTCGGAGCAACGGCTTGCAGGCATCTGGATGAGGTGACCCAGTTGGCACAATGGATCGTGACGGTGGTCACCGATGATCAGGCGATGGATCGTATCTTCAAGACTTCGGGGAGAAGCCTCCTCAAAAATGCCAAAGGAAAAATCTTCATCAATTGTGCAACGGTGAGCCCGGCCACTCACTTAAAAGTGGAAAAACGAGCTCGCAAAGTTGGAGCCAGAACTTTGGAAGCCTGCATGGCATCAAGCATCACCCAGGCACGTCAGGGAACTCTGTATCTGATGTGTGGAGGCGATCGGCGCACCTATAAGCGTGTCGAGCCATTGTTGAAAGATCTGAGTGCCTCTATGCGCTACATTGGAGCTTCCGGCAAGGCCTCTGAAGTCAAAGCCTTGGTCAACATGGTCATGAATATCAATACTGCTGGCTTGGCCGAGGGGTTGGGCTTGGGAGCTGCGCTGGGCCATGACCTGGGCATGTTGCGTGAAGTTTTCTCGCAAACAGGTGCTAACTCCAGGGTGTTGGAAACCGATGGTGAAGACATGCAACATCGAGACCATGACTGCTATTTTTCCGCTGCTCACGCAGCCAAAGACTCTGGCATTGCTCTTTCCATGGCAAAACCCGCTGGCATTCCATTGCCCCTGGCTGAGGCAACCTTTCAACAGTATGCCTTGATGGAACAGTGGGGGCTGGGCGAATGGGACAAGTCTGGTATTGCTGAAATGACCTTTCCGGGGCGGGCTCTCGCCAAGAAGAAAGCGGCCCGCAAGCGCCAGGCCAGAAAAAAATGAGGTGAAGCGGGGTATCAGGCTCCTGAAAAAGCCTCCAGAAACCTGGTTAGAAGCCATCCTGGAAAAACGCCGAAAAGCAAGGTCAGCAGAGTGCAGGTGAAAACCAGCCCATATTGAGAGGTGCTTGGTTTCAACTCCATCGCTTCGTCAGGCTGATCCAGGCAAAAGGCCGCTTTAAGGACTCCCAGATAGTAATACAGGGAGACGGCACTGGCTCCTAGAGCCAAAACCACCAGGCCGATCAGACCCAAAGTTTGATGTGGGGTGTTGAGGGCTGCAATAAACAAATTGAACTTGGCGATAAAGCCTACCAGAGGTGGGATACCCGCAAGGGATAAAACCAAAAGCATGAGGCAAGCTGCAAGCCAGGGCGCGCGCCTCCAAAGCCCCTCAAGTTGCCTGTGTTCAGCGTCCTTTTGATTCCCTTGGGTGAGTTCCAGCAAGCTGAGAAGCCCGATGACCGATAGCCCATAGGTCAACATGTAGAAAGCGATGGATGCGCTGGCTTGTGGAGTCGGTGAACACAGACCCAGTAGGGCATAACCCGTGTGGGCGACCGCTGAAAAGCCAATGAGCCGCCGGAGCTTTGTCTGCCGAAGGGCGGCAAGATTGCCCACCAACATTGATAACACGGCCAACATGGCAATCCAGGGAATCCAACCTTGTGTCCATTCCCAGCCATCCAAAGAGCCCTGTGCGCCGATGAGCCCATGCCAGAGGAAGCGGCCCATCACGAAAAAGCCAGCCACCTTGGAAGTCGAAGCAATCAAGCATGTAACAGGAGTCAAAGTCGAGGTATAGACATCGGCTACCCACCAGTGAAAAGGGGCTGCGGCTACCTTGAAGCCAAAACCTACCAGAGCCATCAATATCCCCATCATGAGAAGCGGATCGTTCCCGTTTGTCTGGCAGTGCTCCGCAATGCCAGACAAACTCATGGTGCCTGCGACTCCAAAAATAAGACTGAATCCATAAAGGACAAAGGCCGCAGAAAGGCCACCGATCAGGAAATATTTCAGTGCCACGCGTGTGGCGAGGGTGTTGGTCTTGTCAATAGCGGCCAGGATGTAGAGGGAAAGTGCGGTGATTTCCAGGGCAACGAATATCATGAGCAGGTGATCCGCTCCAATCAGCAAGCTCATGCCTGCGATGGCAAAGAGCATGAGCGCGTGAAATTCTCCCTGGTTTCCAATATGTGAAGGAGAGGCGGTGTGTTGCCAAAAAATCAAAAAGCCCATCAGCAATAGGCCCGCTTTGATCCAGCGCGTGGCATCGGTCACGATGAAAGCTGACCCCAAACTGAATCCGGTTGACTGATAGAACAAACTCACCACAAACGCCAGGGCCAGGCCGATCATCCCTATCACACCATACAATGGCCCTGAGGAGGATTGGGTGGTCTTACGCCCAAAGGAGACTGCAAGGATGATCAAGGCGGTGACCACCGTCAGGCACTCTGGAGCGATCAATCGAAACAAATCCGTATGTATGGCTTCTTGAATCATGGAGAAGAAAGGACGCTAGGTCCTACATGGGAGCCATCCCTTCGGTGAGTGGTTTCAGCATGGGTGATTGCAGGCAGGGAGTGATCCAGTCAAGCATCCACTTGGGATAAAGGCCTACTGAAAGGGTGGCAACGACGAGCAAACAGGCGCCCCACTTTTCCTGGAGGGTAATCGGTTCAAGGATGGGTGCTCTCCCTGAGTCGGTGACGAGAGCACTGGGCCAGAAAACGGTCAGCATGGCGCGCATGGTGTAGGCCACGCCAAGAATAATCCCGAGTCCTGCTACGAGACTAAGCCAGGCAAAGCTTTGCCAGGCACCGGCCAGCACATGTAATTCGGCGACAAAACCGCTGAAACCAGGAAGCCCAATGGAGGCGAGTCCTGCGAGCAAGAACAAGGTGGACGCAAAGGGGAGTTGCGCGCGGAGGTTCATCCACTGCAACTCTTTCAAATCCCTGGTATGCGTACGTGCGTAGACCATGCGGCCCACCACCGCAAAAAGCAGACCCGCAATGATACCATGGGAAAACATTTGCAGCACGGCTCCACTCAGGCCCGTTTCGGTCGTTGCCAGGAGCCCCAATACTACGAAGCCCATATGACTCACACTGGAATATCCGATGATGAACTTAAAATCCTGCTGAACAAGCGCGACCAGCGCCCCTGCGACAATACCGACTGCCGCCAAGAGTGCCAACTCCTCCCGCCACATGGCTGCTCCCATGGGGAAAAGTGTGAGCGGGATCCTGAGTGCTCCATAAGCACCCAATTTCATCACAACGCCTGCAAGCAGCATAGACGTGCCGGTGGGGGCAGCTACGTGGCCCGTGGGCGCCCAGGTGTGGAAGGGCCAGAGGCCAGCAAGGATGACAAACCCAAGAAAGGTGACCGGGAAGGCCCAGCGCTGAAACCCTTCCTCGTA
Organism: Pedosphaera sp.; assembly: GCA_002686885.1. GTDB lineage: Bacteria > Verrucomicrobiota > Verrucomicrobiia > Limisphaerales > AAA164-E04 > UBA7971. Next base: position 9,980 of record NYYT01000025.1, read on the forward strand.
AGGGAAGGCGATCAGGTGCTCCAAGGCAAAGGATTCAGCTCCTGACACCACAAAGGCAGCCATGATGCCGACGAGAGCAAGTGCGCTCCCTACAAAACTGTAGAGAACGAGCTTCATGGCTCCATACGACTTGCGTGTGGAACCCCAGATGGCAATCAGGAAATATTTTGGGATGATGGCGATCTCATAGAAGACAAAAAGAAGAAAGAGATCGAAGCTGATGAAGACGCCATAGACACCTCCTATGAGGGCCATGAGAAAGCCGAAGAATTCCCCCGTGCGATGTTCGATATTCCAAGAAAACAGAATGGCCGACATCGATGCAATCCCCGTGAGCAAGACCATGATCAGACTGATCCCATCATAGCCCAGCAAGTAATGAATCCCCAGAGAAGGGACCCACGAAAGGTGAACGATGGTTTCAACGGCCCCACTATCAGGAGCAGTCTTGAAGATGAGGATACTCAAGGGCAAGAAAGTGGCTACCACACTCGTGATCAAAGCGATCCACCGTGCGTAGGATGGGCGACTGGCCGGACTGCAGAAGCAGGCCAGGGAGGCAAGAAAGGAGAGATAGACCGTCCAGGCTAACATCTTAAAAAATCATCCTCTCTATGGTCAGGATTATTGTCGGATTGATACGCTCCATGATCAGATGAGGAAACCAGCCAAGAAGCACAATAAGGATAAACAGGGGTGCCATCAGGGCCATTTCACTTCCGCTCAAATCGCTGAATTGCTCGGATTCCGGATCCGATTTTCCATGGAAAACATGCTGCAGAAATCTCAAGAGAAAGATGGCTGTGATCAATAATGCTGGTAGTGAGCCTATGGCAACCCAAGGGCTGAGTGCAAAAACGCCTCGAAAGATGAGAAACTCCCCGATAAACCCGCTCAAGCCTGGCAATCCAATGGAGGCAAAAACGGCCAGGCCCATCCAGCCCGCAAATCTGGGCATGATCGCACGCAATCCGCCAGGCCCATCGACGCGCAGGGTTTTTTGAAGACGGCTTTCTCCAAGATGCGTGAGGTAAAACAAACCTGCGGCAATGAGCCCATGGGAGAACATTTGCAACAGGAGCCCCCCCAGGGCAAAGGTCTTGGCAGTTTGCATGGAAGGTTCTCCCATGCTCGGTTGGCCAAGGACCAGCAGTGCGATCAAGCAATAGCCTAGGTGATTGATCGATGAATATGCCAAAAGACGTTTGAAGGAGGTCTGCCCCATCGCGGCAAGGGCGGCGTAAACCAGGCCGAAAACCGCTATCGCCAAGGTTGCTTGTAACACGCTGGAAGGCACATAGGGGAGCAGAGGGATCACCATCTTCACCATGCCTACGAGCCCCATCTTGGACATCAGGCCTGTGAGGACCATGGTCANTGGAGTGGGGGCNTTTTCGTAAGTGTCGGGTAACCAGCCATGCACAGGTACCANGCCCACCTTGACCGCCAAGCCCCCGAAGGTGAGTGCAAAGAGCAGGGTGATGAGCCATTTGACTGGAAGGTCAAACCAGGCCAGGCGCTGGCCAATGGCTTCTGGAAGGGCTTGGGTGGCCGAGGCTTCCGCCAGAGCCGTAAAGTTATAGGAACCAACGGCAGAGGCGAGCCCGAGGTAACCTACCAGTAAGGCAATGCTGCCCAGCATGGAATAGATAAAGAATCGCAAGGAGACCTTCTCNNNGCCAGGGCCTCCCCACAAGCGNACTAGAAAATAGGCTGGAACNAGGGCTATTTCATAAAAAAAGAACCAAGCGAAGAAATTCTGTGCCGTGAACACACCGACAAGGGTGCCCTGTGTCATGAGAAGGCATCCGCCAAAGCCCTCATGGTTGTAACCAGCTCGCTGAGACGCTGCGATGGACACCGGCATGATCAGTGCCGTCAACGCAAGCATGATGCAACCCATGCCGTCCATTCCCAACTCATAGGCAACTCCCAATGAAGGAATCCACTCGATGGATTCCTTCCACAACGATGGCCCTGATTCCATGGGTGCCTTCATGCAGAGAATCAGCGTGAGGAGAGAACTCGCAAGGCTCAACCACCATGCTGTCGAGGAACGGGACGGTCCCGTCTCACGCCCTCGAGCGATGAGGGCAAGGCCCGCTAAAAGGGGCATCCAAAGGATCAGACTCAACCAGGGAAATCCGCTCATGAAGCACCTCCGAGCTTTAAGATTATGAGTAGGAGAATGGCAGCAGCGGCCATCCACTGAAGACAAATCTGAACGCGCTTTTGATGCATGCGGCGGATTTTTCCAGCCTGAATCATGATTCCGCTGCAGGTGAAATCAAAACCGGCATTGATGATCCACTCATCCCAAAATCTTGCCAGCCAGGAAATCAGCTGAGTGAAAGTGGCGACAAGTGGCATCATGGGGCGGAAAAAATGGTTTTCCACCCAGCGGCAGCCCATGGCCATATGCTGAGTCCANCTGAGGAAGGTGTATTGATAGGCCTCATCTAGATAGGCTTTGGCTCGAAGGAATCCAAAGCTCCCCGCCGGGAGACGTTCCTCCATGGGATCGTCGTCACGGGCTGGATCATACACCAGTGGGCTGTAATACCACCAACCGAAGAAGAGCCCCATCAACACGAGACAGGATGAACCCAGCANAAGCAACAAGGTGGAACCATGGACCAATTCACCGGGCTGCCAAACAAGGGCCTGGCCTTCCAGAAAGGANTCAAACCATGGGTAAACGGGCGTCCCTATGAAACCAGCTCCTATCGCGAAAACCGCAAGAATTCGAAGTGGCCAAAGCATGCTTGAAGGGCTTTCATGCGGCGAATGATTGCCTGAACTGGCTGCCTGATNGGGTGCTTCATCTCCCCGATAACGACCAAAGAATACCTGTGCCATCTGGCGAGTCATGTAAAATGCTGTGAGTAAGGCGCCCAACAACCCCATCGCAAAGGGGATCCTTCCGCCATGCCAGTGCAGCGCCGCGTGAAGAATGAGATCCTTGCTCCAAAAGCCAGCTGTCACCAGCGGGAAGCCTGCCAACGCCATCATGCCGATTCCATAAGCGATGAAGGTCGTCGGCATACGTTTTCGAAGACCTCCCATGTAGCGAATGTCCTGCTGATCGTGGCATCCATGAATCACCGAGCCAGCGCCGAGAAAAAGCAGCGCCTTGAAGAANGCGTGGGTGATGAGGTGGAACATGGCGACTGCCACGCCTCCGGTACCCAATCCCAGCATCATGTATCCCAGTTGTGAAATCGTGGAGAAAGCCAGAATACGCTTNAGATCTTGCTGCGCACAGGCCACCAAAGCGCCGCCCAGAGCGGTGATGGCACCAATCCATGTGATGAGATCCAGGGCTTGGGTGCCTGCCGCAGGAAACTCAAAAAGTGGATGGATTCGCGCCATGAGAAAGACCCCGGCAGCCACCATGGTGGCTGCATGAATCAAGGCGCTGACCGGTGTGGGGCCCTCCATGGCATCAGGCAACCAGACATGCAAAGGGAACTGGCCCGATTTACCCATCGCACCAACGAATAAGAGAATACCGATCGTCGCCGTGGCCGTCATGCCGAACATACCTGGCAGACCCGCTAACCAGACGATGGAACGATCTTCCAGGCACCCTTCACCCCCGTCGTAAAACAGAAGCGTACCCGTGTCTCGATAAAGCCACAGGAGCCCCAACAGGAGTCCGAGATCCCCAATGCGCGTGGTGATGAAAGCCTTTTTGCATGCGGCTGCTGCAGAAGGTTTGTGGAACCAGAAGCCAATCAGGAGGTAGGACGCCAACCCAACGACTTCCCAGCACATGAACAATACGAGAAGGTGGTTGGAAATAAGGAGCCCTAACATGGCTCCTGCGAAAAGGGACAGGAAGGCAAAGAATCGAACCATTCGCTGATCGTTTGCCATGTAGCCAGAACTGTAGATCAGCACCAGCAACGAAACGAAGGTCACCATCCAGAGCATGACGGCGCTGAGGGGGTCCAGCAACCAGCCGATTTTTATTGGGGATTCACCCACATCGAACCAGAGGAAGTTGTGGACCCATCGTACGAGGCCCTCCTCGCCAGGAGCGCCCGCAATCGCAAGGAAGGCAATGCTTGCTCCCAGAAGGCTTAGAGCCATGGCCCCAATACCAATCCATGCGGCACCGCGCCTCTGATCAGTGGGCCATAGGGTCAAAAGGATGGCAGCCAGGATAGGGAATCCCGGAATGAGCCAAATCATGGAAAGTCCTTCTGGGGAGTTCATGACATAACCTCCTGTTCCATCTGTTCCGGATTCGTTGTTCGGAAGTGACGAAAGAGTGAAATGACCAGGGCCAGTCCTACTGCAGCTTCGGCAGCAGCGATTGCCAATGCAAAGAGAACCATGATCAGTCCGGAAACTTCTTCCGCTCCGGGGTGGAAACGCCAGAAGGCGACAAAATTGATATTGGCAGCGTTGAGCATCAGTTCGANGCCTGCAAGGATCAGGATCACGTTGCGGCGCATCATGACTCCTGCCAAGCCAATGCAAAACAGGCAGGCGCTAAATAGCAGATAGGGCAGGAGAGCCGNGGTCATCATCATTCNTTGCCTCCTTTGGATGNGGGAGCNTGATGGGATGCAGGTAGGGCCACCAGTGCTGCGCCGATCAAGGCAACTGTCAGCAAAAGAGCCATGGCCTCCAAGGGGAGCAAGTACTCTTGCATCAGTGCTTGGCCAAGAGCCTTCACGCTTTCGGACTTTTCAGGGGAGGCGACCTTTNCGCTGACGCTNGAACCTGTGATGGAAAGCCCCAAACAAGCTAGAAGGCCAAATGTGATTAGGGTGCCCCAAACCCAGTGCATTGGGCGCCACTCCCGAAGGGTGAGCTCGTGACCACTTCGGGTCATGAGGAGGGCAAAAATGATCAGAATGGAAACGGCTCCCACATAAACCATGACTTGAGCAAACCCAATGAACTGACTGCTCAGCTGTAAGTAAGTCAGAGCAATCCCTACGAAGGTGAGGGTCAGGCAAAGCACACAATGAACCAAATTACGCAAACTCATGGCTGCAATGGCACTGGCGATCGTCGTTAGCGAGATGAGTAGGAAAATCGTATTCATGCAGCGTTGATGGGGCCATCGGCGTATCGATAGACCCGCTTCCGGTGGTTGGGATGATCAGCCAGCCAGCGACTCAAGCCAAGGTAAGCGCCGAAGTTACAGGCACCGGTGNCGAGCCATCCGAGGAGGCCACCGTCCANGGCGATCCAGATACCAGTGCTCACGAGGTTGATNACCGACATGGGAAGCATGAACTTCCACGCAAATTCCATCAACTGATCGGCTCTCAGGCGCGGCATAGTGCCTCGTATCCAAATGAAGAGCAGGACCAGCAGCATGAGTTTGCTGAAGAGCCAAACAGGCCCGGGAATGATGCTCAGCACAGGTAGCGGGGCATGATACCCACCCAAGAAGAGGGTGGCGGTTAAGGCGCACATGGCGAACATGGCCACGAATTCAGCCAGAAAGAAGACAGCATATTTGAAGCCGGAATATTCGGTCATATGCCCTGCAATCAATTCAGATTCGGCTTCAGGAATGTCGAAGGGCGAGCGATTGACCTCTGCGAGGGTGGAAATCAGGAAAAGAATGCATCCCAGAAAACCCCAGGGAGTGAAAAGGAACCAGGAAGTGATGCCACCAGACTGCGCTTGAACCACTTCAGTAAGGGAGAGGGAACCGGTGACCATAAGGACACAGACACTCGATAAAATCAGAGGGATTTCATAGCTTACCATTTGAGCGATCGCCCTTAGCGAGCCGAGTAGGGCATATTTGTTTCGGCTGGCCCAACCTGCCATGAAAACCGCCAGCTCGGCAGCCCCTCCGACCGCGAAGAAAAAGACAATACCTGCTTCAAATTCAACCGCCACGAGCTTTTGCCCGAAGGGAATCACCGATAGCCCCAGCATCGCCGTGACCAGCAGGACCAGGGGTGCTAGAAAATGAATTAAATGATCGGCTGTTTTCGGGACAATGTCCTCCTTGGTCAGCATCTTGATGCCATCGGCCACAGGCTGAAAGATGCCGAAGGGCCCCACTCGGTTGGGGCCGTAGCGATTTTGAATCCGTCCAAGCATTTTTCTCTCCAGGAGTGTCACCACNGCGAAAAGCCCGCCAAACGCAGAAAGGATCGGCATCGTCGACAAGGCAGCCGACACCAGAGGCCTCAAACCCTCGGGTGCCTTGAGCACCAGGCTTGCTTTGATGGCAATGAGAAGCTCTTCAAACCACATGTGTCAGGATGCCTTTTCGGAAGAATCACCGTCGGTAGGAGTCTGGGCCTCCTTGGCTTTTGCTGCCGCCTCTTCCTTGGCCTTGGCTAGTTTCTCAGCCTTGGCCTTTTCCTTTGCCAGATGNTCTTGTCGTTTGCCGTCGCGGATAGCGTCGGTTTCACGTGCCTCGGTGGGGTGAATGCTATGATAATACTTGTTGGGCTTGGCCAGTTGGTCCTTTCGGAGAAGGAGGCCTTCAAAGCGGTCACTTTGAGCATACTCAAAATCGCGATCCATGCGGATGGATTCAAAGGGGCAGACCTCGACACATATCTGGCANCCCATGCAGACAGAGACATCAATATCAAAGGTCTTGGGCTGAAACTGCATTTTGCCCAAAAAGTCAGGTTTCTTCACGGTGTCCTTTTCAATGTANATACACTGAGGAGGACACTCCTTTTCACAGATTTGACAAGANACGCATCGCAGGCCTGTTTCCCAGTCGTCTCCGTCGTAGACAAGAAAGGGAAAATTACGNGCATTCTCCTTGGCGGGGATCTTTTGCTCGGGATATTCCACCGTTGTGAGACGCTCTGGATCGTGGAAACTTCCTGCGAGGTTTTTCGCCGTTTCTACCATGCCTTTGAGAATACCTTTACCAATCATGATCTATAAGCGGGCTGCGTTTTAGCGATCGACCTCTCCCAGGACGATGTCGACACTGCCGAGGATGATGACCGCATCTGCGATCGTTTGTCCCAGGCACATGTCTTCCAGGATCGTTAAATTGATGAAGCTTGGAGGACGCACCCGGAAACGATAGGGCTTGGGGCTACCATCGCTGATGAGGTAAAAGCCCAGTTCGCCCTTGGGTGCCTCGATGCGTCCATAGGCTTCACCGGCGGGCGGCTTGAACCCCCTGAGTTTTGCTTTTGGATGGATGAAATCGCCCTGGGGAATGTCACCGATGGCCTGCCTGAGGATGCTCACCGACTCGCGCATCTCCAGAATGCGAATCATGTAGCGATCAAACACATCACCATGATCCCCCAGAGGGATTCGGAACTCGAATCGATCATAAATGCCATAAGGCTCGGCTTTTCTGAGGTCGAGATTGACTCCCGTGGCACGGAGCATCGGGCCTGTGATACCGGCATCAATCGCCAGCGACTGGCTGAGGGCTCCGACTCCCTGTGATCGAGAAACCAACACTTCATTCTCTGAGAGGAGAGCTTCAAATTCATCCAGAAACTTGGGGAAAGCCTCGACAACCTGTTGAGCCTGGTGGAGCCAGGCAGGGGAAACATCACATCGGCAGCCACCGAACCGCATGTAGTTGCACATCATGCGAGCCCCGGTCAAGGACTCGAACAAGTCGAGAATCCGCTCTCTTTCCCTGAAGGCATACATGAGGGGTGTTCCCAGGGCCCCCATGTCCTGCACCAGGAAGCCGATGAGGCAGACGTGGTTTTGGAGACGGCTTAACTCGGCGGTGATCACTCGAATGTATTCCGCGCGCTCAGGGACCTCAATGCCTGCCAACGTTTCCACGCTGAGTGCATAAGCCCAGTTGTTGGTCATGGAGTTGAAATAATCCAAGCGATCGGTATAGGGCATGGAGCCCAGATAACTAGTGTCCTCTCCGATTTTTTCGTGATTGCGATGCAGATAGCCGAAAACCGGTTTGAGTTTGACCACCGTTTCGCCCTCCAGTTCCACGTCCATTCGGAAGACTCCGTGGGTGGATGGGTGATGGGGCCCCATGGAGACCTCCATGCGCTCAGCGCCCTGCATCGAGGGCGAGGCACTCGATGCGACGGCTTCAAAGCTAGGTCCGGGACTTGTGGTCGATTCGATCATGATCTTCCATTTGCGGGGTCCGCAAAATGCTCCTGACAGCGCTTCAACACAGCGTCGTGGGGTGTAGGTTCGTATTCGTAGTCGTCGGCCTCAACAAAATCTTTTCGCATGGGATGCCCTTCGAAATCATCCCACATCATGATGCGCCTCATGTCGGGGTGCCCCTCAAAGACAATGCCAAATAGATCAAAGATTTCTCTCTCCTGAAATTCCGCACTGC
>NYYT01000026.1 GCA_002686885.1 Pedosphaera sp.
TTACAAGTTTTTACCCTGTGTAACAAATGGTTACGGATGGGTTTTTTGCCTGTCCTGTAACGCTACTGTAGTTTGTATTTTGCATGGCAATGTGTTCTCGATACAACCGTGTGCCATTGAGATTCAGCTGAAAAACGAATAAAAATACCGGACTGGAAGCAATCAGCCTAAGGAATTGCTTTCGGCTGTCGAGTCAGCCCTTGCAAGTTGTGGATGAAAAGCCGCTAGCAAATGAAACACCTCCTACTCCCAACAATCGCAGCCTTGGTACTTCTGGGGTGCGGTGCCAAAAGAAATATGCAATGGCAGTGGGCGAACGTAAAAATAGAACCAGCCTATGCCCTCGCGTCCGATCTTAGTAAAGCCACGATTTGCGAAGTATATAGGGTTGACGATTCCTATCCAAACAAGCAGAAAATTCAAAGTGGCGGACACCTGCATGGCTATACAGTTATAGCTAATGCAATTCCATTATCAAAAAAATCTAGAGTCGTTTTATCGCGAATTTTAACAAATACCGACACCTACTTTCGCCACTCAGTACCACCTGACTGTCTTTTTCGGCCCGGAGTAGCATTCCACTTTACCGAAAAAAACATAAAAGTGGATCTCCTCGTTTGCTTCAGCTGTAAGGAATTGAGATATTACCTGAACGGCCAGATTGTTGGAACCAGCTACTTTCGATCCCATGAGTTTCTTAAATTCACAAAGAAACTTTTCCCGGATGACAAGAATCTTCAGTCACTGAAATGAAACACCTCCTATTCACAACAACCGCAGCAGTGGTATTGCTGGGTTGCAGTAGTAATCCAAAGCGAGTTTCTGGTGAAAAATTCCAAGATTACTTGAGATCAGGCACTGGAACCATGCATGTATATGAATACATCGGGGAAAAGGGTGGTAAATTTTATCTTCGGTATCAATCTATGTCGTTAATAAGTAAGGGAAAATGGGACGAAAAGATATTCTATACAGAAGTTGGCGAATTAGATCCAATTGTCGTGAAACAACTTCGGAATCAATCCAAAACAATCGGAAATTTGAAAAATAAAAAGCAATGAAACGTTTTTGGATTTTAATCATTTTTACTTGGATAAATTGCGGGCTGCTTATTGCTGAGGAAAACAGCAAAAAAAATCGCAAATCAATTAAGTCCAAGGTTTCCAAAACAGATGAACGCAATGATGAATTTCATATCCCAAAAGATTACGACCCCCAGAAGAAATATCCGTTTATCCTGAATCTCCATGGCTACGGATCCAATGGCAAGGGGCAGTTAATGTTTTTTCCACTGAAAAAACTTGCGGAGAAGTATGATTTTATTTTTTGTGCACCTGATGGAATAGAAAAAAGGTGGAATGCTACCGATGCTTGTTGCGATTGGAAGAATGAAGTAGACGACTCCAAATATCTCCGAGATCTAATTCTTAAAGCCATGAACGCTTATAACATAGACAAGAAGAGGGTTTTCGTGATGGGACTGTCGAATGGTGGTTTCATGAGCTATCGAATGGCACATGACCATTCCGATCTCATTACTGGGATTGTTCCCTTTGCTGGTGTTGGTTTTACTCAATGGCCAAATACTCCAGAGAACCCGGTTAGTATTCTGCATATACATGGAACCAAGGATAGAACCATCAAATGGGCCGGTGGTGGGGTTGGGAGACGCAGATACCCAAGTGCAGAGGATAATTTTGCCAAATGGAAAGAGTTCAATAACTGTAAAAAGAAGGTAGATTTAGAGAAGTCAACTATTGATTTGGACCGAAAAGTTTCCGGAAGTGAAACTGAAATTGTTAGATTTGAATCCGATGATTCAAAAGTAGTCATGGAGCTGTGGGAAGTCGTGGATGGAGCGCATGTCACACCGCCCCGCTCTGCAGCTCGGGAACGAATTATCCAGTGGATGCTAGCAAGGACAAAATAATATCCCTCTTCTTGGTAGCACGACAATTACTGTGTAATTTCAGAATACACGGTTAGGACCCTTTGCTCTACAGAGAGATTGTCATTATCCCTATCAACAAAGGGTTTGAGCAACAATGCCTGTGTCGTTTCTAAGAAGTTTGTCGGCTAGGGGGGCCTTTGCTGCTGCAAAGCCGCATGGTTTTGACATGATACTCAAGGGTAACCATGGGCTGTTGGTTTTTTCAATCTACCTGATGACGCGTATTGCACGGCATCTGGGCTCAATCACTGAGCGTCGTGAGCACCTGTCTCGCGAAAGCCTTATCTGATAGGGATGCCAAGTGAGGTGGTTGAGCCCAGATGCCTGATTGGAGGGATCCACTCCTGGCTAAATAGCGAAGATCATTATAATTGACCCTACCCCAAAAAGAACTGATGGTTGATACATGCTTTGTGCCACAAAGTTAAAGCGTGTTGCTCAAGCCGCGAGACGTCTCCTTTTTCTTGTGGGGGTCTTCTTTTGGGCAGGCTGCGATTATCATGTCGACTCCATCTACCTTGGCCGAAAGGAAGCCAAGTTTCTCGGGCATGTCAGCCAGGGGGACCTGAAAGCGGTGACCCTTTACCTGGACAGGGGGGGCGATATCAATCTGCAGGACGAGCCTGGCATGACTCCCCTGCATCATGCCGTTAATGCCGATGTCAGAGGGAGTCGCCTCGAAATGGTCAAGCTGTTGCTGCAAAGAGGCGCCAATGTTCATGCGGTAGATGATACCTTCTATACCCCTCTGCATTTGGCGAGCCACATGGAAACCGCACAAGTGCTTCTCGATGCAGGGGCCGATGTCAATGCCAGGACCCGGCGCAACGGTGAAACGTTGTTGTTTTCGGCGGCATGGGAAGCCGCTCAAGGTAGGGGCAAAAATTATGAAACCTATCTGAACCTAACGAAAATGCTCATCGCCAGAGGGGCAGATGTGAACCTCAAACTACGATCCGGGAGCATGATCGAAGAGGATGCTCCCTACCGGGACAAGCCGGGAGACGCACCCTTACACGGTGTGGCACGGAGTTACTCTGAGGTCGAAGCATCCGAGGTGTGCTCCATCCTGATTCAAGCAGGAGCTCGAATCAACGAGCAAAATGTTCGAGGGCATACACCCTTGGATGAGGCTCTTGCCAATGAGCGCCCCCAAACAGCTGACTTTCTTCGCAGCCAAGGAGCCATGACAGGGAAGGAGTGGAAGGAACAGTCGCCGGGGAACCCAGAAGAAAACCGGCCTGTCATTCAATCATCCCTTAACCCCGCTGAGAGCGAATGAAAACCTGGACTTGGCTGAAAAAGACTGCATGGACAGTCGTCATCCTTTCCTGTCTTTGCTGCGCTTGCGAAGAGCTTCCATCCACTGACATTGTCGAAGTGCTATCGGAGAGTGTTTCGCCGGATGGGTCCTTTATCGCAACCCATTTCCGTTGCACTGGTGGAGGAGCCGCAGGCTACGTTTATGAAAACGTCCAGTTGCACAAACCCCATCAGGACCTGGACCCAAGGGATTGCCTCATGGGAAAACATGCCACATGGAATGCTTTCCGTCAGATCAGACTCCAATGGATGAACAGCCAACACCTGGTCATTACACTTCATGAGGAGACCCATCCAGCTTATCGGGAAAACAACACTGAAAAAATCCGATCCAAGGATGGAGTGACCATCGATTACATCCTGCTGTCACCAGAAAAAGCCGAGTAATCGAGGCACCTCAAGTGGCCAAGCTCATAGGGCTCACCAGGAAGCGAGAGAAATACGAAGCGGAAAACGCCAAAAGGTCTTCCGGGGGTATGGCTTCCTTTGGAGCCAGCCTTTTCTAAGCAGCGGCGCTGGACACCTTCTTCGGCTTGCGGCCTCGCTTCTTAGGCACAATTTCCGTTTCGTAACCAGGAACCAAATAAAACTTTTTGTTCTCCTGACGAAAGATCTTCTTGTTCGAATAAAGAGCTGCCGAGAGGGAATTGAGGGGGTCGTCTGTGGAAAACTGATAGCCTGAAGCCTGAACTGCCTGCAAAATTTCATGCCGGTCCATGGGCTTTTGCTTGATCACCTCAGCCAACACCGAGCGTAGAGGAGCCTGAGCCGTCCGGCGACGAAGTCGAGGGCGAAGCATCCTGGGGGTACAACGAACAGGAGATTTCAACTCAAGGGCATCATCGATAGTTTCGATCTGTTCCAGGATCGTTCGGCGCAACTGCATCACGGAGCCTACGTAGGCTGCGAAATCAACTTGTTGTTTAGATTTTGACACGTTGAGGTGACGTTTTGGGGCTGCAGTTCCTGACAGCAAATTGTTAACAAAAGCTCAAATTAGAGGAGGATTTTTTATCAAAAAAGGAATATTTTGTAAATGATTATAGTTCGTAAATTTGCATTTTTAAATTCTATAAATTGTTTACTATAATTATTTTATAACATAAATATGACTTGAATCTGGAAGGTCTTTTTTACCACTAAAGCGACAGATCATTGATCAAACTCTTGTCCATTGATTATGCTGATGAGGATCTCAAGACTCAATCAGCAGGAAGCTGCACGTATTTTCTCGCAGTTCGACGATCGACGGACAAAATCCGTGCAACGGCCTCATAGCTCTGATGTTTACGATACAGATGCTGTGCGTAGGCCGCCAAACACTGCTCGGCCGAGGCCTCCCCCATACCATCAAACAACATCCCTTGGTCGACGCTGGAATGCGATTCTTTGGGAAGAATGAGCGGTTCATAGAAGCCTTTGATCAACACCTGGCGAATGGCCTGTTCCAATTCTCGAACGTTGCCAGGCCAACCATGCTCGGCATGGGCTTCGATCTGACGGAGGACACTGGCAAGCAACGCTTTGTCCTGAGTCCCGGTCATTTTCCTAAAAAGACCCGATACCAGCCGCGGCAATTCTCTCGATGACTCGCAAAGACGTTCACGCAGCGGTGGGAGCGCCAATCGATCGGAGCAAAGACGATAGTAGAAATCTTCCCTGAACTGCCCCTTGAGCAGGGCTTGGTCCATCTCAGGACTGGCTGCTGCCACCACTCTTCCCTTGAATCGAAGCAACTGATCACTGCCCACTGGAGAAAATTCCCTATCCTGCAATAGACGAAGGAGTTTGATCTGGAGTGTCAATGGCACTTCCACAATTTCATCCAGAAAGACCATGCCATATTCGGGGCAGCGGGAAAAAAGCCCTTCATGATCCTTCAAGGCACCTGTAAAGGCACCTTTGCGATGGCCAAAAAGTTCGGACTCCACCAAGGACAGACTGTATTGCGACAGGTTGGTAGCGACAAACATGGCCCGAGGAATCATGGCAAACTTTCGTGTTTTGGGTTCGTAGGGGATGTAGCACGAAAGCCCCATAGCCTGGGCGGCATTCCCCTTTCCTGTGCCCGTTTCCCCCACCAAAAGCAGTGAAAAATCTTCCATCCGTTCCCACATGCAAGTCTCGTAATGACGAATGTCATGGGTAAAGAGATGACTCCACAGGCGAGCCTTGAAGGACATCATGCAGGAAGTTTCCCCCACCAAAAATTCACGAATGGCGCGGTGAGCTCTTCTTAGTTGATAGAAAACCCCGATATACCATGTGGCTTCTTCCTCGGAGAATCCACCTCGCTGTAAATAATCCATACAGCCATCTCCATGAGAAAAAGCACAGGGACTTGTTTGATCCTGTTCTCGTTGGAGGTGTGCATCCAATTCCTGATAAAACCGATGATATCCTGCAAAGAGGGTGAGGATTCGAATCCACTCACCATCCTGAGCACCATAGGTTCGGTAGTCCAAGGCCCCTTCGCCTCCCAGGTTTTCAATCAGCTCTTCGAGTGTTTTCCTCAGCTCGGGAAAAGGCCCATCGGCGTCCATATCTTGGTTTTCTCCGAGCAGCTCTCTGTATCGCGCCTGGCGCTCTGGGGTGAAGGGGTTGAGAAAAGCCAGCGAGGCAATCTGAAGGCAACGATCTTTGATGGAAACATCGATGGATTTCTTGGGCATACAAAATTTGTACACTGCAAATCAAAAAAATGCCATACCTGGAGATCTTATATTACCTGATTCGGAACCTCCTCACCAAGGACAGACAAAAAATAACTTTCAAACCGCTAATTGGAGGTCATCCACCCAGAAAATCCGAGGCCACCGCATGCCGATGCATCTCATTGATCATTTGGCATGCTTCCTGTTACTCATAGCTCGCCTACAACACATCACCATGAGACCGGAAAGGACTGGCCTCAATGCACCGACCCTCTCATACTAGGATATACCCATGCAATCACCACCGCCCCCCAGTCTGAATCGAGATTTTCACTTACTCAACCTCTCTCAGTTCCTGGGGGCCTTCAATGACAATGTCTTCAAACTCTTCCTGATCTACGCCTTGGCGCAAATTCTGGGAACCGAAGCCATGTCTTCCATCAATCAATGGGCCGGGGCCATCTTCGTTCTTCCCTTTTTAATCTTTGCATCGTCGGCTGGCTACCTCGCAGGACAGGTGTCCAAACAGCGCATTGTCCAGCACATCAAGCTGGTCGAACTGGTGGTCATGATTGGAGGAACCCTTGCCTTTTATGCACAGTCTGTTCCAGGGCTCCTGGTGGTTCTCTTTCTCATGGCAGCTCAGAGTGCCTTTTTTGGCCCTGCCAAATATGGAATCCTTCCGGAGCTCCTGCCCTCCTCGGCGCTTTCCAAAGCCAATGGCTGGCAGCAGGCCTTCGTCTACATGGCCATCGTATTGGGCGCGGGTATGGTCCCTCTACTGAGCCGACTGGCAGATGGCAAATATCATATCGCTTCCTTGTTTTGTGTCGGAATCTCTGTGTTGGGTTGGCTGCTGGCCAAAGGCATTGCCCCCACTCAGGCCAGTGGCAACACACAAGCATGGCACTTGAACCCACTCAAGGGTGTCACTGAAACCTATGAAAAAACCCGCCAGGACATTCCCCTGATCACAGCCATCTTTGGCGCGGCATTTTTTCTCCTGATTGGAGGTTTCGTGCAAATGAACCTCATTCCCTACGGCGTCACCTACATGGGCTTTGAACAGATGGAGGATGCCTCACTCCTCTTTTTGTTCGTGGCTGCTGGCATCGGTGCCGGGGCCATGGGGGCAGGCCTGCTGTCGGGGCGACATATTGAGTTTGGTTTGGTCCCTCTGGGAGCCATCGGTCTGGCGCTGACGCTGGGGCTACTGGGGCTGCAGGTAGGTTCGGATCATTTTTACGCCACCGGCGCGATTTTGGCTCTGATGGGCCTTAGCGGTGGCCTTTTCATCGTACCACTGGTCTCCTTCATTCAATGGCACAGCCCTCGAGAGCGCCTGACTGAAATTCTGGCATTGGATAGCTTCCTGAGTTTTTTGGGAGTTCTCATCGCGGCTCTCCTGTTAATGGGACTGAGTGATCTGGCCGTCAGCCCAGCGGGTTGTTTCATGGTGGCCAGCATCATGACCCTGGGCCTGGTTTTGA
Organism: Pedosphaera sp.; assembly: GCA_002686885.1. Classification (GTDB taxonomy): domain Bacteria; phylum Verrucomicrobiota; class Verrucomicrobiia; order Limisphaerales; family AAA164-E04; genus UBA7971. The sequence continues at coordinate 7,419 of NYYT01000026.1, forward strand.
TCGCTTTCAAGACACTACCGGACTTCTTGGTGCGGTTTGTAGGAGCGGTGATCCTCAAATGCGTTTACAGGGTTCGCACGACTGGCTTGAAGCACCTGCCCAATCGAGGGCCCGCCTTGCTGGTGTGCAATCATGTCACTTATGTGGATGCCCCCCTGATCATGGCTGTCCAGGCGCGAAGGGTACGTTTTCTGGTCTATCGCGACTACTACGAGCATCCCTGGTTGCACCCGCTGCTCAAGTTGATGAACTGCATTCCTATTTCCGAGAACGACCCTCCCAGGCAAATCATGCACTCGATCCGTTCGGCAAGGGAGGCATTGGAACAAGGTTATTTGGTATGCATTTTTGCAGAAGGGCGCCTGACACGGTCAGGTTTGATGAATGCCTTTCGGCCAGGTTATCAGAAGATCATCAAGGGAATGGATATCCCCATCATTCCCGTCTTCCTTGGGGGCGCCTGGGGAAGCGTTTTCAGTCGCGCCACCCGAGGCCGCTATCGCAATCATCGTCTGCGGCTCCCCTACCCCATTGGCTTGCACTTTGGCAAACCCTTGCCCTCAAGCACTCCGATCCATGAGGTGCGCATGGCCGTCCAGGAATTGTCTGGCACCCATCACCAAATGGAGGCCGAACAGAAGGGTTCGCTTGGCACATTGGCCATCCGAATCGCTCGCAGGCATTGGAGTCAGCCCTTCATGTCGGATACCACCGGGAAACGCCTGACCTTTGGCAAAACACTCGTAGGCAGCCTCCTGCTGAGGGAACAGATTCGCAAGCAACTGACCCGCGAGGAGCAGGAAGCCGTCGGCATCCTGCTCCCTTCCTGCGTTGGGGGAGCCCTAGTGAACATGGCCATGGCTCTAGATGGCAAGGTGGCTGTCAACTTGAACTTTACCGCCTCACCGCAAGCGTTTGCTTCAGCCATGGAGCAAAGCGGCATTCAAACCACCATCACCTCAAGGGCCTTTCTCGAAAAAATTCCCGACTATCCTTTGACGCCCCATGTCATCTATCTGGAAGATCTCGGAAGCGGTATTACGACCTGGGACAAACTGCGCCATGCCTTGGCCGCTAAGTTTTTCCCCCAGCGATGGCTGCTACCAACCAAGGCCTTAAGCGCCTCTCAGACGGCCACCATTCTTTTCTCCTCGGGTTCCACCGCTGAACCCAAGGGAATCCAGCTCACACACGCGAATCTGGTTTCCAATGTCCTCTCGGCTGCCGAGGTCATCCCTCTGGGGGATCGGGATGGCCTTTCGGCAGCTCTGCCGTTCTTCCATTCCTTCGGACTGACAGCGACCATTTGGCTGCCCCTGGTGTGCGGCATCCGGGTCCACTACCACACCAATCCACTGGACGGCGCCCAGATCGCACAGATGGTTCGCGAGGAGGCGAGCACCATTCTATTTGCCACTCCAACTTTTCTCATGGCCTATATCCGCAAGGCTCGACCCCAGGATTTCCGCACCTTGCGCCTGATCATCACGGGTGCGGAAAAATTAAAGGTCAAGTTGGCGGATATGTTCGAAAAGAAATTTGGGATTCGTCCCCTGGAGGGATATGGCACGACCGAACTTTCACCCATTGTCTCACTGAACCTTCCAGAACCCCCTTCGCTGGACCCAGACACGTTCACCCGCAAGGACGGATGCGTCGGCCACCCCATCCCCGGTGTAAGCGCCAAGATCGTAGATCCTGATCAGCGCACCCTATTGGCACCAGGCCAGGAAGGCATGCTGCTGATCAAAGGACCCAATGTCATGAAGGGTTATCTGGGAGAGCCTGAAAAAACGCACAAGGTCTTGCAGGAAGGTTGGTATGAAACCGGTGACATCGCCAAGTTGGACGACGATGGATTCATCACCATCACCGGTCGACTCTCTCGATTCAGCAAGATCGGTGGCGAAATGGTGCCCCACGAAGCCGTCGAACAGGTTTTGATGGAAGATGGACGCGAACACTCCAGCCCTTTTGTCGCGGTCACCTCAGTGCCCTGTGATCGAAAAGGAGAAAAACTGGTGGTTCTTTTTACAGAGGACCTGGGGGACTTGGACACCACCATTGAGCGACTCAAGGAAGCCGACATCCCCAACCTGTGGAAACCTCATCCAAGCTCATTCTTCAAGGTAGACTCCATTCCATTGCTGGGTAGCGGCAAATTGGACCTCAAGGGAATTCGCAGTGAAGCCGAAGCCCTTGCGAGCCAGGGTTCGGCATAAAAAAAGATCGGACAATGTGTCCGATCTTTTGAGAGCCGATTCTTGAGCGCGAATCGTGAATTTTTAAACGTGGAGCTTCAGGAGCAACCCAGACTTTCACCACAATTCAAGCACTTGTAACAGGCGCCGTTTCGCACGGTCACGTGACCACAATTCGGGCAAGCAGGAGCGTCACTTTGATTCACAAAGGACTGACTTGCCTGACGGGAATGATCACTTCCATTTTCACCTGCTGCCTGTATATCCAGGCCCTGCTTGAGCCGAGTCGCCTCTTCGCTCAGCGGCAATTCAGGGATGGGCCGGTTAACTTTTTTTTTAACCTCTTCATCCAACCCCGGCATGTCCAGCTCTGCCTGAGGCTCGAGTGAAGCCAAGGCTCCATCCCCCACAGGTTGGAAGGTGTGGGACATCCAGCGGAACACGTAATCGGGAATGGATGAGCAATTTCGGATGTTCGGATTCTTGGTGAATCCTGAAGGCTCAAAGCGCTGATGTGAAAACTTCTTCACCAGGGCATCGAGTGGCACACCGTATTGCAAGGCCATACTGGTGAGGGTCGCAACACTGTCCATGAGGCCTCCAATAGTCGACCCTTCCTTGGCCATGGTGATAAAGAGTTCACCAGGGCTTCCATCCTCGAACAAGCCGACGGTCAGGTAACCTTCGTGGCCAGCGATATCAAATTTGTGGGTCACTGCCTGGCGGGTTTCGGGCAAGCGCCGCCTCAAAGGCTGAGTGGACTGGCGAGCCAATCGATCGATTTCTTCCTTAAGTGCGAGGACCTGATCACTGGAGGTGGATTCAGAAGACTCGGCGGATGATTGATTGGTATTGAGAGGCTGAGAGCGTTTGGAACCATCACGATAGATGGCGACACATTTCAGCCCCATATTCCAGGCCTGAACATAGGCATCCTTGATGTCTTCCACCGAGCATTCATGTGGAAGATTAACCGTCTTGGAAATAGCACCACTGATAAAGGGCTGAGCTGCTGCCATCATCTTGAGGTGAGCCATGTAGTGGATGCTTCTTTCTCCCCGATGCGCCTTGAACGCGCAATCGAAGACTCCCACATGTTCGGGTCGCAAGCCACTGCGCCGGGTCTGACCTTCATCCTCGAAATCTTCGATGGTGTCGTATTGCTCGATGTGCTGGATAATACCGTCAGCTTCCGCCTCGGAATAACCCAGTCTCTCAAGAGCTTGGGGCACCGTTCGATTGACGATCTTGAGCATGCCGCCGCCTGCGAGTAACTTGTATTTCACCAAGGCGATATCTGGCTCGATACCTGTGGTATCGCAGTCCATGAGAAAAGCAATCGTTCCGGTTGGAGCCAGAACCGTCACCTGAGCGTTTCGATAACCGTGGTTCTCGCCGTGCTCCAACGCACGCGCCCAGCAAGCCCGTGCCTCTTGTTTGAGATAATCGAAATCCTTGTTGGGCTGAATGTCTTCGGCGGCATCCTTGTGAAGGCGAATGACGTCCAGCGTGGAATCCACATTGTCTTTCATCAGAGGTCGATCAATCCCAGCACAACGCGCATCTCGGTAACCAGGGAAGGCACCCATAATCCGGGCAATTTCCGCAGATTGCTCGTAGGCGTGTCCAGTCATGACCGAAGTAATCGCACCGGCCAGGGCTCTTCCCCCATCCGAATCATAGGGCAAGCCATAACTCATGATGAGTGAGCCCAAGTTGGCGTAGCCCAGACCAAGGGTTCGGAAGATATGAGAGTTTTCGGCAATCTGAGGGGTTGGGTAGGAAGAGTTGTCTACCACAATTTCCTGAGCCGTAATGAAGATACGCACAGCTGCCTTGAAACGCTCCACATCGAAACTGGCATCCTCTCGCTTGAATTTCATAAGATTCAAGGACGCGAGGTTGCATGCGGTGTTGTTCAGGAACACGTATTCAGAGCAGGGGTTGGTCGAATGAATGGGTTCAGACCCCTTGCAGGTATGCCATTTCTGGATCGGTCCATCATACTGCAAACCAGGATCCCCGCAGATGTGCGTGCCTTCTGCGATGCGATGCAGCAGATCAGAAGCGCTCTTCTTCTCAAGGTTTTCCTGAGTTGTCACTGCCTTGGTCCACCATTCGCGATCATGGATGGCAGCATCCATGAATTCGTCACTGACACGGACCGATAGATTTTCGTTTTGATACATCACGCTGCCATAGGCATCGCCATTGTAGGAACCATCGTAACCTTGCTCGATCAAAGCCCAGGCCTTCTTTTCTTCAAGCTGCTTGGCATCAATAAATTCTTCAATATCACCATGCCAGTCCTTGAGCGTATTCATCTTGGCGGCTCGCCGGGTTTTACCACCCGATTTGACCACGTTGGCGACTTGGTCATAAACCTTCAAGAAGGACATGGGACCGCTGGGACGCCCACCTCCACTGAGTTTTTCCTTACTGGAGCGTATGGATGAGAGATCCGAACCCGTTCCCGATCCATATTTGAAGAGCATGGCCTCACTGTAGGCAAGCCGCATGATGTCTTCCATATTGTCTTCGACAGATTGGATGAAACACGCGCTGCATTGAGGAAATTCGTATTGAGTGGGTGCTCGGTTAGACTCGCGCTCCTGGGTATCGAAATACCAGTTGCCCTTCGCAGAATCCTTGCCGACCCCGTATTGATGATAAAGCCCGACATTGAACCAGACCGGGGAATTGAAAGCGCCATACTGGTTCAGGCACAGCCAGGAGAGCTCGTTGTAGAAGATCTCACCGTCTTTTTTGCTGAAATATCCATCCTTGATGCCCCAGTCGGCGATGGTTCGACAAACACGATGAATGAGCTGGCGAACTGAAGACTCCCTTTCGTCGGTACCCTGCTCTCCGTAGAAATATTTTGAGACGACAACATTGGTTGCCAACATCGACCATGATTGAGGCACTTCGACTCCTTCCTGACGGAAAATAATATTCCCTTTTCCGTCAGTAATTTCCGCGACTCGCTTGTCCCACTGGATTTGGTCGAAAGGACTGACGTTGGCCTGACTGAAAACACGATCCACCGACAGCATGGACTGTTTTTTGAGGCCAGCTCGCTTGGTCTTGCGAGCCTTGGTGACACCTGAACTCCTGCGCGATTTGGATGCAGAAGGCTGGGTGAGAGTATCATCTTGGGCGTTGATCATTTAATTGCTCTTTCTTGGTTTTAATTTAAAAATGGGTTTCCGAAGAGCACAGCACAGCCCCTCGGATGCAGGCCAAAAGGCTTGCATGCGCACGACAAACGACAGCGGCACTGATGGTGCCAAAAGAATACGACAGAAACGACTCCCCCTGAAGACCCCACTAGCTGTTGGATACGTGAAAAACAATACCACAACAGGTAGTGTTATCAAGGGGTAAGCTTACTTTTTTGTTACTTTTTTCCCCTTGGACTGAAATCATTCGGAATCAAGCCTTTTCCTCACTTCCAGAGACCACATCAGCCACGGAGCTAATGTCCCCGCCACCATCTCCAGCAGCAGTCAGCTTACTTCCAGGCCGAGCATTGGATTGCGCGTCCTGATTGAATTTGACACTCACGATCGTACTCACCCCCCGCTCCTGCATGGTCACACCGTAGAGAATGTCCGCGATGGAAATGGTGCGCTTGTTATGCGTGATAATGATAAATTGAGAATGATCCAAAAACCGCTCCAGGATTTTGATGAAACGATTGATATTGGATTCATCCAGAGGCGCATCTAGCTCATCCAGCACACAGAAGGGGCTGGGGCGCACCTGGTAGATGGCAAAGAGAAGAGAAACAGCTGTCATGGTCTGCTCACCACCGGAGAGCAAGGAAATCCCTTGAAGCTTTTTGCCTGGCGGACGCGCTACGATATCAATGCCGCTCTCAAGCACATCCTCGCCATCCTGCAACTGAAGGTCCGCCATGCCGCCATTGAAAATTTCAGTGAAGGTCGCTCGGAAATTATCTCGGATCTTGTGAAAGGTCTCCAGGAACATTTCCCGAGTCTGGGTATTGATGCGATTGAGCACCTCCATCAATTCGGTTTTGGCCTGCACCAGATCATCGTGCTGGTTTGTCAGAAACTGGTAACGCTCTTCAGTTTCTTCATACTCCTCGATAGCCACCAGATTCACCGGCCCCATGGAATCGATTTTCTGCTGTAAGGTCGCTACTCTTTCCCGGACCTCATCCCAATCCGTCCCCACTCCGTAAGCATCGAGATCTTCTGAGGTAAGCACCTCACTGGATGGTTTACCATCCTCCGAGACCGTCACCGTGATGTGTTCACTGCGCACTTCACTCAAGTCGATCTGATAGCGCTCATCCATTCGTTTGAGGAGGTTTTCAATGGAGGACTGTTTGCGAGCCAAGTCGACATCCAGTTGACTGCGTCGCGACTGGATTTCGTCGAGTAATCGGCGCTGCTCCCTTAAAAGATTTTCCCTTTCGCTGACTGAGGCCTCCTGCTCCTGCTTCTGCCCGACCAATGAAGCGTTTTGGTCACTAACCAAGGATCGCTCGTGCTGCAACCGTTCCAAGGCCGCTTCAGATTCCAGAATCTGAGTCTGACTTTGTTCTCTTTTTTCCTGATAGGTGGCCACGTCGGATCGGCGTTGAGCCAGAACCTGGGTGATTTCCTGCATGCGCTGGTCCAACGGACCCCTTTGGCGTTCAAGCGAAAGGACTGATTGCTCTTCAGAGGCCAGTGCAATTTTGGATTCCGTCAGCTGCGCCTGGGCCTTTTCGCGATCGCCTCGCAGTGATTCCAAATCCCCCTGAGCTTCTTCAAGAGAAGATTGGGCAGCAGACTCACTTTGTTCCAGCTCCTGAATATCGCCATTCAGGGATTCCCGCTTGATTTGAATTCCCTTTTCCTGCTCTCCGAGGGTTTGAATTTCATAAACCACCGTATCAATCCTCTGAGCGAGCACCTGATGGGCAGAACTCAGAGCGCGCTGCTCGCCCTCGCTGGTCGCGATCGCAACTTCGCGTGCCTTCAGCTCGGATTGCGCATCCTGCAGGCCTGATTCCAGCGACTGAATTTCGGAATGCAACTGCCCCTTGCGCCGACTCGCTTGATCCACAGAGGCCTGCCCCACACCCACCTCTTCCTCGAGTTGAAGAATGCGGTTTTTGCGAGCCAAAATGGAGGTGGTCAGGTTTTTACCATCCTGGGCATTCCCACCTCCAGTGAAGACTCCGCACGGGCTCAGGGTCTCCCCACGCAGGGTCACAAAACTGACGCAACGACCCGATTTTTTCCAGCAATCGGTCGCCATGACCAGGTCGTCGACGATGTAAACAGAGCCCAACAGACACTCCAGAAGTGGTTGCACTTCCGGATCCCCATCGACCACCGACAAGGCAGCTGTTCCTTGAGGACTGTAGGCCGGATCGTGAATGGTAGGGCGGTGATTGAAGGAACATTCTGAAACCTTTTGCATCATGTGGATGGAAGCCACACTGGCAGCACCGGCTTGCTGTTCACGCAGCTGATCGAGAATGGCTCGGGCCGCCTCAGGCGATTCGGTCAGCACGACCTGCAAAAACTCGCCCAGGATGGCTTCGACTGGAACCACATAGTCCGCTTCCACTCGGATATGATCCGCCAAAGAACCCAGCAGGGATTCCGCCTGCTTCAAAGCCGCCACGGTGCCTTGGCTGAAGCCTTCGTGAGAGGATTCCAGCTCCTTGAGCACGCTGAGCTGGCTGCGGCGATCAGCCTGCTCACCCATGAGTTTGTCCAGCTCTCCGCTCGCACTCTCAAGCGTCTCCTGAAGCTTCTTGAGTCGAGACTGGCGCTCCTCCACCGTTTCTCTTTGATGGTTGGCAGCCTGCTTTTCGGCCTCCACTGAAGACACAAAAGCCTCCAACTTCTTGCCCAGGCCTTGCCGCTCTTCCTCCAGTTGAATTTTTTCGGAAGCGAGCTTCTCAAGCCGCTCGACCTGGCTCTTGGATTGATACTCCAGTGCGCTGCGCTCATTGCGCCATTTGCCCAGTTGTTGAGTGTGCGCGAAAAGTTCTCCCTGGACCTTCTGAACCGCCTCTTGCCGCGACTGAGAAGCTGCCTCCACCTGCCTCAAGGCATCCTGATGATTGCCGACGGTTTGTTGGTGAACGCTCAATCCTTTTTGAGCCTCTTCGAGCTGAAGACCCAGGGACGTCAGCTGCTCTTCCGCCTGGTCCTTACGAGATTCAAACTGGTCAATTTCCTCCAGCACCCGTTGATGCTGCTGTTCCAATTCCTGAGAGCGCTCTCGATGAAAATGGATGTTGCCTTCGTGACGATCCATTTGCCCCTTGAGTTCCATGCCCTGTTGCTGAGACAGGGAAATCTCAGCCTCCAATTCAGCCAGGCGTGATCGCAACTGACGAATTTCCTCCTCCTTCTGAAGAACCAGGCCTGAAGAAGTTTCCTGCTGCTCCTTGAGCGCATCGCGACTCTGCTCGGAAGACTCTATCTCGGTTTGAAGCAGATCATACTCATGACGCGCGAGCTGGGTTTCCAGATGCTGCAATTCGCCCTGGATCTGCTTGTAACGCTTCGCCTTACCAGCCTGACGCTGAAGGGATCCAATGCGACGCTTGACTTCGCCCACCAAATCGGCCACGCGAAGCAAATTCTGCTCAGTATGATCCAGTTTGCGCAGGGCCTCCTTTTTCTGCACCTTGAACTTGGTGATCCCGGCAGCTTCTTCGAAAACGATTCTTCGGTCTTCAGGCTTACTGCTCAGAAGCTGGGTAATGTTCCCCTGAGCCATGATGCTGTAGCTGGCCCGCCCGACGCCGGTCCCCATGAACAACTGCTGAATATCCCGCAGCCGACAACCCACATTATTGATGTAGTACTCACTCCCTCCATCACGCATCACCCGTCGCTTGACGGTGATTTCACTGTAGGAGAGGTTGACCCCTGCCGCCTTGAGCTGTTCCTCATCGACCTCTCCCAAGGTGAGGGAAACTTCCGCAATGCCATGAGGCTTCCGCCGATCGGTGCCATTGAAAATAACGTCTGCCATTTCGCCACCACGCAGCGCCTTGGCCGATTGCTCACCTAATACCCAACGGATCGCATCAGCGACATTGGACTTCCCACATCCGTTGGGACCCACGATCGCCGTGATACCGGGTTCAAAGTTCAAGGAAGTCTTGTCCGCAAACGATTTGAACCCCATCACCGTTAGGTTTTTGAGGTGCACGGGGCGATAATGAAAACCTATTTATGTTAAGTAAAGAGCAATCTACCATATATGGTAGATTTACAATTCCCGCCCACCACAGAGGGTGGTTATTAGGCCGAAATACGTCATTAAGTGTCCTGAATAGAGGAACATAGAGGATCGTGAAGGTTTATCTATACCTGTCTAAGGGAGGAATCCCTCAAATGATTCGATCTTGGCCAGGGCAAGTCGGATACGCCTCCGCATGAGAAGAAGGCAAGCTCCAATCCATCCGACAGAGGGGAAAAACTAGAGAGAGGCGTTTTGAGCCACATTCACTGGCTCGGCCGGTGCGGGATCACAAGTCTTGAGGATCCACCCTCCCCCGACCACGAGGTCATCCTGATAAAGGACACAGGCCTGCCCCGGGGTAATGGCCCGTTGAGGCACGCTGAGATCCACGCGAGCCCTTTGGCCCTCAAGTGGGGTGACCACAGCCAAGGTGCCTGGATGATTGTATCGGATTTTGGCAGTCACTTCGATCGGCTCCTTGAGATGTTCAAAAGGGATCCAATTGCAGCGATCGATGATGAAGGAAGGCTTGTCGAGGGCATCGACGGGCCCTACCACGACCCGGTTGAGCTTCGCATCCAGCTCCAACACGTAAAGAGGTTCGGGCGAAGAAAGCCCCAAGCCGCGACGCTGCCCAATGGTGTAAAAGGCCACGCCATCATGGCGACCCAGCACCTTGCCTTGTAGGTCAACGATATCTCCAGGATCCACACCGACTAGCTTGGACTGGGTAAGGAAGCCTCGGTAGTCGTTGTCAGGGACAAAGCAAATCTCCATGCTCTCTTCCTTGTCCGCCGTTCGCAGGGAACTATCACGAGCCACCTCACGACTATCACTCTTGGTCAATTCACCCAGAGGAAAGAGGAGGTGACGAAGGTATTCCTGACGCAGGGAAAAGAGGAAATAACTTTGATCTTTGCGAGGATCCAAGCCCTTTTTGAGAAGTACGCGATCTTGCGGCTGCCCGTGAACAACCCTGGCATAATGACCGGTGGCAATCCAATGGGCCCCCAGCTGCCGGGCACGCTCCAGCAGGGTGCCAAATTTCAACTTCTCATTGCACATGACACAAGGATTGGGCGTCCTGCCCGCCTTGTACTCTTCGGCAAAATACTGAATGACGTGCTGCTGAAAATCTGCTGATTCATCCACCAGGTAGTAAGGGATTTTCAGCTGATGGGATACACTGCGGGCATCCATGACAGCCTGAGGACCACAGCACTTGTCTTCGGCGCGGGACACGCAATCCTGGGGCCAGAGCTTGAGGGTAATGCCGATCACCTCATACCCCTTTTCAATCAAGACCGCAGCTGCCGCCGACGAATCGACACCACCACTCATGCCAACGACCACTCGATTGGAAGTAAGCTCACTCATGGCATCCATGGACCCTTGCTTGAAACATTGCGCGTCTTTTCAATGGGCCTAGGCTAAACCAGCGAAATTCCCAGAAAAGCAAAAAGACCGATGAGCGCACCTTGGAAAGCAATGAGCCCCGGTCAAAGATCGGCGTAGAGACCCGACAAAACCAGGATCGCTCTGGAAGTGTCTTCGATGGCGGTCGCAGCATCCACCGGCCTGCCTGATGCCCCCCAGGATCCCGCAGGGTCCTGGGCATTCATCAACTTGAATGCCAGGTAATGCCGCCAGGGCTCATCTCCGGGAAGGCTGACACATCGCGGCTCCAACCCCATCCAGACCAAGGGTGGAACCATCCAATGGACGCGTTCCAACCAGGCGGAAAAGGAATCCTCAGACCGTCGTTGAATCCAGGCCAGGGCATTCAATGCCTTGAGGAGGGCATTCACCTCAGGATGCGAGACATCCCTTCCCTTCATGTGCTGCAACATGAGGCCATGACAAAGATTTTCCCAAGCTGAATCCATGGGGTTCAGCAACGCGCTTTCCCGCAGTAGTTGATCCCGCACCTTTGTAAAGTGTATGGAAGTTTCGACATCAAAGGCATGAGACTGGCCGCTGAAGTAGCAGGCTTGCAAGGCCCTGAGCTGTTGACCAAGAAGAACAAGATTGGGCTTCTGATTGGCCAGCGGAGCATCCTTTGCAGGAGATTTGAGAGTCTGATGACTCCACTGTGCGGCAGGGCTGACCGCCAACTGCTGCAAGAGGAAGGATCTGGCGGCCGGAACCGCCTTTTCACTCTTTTCATGCGGCAGACTCGCCAACACCAGAAGGCTGATCGAGGTTTGGTTCATGGCCATCGATGCGTTCAGATACATCCCTCCATCGGGCTGAAGGCATGTCAGCAGATAATCAATGCCTCGCCTCAGTGGAAGGGCCTTTTGCCCTGCATGCCTTTCTTCAGGATCCACCCCCAGGGCAAGCATTGCCATGCCCGTAGCCACCAATGGATCAGGCCCATCCCATGAACCATTTTCCCTCTGTTGGGTAAGCAGCCAACCATTGCCACGATCAATGATGTGGGACACCTCTCGCTGCAATGAAAGGTCCCGAGTTTGGAAAAAATCAGGCGATTCTGCCACCAGGCTAAGGGAACCCCAAAATACGGAGATCCTCATCCATGGGATACCTCGAAACATCCATGCCATGCGGCGGTATCGCAGGAAAGGTATCATATACACTTGGGTTCGATGATGATCTTATTGCGACCTGCACTCCCCATGACCTCGAGGGCCTCGTCCATCTGTTGCAGAGGAAATCGGTGGGAGATGACATGCTCAGGCTGGACCAACCCACGCTCCATCAGGCGAATGGCCTGCTGCATGGCCAGGGGGGTCGTACCGAAACTTGCATCCATGCGGGCCTCCAGAAAATGCATGAGCCCCCCATCCAATTCAAAGGTTTCGTGAGTCGTGATTCCAAAAACATTCCAACGAGTGCCTCGCCTCAACAAGCGAACCATGAGACGTACCGCCTCGATGGGCCCGGCGGCCTCAACTACCAAATCGGGCCCCTTGGGAAGAATCTCGGCAATGGATTCCACGGCAGGGGAGTGATTCGGGTTAATGATGTGCGTGGCACCCAATCGTTGAGCCGTTGCCAAGGCGAAATCACTCACATCCACAGCGATCAGGCGACCCGCCCCGGCAGCCTTGGCAACCATCAGGCAATACATGCCAATGGACCCGGTCCCGATGACCACCACATCGTCCCCCACCTTCATTTCGGACATCTGGATCAGCCCCTTCCAGGCACCGCTCAGGGGTTCTGTTTGGCAAGCTGCGGCAAAGGAGAGGGAGGCTGGTTTGTGGAAAAGCGTATTGGCACCGGTCAGGACATACTCGGCAAAGCTCCCAGGTCTGACATCTTCAGGACCATCCCCTCCAGTGGTGTATGCACGATCGCAATAATGCGTCGCTCCCATCCGACAAGGTTCACACAAACCACAAAAGCCACTGGGCTGGACAATCACCGCATCACCTTCCTTTACGTGGCTTACCCCGGAACCCACTGCGGCCACGACACCACTGGGTTCATGCCCTGGGATGAGCGGAAAAGAAACATTGCATCGCTTCCCCCGAATGGCTTTGAAATCAGTCGCACAAAAACCACAGGCCCGTACCTCGACCAAAACCTCACCGGGCCCAGGTTCCGGTATCGGGCATTCTTCGATCTGAAATTGATCCACNCCCCGCAAGACGGCCGCTAACATTTTTTTCATAACTTGGATCCTCTTCTGAAAGGCATTTCGGCATTCCCTCCCAATCGCAATCTAGGGTGACGTCCCATCATGATCGCCTGCGAGCAAAAAGCTAGTTGGAAAACACTGGTTCCAAGGATCTGGAAAATAGCCTCGAAACATTCATGGAATGGAAGGTTTGATCCTATTGAAGAACCTGCACACGAAAAAAGCCATCTCATAACAGAGATGGCCTGTAAAGGAGCTCTAAGCTCAGGAAAGCCCCGAGCATGGTTCAAAACCTCAGGGGTTTCGGCGAAAAAATATTCGTCCAGACGATTTGTTCTCCTCAGTCGCATCCTCAGCTTCCAAGCCTTCAACGTCTCCTAAAAAACGATCCAAATCTTTTTTCTCAAAAGCTTTCGCAGGCAATTCGGCATCGCCTGTTTCCATTGCAGTCATTTCTCCCAGCTGACTTGGATCCTGCACAATGTACGGCGTCAGGAAAATCAAGAGTTCGGTTTTGGTGTCCTCCTTGACGGTGCGCCGGAAGGCCCATCCCAAGACAGGAATATCACCCAGCAGGGGAATTTTACGTTGACTCTCGATCTTATTCTTTTCCATCAGACCACCAATGATCACCGTCTTGCCGTGGGGCGTGACCACCACCGTCTCAGCTGCCCGCTTGGCAAAGACAGGCGCCTCCACACCTTCCTGAATGGTAACGGTTTCATCGGTNATGGTGGAGATTTCAGGCCCGACAATCATTTCAACCATGCCATTCTGGGTAATGAAGGGGGTGACACGAAGAATGATGCCGATATCCCGGTAGGTGACCGTATTGATCTGCTGCCCTACCTGGGAGAAGGTCACATTGTCAATGAATGGCACCGTCTGACCGACTGTGATAATGGCCTCCTGATTGTTGCGCGCGAGAATGGAGGGACGGGAAAGGACCTCAACGCGTCCATCTTCAGCCATGGCTCGCAAGGTGAGATCAAAGCGATCATCCACCATTTGATAGAGNCCACCAGAATTCTGGTTACTCATCCCNAAGGCCGACTGAANAAGATTNCTCTGNTCNCCNGAGTTGGAACCGAAGGAGAGATTTCCCTCCAAACCAACATCCAGATCGTCGCGATGGGTGACCTCCATNAAGACCACCTTGATCAATACCTGAGGTTTGGGACGATCCAGGTTTTGCAAAACCTTATCGATTTGCAAATTCGTTTCTTCGTCGGTGATCACGATAACAGACCGAGTCTCAGGATCGACTTCAATCAGNGCGTCCCCCACTTGGGTGTTGTTCAGATACTGCCGGGTCTGCCCATTGGCACCATTTCCACCAAAACCCCGAAACTGCGCCTNCAAAAGTTGGATACCGCAAAAACTTCCAACAAGGACCAACCCCAAAAAAGCATTCCATGGGCGCGTTATCTTGCCNCTTATTCCATTAAATTTCATAGGATATCTCTCCAAANCGACACACTCNTCTGAGTCCATNATGCCACCTTGCGATGGTTAGTTACCGTTCTGCCCCCCACCCAGGCTGAANTTGGATTGATTGACCGTGCGATTGTTAAGCTGGTTNTTAGTATTCAAGCCACTACGGTTGGCATTATTGCGATTGTTCATCATGGTACTCTGGGATTCGAACATGCCTCGCAAGATGGTTGCTACATTGTCAACGTCNGCATTGTCCAAATTGTAGACAAATACTTTCTGTTGACGTGAATTGCTTGAATCCAACTGCTGAATCATGCGCTCAAGCTGAGGCATCATGTTGGCGGCAGCCCAGACGATCAGCGAATTGGTTCGCGGGTCAGGGACAGCCGTCACTTGGTTCATGGATTGACTGCGAGAGCTCTCTTTGCTGCTCGAACTNCTCGAACTTCTCGAACTCGAGCTACTCGAGCTACTTCGACTATAGCGAGGACTACTTCGTGTTTGNGAGTTTTGACCATTTTCGTCCGAAAACAAGTTGGTCAAAATTTCTGACATCTCAAAGGCATCCGCATACACCAAGTCAAACACCCTTAACTCGGTAATTTCATCCACATCACGATCAATTTCCTGAACGAGCTGGGCGATCATAGGCATTGTCTCCTCAGCCGCACTTACNACCAAAGAGTTTGTTCTTTCATCGGCTACAGCTACAACACGAGAGGTCGGATTCGGAGCGGAGGAGGAAGACTTGCTTTTGCTTGAGCTGCTGCGACTTTCACTGCTACTTCGTCCGCTTTCTCGCTGTTCTCTCCAAGCGCGGATCCTGTCAAAAAACGAAGAAGAGCTTGAGCTTGAGCTCCCTCGACTGGATCCACTGCGACTCGATGACTTCGAATCTTCTTCAAACAAATCTTCGATCACGTCNACCANNTCNGTGGCATCGGCATACTNCAANGCAAACACCTTGATCTGAGAAGCCCCGGAGAGGTTGGTATCCAGCGCTTGGATGATTTCCATCACGCGTTTGATGCTATTTTCAGTCCCAGTCAAGACGACGGCGTTGCTATCTTCATTTGCAGTCATACTTGCTTCTTCGGGCAAAAGAGGCTCCAGATTCTCCATGAGTTTCACCGCCCCTGTGTAGCGAACAGGNATAATTTGAGTGATCATTCGATCNGAATTTTGAACTACTGCAGGATCATTACCGCTTTGCACCGGCAGATTTTGAGTGCTGGCATTGCTTTTGGAGATAATTTTGAGGGTATTACCCACCCGCACGGCAGTGTAGCCTTTTTCAATAAGAATCGAATCCAGTAAGGCTACAGCCTGNTTTTTATCGAGTGGTTCGTTGTTCCATACACTGACGGTCCCCGAAACATCTGCTTCAGCAATGATAGCAAAACCTGCGGCTTCACTCATGTATTCCAGNACCATTTCAAGGGGTACGTTGCGGAAATTCATTCTTAGCCCTTTTCCTTGGCTGTCATCGGAGGATGGGCCAGAGTTTTGATTTTCAGANGCTTCAGTCTGTTGGGCCATGGCGAGTGTCCATGGAGAAAAANTCATCAGCCCCAAAAGGGCGGTCAAAAGGATTGGTCGTTTGGTTATCATGNCTATTGTTCTCCCACTTGTTGTCTNCGTCTTTCCATCATCTGCTTNAAAATATCGCTNGCCGACCCATCGATCACTGATTNATCGGCGGCATTCTCGCTTCCCCCATCAGCTGNAGCCGATNCGGCATCNGCTGAANCCTCTNNGCGCGCNGGCCGGAAAGTAGAGGAAGATGANGNTCGACTGGANCGNCCNGAGCGACTTCCACCNCTGCTCCCTTTCCAGGAGNCGCGNTCCTGCGTTTCCCANTCNNCATCTCCTCGCTTTGAGCGACCTGCGCCCACTTGGAGNGNCAGGANCTCACCTTNCAGCTCCANNAGAANNTNNTCAAATNCGACNTCCTTNANNGTGTGNCCCGCCACTTCNTTNCCCANTNCAACNGCNCCCGACCAGTCNCTTTGGGTTNCCNCAAAAAAAGCCANGNTCCGNTCTNCNTAGGACATCGTCCCCAACANNGTAAAAGATTCTTCTCGGGGGGGGGCAACGGGCATTTCACGCCGCATTTCTCTGGGCCTGCGTCGATCTGGATCAAAAATATTTCTTTCCTGGATCAACTTGAAGGATACGAGAGATGGATATGAAACCCCACCGGGTTTGTCCTCGACCTCAGATTGGACCTCCTTTTCCGCAAGCGTATCGGAAGCCTCGCCTGGACCCTCGTTTGCCTTAATCCCCTCTTCCACCCTATTAGACGCCTCGAAAGTGGNTTTGGTTTCATCGGATTGTGCCAANATGAGANTCTGTCGGGCCNAATCACCGAAAAAGAGGCCTGAAGCGGTCAATATCNNCAGAAGAAGCTTNTTTTGATTCATTTCATNNCCTCCGGNAGCAGNAGNCCACTGAAGTTNAGNTTCATGCCAATNCTTGATCCTTTCTCATCACGCTGAGTCAACTCCATCAGGTTGACTCGTAAAGCCAGATCATCGGATTCCAACGCATGCACAAAATGCATNATCTCACCAAGGTCACCAAANCCATTAGCACGACATTCGAGCAACTGATGTCCCTGGTCCGAAACCCGCCAGGTCGGTTTGATGGAGGTGAAACTGATACGACTCTCCTGAGCCCAACGGTCGACTGACTGCAATACCTGATTCTCAGAGACGGATTTGGTCCTCGGAATGGCCGTCTGCCACATTTNCAGCCACTTGCGACGAATGGCCGATTCACGATCCATCAGCGCCTGACCTCGAATCACCTGCTGATCCAATTGCTCAATACGTTCCTTGCGTTCTTTCCAAGTCGTGACAAGCGGTCCCAACACGAATCGATCTCCAAACAAAAGGACCACGGCCGCAATCGCGAGGTTCACCAGCCATTTCTCTCTTTGCGCCGTATTCATGGTTGTGAAGCCTCCCAGCGGTATCGAAATGAAAACTGTGTCTGACGATCATCCCTGACTTGATCCACCGTCAGATCCTTGACTTGGGATGAACCGCGNAATTTTTCGAGCATATCCAACCAAGCCCGATTGCTGGTGGCAAAACCCGAGCAGCTGACTTGCCCATTCTCACGAATATCCAACTCCTTGACCCATACCTCCCCTTCCTCNGGAAATGCCTCAGTCAAATGCTCGATGAGCTGAAGCGTNGGNATGCTCTGATCATACCAAGAGCGATAAAGGCGAATNCGCTGCTGAAGAGTTTCCAGCTCCTTAACCGGTTCTTCCATAACTGCCCACTGATCTTCAAGCGCCTCCANAGTCTGTCCCTGCCAGAAGAAAATCAGACTGATAAGCAGAATAGCTGCTGCCAAGCNTCCTCCGACCCACTTATGGCGACCACTGTCAAACTTCCGGCTCCACGCCTCTAAGGCGCTCACCTGGGGCGGTAAGAATTCGANCGGATTGGCAGGGCCAACGAGAAAGTCACAAGCCANACAATACGCNAGCGATGGCTCACCAGATAGGATACGATGGCTCATGCCCATACGTTCCTGCAATTGAACCAGAGCCTCTTGGGCAACCCCTTCCTGAGAGGCTTGCAGGGGGATGAGGCAGGTCCTGATGGAACGCTGCATTTCCACACTGAGTTCTCCGAGACTGATCTTGATTTCTCGTGCAAGCTGCTGGGGCTGATTTGATTCACTCAAACTACGCCCCATGACCAGTGCGCCTCCACTGACGGCAAGAAGGTCGTAGCCCATGGGAGTGGGAAGGAGACAAAGGGCATCCTGAACCCCTAGCGATTGGAGAAAGGAAGGGCCTGCCTGAGCCACTGACCAGCTCAGTGGTTTGAGCCCTGCTCGCTCCATNACTTCGTTCAACAAATCGAAGCGCTGGGTTGGCAATGCCATCNTGAAACAGGTGGGATGCCTCGAGATGGTCTTGGAAGGGCGCCTGCGCAATCTGCAGACCGTCCAAAGGCAAAGGAAATTCCCGTTCAGCCTGAGTATCCAANAAACTTTGNAGATCTTCCTGCTCCAGTTCCGGCAGCTCGGTCCTGCAGGAAAACAACCACCCGACTGGGAGGGAAACAATACAATGCTTTTCGGTTACCTGGGCCTGATCCAAAGCTTGCCGAATGGCTCTGGCAATGATTTCAGGGGGTTCCTGGAAAGGATTCTCTGGAAGGGCCACGCTTCCCCGAGCCATGCAATGAGGCTTGCCACCGTTTTTCTTAACCCATTCAAAATGCAGTTGGGCATACCCCCACTCCATGGAGAGAAGGGAACTGGGTTTATTTTTTTTCCAAGCCATCATCGTAAGCGCCATTGGCTGACAAATAATTTGATTTCTTCCTTCAGTGNCATGCCCAGGGCCCANCCCTGACGATCCATGTCTTTGCGAAAGACGACCGACGGTTCTTCGCCACTGGTGTCCAACACAAACTGACTTCGCCGGAAGCCCTGACCATTCTGACCCACCGCTACCACATCGACCGAGTANGCATAGCTGCTACCCACCAGATANTTTTGTGTTTCCGAAAGNCCACTGTCTCCCAGAGCCTCACTCGCCCAGGAAATGTCNTNGCCGAGGGTCGTCTGAGAGCTCCTGGCGCTGATGATTTGCTGGGATTTCTGGGCATCCATACCTGGCAGACAAGCCAACACCGTCGCGGCAGCCGTATTGACATTGACCTGAAGAGTTTCCTCCTCCTCAGCAATAAGATTNCTCGTTGGCGGCGTTTGGGAAGCGTTCCCGGTAGTGGCTTCATCATCCTCCTGCTGGGATTCGGCCTGCGTGAAGACNGTCAGAAAATCCACCCATCCGACATCCAACCTCCCGTCGGCATTGTCCTCGGGTGGGCTGATATTGCCATCATTTTCGTTGGGATCGAGGATTCCATTCTGGTTGGCATCTTCACCATAAATCAAAAGGGGATCGGCACCATAGACCATCATCAGCTCATCCACTGAGTCAAAGGGAGCATTTTTGATACCGCGAGAGGGGACCAGGCGACTGTAAGTCGCTGCCTCAGCTCCGCCATCGCTCACCTCTTCATCCTCATCTCGCCAGTCAATGATGGCCGCTGCGAATTCGGGAGTCATGTTTGGAAGAGCCTCCAGCATTTCCTGGGTCGCCAGATTAAGATTCAATTTCCCCCCTTCATCCACTAGGGCAAATGCCGGTAGAGTCCTGTTGTCAGCGTTTTCATGCCTGCCGAGNAACCAGAAAATCGATTTGCCCACCAAACCTTTTTCGGTGGTGTAAGTGGATGGCAAAGGCAGGACACCCTCTTCCTCTGCGTTANCCAGGACGTATTTGGCATAACGAAGCCCACCTTCCAGAGCTTGCTGGGCCTGCAGTCCCTGAAGATACTGATCGGAAGCCCTNAATTCAAAATACATGGCTTGAGCAAAATAAAGGGTGATACTGACCAGNCCCANNGCGACCCACATNACAATGATCAGGACCGACCCGTCGGATCGACGGGACCCCANACCTNGCAGAGCGCTGNTATNGTGCCATTTCATATTTTAGATCCCTCAAATTTGCTACCCTGTCCAGACGCTAAGATCACCTCTCTGGTTACATTTGATTGCAAATCGGTCACCATGCGAGTGCGAGGGAAATCGGAATTGCCATAGGGGTTCGCCGGGCATCACCTTCCCCCCGCGTCTGAGGATTCCTCGTCGCCATTTGAATTCTCCGAAGTTTCCGAGGCATCTTCCTCGACTTGAGCCACGGACATCAGTGGAACGATCGTCTGGAGAGCGGGATAAGACCCATCAGCCCCGAGAACCTGGGAGTTCTCTTGGGAATTCTCCGGCAGAAACCTCAGATGAATGCGAACCGCCAGTGGTAGCTTGGGATCCTCAGTACTGGAATCCCAAGTGTCCTGCCAGTATTCACCATCATAGTATTGAAAAGCCAGTGAGTGAACACCGCGAGCCAACGGTTGGGGTGTCATCAGAATCTCCACCCCACCGGCTGGGGCGAGGTTGCGGGTCACTTCTCGATAAAGAGCCCAGCCTTCCTCCTCTTCTTGCTGCAAGCCCGAGAGAGGCTGCTGAAGATAGTAACTTATTTTCTGAAGGTGCCCCCATGGAAGATTGGTCTGAATCACTCCCGATGCCGTATAGAAAGTCAATTGATCGTTTCGCGTCAACCCCTGACCTTGCGAATCACCCAAAAACTCCTGAGCAAAGGGTGTTTCCTTGAGCAAGCATTGCCGAAGGTCTTTTTCCATGATGTCCATGATCCTCATGCGCAGATTCAGCGCATCCATGCGCTCCTGACTTCGGTTGCGAAGGGACAAGGAGCCCATCAAAGTGACCTTCATCACCAGAACAATCATGGCAAAAGCCGCACTGGCCATCAGCAACTCAAGCAAGGTGAAAGCTCTGCAGCCTTTCTGAATTGGGTTCGATGGAACCTCAGCAATCTGCGAAACCATTCTCAAGGGGCAGCCTCCACGAGGGTTGAAAGCTGAATCTGATGTTCCTTTCCCTGAACCTGAAAAGTCACCACACAGGTCAACTCCTGCATGTTATCCTGTTCCCAGCCTGACTGCAGTAATTCCCATTGATACATGGCATACTCAGGACTGAAATCCCCACGGTTGGAGGAAAAACTCCAACTCTCAGTGGAAACGATTTCATTGAGCTTGCCATGTGCCAGAAAGGCCGCCATTCGTTTACGCTCGGCAAACACAGAGGCTAGGTTCGCCAGAGACAAGCCCTGCATGACCACAGGGATCAGGATGGCCATGAAGACCATAGCAGCCAAGACCTCTGCGAAGGTAAAGGCTTTTTCAGTTGATCGGTAGCTGAAGGATTTCGCTTTGGAGGGGCACCATTTCATTGCCTTTACGAATCTCAAATCTCAACCCATTGAACGATCGAGCGATTTGGATTTTTTGATCTTCCTTGCGCTTGTTTTTGATGAAAAATCCGAGAAGACTGGACACGTCCAACTGCCCGTCCGGATGGTATATAATACTGGCAATGGTGGAGGCAAAAAGGGAGGTATCATTCAGCTCCATTACCAATTCAGGAGGCATCCGATAGATGCGCTTGCCAAGCGGCTTCTTCTCATCCACCCCAGGTAGGACATCGGCCTGAACGCCCTGAAGCTCTCGCATGCCATAGAGACCCTTTTCGGCATCCAACCACAGCTGGGTCGGGAAGCCATTGGCGATGGCCTCTCTTCGAGTCATTTCGATGACCGACAACATCCTGCGCCCCTCCTCATCCAAGGCTGCCGAGCGAAAAAAGCCAGAGAGGGAAGGCGCTACCACAGCCATCACGCCCGTCAGGAGTACCATGACCAGGATCAACTCGAGCAAAGTGAAACCTTCTTGCTTCCGCCTTGCCTTGGAAAGCTTATGATGAATCAGTACTCGGATCATCCGGATCGTGGAAAAGGTGCGGCAGATCCGAACGAACATCAGCCCGATGCCGCAGAGTTACCTGCCGAAAAACCGTTCCTACATGGATCAACACCCCTAATTGCTGCGGGTATTGTCCCAATTGGTGATATCATCTGAGCCCCCGACTCGACCATCTGGGCCCATCGAGAGGATGTCGTAGCCACCGCTATTTTGCTTGCCAGGGTAATCGTATACGTAATCGTTCCCCCAAGGGTCCAGTGGGACACCTTTCTTGAGATAGGGGCCTTGCCAACTGGT
>NYYT01000027.1 GCA_002686885.1 Pedosphaera sp.
AATTGCAGATGAACAGGCCATGGACGTACTGCACGATCACACTCATGGACGAGCCGGATGGCCCAATTGGCGGGAGGTTATCGACGATATTCAACCGGATCGCCATAGCAGCACTCGGAAAAATGCCGATAAAACCAGCGGAAGAGCCAATTATCTTTACGCTGACGCACACGTTGAGAGCCATCAAGGTATCAAATTTTTCGACATGTTTGACAATGGTCGTGGGATCAATTTTGCGGCCCCTCCTGAAATGCGCAAACCGCGCAATCGGCCCCGTTGATCCACCTTTCAGCTTTGAAAAGGCACCCCAGCATTGGTTTGGGGTGCCTTTTTTAGTGACTGACTATTGATCGCCCAACGCTTTTGCGCGACAGTTTGATCTCATGAGGCTTATGTTCCATTCGAGCCTTCTTGGAAGGTGGTGCATGATGATCCTGATGCTGGGTTCGATCTCCGGCATGGCAGGCCATGATCTAATGGTCCATTTGGCGATTCATCATCAAGGGCCCTTTGGAGAGGAAAATGTTCCGGCTCGCTTTGGGGTTCCTTTGCCTTGGACGGAGGATCCCGTTCCTTTAGATCAAATGGTGTTGGTAGGAGCTGAGTCTGCTCAAATGCGCCCTGTGCTTTATTGGCCCAACGGATCGATCCGGTGGATGCTGGTGGATGCTATTTTAGGTGTGAACCCATCCCAAGATAGGGCTGCTTTTCAACTCACTACCGGAGAGCAGGCACCGGCTTCTACCTCTATTGGCCGAATCACCGACTCCAAGTTGGAAATGCACAGCGGTGCGGTGATCGTCAAGACGCTCGGGTCAGTCGATGGCGCCGTGGTTTTAGCATTGGAAGATGTTTCTCACGGAACAGTCGCCAAGATTCGATTTCCCTTTCCTGCTGAGGTGGTTCCATCATCAACGGATTTTGTCTGGAGTTGGGACTACAACGGACCCGTCGCCGCCTCAATGAGGCTCCATCACCCCTTCGACTGGAAAGGCGCTTCATTTGTCCACACGATTCGATGCCACCTGTTTGCGGGCCAGGAAGGGGTGGTGGTGGAACAGGAAGTCCGGCGAAGGGTGACATCTTCGGACCCTTCTCAGGATGCTGTCTTGTTTCGAGAAGAGGATGCTACATGGGGCATTCCCGGGGTGGAGCTACCGGAAAATTGGTCATCTGTTGGGTCGCAAGAGCCAGGGGTGCGCCGATGGCGCTCCTCCGCCGGCGACCTAAGGGCTTTTCACGTGAACCGACTGCAGCGCGCTCAAGCGGCGGCTGAACCGCTGGACACCATCCAAATGTTTCCTGGCTCCATGGCCAGAGAGCGCACAGCGTTTGTTTTCCACCCTTCAGGGCAAGCCCCTGGGTCGTGCATCCCACACATTGGCCGTCCTATCTCGGTAAACACCTACCACGACTCGCAATGGCACGGGGGCTTCCTGAAACAAGGGGATGGAAGCCTCTCCTGGGAGGACGTGTCCGACCCCAGCAGCATGTCCATCGTTTCGGAAAGAGTCGATCATCTCGTCTCTGGATCGCTTCTGCCCACCCCTCAAACGATGCAGGAGATGGATGCCCTGATGGTTGGGCTGACACAGAAGGCCTCTTTGGATTCCTTGATTGTGACTGCCAATCGCATGCGAGATCTTTCAGCCTATCGCCTTTTCTATGGGCTGACAGGGGATACCTCCATGCGGGTTCTTTGGTTGGAGGGCCTGAACAATCCCCCTTGGCAACCTTTTCAGCCGGCGCGATTGCAGGCGTTCTGGGAAGCATGCGTGATGACGCCTCCCCAAGACCCATCCGTTGCGCTCGAAGGAACGGCAAAGGCGACCGAAGTCATGGAAGTCCTGCAGAATCTACCGTGGGCAAGCATGCCTGATGAGGAGCGTTCTCGTCTCATACCCCTCCTCTACCAAATAGGGCGTCAGCGTGGCTTTCCGGAATCAAAGCAAGGAGTCTGGTTGGACCGCATGGAGGGCATGATCCATGAGCTCAAATCACATCCCAGTCAGGAATTTTTTGCCGTTGCTTATCTCCTGACAGGTGAAAATGTGTTTCTCAAGCAAGGCAGGGAGTGGCTTCAGAAGGAAGGCGCTCCCTCTGAAGATCAGCCATTGGAAGTGTTGATTGAATCCATTCAGCGTCAATGGACCTGGCGTTGGCTACCGCTGGAAGTAAGCCCCGCCGAGGGTGGGGTCCGGGTTGAATGGACGGTGCCCAAGGGTGTCGAAGCCTACCGCTTCAAATCATCGTCCAAACCCATTGGGTCTTTACCGAAGGAGGCCTCCAGCATTGCCTTTTATCAGGCAACGGACCGAGTCTTGGAAATACGACCCAAAGCCGAGGGTGAAAAGCAAGTGGTCGTACTCCCTGCCTCGTCTCTTGAAGGCGATCAGTATGTGGCCGCTCGCTACCTTGAAAGAGGCCCTGAATTGCCCGTTCCCAAAGTGGCAAGAGATCTGGCCTCCGCATCAGAAGATACCTCTCAAACGGGCCGTGACGATCAGGGAGTGGATCCCCGCCGCTTTTGGGTGTTGGGTATTCTGTTGCTGTTGGCGATCTTTGCCTTGTTTGGAATCAGAAAAAAATCATGAAAACAGCATCTTTCCTTCTTTGTTTGGTCGTTTGGATCCCAGGAATGGGGTGCAGGCCTGAGTCTGTCACGGAGTCCGAGATGCCGGGAACATCCGTGCAGACCTGCCAGACGGCCAGTGGTGCCTACGTGATCACATGCGAATTCTCATCCTACCCGCCACCGAAGAACGAACATTGTTCCATGCACCTGACCATCCAGCAAACAGATGGGTCGCCTGCACGTTCTGATTTACAGATCGAGGTCGACGCGGACATGCCTACGCATGGTCATGGGATCAACACCCAACCCGAAATAGAACGAACTCCTGATGGGGCNTATGAGGTGCGAGGTNTNCTCTTCCATATGGGTGGACTCTGGGAGGTCTACATCGACTGTGTNGAGGATGGTATTCCAGATCGTGCGACCCTTTCCTTNACCCTTTAAGTCCATGAGAGTTTGTTGTTGCATGGGCTGGCTCCTGGCTTGGATCCTGGTGGCGTGCCACGACNCCTCCGANGCCTCCATGCGTATCGATGGCACNGTTCTGACAGGGGAACAAATCGAGACCATCTTGTCATTGAGCCCACTNCCNTCCCTGCCTCCNAGTCCGACCAATCGCTATGCGGACCATCCNCAAGCCGCCCTTCTGGGACAGCACCTCTTNTANGATGGGCGACTTTCAGTCAATGGGAGGATTTCATGCGCCAGTTGCCATGATCCAAAAAAAGACTGGTCNGATGGACGGNCTCTCTCAGTTGGTTTGGAACAAGTTGCGCGCCACGCACCCACTTTGTGGAATCTGGCCTGGCANCGCTGGTATTACTGGGATGGACGAAAGGATTCCATNTGGTCCCAAGCCCTGGCGCCGATCGAGCATCCGAGTGAAATGGGAGGCAGTCGTGGTCGTGCCTATGATCTGGTGGCAGCTGAGCCGACCTATCGAGATCTTTACGAGCAAGCTTTTGGTGCCCTGCCAAAGTTGGATGGCACAGGCCTCCCGGGAGATGCGCGACTTGACCCCAACGAGGTCGCGGATCCGATGCTTCAGAAAGGGTCCAGTTTATCTCCCGAGGACCGCGAGCGATTGACGCTTGTTTTTTCGCATCTTGGAAAAGCCTTGGAAGCTTACCAGCGGCAACTCATTTCAAACGGTTCGCCTTTTGATCAGTTCGTTGAGCGGTTGCGCGATCGCAGCAAAAGCCTGCTTGTGCCCGAATTCAACCAACAAGCCTTGCGTGGATTGTTGCTTTTTGTCGGCAAGGGCCAGTGCACCCTCTGCCATTCCGGACCGACCTTTACCGATCATGAGTTTCACAATATTGGCCTGGATCGTGGCGGCTCTGCGTTGGATCAGGGGAGGTATCCAGCGGTGGAACAGGTCAAAAACGACCCCTTTAACGGCCAAGGACACTTCAGTGATGACCCTTCTCTCGAGGCCAATCAAGCACTTCATTATGTCACGACACGGGACAGCAATCTAGGTGAATTCAAGACTCCGACTCTACGAAACATTGCTCGCACGGCACCCTACATGCACGACGGACGCTTCAAGACGCTGGAGGAAGTGGTCGAGTTTTATTCCACCTTGCCCGATCAACCGGCTTTGGGCCACCGTGAAGAATCCCTTCAGCCGCTAGGTCTTCGACAAGATGAGATCGAGGATCTGGTGGCTTTTCTTAAAACGCTGACTGGAATGCCTTTGGATGAATCCCTGATGGAGGCCCCCGCCAGANATCCGTGAAATGAACCAAGCAC
Source organism: Pedosphaera sp. (assembly GCA_002686885.1). Lineage (GTDB taxonomy): Bacteria > Verrucomicrobiota > Verrucomicrobiia > Limisphaerales > AAA164-E04 > UBA7971. The sequence goes on from NYYT01000027.1 coordinate 4,331, forward strand.
CCTCTTCTAGGNCAGGAGAGGNTGAATGATNCGAGCTTCTGCCTCGATCCCGGTGAGGCGCTGATCGAGACCCTGAAACCGGTAGGTCAATTTGCGATGATCGATTCCTAGNCAATGCAGGATGGTNGCATTCAAATCTCGGATGTGAACAGGATCTTCCTCAATATTGTAGCTGAAATCATCGGTTGAACCATAGGTCATGCCCCCTCGAATACCCCCTCCTGCCATCCACATGGTAAAGCATCTGGGGTGATGATCCCTTCCGTAGTTGGTGCGTTCCAATTTGCCTTGGCAGTAAATCGTACGCCCGAACTCACCTCCCCAAACGACAAGGGTGTCCTCAAGCAACCCNCGTTGCTTGAGGTCTTGGATGAGCGCAGAGGAGGCTTGGTCAATATCCTGGCACTGAAGGGGAAGATCTCTGGGCAANTTGCCATGATGATCCCATCCACGATGAAAGATTTGCACACAGCGCACATCNCGCTCGATCAGGCGTCTGGCCAACAGACAGTTGGAGGCAAAGGTGCCGGGCGTTTGAACATCAGGCCCGTAGAGCGCGTAGGTGGCCTCGGACTCTCCTTCGAGATGAGTGAGTTCCGGAACACTTCGTTGCATCCGAAAGGCCATTTCATATTGAGCAATGCGGGTTTGAATTTCTGGATCACCTGTCTGCTCAAATTGACGCNGATTCATGGCCTTGAGTCCNTCCAGCATGCGCTCGCGCGTGGCACGGTTCACCCCTTGTGGATTGGAAAGGTAAAGGACTGGGTCNCCNTGCCCCCGCATACGCACCCCTTGATGGCGTGAAGGNAGGAATCCTGCNCCCCACAGTCTGGCATAAAGGGCCTGCGCATCACGCTTGGCCGTCCAGGTGGAATTCAANACAACATAGGCAGGAAGGTTTTGATTTTCACTGCCCAGCCCATAAGAGAGCCAGGCACCGAGACTGGGTTTGCCGGGCCGCTGGTCTCCGGTTTGAATCATGGTGATGGCCGGATCGTGGTTGATGGCATCGGTGTGCACACTGCGTATGACAGCCAGTTCGTCCACCACCTTGGAGGTGTGGGGCAGGAGCTCCGAGAGTGTGGTGCCACTCTGACCGTGACGTCCAAAGGCATACATGCTCGGAGCGATTGGAAAACGAGACTGGCCGGAGGTCATNGTNGTCAAGCGCTGACCTTGCCTGATGGATTCGGGCAGGTCCTTGTCAAACCACTTTTCCATCTGGGGTTTGTGATCATACAGATCCAGCTGCGAGGGAGCACCTGACATGAAAAGATAGATGACCCTTTTGGCACGTGGTGCCACGCCCGCTTTTGAAACGCCGGAACCTAAAAGGCTCTGAGGCAGCAGATGACTCAATGCTGAGGCACCGATGCCCCACAAGGCTCGCCCCATGAAGTGGCGACGATTCAACAGATCGTGATCCAGCTGGNTTTGNCNTNTGTTGCGGTNCTGCATGTCAGTGAAGAGTAAGGGCTTCATCCAGATTCAACAATAGGTTGGCAATCATTGTCCACGCGGCCAGTTCGGGTGCAGTGATCGCGCTCAGGCGAGGGGCTTCTCCTGTGGTCACCAACGCGGTGGCCTCTTCAGGATGTGCTTGGAAATGCTTATGGTGATCTTGCCACTGAGTGACCAGCCACTGAGTTTCNNTTGGGTCGGGCTTTCGTGNTACCGCNCGGATCATGGCTTTTTCGACTTGATGCTCGAGAGGGCCTGTTCCCTGAGTGGTGATCCATTCGGCAAATCCTCGCGCAGCCTCGACATACTGAACATCGTTCATCAGGTGCAGGGCTTGGAGTGGGGTGTTGGTACGTTCCCGCTTGACCATGCAGGCTTCCCGGTTGGGGGCATCCAGCAGGGTCATGCCTGGTGGAGGACTGGTGCGCTTGAAAAACGTATAGAGGCTCCTTCGATAGAGGGCATCTCCATCATCGCGAACAAAGTTCGCGGTGCTGCTGCTGGGATAGGCAACCGCCTTCCAAAGCCCTGCTGGCTGGTAGGGCTTGACCCCTCTTCCTCCCTCGGTTTCCACCAACAATCCGCCGATCCAAAGGGCACTGTCGCGAATCATTTCCGCATCCATTCGGTAGCGGGGGCCGCGTGAAAGCCAGCGGTTGTCTGGATCATGCTTGAGAGTCTCTTGCCGTAAGCCACTGTCCTGGCGGTAAGTGGCTGAGGTCACGATCAGGCGNTGGATATGTTTCATGTCCCATCCACTACGGNTCCATTCTTGCGCCAGCCAATCGAGTAATTGGGGGTGAGTAGGCAATGCCCCCTGGGTACCGAAGTCTTCCGGCGTACGAACCAGTCCGTGACCAAAATGTTCCTGCCAGATTCGATTGATCATGACCCGTGCTGTCAGCGGGTGTTTTCCATTGACCAGCCACTGTGCCAGACCCAGGCGGTTGCGGGGAGCTTGTGCGCCCAAGGGTGGGAGCATGGCAGGAACATCGGCAGAGACTTTTTCGCCCGGCTTGTCATATTCNCCACGATGCAGCATGAAGGTATCGCGTGGTTCGGCGCGCTCGCGACTGACCATGGAGCGTGGGATGGATTGCTCAACCGCTTTTTTCTCACTCAGGAGTGATTNTTTCTCTTTTTCAAGCGCCTGAAAGATGAAACGGCTTTGCGATGATTCATATCTCAAGAAGTGGTCTCTCAGCAATGCAAGGTCTCCTTCTCCCGGTTTTTCGGTATCCTTGCCGAAAAGGGCCTGCAGATTGTCGGGCAATGATGCTCCATGGGTGCNNCGGATGAAGTGNAACCATTGATCGAAGCTCTCGAAGCCTTCACCCTCCTGAGGCCATGAAGTATGGATGCCCGCCTGATCCCAGAACACCGTGCCACCGTATTGGGTGAAAGCCCAACCGGTGATGCGCACACCCGGCTCCAGGCCCACATCGCCTGGCTTGACTTCCAGGCGATACCATTGACCCGCAGGCGGGAGGTCTCCAAGGTGTTGATAACCCGTTGCCTGACCCCCTTTGCCGTGTTCAATGCGATCCTTGCCCCAGTAAGCGCGGTGATTCCAGTCCTTNGAATAAAACTGAAGCATCAGGGACTGGGGTGGATCGTTGGGATCCAGATAAACCCAACTGAAGAGGGTATCTTCAGGGCCGACCCGGAGTCCTGGAGCGACTTCGGTAAAAAAGTGCTGACTGGATCCAGAAGCTTTTCGTCGGTGTGATTTGATGCCTGCCTGAACGGGGTAGGCTGCGCCGGAGACAAAGACCCATTCGCTGTCACCACTGGATGGCTTGGCGCCCTTGGGNAATGCATCATCGACCCAAACGTAATCGCGCTCAGTCGGTGAAGAGACCAAGCCGGGTTCCNTTNNTACATCCATGGACGCGAGGGTAAGACGCACCGTTTTTTCGATGGCAGCCAGACGTTGATCTAAGGCCTTGAGCTGTTGCTCGTGCTTTGGAGTTTTCAGCGCGATNGTCGGCGGGTAAAGCAGGGCATTGCGATCCATCGGGTTTTCGTCGAGCTGGTTGTAAAAGGCAAAAAGCTGATAGTATTCCTTCTGGGTGATGGGATCAAACTTGTGATCATGACATTGGCTGCAGCCGACGGTCAGCCCCATCCAGACGGTTCCCAGCGTATTGATGCGATCGACGGCATANCGAACGGCAAANTCCTCTGGAATGGCACCTCCTTCTCCGGTGCTGACGTTGCAACGATTGAAGCCGGTTGCCACCAGTTGATCGATGCTCGGGTTGGGTAGCAAATCCCCCGCAATCTGTTCGATGGTAAAGTCGTCAAAGCGTTTGTTTTGGTTCATGGCCTTGACCACCCAATCGCGATAAGGCCATATGGCGCGCTCGTTATCGAGGTGAAGGCCATGCGTGTCGCCGTAGCGTGCGGCATCCAGCCAATAACGGGCCCGGTGCTCTCCGTAACGAGGTGATTCCATGAGATGGTCCACCCATTTTTCATAGGCATTCTCGTCAGGGTCTTCCAAGTAGGCCTTCAAGGTATGAGGATCTGGTGGGAGGCCCGTCAGCGTCAGGGACGCTCGTCGGAACAAGACCGCTTTGGGTGCTTCCTTCTGTGGGGTGAGCTCCCGTTGCATCCATTGATTGAGAACGAACTGATCGATGGGGTTGCGCACCCAGCTTTGATGGACAACTGAGGGAGGCTGAATCTCCTTGGGAACCTCAAAGGCCCAATGCTTTTCATAGGTGGCACCCTCCCTGATCCATGCCTCGATGGATTCCTTTTCCTCCTTGGTGAGCTCAAGACCGGTCTCAGTCGGTGGCATACGCTCCTCGGGATCGGGATGATGCATGCGTTGAACCATGAGGCTTGCAAGAGGGTCTCCTGGCAGGATGGCAGCCTGGCCTTTTGAGTTACGCTGCAGCGCACTGGAAGGAATATCCAGGCGCAGATCGGCTTTTCGCTTGGCAGCATCGGGCCCATGACACGCAAGGCAATGCCGCGATAAGATGGGTCGAATGACCTCGTTGAAGCCGTGGCTCTCGGCAGGGTGCCCTGTTTGCGTGCTAAGAGAACAAGCAAGGATGAGAACAAGGAGCTGAATGTCTTGGGGCTTCAGTTTCATGGCTCAGTGATGATGATGGCACAATGGGCCATGGTTGCACCTCATTTGTCGGCTTTTTTCAAAGGATGCCAGCTGCCAGATTCCATGGTTTATCCTTCGAAGGGAAGGATCATATAAGTGTCCATGTCGATAGGAGCGAGCAGTTTCAAAGGTGTGGGTGCTTTGATCCGGTAGAATTGTGTTTGTTGGGTCTGATCAACTTTGAGGCCAAGAGGTTGGGTTACAAGAGACCAATGTTTCACTGGCTCATAAGGACCCTCAGCTTGCTCGGCCGATTCCAATAGGATCGCATCCAGAGGGTCTGCATGGCTCTTGATTTGTTGCTCGATCCAGTCTCGGCGATAACTCATGCGCGTACCGGCGATTTGCCCAGGTTGAGGTTCATCCTGCAAAGGTATTGAAATCCACACTTCCCCTGAATCAGTGGACCTTCCTTTTTGGTAAAGGCCTCCATGATCAAAGAGCATGGCTTTGAATGGCGCATCTGACTCTCTCACCTTGAACTCACCCCCGGCACCGTAGCTGATGCCTGCAAGATACCATTGTTGATGGATCTTGATGAACATTCCGCCACCTGAATCGCCTCCGCTCAAACCTGCTTCATTGGGGAGTCCGCCTTGATCAAAGAAAGCTACAATCAGTTCTCCAAGGTTTCGGTCCACCAGGCCGGGGTCTTGCAGAACGTGATGGATCCTGTTTTCTCCCCACCGCAAGACTTGGTGCTGGTGCCCCCACTTCCAACCTCTCAGGGTCTGGCTTCCACTGACCTCCACCCAAACCGCTTCTCCACGTGAGGGCCCCTTGCCAAAAAGAAGGGTGCGTCGCCCTGCTTCTTGGGAACCGCTGTAAATCGGAACGACGTCCGGGAAGGGATCGGAAACGCCCCACAAGGTCAGGTCAGATTCAGGATCTGGGATTTTAACCACTGCCATATAGGGCCGGCCCATGAGATGGAATGTGTCCCCCAAGGAGCCCCCGACATGTTTGGCAGTCACAAACCATTGATCGGCTATGGGCGTCCCCAGAAAAGCATTCCAATGTCCCTGCAGGTGCCAGAGCCTTGCTTCGGAAGCATCCTGGGGAGGGGTTGTGTTGTGCTCTGGATCCTCCACAGCCACGAAATGGACAGCTTGTAACGGGAGGGTTAGAAACACGCATTTCCAAAGGACCCAGCCCATGAAAGTCCAGGTTAATTCCTTGCTCCACCCTGGAGCCTTACCTAAAATGGAAGTAGGCATTTGCTTTAAAACACACCTCATGGATACCGACGAAAAAACCCTTCCACAACCGGTTCGCGAGTTCAAGCAGGACGCGCTCAACGTATTGGTCTTTGGCTCACAACCCGAGATGGCTCAGCATGCTGCCATGGAAGTCCGTCAACACCTCATGGAGTGTATTGCAAGCAACGGATCGGCTCGAGTGATTCTGGCAACGGGAAATTCTCAAATCACCTTTTTGAAAACGCTCATTGATATGGGTGGGGTCGATTGGTCTACCGTGACCTTGTTTCACATGGACGAGTATTTGGGCATTTCCTCGGATCACAAGGCCAGTTTTCGTCTCTACATGAAGCAGCGTGTGGAAAGTCTGGTCCAACCCAAGGCCTTTCATTACCTCGAGGGCGATGCCCTTCTGCCACTCGATGAATGTGATCGATACACCCAGCTGCTCAAAGAGGCACCCATCGATCTCTGTTGCCTGGGTGTTGGCGAAAATGGTCACATCGCCTTCAACGATCCTCCCGTGGCACAGTTGGATGATGCCCACTGGGTCAAGCTGGTGAAGTTGGATGACGCCTGCAAGTGGCAACAAGTCAATGAAGGGCATTTCGAATCCCTGGAAACGGTGCCTCCTTATGCCCTGACTCTGACCATTCCAGCTCTCTGTGCCGCTCGCAGACTGATTTGTCTCAGCCCTGAGACGCGCAAAGCAAAGGCTGTCCAGGCTGCGCTTGAGGGGGAAATCGGTGCTTCATGCCCTGCGTCTGCCCTGCGAAATCAACCACAGGCTACTCTCTATCTCGATCAGGATTCCTCAGCCTTGCTCAAAGCATAGAGGATTGCAGCAGATGAGTGCGTCCTTTTCCTCTACTGGATATCGGATGCGCTGGGCTGGAAAGATGAGCCTTGCCCTGAGTCTCTCAGGTGTGGTTCTGCTTTCCTCACCCTTCATGACAGGCCACGCAGAGGCTTTGCCCGAAGAGCTCCGCGGTCTTACCCAACCCCCCAGAGGATTTCAACTGGATCCTTCCCGCTATGAGAGCCCGTTGGTGCAAGAGGATGGTGGCCGTGCAGACTCGGTGGCTGCATGGATGAAGCAGCGACAGAAGCTGCGTCAACAATGGATGCAACTCATGGGTCCCTGGCCTGAGCTTTTGGAGCATTCACCCCTCCGGATGGAGGCCGCCCGCCGAGTCGATCAGCATTTCGAGCAGCAAGTCCAATTGCAGGCTTCTTTAGGTCAGTGGATCGATGGCTGGTTGCTGCTGCCCGACGGAGAAGGGCCGTTTGCTTCCGTGCTGGTGGTGTTTTACGACCCGGAAACCAGTATTGGGAAGCGTCCGGACAAGCCGGGGCGCGACTTTGGTCTTCAGTTGGTCCAGCAGGGAATTGCCACCCTGAATATTGGAACCCCTGGGGGGGATGCATGGAATCCCGACAAAGGCGAAGTCCGGGCCCAACCCCTTTCGTATTATGCCTATGTGGCTGCCAATGCCTGGTTGGCCATGGCCCAGCATGCCAAATTAAACCCGGAACAGATTGGTGTGGCTGGGCACAGCTACGGAGGAAAATGGGCTTTGTTTGCTGCAGCCCTGTGGGATCATTTTGCTGCGGTTGCCGTCAGCGATCCAGGCATTGTCTTTGATGAAACCCGTCCAAATGTCAATTACTGGGAGCCTTGGTATTTGGGGTGGGACCCTGAGACCACTCGGCCAGCGAGGGGGATTCCCAGCGATCAAAATCCGAGAACGGGAGCCTATCGCCTCATGCGGGAGCAAAACCGGGATCTGCATACCCTGCACGCCCTGATTGCCCCACGTCCTTTTCTCGTGCTGGGTGGCAGCGAGGATCCTGTGGATCGATGGCATGCGCTTCACCACACCGTTGAGATCAATCGATTGATGGGCCATGAAGAGCGGGTTTTCTTCAGCCAGCGCCCTGGTCATGCACCAACAACGCAGTCCAATGACCAGCTCCTGAAGTTCTTCAAATATTTTCTTCAGTAGAACCCAATGGAGATCAAGGATGCTCAGCGAGCCACCGTCTGGCCAAGGCAGAGCCCGCCAGATGGCCGGTCGTCCAAGCAGCCTGAAAATTAAACCCCCCCGTCTCGGCATCCACGTTCAAAGCCTCGCCCGCGAAATACAAACCAGGGGTTTGGCGGCTTTCCATGGTTTTGGGTTGGACGTCCCGGAGNTCGATGCCACCGCAGGTGACAAANTCCTCCTTGTGGCGACTTTTTCCNTCGACCTTGAAGACCGTATGGGTCAGACAATCCACCAGTGCTTCCAGCATGCGTGGTCCCAGCTGGNTCCAGGGAGTGTTTGCTGGCACCTTGCACCGCTCGAGCATGCGATGCCAAAGCCTCTTGGGCAGTCGAAATGGGACGGCATTGCNGACATGTTTTTTTCCNTGCGTGCCTGCNTAATGTTTCAAGTTTTCGGANGGCTGACGAACCCATGGGATCCAATGAATGTGGCAGTGGAATGGNCCCTCTCTATCGTGAATTTCTCGGGCGGCCCAACTNGANAGTTTGAGAATGGCNGGTCCGCTCAGCCCCCAATGNGTCANCAAAAGGGGACCGTGACTCCGGATATCACACCATGGCAAGTGACTGCTGACGTCTTCGATACTGAGACCCTGNAGGCCTTCGATCAACCGGTCGTTGACTTGAAAGGTAAACAAAGAAGGGATGGGAGGAATGACCTGATGACCAATGGCCTCCATCATGCGGATGACTTGCCTGGATTGCATGCCGCCCCCCGCCCANAANCATTGATGGGCCCTGATGGTGCCATCGTCTTTGAACTGAANCTGCCAATGGCCGGAGTCCNCTGGCNATAAGTTGACNACTTCTTTTTGGGTGTGTACGACGATNCCCTTGGATCGGGCNTCATTTTCCAAGCAGTCAACGATGGTCGANGACAGATCGGTGANGGGGAACATTCTGCCATCNGGCTCAGTCTTCAGCGNGATGCCTCGATCCATGAACCATGAAACGGTGTCACTGGATTGCCACTGATGAAAGGGACCCAGCAATTCCTTTTGGCCTCTTGGATAGTGGGACGCCAATTCCCTTGGTTCAAAGCATGCATGGGTGACATTGCACCGTCCTCCNCCTGAAATGCGGACCTTGGTCANGACTTGGGAGCCTTTTTCGACGATGTGNATCTGATGNCCTGGAACGCTTTCGGCTGCCTGAAGTGCGGCAAAGTAACCCGAGGCACCGCCTCCGACGATGAGGATGGGGATGTTGTGGGGTAGCNAATGGGCCATGGGCTCTAGGGAGCTTGAGTCCGTTCCATCAGACCAGCCATCTCAGACACAATGGTTTCNTGGATGCTCCATTGAAAGGGTCCATAAATCCCATAATAAATCAGGGAAGAATCGGCCTCGTATCCGCCCTCCTTGAGAATGCGAATNTTGGGAATATAACAGGGCACTTCATACGCATAGCCTACACACCAGGGGCCCGACTGCTTGTAAAGCCGTTTGAAAAGCAGCGAATAATCCACCACCACCTCACCTGCCATATTGAGAAAGCTGAGTGATTCGCCAATTCTCATGACCGACATGGGCAACACGACAGCTTCTGNCAGTGTTTCNCCACGATCGAGCATTTTGAGAAANGTCGCNGCTCNTCGCTGAACATAAACGTTGGCATCTTGAAGATCCCCTTCCAGTTGACTGCGGTTGGGAGCCTNGTGAAGTGGAAGAGTCGCTTCGGTGTAGGCCCAGCGCATGCTGCCNTCNACGGGCTGCATGGGTCTTTGAAGCACTCCAACCACCGCGCCTGCCAATTCGAGACCGTGACGTTTTGCTTCCATGATATCACCTCGAGGTGAGGGGTTCTGGTCGGCNCCCATACCTGTCAGATAGATGGGAATGGCCTGNGGGTAGACNCTCCGGATGTGCTCTCTTGCGTAGGCCATGTATTCNCCGCTGATTTGGTAAAAGCCATTGGCNGAAATACTGGTTCCATGGCAGGCATAGCCGAAGGCAATGGCACGAAGGTGACCCTCCAAATCGCTGATTCGCAGAACCGGAACTTCCCAATCACGCGGCCCCTCGGGATTTTCTCCAAATTGGACGCCATCAGCCTGATAGACACGGCGGTTGATGGCAAAGTGAGCAGTGCCGATCCCTTTTTCGAGGCGAGCCGGCTGAAGATCTGCACAAGCNTCACTCACCACTTGGATGAGNTTGGATTGCAACTCCNGGCTGTATNTCTNNACCACNGCCTGGTCTTTTTNAGGCATGATGGCCATCACATCGAGCGTGTNTGCAAGGATGGGGCCGCTATGAGTATGGCTACTGACCACCATGATGGAACCTGTTTCTAGCCCCAAGCGCTCATGAATTTCCTTTAAAACAGGCTTCATGAAAGCCCTNCTGACTTCGCAATTATCCAGGGAGACCATCACAAATGTCCTGATGCCACTCCGAAATGCCATGGCCTGCGCCATCAGCCGGGTATCCACTCCCTCGCTGGGTTTCCGGCGCGCAGCATAACCTGCCATGAAAATGGGCTCCTTGGGGGTGACGTCAACCTCTGCAAAACCCATGTGCAAGGGCGCTGAAAGCTGCCCATTGAGCGTTAAGGACCAAAAGAGGACTGGCAGCAGGCAGTGGAAGCGCCAGGCTTGGATCAAAAGAGCAGCCATCGTCTTTACATAGCCAGCAAAAGAAGATTTGCGANGTTTTAATTCCTCGACTCGACGCTTCCTCTTNATGACGAAGTGAGGTTTCAAGTTGCAAATTGATCGTACTAGAGATTTATTGCCTGCGTGGCCAGAAGTAACGACCATTCCACTGTCAAACGCTATCGTCCCACCATGGGCCCACGCCTTCATGGATTGTTGTGGGTCGTGTTTGTTTTATTTGCCTTGCTCGGTGCCAACTCCGCTTACTTGGCGGCGGTGACTTTTCTCGAATGGTTCAAGGGAGAACTCTACCAGAATTATTTCTACCAGATCATGTTTTTGGGACATTTGATTCTCGGTGTCCTCCTAGTGCTTCCGTTCATCCTTTTCGCTTTTTCTCATCTGCGTTTGGCTTTTCAGCGCAAAAATCGTCGGGCTGTCAAAGTAGGCTATGCTCTATTGATCATTTCCCTGCTCCTTTTGATCTCAGGGTTTGCTCTGATGCGCGTGGAAGGATTCGAAATCCGCGATCCCAACGCTCGCACCTGGCTTTATTGGACCCATGTGATCACCCCGCTNCTGGCCGTATGGCTTTATGTGCTTCACCGTCTTGCAGGTCCTAAAATCAAATGGAAAATGGGCGTTGGCTGGGCCGGATCTGTGGCTGCGGTCGTGTTGATCATGGTGGGACTACACCATCAGGACCCTCGAGCTTGGAATGTGGAAGGTCCCAAAGAGGGGGAAAAATATTTCGAACCCTCCTTGGCTCGGACCGCAACCGGTAACTTCATCCCGGCCGACACATTGATGATGGATGCCTACTGTCAGCGATGCCACGAAGATACCTACAACGATTGGTTTCACAGCGCCCATCATTTCAGTTCNTTCAACAACGAGCCCTATTTGTTCTCCGTCAAGGAGCTGAGAGACCATCTGATGGAGCGCGATGGAGACGTCAAGGCCTCCCGCTGGTGTGCCGGATGTCATGATGTCGTGCCTTTTCTCAGTGGNGCGTTTGATGATCCGGAGTTCGACATTCGGAAACACCCGACGGCTCATGCTGGAATTACCTGTACTGTTTGTCATGCCATCACGCATGTCAACAGCACCAAGGGCAATGCCGCCTACACGCTGGAGGAGCCCATCCACTACCCTTTCGCAAAAAGTGAAAACCCTTTGCTGCGNTATGCGAATGAACAGATGATCAAGGCAAAACCAGCCTTTCATAAAAAGACCTTTCTCAAACCGCTTCATGAAAATGCTGANTTTTGTTCGACCTGTCACAAGGTGAGTCTCCCTGGAGAGCTCACCCACTACAAAGATTGGCTGAGGGGTCAAAACCACTATGACAGCTTTTTGCTCAGCGGTGTCTCAGGGGGCAATGCGCGAGCATTTTATTTTCCTCCCAAGGCACAGGCTAATTGCAACGGTTGCCACATGCCGACCAAACCATCCTCTGATTTTGGTGCACAATATCTGGATGAAAGCGGTGCACTCAAAATCCACGACCATCTCTTTCCGGCAGCCAACACCGGTATCCCGCACCTACGTCAAGCGCCCGATTGGGTCCAAAAGTCTCACGAGGACTTCCACAAGGGCAACGTCAAGATCGAGCTTTTTGGCCTCAAGAAAGGCGGGTCGGTGGATGCNCCCNTGANAGCTCCCATCCGACCCAGCATTCCCNCTTTGGAGCCTGGTGAAACGTACCTCTTCGAAGTGGTGATACGGACACTCAAGCTTGGTCATCTGTTCACTCAGGGGACCGCTGATTCCAACCAAGTCTGGATGGATGTGGAAGTGCGCGACGAGGGAGGCGTTTTGGGGCGCAGCGGCAGCATGGATGAGTCTCGGCGCGTGGATCCCTGGTCTCACTTCGTCAATGTCTACATGTTGGACAAGGATGGAAATCGCATTGACCGCCGCAATGCGGCGGACATTTTCACCCCCCTTTATAACAATCAGATTCCACCCGGAGCAGCTGCAGTCGTCCATTATCAGTTCACGGTTCCAGAGGATCAGCAAAAACCCATTGAAATAGAGCTCAAGCTCAACTATCGGAAATTTGATTCCACCTACATGGAATATGTGTATGGCAAGGATTACCGAAACGAGCTTCCCGTTTCAGTCCTCGCAGAAGATCGCCTCAGTTTCGGTATCGAGGGGGGCATTCAGCCACAGAGCGAGCGAACGCTTGCCATTCAACCAGAGGATTTCCCGATGTGGCAGCGGTGGAATGATTATGGAATCGGATTGCTGCTCAAGGGCAACGCAGGAAGTGACAAGGGAGAACTNAAGCAAGCAGCGGCTGCTTTCAGCGAGGTGGAAGCTTTGGGTCGCCCGGAAGGGCCCATCAACCTCGCTCGAGTCTATTTCAAGGAGGGAAGAGTGGATGATGCTGCCCAGGCTTTGCAGAGAGNCGCGGCCTTTGATCCGCAGCCTCCACGCTGGTCGATGGCCTGGTTTACGGGGCAAGTCCATGCTCAAAGAGGCGAATTGGATCAAGCCATCACCAACTATCGGAGTATTCTGGAAGACCGATACCAGGAACTNGAAGATCGCGACTTTGATTTCAGNAAGGATTACGTGGTGATCAATGAATTGGGTCAGACATACTATCTGCGTTCCAAGCTGGAGCGAGGGCGGCCAGAGGCCGAGAAACAATTTCTGGACCTGGCGATCCAACAATTTCAGAAAGCGCTCGAGCTGGATTCTGAAAACCAGACAGCTCACTACAACCTCTCCCTCATCTACGGCGAGCTGGGCAAGGAAGATTTGGCCGAACATCACCGGGAAGCCCATGAGAAGTATCGCTTTGATGACAATGCCCGGGATCGAGCCGTTGCAGTGGCTCGAGCACGCGATCCGGCGGCTCGACATGCTTCCCAGAGCATCGTGATCTACGACCTCCAGCGCGAGGTTGATTGAATTTTGGGGTCCCTCCAGGGCAGTCTTTCAAGTAAGGGCGTGACTGAATGGGCTTTGTTCGCTTTCCCTCAGGCTGTGCCTTCAAACGCCCATGGTATGCCCTGCTTTTTAGAATACTCTCCGTATTTCGTCCCTTTAGNCCNAANTGGGGCTAAATTTGTGCTTTGACTGTACGGATGAGTTCTATATTCTCCTCCGTCCCAATTGTCTGGTCGTATTATGAGGCAGCTCAGAACCATCGCTTGGAATGCGTTTACCGAACTCATGCGTCAGCCGGTGTTTCTACTGCTGATGACATGCTCTTCGGTGTTTGCTGTTTTCCTGGCCAGTACCCCCTATTTCGGCTTCGGTGAAGATCCTAAACTGGTTAAGGATAGCGTGTTGGCCACCCTGCTGCTGGTGGGGCTCTTTGGTGCGGTCATCAGTGCCTCTTCTTCGGTAGCACGTGAAATTCGAACCGGAACCGCTCTCGCGGTCTTGAGTAAGCCCGTAGGCCGCGTGGTGTTTTTGCTGGGCAAATTCCTCGGATTGGCCCTAACCCTTGCTGTGCTGACCTACGTCAATTTGATGAGTGCCCTTGTCGCTAGCAAAATCTCCTTCACAGCATACGGCGAGGCAGACAAAACCGCCTTCTTCCTGTTCACGGGTGCCGTTGCCCTAGCCTTTCTGCTTGGGGGGTTCTCCAACTACTTCTTGAACCGAAATTTCACTTCCGATGCGGTGAGTTTTGTGGTGATTCTCACTACCCTGGCTTTTTTCATCATTGCCCAGAAAGAACGGGTTGGATCCATGTTTGAAGACCACATTGATGTGGATTATCGATTGATTCCTGCAGCATTACTGATTTTTTGTGCTTTTCTCCTCCTGGCGGGGATTGCTCTGGTTTGTTCGACTCGCCTCGATGTCATTCCCAGTTTGGCAATCTGCAGCCTAATCTTCCTTCTCGGGCTGATGTCCGATTTTCTTTTTGGTCGTTGGGCCGAACCTGCGTGGATTGCCTTCCCCTCTCAGCAGTCGGTGCAATCGGCCCCATTCACATTTGAACAGAAGAGTCTCCTTTCAGCGGTCATCGAGCAAGTCGATGCCGATGACAATAAGCAAATGGATGCCTCCGAAATGAATGCGATTTCTCAGAAAGATATCCAACAGATGCAAGAAGCAGGTATGGGAGGACAATGGTGGGCACAGGCCATCTACGCCGTCATCCCCAACTGGCAGCTCTTTTGGTTGGCGGATGCACTCGAAAATGAAAAGGTGATCCCTTGGTCGTATGTCGGTCGGGCCTTCGCTTATGTCTTCTCTTATCTTGGAGCAATCATGTTATTAGCGGTGGTGAGTTTTGAAACACGAGAATTGAGTTAAGCCTTCTGTGGGCTTTCTTTTGAAAACAAATTCGTATGCAGCGAAATACACAAAAAAATGGTTTAGTAAATTTGTTAGGGTTGCTCATAGCCTGCTTGGCGGCTGCCATCATTGGCAATGTCGCCCAATCTGCTACGGCGGCCGTAGGGGCTGTCTTTTTAGGTGTGGGTTTTTTAGTGGCCGCTATCAGTTATTTTCAGATGCGTTTGGAGCATCGTGAGCATCTGGAGCAGCTGGAATTTGAAGAGATAGCCCGCGATCGCGACCGATCTGCTCTCTTTGATGAATCTGGCGCAGATACCTTCATCGCTCGAAAGGCTAGGGAGCAGTTCGAAAGATATTTCGTGCCAGCTTTCACGGCCCTTATAGGGATTGGTCAAGGTCTTGGGGTATACCTGCTTTGGAAATGGTTGCCGCAAGCTCCATTGCCGGATCTTGGGAGGGCCCCATTGGTAATGGTCACCTTTTCTGTCTTCGCATTGATCCTATTCATGCTTGGTAAGTACAGTGCCCGTTTGGCCGGAATAGAAAAATTGCGTTTATTGCGTCCGGGTGGTGCATACTTACTTTTAGGTTCGGTGATTTCTGTGGTTGTCGTTATTGCTTTTGCGGGTGGGTGGTTTCAATTTACCCGTCTTGATTTCAACTTGGCGCGTATTATGGTTGTGCTTCTAGGATTCTCAACCGCAGAGAATTTTATCAATCTGATTCTTGAGATTTATCGTCCCAGAACAAAAAGCAAATCCGAACGCACCTTGTATGAAAGTCGATTGGTAGGTCTTATGGGGCAACCGGCTGGATTGGTGACTACGGCCGCTCAAGCCTTAGATTACCAGTTTGGGTTCAAGGTTTCAGAAACATGGTTCTATAAGTTTTTGGAACGTGCATTGGCCTGGTTGATTTTATTTCAACTCTCAATGCTCATACTCTCAACCACTTTTGTAATTATTAATCCAAATGAGCTAGCTATCGTGGAATATTTCGGGAAGCCGCGGGCTGGTAACTCCGTTTTGCAACCAGGGCTTCATTTTAAATTACCGTGGCCAATAGAGAAGGTATACCGTCATCCAGCAAAGGAACTTCAAAGTTTCAATATAGGTTACAAACTAAATGACGTAGCTAATGCAAACAGAGTCCTCCTGTGGACGGCCTCTCACTATGATGAAGAGACGAATTTTTTGGTGGCTAGCAAGGAACAAAGCGCAAGTGAGGATGATAAAACAGTTCCAGTAAATCTACTTACTGCAGCAGTGCCGATACAATATATAGTCAACGATTTTGAATCCTGGACTTATAAACATTCGGAACCGGCTAAGCTTTTAGAATCAATCAGCAACCGTGAGGTTGTTCGCTATTTGGTAAGCGTAGACATTATTGATATTATGTCCACTGGCCGTCTTGAAGCAGCTGAAAAATTAAAAAGCAGGATTCAAGCTCAGGTCGATAATTTGGGTTTGGGAGTAGAGGTGCTTTTTGTCGGTTTGCAGGATATCCATCCGCCGATTGGTGACAAAACGGCACCTGTTGCGGGGTCTTTCGAAGAAGTAATAGGCGCTCAACAAGAGATGCGCGCTAACATCCTTAAAGCACAAGGAGATGCAGCAGAGATGGTGCCCCGAAGTCGAGGAGAAGCGGCAAAATTACTGTCCGAAGCCAAGGGGGCAAGCTTCGAGCGCATTCTAACTAGTGAGGCAAAAGCTGAGCAGTTTCGAAACCTTATTAAGGCCTATCAAGCGGGTCCGGATGTCTTCAAGCAGCGGAAGTATTACGGAGCTTTGGCTAATTCGCTCACCAATATTCGGAAATATATTATCGTTCCGGAAAAGGTAAGCGAGACTTTCCAACTCAATCTAGAAGATAACATTGCTTATGACTTGCTGGGCGCAAGACCTGAGGAGCGATAACCAATCGAAATTGTAAACCCGTAGTTTTTAAATTATGAACAAACGTTTGATCACATTGATTGTAGGCACAGCCTTGTTGCTTATTTTTGCCTCGATTCTTTTTATTTTCCAAGTGCGCCAGTCGCAAACAGCCGTTGTAACGACCTTTGGTAGTTACTCACGTACGATCGATGACCCTGGCTTACAATTTAAATGGCCATGGCCGATCCAGAAAGTTTATAGATTTGACAATCGCCTTCAGAACTTTGAACGAAAGTTTGAGCAAACGACGACTGGGGACGCCAAACCACTGATTATCGAGGTGTATGTCGGATGGAAAATAAGTAACGCTAAAATCTTTCTCGAGCGCTTCAATGGCGATATGATTAAGGCGCAGCAAAATCTCGAAAGTCTAGTTAGGGATGCCAAAAACAGTGTTATTGGCCAGCACCCTTTTAGAGATCTTATCTCCCCTCGAGAGGAAGACCTTAAATTCGATGACATCGAAGAAGAAATAGTTGAAGCAATTCAAGCTGAGGCTGCAGATGATTACGGTATGAGGGTCGAGTTTGCTGGAATAAAACAGTTAGGTCTTCCTGAGAGCAACACTCAGAAAGTCTTTGAGCGGATGCGAGCTGACCGTCAACGTCTTGTGAAACAGTTTCAAGGAGAAGGAGAGAGCCGCGCAATGGAAATCCGTTCGAAAGCTGAAGCAGAGAGTACGCGTATTCTTAACGAAGCGAGGGCAAAAGCTATTGAAATTGAAGGGCAGGCTGAGGCACGTGCTAACGAATATTACAAGGTTTTCCAAGAAAATCCTGAGTTAGCTGAATTGCTCTTAGGCCTCGAGGCTCTAGAGGCGGCCACCAAGGAAAAAACCACTATCGTAGCGGATCCCAACACGCCCCCGTTCAATTTGTTTCGGGAAGGTGTTAAAGAATTCAACCGTTAGGTAATTACGTTAGGGACTTAGCATAGCTGATTATCATCGATTACAAATCCAGTCATATGAGTGATTCCAAAAAACCAGAGTTACCGGATTTACCTGAAAAATTCGACTCTGCAACAAAACTTAAAAAAGAAGAGCCTAGTGTTGTTGTATCCTCCGTAGAGGATTCGACTGCCGCTGCGTTGTCAGATGCCCTCTCAAGTAGTTTTAAGATCATACAAGGCCTCATGGTGGGTGTGGTAGTCATCTTTTTGTGCTCTGGTTTTTTTACCGTTGAGCCGAACGAAGTCGCTATAAAACTGCGTTTTGGAAAACCTGTTGGTGCTGGGCAAGATCGTATTTTGCAGCAAGGTCTCCACTGGTCTCCGCCTAGTCCGATCGGTGAAGTGGTTAAAATACCTATTGGTGAAACACGTAGCATAGTGGCCACTAATTGTTGGTATGCTACTACGCCTGAAATGGAAATCTCAGGCGAATTGCCTTTCGCAGCAGCTTCGTTCAGACCTGGAGTGGATGGATATGCGATTACGTCGGACGAGAATATTATTCATGTCCGGGCGGATGCCAAGTATTTGATCAGCGAACCTGTGAGCTTTAAATTTAACTTTCTTGATGTGGAAAACTTGCTTCGCAATGCTTTAA
>NYYT01000028.1 GCA_002686885.1 Pedosphaera sp.
CTTTGGTGTGGGTTGGGAGCGACCTTTTTAAAGTTGCAATTAGAGCAGGCAAAACATCTCCGGACGGATCATCAAAACCCAAATGAACTGAACCCATTATTTTTAGACGACGCATATCGAAAGATGAAAACCTTACTCATGAAAAAGATCGCATGGACCCTTATGGTATGGTCCATGTTGCTCGGAACGACGGCAAGCGCCCAAGTTAAAGTGGCTACTTTGGACCTTCAGAAAGTCTTTGATAGCTACTGGAAAACCAAACAAATATCCGACAACCTGCAAGGTCAGGGTAAGGAATATGAGGAGCAGCGGGAAAAGCTTGTTCAGCAGTATCAAAAACTTAATGAGGAATTTCGCGTGTTGCGCGAAGCCATTGAAGATCCCGCTGCATCGGAACTAGGCAAGGAGAAACGCACCAAGGAAGCGGACGCGAAACTTGCTGAAATCAGGGAACTGGAGCAAAGCATCAACGACTACGACAACACCACGAGAACCCAGATCACTGAGACCCAGAATCGAATGAAAAAGAATATTGTCCGGGAAATTCGAGAAACGGTCGCGGGTATTGCACGTAAAGATAATTACAATATGGTGCTCGACATCGCTGCATTGGCTCGCACTGACACACCCATCGTCCTCTACCATGACGGTTCAGCTGATATCACTGAAAAGGTTCTCACTCAAATGAACGCTGGCGCGCCTGTGAGCGAAACACCTTAAACTCCATCATCCTCCTAGAATATGTCTGACTCAACCCACGGGCGTTTGGCTGTTTGCAGCTGGTCGCTCCAACCAGAGACCCCTGAAGCCCTCCTACATCATCTTCAAGACATCGGGATTCCCAGAGTGCAAATAGCACTGGACCCGATACGTGAAAATCCATCAGTTTGGGGCAAATATGTCGCGCTTTGTGAAAAGCAAGGCGTTTCCAATGTCTCCGGAATGATGGTCACGGTGGGAGAAGACTACACCACCATGGAGACGATCAAGGAGACCGGCGGGGTGGTACCTGATGCTACCTGGCCTGAGAACTTCAAGCATTTCAAAGACAATATCCAAGTCGCCAAAGATATGGGGCTTGAGCTGGTGACTTTTCATGCTGGATTCCTGCCCCACGAACCCTCTGATCCCAACTTCGCGAAGCTGATGGATCGTATTCGCCAGATCGGAGAACTTTTTGGGGAGCACGGAATCCGTCTCGGATTTGAAACGGGTCAAGAAACCGCTGAAACCCTTAAGGCTTTTCTGGATCAACTGGCCATGCCCAACGTCGGAGTCAACTTTGATCCTGCGAACATGATTCTTTATGATAAGGGGGATCCCATTGAAGCATTGAAGGTTCTGGCCCCCTACCTCAAGCAATGCCATATCAAGGATGCCAATCGCACCAAGGAAACAGGCACTTGGGGTGAAGAAGTCACCGCTGGGACCGGCCAGGTCGACTGGGATGGCTTTTTCAAAACTCTGGCCGCTTTGGGCTACCAGGGTGATTTTGCCATCGAGCGTGAAGCTGGCGACCAGCGCGTTGCCGACATCATCGCCGCCAAAAACTTTGCGACGCCTTTAATTCCGGCTTAGGTTCTTCTCTCATGGAAAAGGTCAAGGCAGGCATCATCGGCTTGGGCTTCATGTCAGTCGCCCATATCAAAGCCTACCGTCAGTTGAAAGACGTTGAGATAGTCGCGGTATGCAACCCAAGCGGCCGACGTTTGGATGGCGATCTGAGTGATGTTTTCGGCAATGTGGGCGACCAGGAGCCCGTCAAGCTCGACATGAATCAAGTTCAGGGCTACCGAGATGTGGAGGCTTTTTTGAATCATCCTGAGCTTCAACTCGTTGACATCTGTTCTCCGACAGCAACCCATTCAGCCCTGGTCCTTCAAGCGCTTGAGGCAGGCAAACACGTGCTTTGTGAAAAGCCCATCACCCGCACAAGTGATGAAGCCAAGTCATTGGTAGAAGCTATTGGCAAGCATTCCACCTATTTCATGCCAGCGATGTGTCTGCGCTTTTGGCCTGAGTGGCTCTTTCTGAAAAAGGCAATCGATGAAGATACCTACGGTAAAGCGCTCGGGGTTCGATTTCGGCGAGTGGCTGAACCGCCTGGATGGAGTCAGGACAGCTATCTTGACGGGGAAAAATCGGGAGGGGCCTTGCTCGATCTGCACATTCACGACACGGATTTTGTTCAATACTGTTTTGGCCTCCCAAAATCGGTGTTTTCAACAGGCTTCAGTAAGGTCAGCGGTGCCATTGATCATGTCGTCACTCAATATCAAACCGCTTCAGGAGCCTGCGCGTCTGCCGAAGGAAGCTGGGCCATGACCCCCGGGTTCGGATTCAACATGGCCTACAATGCTATTTTTGAGCAGGCCACGATCGACTATGATATCGCCCGAGGAGAAGAGGCCTTGAAATTGTATGAGGCCGGCAAGGAAGGCAGGGTGATCAAGCTCGAAGGACTGGATGGCTACGCTGGTGAAATCCAGCATTTGGTCGATTGCATCCGCAAGCAGCAGCCACCCAGCATGGTCACCGCCGAAGATGGTTTCAACGCCATACGCATTTGTGAGGCCGAAGAGCGCTCAGTTCAAACAGGAACCCTTCAGGAACTCTAATCTCCAAAAGGCCTCGAGCTTCCTCAAGCCATCCTTCTTGCTAATGTAAGCGGCAGTCACACCCTACCTGCTCCCATTCACTAGGTTGGGTCCAACACAACGGGCCTGTTTTTGGGTAAAAATTCTCAAGACGCCCTTGTAAGTAGGCCATTCAAATCTTGCTTTTGACAAAAAAAAAATCCTAACCTTCTGAACGATTCCGATTAAAAAACTTCCTACAGGAAGTATGCATTATAGCCAACAGACTCGCGTCATGAACACAAACTCCAAAACACTTCTATCATCCATGATGTTCCTACAGTTTTTCGTATGGGGGGCATGGTTCACAACCTTAGGGACCGTTCTAACAGCTCAAGACATGAGTGGGGTGATCGGAGCGGCTTACGGAGCGGTTCCAAAAGCCGCCATCATCGCTCCACTCTTTCTTGGATTGATTGCGGACCGGTTTTTTAACTGCGAAAAGACGATGGGTATCCTGCATCTTGTAGGTGGAGCCTTGCTTTTCGCAGGGCCTTCACTGATTGCAAACAAACAAGGGGACACTTTGAGCTACATCATTTTGGCAAACATGCTTTGTTACATGCCCACGCTCGGTCTGAGCAATACGGTGGCATTCACCAACATCAAGGATCGAAATGAATTTCCAGCCCTCAGAGTTTGGGGAACCATTGGTTGGATTGTCGCTGGGCTGGTGGTTGGAGGTTTGGGGATGTCAAGCAGCCCGAAAATTTTTACCATGGCTGGAGCTGCAGGGGTCCTTCTAGGTTTGCTTTGTTTTGCCTTACCAAAAACACCTCCACCCAGCCGCGACAAGCCTATCAACATTGGGACGCTTTTCATGGTGGATGCCTTGAAGCTCATGACGAGCATTCCTTTCTTTGTCTTCATCATTTGCTCGGCCTTGGTATGCATTCCTCTGGCTTATTATTATGCCTACACGGCGGTTTATCTCCCCCAAATCGGGTTTCAAGCAACCGCAAGCACCATGGCGCTAGGACAGATCTCAGAGATCTTTTTCATGCTTTTAGTTCCCTTCTTTTTCAGAAAATTGGGGGTCAAGATCATGATCCTGGTAGGCATGCTTGCATGGGTCGCGCGCTACGCGCTCTTTGCCATGGGAGCTCCAGATCAAGTGGTTTGGATGATGCTCGCTGGAGTGATCCTTCATGGCATTTGCTACGACTTCTTTTTCGTCACAGGTTTCATGTACACGGATAATAAAGCGCCCAAAGAAGTCAGAGGACAGGCCCAAGCCTTGCTGGTCTTTTTCACCCAAGGTGTCGGAATGTATTTTGGTTATTGGATTGCAGGGAGCAAATTTGAAGCACTGGTTCAACAGTCCGATGCGATGAGCGCGGCCATCGAAACACCCACTTTTGGTTTCTGGGAATCTTTCGGGAAAATGTTTCTGGCACAAAAACCTGAGGTGGATGCTTCCATTACTCAAGCAGCCATGGAGGGATGGAAGACCTTCTGGATGTTCCCCTGTTTCATGGCGCTGGTGATCGCCGTGGTCTTTGCCATCACTTTCTGGGATAAATATAAGGAAGAAGACGCCAATACCTCAGATCATTAATACAACGATTCATTCAAACTAAGGATATTTATGCAACGTCGACATTTTATCAAACAAGCAGGGCTTGCTCTTGGAGCCCTTTCGGTCAGTCCTTTGATAGGGGCGGCAAATACACCTCTCTTTGAGATTTCAATCGCAGAATGGTCGCTTCACAAAGCTCTTTTTGCTGGGAAAATGGATCACCTCAATTACGCGAGGGTTGCCAAGAGTGAGTTCGGCATTCACGCCGTCGAATACGTCAATCAGTTTTTCAAGGATAAGGCGACTGATGCAAACTATCTCAAGGAAATGCGCACTCGCGCCGAAGGTGAGGGTGTTCGTAGCCTTCTCATCATGATCGATGGTGAGGGNAATCTGGGAGACGCTGACCCGGCNAAGCGTCAACAAGCCGTCAAGAATCACCACAAGTGGGTGGAGGCTGCCAAGTTTCTTGGCTGTCACTCCATCCGAGTCAATGCAGCCACTGGAAACAAGGGATCCTACGAGGATCAGATGGATCGNGCTGCGGATGGACTCTCTGATTTGGCCTCTTTCGCGGCCCCTTACCACTTGGGAGTGATCGTGGAAAATCATGGTGGACTCTCCTCCAATGGGGCCTGGCTCTCAGGGGTCATGAAAAAAGTGGGGATGGCTAATTGTGGAACCCTTCCTGACTTTGGAAACTTTCGGGTCAGCAATGACCAAATGTATGATCGCTACAAAGGAGTCAAAGAATTGATGCCGCATGCCCTTGCAGTCAGCGCCAAATCGCATGATTTCAATAAGCAAGGCGACGAAATCCACACGGACTATCGTAAAATGATGAAAATCGTTTTGGCAGCTGGCTACAATGGCTTCGTGGGGATTGAATACGAAGGGAGCAAACTCTCTGAGATGCAGGGGATTCAGGCGACCAAGGATTTGCTCGTCAAGGTTCGCGACGAACTCAGCTGAGCTTNAATCATAGATTCTTTTTGTGAAATGGGCGAAGGTGATACCCTTCGCCCATTTTTGTGCGCCTGGGAAAGATTACCGTCAACCTTTGCCTCCCAGCTCCTTGACAGAGAACGGAGGCCGTCTATATTTTTCTCTCATCGGCAGGGAATACTTTAAGGACCTCCTATCTGCCAACGCTTTGATCCAGACTCATCCACTGAAAACATTTTCGCATACANCTCAAGGCCCCTGGGANTCGGTCGACTCGAGCGACTGGAAGGACTGGAAATGGCANCTCAGGCATCGCCTGCAGAAACTCTCGGATCTGGAAANTCACGGTCTGAATCTCTGCTCAGAAGAACGTCAAGGGGCNATTCTTGCCGACACCAAGCTCGCCCTTGGCATTACTCCTTACTTTTACAACCTGATCGACCGGGAAAATCCTGACTGCCCCATCCGGCGACAAGTGATTCCAAGGGTCGAGGAGACCCTTACCCATCCCTCGGATCTGAGCGATCCATGCGGGGAAGATAGCCATTCCCCCGTACCTGGTCTGGTGCATCGCTATCCCGATCGCGTCCTTTTTCTTGTGACCGATCGATGCGCGGCTTATTGCCGCTACTGCACTCGATCCAGATTGGTAAGCAATGCGACCGGTTATGGATTCCAGCCCGATTACGAGCGTCAGATAGCCTATATTCGCGAGCACAAGGAGATCCGCGATGTTCTCCTCAGCGGTGGAGATCCTCTTTTACTCAGCGATGACAGATTGGAATCCCTTTTGAGCCAAATCAGAGCCATACCCCATGTGGAATTCCTTCGGATTGGCTCACGCATTCCCATTTTCCTTCCCCAACGCATTACGCCGGATCTTTGTAAAATGCTTTCGCGTTACCATCCTTTGTTCATGAGCGTTCATAGCAATCATCCGGACGAATTGACCTTGGAGGTGAAACAGGCCNTGGAGCGACTGGCCAGTGCTGGGATTCCTCTTGGCAACCAATCGGTACTACTCAAAGGGGTCAATGATTCGGTGGAAGTGATGAAAGCCCTGATCCATAAACTTCTGATGTGCCGAGTCCGACCTTACTACCTTTATCAATGCGACCTCATCAAAGGATCGGCCCATCTCCGCACCAGTGTTCAAAAGGGTCTGGACATTATCCAGGGCTTGCGGGGCCACACCACCGGTTACGCCATTCCTCAGTATGTCATCGATGCCCCAGGCGGAGGAGGTAAGGTTCCCATCAATCCGGACTACATTCTCAAAAGAGANCGTCAAGGTTGGATGNTTCGCAATTTCGAGGGGAAAACCTTCTTCTATCCGGAAGTNGCTTCTCAAAGCAGCGATCCTTTTTTAGATGATGCGCTGGCTGGAGGCCTCTCTCACAGCAACTGCAGTCACTGACCGCTTGCAACCCCATGCCCCGAGAATCCCTGGCAGCAAAGAGAGAACGTGTTGCTCAAATCCTTGAAGGGCTCGCTCGCACCTATCCGGATGCCCACTGTGAATTGGTCTTTAAAAACCCACTTCAATTACTCATTGCCACCATCTTGTCAGCCCAGTGCACCGACAAGCAGGTCAATATTGTCACCGCATCCCTTTTCAAAAAATACCGATCAGCATCCCATTATGCCAAGGTCAGCCAGGAAGAACTGGAGTCGGATATACGCCGCATCGGGCTTTTCAGAAGCAAGGCTCGCAATATCCGAAAATGCTGCCNGAAACTCATTGATCGCCACTCTGGGAAAGTCCCCAAGACCATGGACGATCTCATCGATCTGGATGGTGTCGGTCGCAAAACAGCCAATGTCGTGTTGGGCAATGCCTATGGTCTTGATGAAGGCATCGTGGTGGACACCCACGTCAAGCGTTTGGCGATGAGGCTTGGTTGGAGTCAGGCAAGCACCCCTGAAAAGGTTGAATTGGATTTAATCAAAATCGTCGATTCCGGAAAATGGACCATGCTCAGCCATTGGCTGATATGGCATGGGAGACGTCAATGCAGCGCTCGTAAGCCTTTGTGTGAAAATTGCTCCATCAGCCACCTTTGCCCCTCTGCCTCCAAAGCATAAAAAAGGCANCCCGGCTAACGGGGTGCCATGAAGAAGTCTTATTTAGATCATCAGGCGCCTCAACNACCGCGTTCATCTTCGTCGCCAGGAACGGCAATCTGAACTTCCTGCAGACCGATGTCACGAATGCCCTCGCGCAGTTTGGAGGTGCTGAAGGCTTGGACGGATCCATCATCCAAAGCAACATTTCCTGCCATATCGTGAATGTTTTTGTCTCAACCTGGCTCAGGAGTAGGCAGGGGGGGGGATCGTTACGGNGAGCAAGCATGCGGAAACGGAAGACAATTCCCTTGCTGATATCGGTGCGATCCGAATTGGTGATGTTACGGTCACCTGAGAGCAAGCTCTGGGGGAGGGTTTCATCTGCCTCGAAACCCACAAAGTAACTCACACTGGAATTTCCAGCAAAGTACTGAGCAGCATTGGCTCCGCGAGTACGGTTGGTGCTCCAGTTGACAGCTTCGACACGACCGAGACCATCACTTGGGCAAAGGACGATTTTCGGGGTCTGCAGCTCGTTGGAAAGCGACAGGAAGTGTCGATAGACCAATGTGACTCCAGCACGCAAATCTGCTGCGCTGGCAGAACCACCCTGCGCATCGGGCACTGACATGGGGTAAAGGTCCCCATTGTCAGTCGCAAAAATGCGAAAGCCCAACCCGACGTTTTTCAGGTTACTAGTACACTTGATTTTCTGCGCCTTGGCCTTGGCTTTAGCCAGAGCCGNCAACAGCATGCCCGCCAAAATNGCGATGATGNNGATCACGACCAACAGCTCGATGAGCGTNAAAGCGCCTATTNTCGTTTTTTTTCAAACGTTGATTCATNCTTATGACGATTGAGGTTGTTAACTTCGATTGGGTTGCTCGGAGAAAACTATGTACGAATCTTTACCGTAATAATATCCGTATTTACACTATTATGGTGTAAGTGTTTACTCGAAGTTAAGGAATATTGGGCAAGGAAGGAATCAAACGGCATGTTCCGCCCATCGAATCGCGAGCTGCATCAGCTCATGACGCGAACGGAGCATCAGCTTCTGTCGCATATGCGAACGATGCGTCTCCACCATTTTAACACTGATATTCAACAGTTTGGATATTTCCATGGATGTTTTGGCTCGCCCAATCCACGTAAGGATTTCCAATTCCCTGTCCGTCAGCCGCTCCATGGGAGACAAGGACACATTCGATTTGCTGGGGCTCCGGCTCAAACGATCCAGTAGCTGGCCGGACATGCTTGGACTGAGGTAAACCTGCCCTTCAAGGACTTGTCGCACCGCATGAACCAGGGTTTCGGGTGGTGACGACTTCATCAAGTAGCCACGGCCTCATGAGGTTAACACTCGTTCCGCATAGTATTTCTCCTCATGCATGGAATACACCAACACGCTGAGTTCTGGCATGCTCTGAAGCGAAAGTTTTAGAAAATCCAACCCGCTTTGCCCCTCCAGGACCAAATCGGCAATGATCAGGTCCGGGCGGAGGGTTGGAACGCTTTCAAGCGCTTCGGCTGCCTGAGCGGACTCCCCGACAATGCAGCAGGCACCATCCTCTTCAAGCAGATGCTTGATTCCGGATCGCATCGTGGGATGATCTTCCAGAAGATAAATACACTTGGGCGCGGCTTCAGCATCGTGATCACTGGAAGATGAGGAAGATGGGTTCATAAAGAGGGTGGCGATCGGGTGCTGACCTTTCGCATATCAGCAGATTCACACGATCAAAAGCAATCGAATTATCACCGTGATTCTCGTAATTGCAGACGATTTTTCCGGCGCTGCGGAGATGGCCGGCATGGCCTTTCGCCAAGGCATGAGGGCACGAGTGAGCACTCGGCGCGCACACCGCATGAGAGAGGGTCTTCTGGCCATGGATACCCGCACTCGCATGGCCTCGAGCTCGCGAGCTTGCCAAGCCATTCATGCGTTGTTCCAGGGAATCGACCTGGATTGTGTCCCTTGGATATTCAAGAAGGTGGATTCGGTTCTACGAGGCCATGTGCGTCTGGAAATCGAAAGTATTCTCTCCCTGACGGGCCTGCAGCGAGCGCTCCTGATTCCGGCCAATCCAAGCAAGGGACGCGTCATTGTGGATGGGTACTATCACATTCAAGGAGAGCCCCTCCATGAAACCTTCTTCGCACGCGATCCACATTACCCAAGGCAATCCTCCTCCATGATGGATTTGATGGGTAGGGAGGGTTCCTACCCTGTCCACCTGATTGAGGAACCGAAACACCTGAACAAAGAAGGGATCTTGATTCCTTCGATTGAGCACATGAGTCAGGTCGTCAACTGGGCAAACCAAGTAGCGGACTCCTGCCTTATGGCAGGGGGCGTGGATTTCTTCGAAGCCTTGCTCAAGGCAAAAGGTTCCAAACCTGAAAGCTGCTCCGCGAACCTCTCCCCAACGAATGATCTACCGAACCAGCTCTTTGTCTGCGGAAGCCCTGGAGCCTTGGCTGCGGGTCGGCTCAACTGGTGTCACCAAAACGGGATTCCCGTCCACGAATGCTCCTCGACCTGGCTTGCATCTTCCGNCNTGGCCCCTCCANAGACCTGGGTNNAGGATGCCATTGGCCATTTNCAAANGACAGGACAATGCCTTGTNACCACCTCCGCTGAGCCCNTGAATCATCTGATGANCGGAAANACCGNAGCATCACGCCTGGTCCAGATNGTTCGNCACATCATGGCCGGGATCCNGGTGGACCAAGTGTTTGTCGAAGGAGGAGAAACGGCTCTGGAGCTGGCCGACGCAATGGGCTGGCATGATTTCCGAGTGACTCGGGCTTCCAGCGAAGGGATCCCCGAGCTTGAACATCACTCAAACCACCTTCCAACCTTCATTCCCAAGCCCGGGAGTTACCCCTGGTCTGATGAATGGCTTGTCGAACGCTAGGGAGTCTCATTTAATCATGACATGCTGCGTCACATCCAGTACCGAGCCTCTCGAGTCAGCAAAATTTCGCTCAGATGGCCTGTTGTCCTAGGCATGGTGTGCGCCAGCATGGTAAGTGCAGAAACCCCAACGAGCATGCAACTTGAAAAAGACATCCCTTACGCTCAAGTAGGAGACCTCACTCTCACACTCGATCTTTATCGTTCTGCTTCCCGACAAATCAGTCCCTTGATCGTTTGGGTACATGGCGGGGCTTGGCGAGCGGGTAACAAGTCCAGCATGCCATTGCAAGGATTGGTAGCCGAAGGGCATGCCATCGCCAGTGTGGATTACCGATTGACCACACAGGCAAAATTCCCGGCCAATGTGCATGACATCAAAGCTGCCATTCGATTCCTGAGAGCGAAAGGACCATCCCTTGGCATCGATGCGGAGCAAATCGTGATTGCAGGTGCTTCAGCAGGTGGGCACCTCGCAGCCCTTGTAGGGGTGACNAACGATCATGNAGCCCTCGAAGGCACCATTGGGGATCANCTGGAGNCTTCTNCGAGCGTNCAAGGGGTGATCTCCTTTTTNGGAGCCTCCAATTTAACNACGATCCTGAATCAATCGACTCCTCACGGANTGAGNGTGCGCATACCCGCNTTANAGCTTTTACTNGGTGGTGCACCTGAAGAGGTCCCTGACACGGCACGACTGGCGAGCCCGGTTTTTCATACCGACAAGACAGATCCACCCTTGCTGATGATCCATGGGGACCAGGATCCGCAAATGCCGATCAATCAGTCCTTGGAACTTGCTGGCAAATACCAGGACACCGGTTGCGCCGCCACACTTCATGTGCTGCACGGCGGGGCTCATGGGGGACCGGATTTCTACGATCGCACACGCATGACATGGGTCCGTCAATTTCTNAAGACCCATTTACCATGAAGTTCATTTCTTCTGGGCTATCGCATGATTGTCTGCGCCCTTGGGGCAAGATCCTCGGGTTGGCATGGCTCCTGTGNATGGGTTGTCGCNCCCAGGAGGCCGAGGTATCGGCTGGNGCCNAAAAGANCACTTCTGCTTCACACCCGGAGATTCGACCTCATTACGCCCTTCTTCAAATTGATGACTGCCAGGGAGTCTGCGATGGCTCCGGAGGTGTGGCCATCGATGAGAAACACTTTGTGATCGTCAATGACGAGACCAGTGAACTCCTGATNTATGAACGATCCCGGTCCGGCCTACCCAAACAACGCTTGAATATTCGAAAGCATCTGGATCTNAAGAAAAAAGAGGAGGCCGATCTCGAAGCCATGGCTCGTGTGGGTAGCACCTTCTACGTGATAGGTTCNCACTCTCGGGACAACGAGGGTAAGAAACAAAAGGAAAGACGAGCCTTCATGGGGTTTTCGCTAGAACCTGAAGCNGGGCTCTTTCGATTGCAAGTAGAGGGAAAACCCTACGACGATCTCATGTCCGATTTACTCAAGGACCCTTCCATGGCGCACCTGAGCCTGGAAAGCGCTTACCGGCAAGCGGGTGATGATCCCAAGGGTCTCAACATCGAAGCACTCTGTGCAGGTGCCAACAACTCACTGTGGATCGGCTTTCGTGGACCACTGATCGACGGGAAAGCCCTGATGGTGCAATTGTCAAATCCTCAAANAGTCTGTTTCGGGACGCAGGCTCGATTCGGAGGCTACGCCCTTCTGGATCTGGGAGGTCAATCCATTCGGGGTGCCGACAGTTTGGGAGAGGACATCTTGATCATTGCGGACGATCCTTGGAAGCAGAAGGGTGCCAACCTTTTTTTCTGGGATGGCAAGACCTCGACCCCCGAGCCCATTCCCATGGATGGGCTGGCACTTCTGGATCCGGAGGCAGTNTTTATCTTTCCCGATACCCAATGGCAGATTCTCCAGGTTCTCAGCGACGATGGAGGCAGGCGGCGGGGAGAAAAAGACTGCGGCAATCTCGATACTCCATCTGCCATGGGCTTTCGAAGTGCCTCNTTTGCTTACTGATCTCTANAAAGCATGCGCGTCTGCTCCACCCATCCCGCTGGACGTTGGCCTTGGCCCTGCATGCCCAAATCCCCCAGCTCCACTCGCATGGCTTGTGCCTGGGCAAGCAACCGCTCCACCACTTCCGGATGATGCTGTGCGACATCATGCTTTTCTCCGGGATCCTGCTGTAAATCAAAGAGCATCATCGATGTTTGCGCCACAGGTTTTCCCCAGTTGCGAAGCTTGGGCAACAAGGCAAGATGGAGCTTCCATCGGTGATCTCGAATCGCCTGCAGCTGCTGCATTTGATAGTAGCAGAAAGTTTTTCTCGGCGAAGGATGGTGCTTTCCAGGCTCATGCCAAACAGACCAGAGATTCCTTCCATCGATCACGCGATCCTCTGGCACCGAGGCCTTGGCGAGAAAGGCCAATGTTGGAAACAAATCCATGGTGGCGCTCAAGGCATCCGACTGTGTCCCCGCAGGNATGACACCTGGCCACCANGCAATAAAGGGTTCCCGCATNCCTCCCTCCCATGTCGANCCCTTGTATCCTCTGAGCGGACCGTTACTACGCCCTCGTCCCGCAGTCGCTCCATTGTCTGAGGTGAAGATCACTAAGGTGGATCGCTGATTCTCCTGCTGACTTTCCCGAATGTGTTGAAGAATGNTACCGACCGAAGCATCCAGTTCCTCTATCACATCACCGTAAAGACCATTGGAGGATTGGCCCTTGAACCGCTCGCTGGCGTATAGAGGAACGTGAGGAAAGGTGTGGGGCAGGTAAATAAAAACCGGTTGGCGGGGGTGATCCCTCAGGAACCTGATGCACTCTTGAGTGTAGCGCTCGGTCAAGTTGGTCTGATCGACGGGAGCTTCGACGACCCCTTCTCCCCGNATGAGAGGCAGCGGTGGTCGTGAGGTATTTTTTCGTTNACCCATGTCGTTGCTGTAGGGTAGACCAAAAAAAAGATCAAAACCCTGTCGAGTGGGCAGAAAGGGTGGCTGATCTCCGAGATGCCATTTCCCAATGCAAGCAGTCGCATAACCCCGTTGCTTGAGCAGCTCTGCCAGGGTGATTTCATCCGGGTGAAGACCCTTCTTACCTCCGGGAAAGAGAACGCAGAGATTCTGATGATCCACATGCATGTTCACCCGCTGTGCGTAACAGCCGGTCAAGAGACTACTGCGTGAGGGCGTACAAACGCTGGAACTGGAGTAGAACTGCGTCATCCGAAGCCCCTCAGCTGCCATCCGATCCAGATGAGGAGTCGAATGACTCCTAGCCCCAAACGGTCCAATATCTCCGTAACCCAGATCGTCGCAAAAAATGAGAACGATATTCGGGGATTCAGGCGACTCTCGGGAAGCTCCGTGGACCGTGCAGGGAACCCAGCATGGCAGCATCGCTATCCACAGGAGACAGTGACTCAGGTGACGACAGATGGTGGAAAAAGGAGGCATGCTTCATTGAAGCCTGATCCCTGGGGACAGGCAACTCTCAAGCCAGCNNTCCGTNAAAGCTTTGACTCANAGGAACGCTGTTCCTTTGATCAGCCCTTGAAGCAGGTTGCGTTTTCATGCAACGAACACAAAAAAACCACCCCCAGATCGGGGGTGGTTCCCATTTCATGCAAAAGCCAAGCCGTTGCTATTTTTCCTCGGTGGCCTGTCCCGTCTTGTTTTTCTTGAGATAGGCGTCCACTTCGTCTTTTTTGATCACTTCAGGCTGAGCCCCTTTCTTGAGTTCCTCGGCCGACGGCACCTTGATGATGTCACTGGTAATGGGCTGAGCAGGCTTGGGCTTGGCGCTGGTTTCAATGCCGAGAAGCTCCACCTCGAAGAGAAGGGTAGAATTCGGCGGAATGTTCCGATTGCCATTCGGCCCGTAGGCAAGATCCGATGGAATGAATAATTGCCACTTGGAACCGACACTCATGAGCTGGAGGGCTTCGGTCCAACCTCGAATGACCCCGGTCACATTGAAACTGGCAGGCTTGCCACGCGAGTAACTGCTGTCAAATTCTTTCCCATCCAGAAACGTGCCACGATAGTGCACAGTGACCTTGTCCGAGGCGGTAGGAACCGCGCCGGTTCCCTCAGAGATCACCTTGTATTGAAGGCCACTTGCCAGTACTTTGACGCCCTCTTTGGCTCGGTTTTCTTCCAGAAAGGCTTTCCCTTTTTCCAAGTTTTCGCCCGCAATGCGATCCTGTTCGGCCTTTCGACGCTGTGAAACCAGTTCGTTGATTTCCTTGGTGGCAGCGGCAATGTCGGCATCTTCCATCAGAGATTGATCGGCGATGTAGTCCTTCATGCCCTGAAAAAACATGTCCAGATCCACTTCAACACCATTCTGCTTGAGCAATCGCCCATAGTTGGCACCCAGGGCATAGCCATGGCGCTTGTTCTGGTCCTCAAAATCTTCCGTGGTAGCTCCCCTGAGGCACACCATGGCAAGAACGGTCATACAAATGATTGATAAGTATTTTTTCATAAACATCCAATTGCGTTGCATACGATAGATAAAGACGACTTTGGTTGCTTATCATCCACCACGGTTGGCGTCGAGGTTTTTGCGTCCGCACCCGGTTGGCTTCCAAGCCTTCTTGGGCATGCGCTGATGGGGCAATCCAGGAAAAAACATGGCTTCTTCCTTGATTTGACGTCCGGGCCAANGGTTAATCTCGGGGAGANAACAAAAGCAGGAAACTCCAGAGAACGCTTGTGCTATCTGGGTGAATTTCCGGCCATTGGATGTATGCCCCATGGAATCAGTCGCCACACCCATCAAACCTCATAAAGCACTTGCCGCCGCTCAGGAAGCAGCCATGGCTGCCGGCAAATTGATGTTTCAAAATGTTCGCAAACATAAGAAGCGCCAGGAAGAAAGCCAGCATGACATCAAGTTGGAATTGGACCAGCGGTGTCAGCGNCGGATCGAAAAAATCCTTCGATCGGCTTTTCCAACCTTACCNGTATTGGGCGAAGAGGGTTTTCTAGGTGATGTGCAAGAGCCCACCCGGTGGATTGTCGATCCCATTGATGGAACGGTTAATTTTACTCATGGCCTGCCCCATGCCTGTGTGAGCATTGCCCTCCAGGAGCGCAAAAAGACTGGGCGCGNTAAAGTCGGCTACGAGACNGTTCTGGGACTGGTCTATGATCCATTTCTCGACGAAATGTGGACGGCCTTGAAGGGGAAGCCAGGCCGATTAAATGGGCGTCTCATTCGCCCAAGCTCTCACTCGCAGCTCAAAGAAACCATGCTGGCCATTGGATTTTCAAAAACAACAGAAGCATTGGATGAGATGCTCCCTGCCTTCAACCAATTGGTCTACAAGGTTCGAAAAGTGCGCATCATGGGAGCCGCAGCCCTTTCCCTGGTCTGGATTGCGGATGGCCGACTGGATGCTTTCATGGAAAAAGGCGTCCGGATTTGGGATATCGTTGGGGGTGGATTCATCCTTCAACAGGCTGGAGGTGATTTCTATCACCAAGCCATCGATGATGCCTATCGCTACGCCATGATCGCCAATAACGGTCATTTGCGTCGCAAGCTCTTGCCATACATGCCATAACTGCCATAGAGGGATCTCATACCATGGAATACGAACCGATCATCGGGCTTGAAACCCACGTCCAGCTCAAAACCCAATCGAAAATGTGGTGTGGCTGTGCCAATCAATACGGGGCCGAGCCCAACACCCAGGTTTGCCCTGTCTGCCTTGGCATGCCCGGAGTACTCCCCGTTCCCAATGAAGAAGCCCTGCGATTGACTGCATTGACAGGTTATCTGCTTCATTGCGAGCTGCCAGGCCATGTGGAATTTGATCGCAAAAATTACTTCTATCCGGATGTGGCCAAGAATTACCAGCTCACCCAGTTGGCTCATCCTTCCACTCTCCACGGCTACGTGGACTTTGAGATGAAAGGCGAGCCCATGCGTGTGCGAATCACACGCGCGCATTTGGAGGAAGATGTCGGCAAGAGCTTTCACTTTGATCGTCAAAGTGGGGTGGACTTCAATCGAGGTGGGGTGCCTTTGCTGGAGATTGTTTCAGAACCCGATATCACCAGTGCCGACATGGCCCATGCCTATCTCAATGCGCTCAAGGATATTCTTGTCTATGGCAAGATCAGCGACTGTGACATGGAAAAAGGCATGGTCCGCTGTGATGTGAATATCAGTGTGCGTCCCAAAGGAAGCTCGACCTTGGGGGCCAAAGTTGAGATTAAAAACATGAACAGCTTCAGCGGCGTACGAAGGGCCCTCCAGTATGAAATCCCTCGGCAACTCGAAGCCATCCGAAACGGAGAGACCATTCACCAGGAAACCCGACGATGGGATGATGTCGCAGGTATCACAGAGAGCATGCGAACCAAGGAGGATGCCCATGACTATCGCTATTTTCCATGCCCTGACCTCGTACCTTTTGAGCCTTCCAAAGAATGGTTTGAACAGGTTCAACAAGGTGTCGTTGAACTTCCCCTGGACCGCAAGAAGCGTTTCATGGATCAATACCAGCTGCCGGATGGCGATGCGGAGGTGTTTGTCAATGACGTAGCGCTGGGCGACTATTTTGAGGAAACCGCTCAGCGCGGCGGAAACCCCAAGGCCCTCGCCAACTGGGTCATCAACAATCTCAGGGCCAATCTTGTGGAAACTCAAACCCACTTGAAGGACGTCTCGTTTGTACCAGAGCACTTGGTCGAACTCACCGAATTGGTCGAGTCCGGAAAAATCAGNAGTAAGATTGCCCAAACCGTCTTTTCAGAGATGTTCCAGACGGGGCAATCGCCCTCCACCATTGTAGAGGAAAAAGGACTGATTCAAGTCTCGGATTCCAGCGCGATCGAGCAGTTTTGCGATCAAGCCATCGAAGCCAACCCGGGACCCGCCGAGGATTACCGACAGGGTAAGGATGCGGCACTGAACTTCCTGAAAGGGCAGGTCATGAAGCTGAGCCGGGGGAAGGCCAACCCATCCCTGGTGGGAGAGATGCTGCATCAAAAACTGCGACCCTNAATAGGGCTCTTTTTGGGGCTTTCTTCCACCCCAAAGGATCCTTGTAATGGAGGAAAAACTCCCCATGAGGTCATGCAAGTATCTTCATGGCTGCTAGCCTATCGCTTTGGGGACTGTCATCAGGGCGCTAGAGGTAAAGTGATCAAACTTTGATATTGATGCCCTGGAAGGCGTTTCACCCATTGTTNCATCTCAAGCTCTGAAAGAAGCATGGACACTTGAGAAACGGGTAATCCACAANCTTCAATCAAGGCATCCACGGTGAGCTCCTGACCTTGCAAATGGAGCATCAACTGCCTTTGTTCAGAAGTCATCTCAACCTTTCGCTTCTCGCTTGGGGACCCTTTGTGCCCCGACCTGGAAGCTGGGAACAAATATTCAAACTCTGAAAGCACATCTTCGGCGTGCTCGGTTAATTTCGCCCCTTGCTTAATCAATGCATGACAGCCTTTGCTGTTGAGGGCATCAATTCGACCGGGCAGGGCAAAAACCAAACGCCCATAGTCAAGGGCCTGATGGGCCGTGATAAGGGCACCACTCGAGGAGCCGGCTTCCACGACAATCACACCAAGGCTCATCCCTGCCACGATCCGGTTGCGCATGGGGAACGATTGGCGAGTAGCATGACGTCCAAAAGGAAACGAAGTGATCAGGGCGCCATGCTCAGCAATCCGATGGAACAAGCCCACGTGCTGTCTGGGGTAGAGGCAATCCAAACCACTCCCCAACACAGCCAAGGTTCTGCCTCCCGCCTGCATGGCGCCCTGATGGGAGGCTCCATCCACACCCCTGGCCCCACCGCTGATCACACTCACCTGCGCTCTGGCCATTTGAATGGCAAGCCGCCTTGCCGATTCCAGGCCATAGGCCGAGGCACGCCGAGACCCCACCATCGCCAGGCCAAGATGATCGCATGGCTCAATCGATCCCTGAACGTACAATACTGCAGGAGGATCGTATATTTCTCTCAATGCCTGGGGGTAATTTGCATCTTCAAGAGTGATCCATTGACAGGGATGCTGCTGNATTCTTTGTAGCTCGCCGACCAAATCCACCCGGTTTTCCCAATCGCAGATGGAACGAGCCGTTTCCTCTCCCAAGCCATGCACTTGACGCAGCTGACTCATCGATGCTGCCAAAATGGCTTCTGGCCGACCAAAAACTTCCAATAGCCTTCTGAGCCGAACGGGGCCCACGTGATCCAGCAAGTGAAGGGCAAGGTAGGCTTCTTTTGAATTCATGTCCGATGGCCATCAGACAGGTTGAAAGCTTCCCTTTCAAGGTGGAGGCCTACCCGCCTGGGCCCTTGATCGATGAGTGGATGTTCGGGTTTTGAGAACTCAAACCCGGTCATCCATGGTCATTTGGAATGGACCGGATGATTTCCTCCAAGGGCGTTTCACCACTGACGACTCGATCCATCCCGGCTTGCCACAAGGTGCGCATTCCGCGCTTGACCGCAACCTCCTGCAACTTGCGGGTGGGCATCTTTTCCATGACTGCCTCTCGAATCGCCTCATCCACTTCCAGCATTTCCGTCACTGAAATGCGTCCACCAAAACCGGTCATGACACAGTGCTCACACCCACCACCTTGTCGAAGACTGGCATCCTCCACACGATCGGAAGGAATCAATTTCATGTATCCCGGCTCTGGCTGATAGGGCATCGCGCACGAAGCACAATTGGTGCGGATCAATCGCAGGCCCAGAACGCCAATCACGCTGGAAGCCAGGAGAAAGGGTTCGATGCGCATGTTGATCATGCGCGCAAAAACGCCTGCTGTGCTGCTGCTATGAATGGTGCTGATGACCAAATGGCCCGTCAATCCTGCCTGAACCGCAATGTTGGCAGTTTCAGCATCACGAATCTCNCCCACCATGATCACCTGTGGGTCCTGTCGCATCAGGGAGCGGAGCGCCACAGGATACGTAAATTCCTTGGCGTGATGAATCTGAGCCTGGCTGATCATGGGCAAATTGTACTCCACAGGGTCCTCCACGGTACTGATACTGATGGTGGAACCATGTTTTTCAGCCAGGTGAGTCAAGGCAGCATAAATAGCTGTGGTNTTGCCGGATCCAGTCGGACCCGTCAGCAGGATCATGCCGCTGGGTTTGGAGAGCAATTGTTTGAGACTGGCCAGTGTATCGGCTTCCAGGCCCAGATCATCCAGATTGAAACTGCGCTTGTTCGGATCAAAAATACGAATCACGATTTTTTCCCCCCGCAACACAGAGCCCTGCAAACTCCCTCGCACAACCGGAAAAAACGACATGCGCAATTCGACGCCACCTGAGGTGGTGTCCATCTGGGCGTGACCCTCCTGAGGGCGATCGGACTCGTAACTGATCAGATTGGCCATGACCTTCAAACGGCCACTGAGCTTTTCACTCAACTCCAACGGCAAGTGCAGCAACTCCTGCAGCACCCCGTTCAATCGAACGCGAACCGCGAGACTGGTATCCCACGGTTCCAGATGTATATCACTGGACCCCGCATCGATGGCATCCTGGATCATCATGTCAACAAGTTGGGCAATCTCCGCCTGAGCTGGGTCAGAAAGACTGTCCAGGTATTGGGTGGCTCGATTCATAAGGTTTTGTGGGATTAATGACTCAAAGATAGCGGTGACTCAATGCATTTTACACAAGGGGGTCATGACTTGAATGCATTGCTTGTAGTTGATCGGGAATGGTTTGTGCATCCGATTGCGGTATATTTTGAAAATCCGGGTTGAAACCCAAGCAAGGTTTGGCATGATTCTCCCTGAAGAANTTTNAATTATGAGTGAAACAAGTCCTTCCCTGAATATCGTTGCTTATCTGAAACCTTCCTGCGGCTGGAGCCAGGGGGTTCGAGCCATCATGCGAAAGTATCAACTCGCCTTCGAAGATAGGGACATCATCAATGATCCTTCCCAGCGCCAGGAGATGATCGAGAAGAGTGGCCAGATGCTCAGTCCATGCGTGGAAATCAATGGTCACATGCTGGCCGATGTCAGTGGCGAGGAAGTGGAAGCCTACATGTTGGCCAACGGCATGGTAGCTCCATCCTCGGTGCAGCCAGATGCCCCTATCAATGCACCTTGCCCAGATGAAATGCCACAGGCTCAGCGCATGCAATTTGGATCTTGAGATGAACTAGCTTCATCACCCATCAAATCAAAAAAAGGCTCCCAATTGGGGGCCTTTTTTGTAGGCCCGCTCATCCGGACAGCAAGAAGCTGCCCACTTCCACTCCAGCCACTTCGACANTGGGTTGCCGAAAAATTGGGGTTAGACGATGAATGTCTCACCCCTTTGGACAGAATGACGCGCATGAAATCCTTTTCTCAACACGAAATTGATCTGAGGTGGATGAGCGGTGGCAGGCGCATCCGAATCGTTGGAACAAGCCCTACGATCATGCTTTCCATCAATGATGTTTTCCAAGGCTGGTTTGCCAACCCGAAGGGAGCTTGCGACGCCTTGGATCACTCGATTTGCCTATCGAACATCAGGACTGCCCGAGGCACTCATGAGACCCGAAGCCAGAGAGACCCCACCGCATGATTGCCACCAGCTCATNCGNAAGGTAGGCTTCTTGCCATGAGGTTTTTNTCTCACTCCAAGTATTCCNAGCACGTTACTCAAGNAAGGAAACCCTGGGCCGCCTTCACCCGTTTTCTATGTTTTCAAGGGTCTTGCCTTATTCTGGCCACCAGCTTGGGGGCTCAATGGGGAGAACCTAAATTTCGGCAGTTGGAAGAAATCCTGCCGACCCCCAATGCATACCGAACCGCTTCAGGGGCACCGGGAGAATCCTACTGGCAGCAAAAAGCCGATTACGACATCAAGGTGGAGCTCGATGACGAGCTTCAACGCATCGTGGGTTCTGAGGTGATCCACTACCAGAACAACAGCCCGGATGACCTCGATTATCTCTGGATCCAAATTGATGCGAATCTTTTCGCCAAGGACTCCGATGGCCATCTCACTGAATTGGCTCCTGATTTGGAAGGCTTGAAGTTCCGATCTCTCAGGGCCCTGCTTGAAAGGGAATCGTTCGAAGGGCACGCAACCATTCACAGTGTGAAGGATGCCACCGGACAGACGTTGGAGCATCAGGTGATCAAAACCATGATGCGTATCGACCTGCCCACCCCACTCCGCGCAGGCGAATCCATGCGTTTTTCCATAGCCTGGTCCTATAACATCATTGACGCACAACTCATACGGGCTCGAAGTGGCTATGAATTTTTCGCTGAGGATGGAAATTTCATCTACGAAATGGCTCAATGGTTTCCCCGTATGGCAGCCTACACCGACGATCGCGGCTGGCATCACAAACAGTTCCTGGGGAGTGGTGAATTCACTCTCGAGTTTGGAGACTATGAAGTTGCCATCACGGTTCCCAACGACCACATCGTCGCAGCCACCGGAACCCTTCAAAACAAGGAAGAGGTCCTGAGTCCGCTACAGCTGGAAAGACTCCAGGAGGCTTCAGGGAGGCGGACACCCACTTTCATCGTGACACCGGAAGAAGCGAAGACCAATGAGACCACACCAGCTACCGGCAAAAAAACATGGGTCTTCCAGGCAGAAAACGTCCGCGATTTTGCCTTTGCTTCTTCACGCAAATTCATCTGGGATGCCATGGGCCACACCAGCGGAGATCAGGAGGTCATGGCCATGTCCTTTTACCCCAACGAAGCAGAACCGCTGTGGAGTCGTTATTCCACACACGCCGTTGCTCACACGATGGAAGTGTACTCAAGGCATTCTTTTGACTACCCCTACCCGGTAGCCATTTCGGTCAATGGACCGGTTGGAGGCATGGAATATCCCATGATCTGCTTCAACGCGCCTCGCCCCCTGCCCGATGGCACCTATTGGGGCATTCCCAAAAGCAGGGAGCAATGGATGCATTCCAAATATGGGTTGATTTCTGTCATCATCCACGAGGTCGGGCACAACTACTTTCCCATGATTGTCAATAACGATGAAAGGCAATGGACCTGGATGGATGAAGGCCTCAACACCTTTCTGCAGTATCTTGCGGAGCAGGAGTGGGAAGAAGATTATCCATCGAATCGAGGAGAACCCAAAAAGATGGTGAGCTACATGACCTCCCCCAATCAGGTGCCCATCATGAGTAATTCTGAATCGATTCTACAGTTTGGCAACAACGCCTACGGAAAACCTGCTACCGCCCTGAACATCCTCAGGGAGACCATTCTTGGTCGTGAACTTTTTGACTTTGCCTTTCGTACCTATTCCCAGCGATGGCAGTTCAAACGCCCTCAACCGGCGGACCTTTTCCGAACCCTTGAAGATGCCTCCGGGATCGATCTGGACTGGTTTTGGCGCGGTTGGTTTTATTCGACGGATCATGTCGATCTGGCCATTACTCAACTCACAGAATACCAACTCGACACGTTGGATCCCATCATCGACAACCAGCGTCGCAAACAGGAGCGCGACAAGGAACCTCGAACCATCAGCGAGCTCCGAAACGACGACCTTAAGCGACTGGTGGATCGCTACCCCGAATTGGTTGATTTTTACAATGACTATGACCCTCTGGATGTCCTTGAGGAAGATCGGGAGAAAAGCCAGGAGACTCTCGAAAAGCTGAATCCCAAGGACCGCGATTTGCTGAAACTGGAACACCACTTTTATGTCGTCGAAGTGGAGAACATCGGTGGACTGGTCATGCCGGTGATTCTGGAAATTGAGTATTTCAATGGGAACCGAGAAACCCGTCATTACCCCGCTGAAATCTGGAGACGAGACAGTCAATCGGTTCGTAAATTGCTCATCACGACCGAACCCATCCGTAACCTTCGGCTGGATCCTCACCTTCAGACCGCGGACAGCAATCTGGCAAACAACCAGTTTCCTCCCAAAATTGGTTCGGCACGCTTTGAACTCTCATCTGAGAAAGAAGAAAAGAACCCCATGCAAAAGGCTGGGCATGGAAAAGAGGCAACCGAGGAAACGCCCTGAGCCCTATTATGACTCCACACATGCAGGCGTTAACGTTACGTTTTCTGCTGAACTTCTGGGCGCTGATGGCCATCGCGTGGACTTGCCACGCTGAATCTGAAACACCTCCAGCCATGACTCTTGAAGACGTCGATGGACGCAAAAGGGATATTCCCACCAAGTCTGGGAAATGGCAGGTCTGGGTCATTGGTAGTCGAGATTCTGCCAAAGATTCCGCCGCTTGGGGTCAGGCAGTGGAAGCAGGTTTCAAAAACCAGTTGGACATTGTTTCCATCGCTGAAATCTCAGGAATCCCCAAACTGCTGCGTTCATGGGTTCGGGGTAAAGTGGCACGCGAACACGGGCGTTTTATCCTCATCGACTGGGAAGGAACGCTACGCAAGCGTCTTTCGCTTGAAGGGCCCTTTCCCCATCTCATCGTGTGGGATCCCCACGGAGAAAGGTGCTTGCAGGCGCACGGAGCGTATAGCTCAGAAAAATGGCTTCACCTGAAGCAGAAACTGGAAGAACTGAACCCCTCTTCCTGAAATCTCCTGACCCACGGGTCAGCCCCTCAACAGAGCACACCGAAGTCAGGTCTATGAGCCCAAGACTTGCGTGAGGCTTCGACGGAGAGTGCGCACCATGCGCCGTATTTGCCCAGGGCTACAACAATAAGGCGGCATCAGCACAATCACATCTCCAATGGGTCGTGTCAGCACGCCATGCAAAGCCATGGCCTCACACACCCGTTGCCCCACCCTTTGGTTAGAGCCCCAAGCCTCTTTGGTCTTCCAGTTTTTGACCAGTTCAACCCCTACCACCGTACCCGTTTGGCGAATATCTCCCACATGTGGCGAGCCCCATAGAGAGTCACAGGCCTCTGCCAGGGTTTTCGACAAGCTTTTGCGCCATCGCAGATCGTGAAGATCCTTCAACATACGAAGGCTTTCCAAGCTTGCCGCAGCGCCCAGCTGATTTCCAGTGAAGCTGTGGCCGTGGTAGAAGGTTTTACCTGAAGCGTACGACCCCAGGAAGCTGCGAAAAATATCATCCGTGACCAAGGTTGCTGCCATGGGCAGGTAGCCGCCACTCATCCCTTTGGCCAGGCAGAGAAAATCAGCCTGCACCCCTTCACCATGGGAGGCAAACATGGGGCCCGTTCGGCCAAAACCAGTCATGACCTCATCAAAAATGAGCGGGATACCTGCTTGCCGAGCCAATCGACCCACTCGCTTCAACCAGCCTTCGGGTTGCACCACCATACCTGCCACTCCCTGAACCACGGGTTCTACCACCCAACCTGCGTATGCCTGCCCTTTGCTCTGAGCTTGTTCCAAGGTTCGCTCAACCGTCTGTACGCACTCCCATTGACAGCGCCGGTGCAAACGGGCATCCCCTCGCTCTGCTTTGGCCCGATTGAATGGGCATCGATAGCAATAAGGCGACATCACCTTGTCGGTGCGAAAGAGGAGTCGATCGTATGCGCGGTGAAAGAGAGGCACTTGCCCCAGACTCACGGCCCCCACCGTATCTCCATGGTAAGCCTGATCCAGCGAAAGAAATCGCGGATGCTTGGAAATCCCACGACGCATCGCGTGTTCATAGGCCATCTTGAGGGCCGTCTCCAAGGCGGTCGAGCCATCATCCGAAAAGAACACCTTTCGAAGTTTAGGATTTGTTAAAGAGGAAGAGGACCGAGGCCACAAGCTTGGATGATTGGCCACCTTGATCAGCTGTTCGGCCAAAAGCGAGGCCGGTTCGTTGGCCAGACCCAGGGCAGAAGAATGGCTGATGCGTGCCAGCTGCCTACGAATCGATCGATTGATGCGAGGATGCGTGTGCCCGTGCAGATTGGTCCATATCGAAGCATTGGCATCCAGATACGACTTGCCGTGCTGATCGCGTAACAGGGCGCCCTTGCCCGAAGTAATGACCAAAGGCTCCTGTTGACTCCACTCCTGCATTTGAGTGAAAGGGTGCCAGACATACTGAAGATCTTTTTGAGCCAGTGGATTCATGACGGGGAACAGTAGGATGCAGAGGTTTCCACCAACCGAGCCGCAAGGTCCTCGACCACATGGGGTGAGTGAGCGGCGCTCAAGGAGACTCGCAAACGAGCGCCATTCCGAGAGACGGTAGGATATCGAATGGCTGGGACCCAGAAGCCATGCTCGGCCAGGCTGTTGGAAAGATCCAGCGAACCTTGAGTGGAACCTGCCATCCAGGCCATGATCGGCGTCGCAAGCTCACCAGGATAGAGCCATCCCATGTCTCCGTCCTGAGCCCCCCCCGATTGCCATTTGGGAGGGATGGCCCCCTGAAGGGTCCTGATATTCAGATGCAGGCGCTCACGTTGTCGCTGCCCTTCCTGGGTTTGAAGGAGCTCCACTGCCGCCAGGGCAGCGCCACACACCACTGGTGAAGGGGCCGTTGAAAAAACCAGAGATCGGGCTCGATGCTTCAAATATTCGATGAGGTGGAAGGAACCGGCAATGAAACCTCCCGAGGCTCCCAGTGCCTTTCCCATCGTGCCCATCTGAATTTCGATGCGATCCTGCATCCCAAGCTCATGCACCCAACCAGCTCCATGAGGACCAAAGATACCCGTGGCATGAGCCTCATCCACCATGAGCCATGCTTCATACCGATCCTTGAGCTCAACGATGGAAGGGATCGGCGCTGCATCCCCATCCATGGAGTAGACGGACTCGACCACCACACCGATACGACCGCGCTCGGAAGCTGGTCGCTTCGCCATGGTTTCACGAGCCCAGGCCAACCGCTTTTCAAGCTGTTCCAAGTGATTGTGAGCAAAAACTCTGAGAGTCGCCTGGCTCATGCGCGCTGCATCGATCAGGCACGCGTGACACAGCTTATCCAAAATAAGAATATCTTGAGGCCCAGAAAGGGCCGTCAGGGTGCCCAACGCTGCGGCGTATCCCGAATTAAAAACGAGCGTTGCCTCGCATTGTTTCCATTGTGCCAGAGAGATTTGCAACGCTCTCATGGGCTCCAGGCAACCGGTGATAAGTGGCGAAGCGCCCGACCCGGTTCCGTATGTGTCCAGGGTTTCCCTGGCTCGCTGTTGAATCGTCGGATGCGCAGCCAGTCCCAGGTAGTCATTGGAAGAGAAATTCTCGTAGGATTTTCCTTCGAGAGATAGACGGGGACCTTGTGGACCCACCACGGGTCGCATCCAACGCTTGAGACCTTGCGCTTCGAACGATGCCACTTCCCGAGCACAAAAGGCTTCCAGGGAAAGTGAGGAGGATGGGCTCATGTGGTCAGTTGGAGGGCTCAT
The DNA here is from genome assembly GCA_002686885.1 of Pedosphaera sp. Taxonomy (GTDB): domain Bacteria; phylum Verrucomicrobiota; class Verrucomicrobiia; order Limisphaerales; family AAA164-E04; genus UBA7971. The sequence continues at coordinate 26,383 of NYYT01000028.1, forward strand.
GATCCTGAAGCTTCCTCTTTTTTGGGCGCTTCGGTGATACGCACCTGACTCACACGGTATTGTTCCATCTGCAAGACTTCCATCCGCAACCCTCCCCAGGGAACCCAGTCCCCCTCCTTGGGAAGGCGTCCCAGCAGCACGGCTACCAAACCGCCCAAGGTATGGTAGCGGCCGGGAGGCGGAGCGGGCACAGTGGCGGGGGAGAGCGCTTCCAGGGTCTCCTCAATTGTCAACATGCCATCCATGACCCAGTCGCCGTTGGAATCCCGATAGGTTTGCGGAGCTGCATCGACAGGTTGTTTGGACAGGAAGCGGCCAGCAATGCACTCCATCAGATCCATCATCGAAACCACCCCTGTGGTTTCTCCGTATTCATCCACCACAAGGGCTGCGTGCCACTGACTCTTCTTAAGAGCCTCAAGCAGCTTCACGGCATGACTATGCTCAGGAACCACCAGGGTCGACCGCGCCAGGGTGAGCAGCGAAGGAGGTTCTACGCAATGCGACCGCTCCCACAAATCCCGAAGACTTACCAGACCCAAGACTTTTTCGGTTGCCTCATCCCTCAAAGGAAAAAACATCCGATGCGAACCCTGGATCTTGGAGGCGACCACCTCTGGAGAATCATCACTCATCAGGTTGGGCACAGCCATGACCGGTGACATGATATCTCGAACCCTGGTAGCATCCAAACGCATCACCCTGGACACCAATTCAATTTCTGCATGATGAAAGACACCGGCATGGCTGCCCTGTTCCACCATCAATCGGATATCATCCTCCGAAACCTGTGCTTCACTTTGGCGCTTCACCCCCAGCACGCGTAGCATTTGCTCGGTCATCCAACCGACCACATAGACAAAGGGACTGGCCCAACGACTCAAGAGGTGCATGGCGGGAGCCAGCCAGGAAGCCAGCCGCTCACCATGAGCCAGGGCAAGGCGCTTGGGAACCAATTCCCCGAAAACAAGGGACGCCAGAGTGATGAAAACCACCACCAAACCAAAACCCAAACGATCGGCATGATCGACCAATCCGGGAAGACGCCGAAACACTTCGGAGAGATTGCGTGCCAAGGTCGCTCCTCCGAAGGCACCCGCGAGAATACCTATCAAGGTGATGCCAAATTGGATCGTCGATAAAAACCGGTTGGGAGATGCCGCCAGATCCAATGCAATCCTGGCACCCCGGTCACCTTGACGAGCCCATTGACGCAGGCGCGACTTGCGCGCCGAAACAATGGCCATCTCTGCCATCGCAAAGATACCATTGGCGGCGATCAAAATAACAAGTATGAGAAGTTCCAATCCCAGTGTGCCACTCACGAGTGTTTCCTCCTGCCATGGATCGATCCCTCAGGGAGGGCATTTGATTTTCCAACCGCCCAAGGCTACACTCGCTCTGTGATCAGGAACATCATTTTCGACTGGTGTGGCACCCTCATGGATGACCTTCCAGCCGTCTGGAAGGCCACATGCCATGTGTTTGAGAAGGCAGGCGTGCCCCCGCTGACTTTGGAAGGCTTCCGTGAACGTTTCGAATTACCCTTTGTCGGCTTCTACAAATCCCACATTCCCGATATCCCGATCGAGCAACTAGAGGCTTGGTTTCATGAAGCCTTCAGCGCCGAGCAAGACTCTGTGCGCCCCCTGAACCACGCAGCGGAATTTCTCGACTACTGTCAAAAGATGGAGCTGCGCTGCTTTGTGCTCAGCGCCATTCACCCCAGACATTTTGAGCAACATTTGGCACAAACTGGGTTTGCTTCCTACTTCGAACAAACCTACACCGGGATCTGGGACAAGCGGGATGAAATCCATGCGCTTATGGAGAGACACACATTGAATCCTGAAGAAACCCTTTATATTGGAGATATGGAGCATGATGTCGAAACCGCGCATCATGCCGGAATACCAGCTTGTGCGGTCTTGACCGGGTTCAAAGGACTGGAGGCCCTGCGTCAAACGAACCCTGAACTACTGGTTGAACACCTGGGAGAATTGCGCGAGAGGATGGTTTCTTCCCAACTCGACCCAATCGCTTCGATGAACCCCTCACAGAACCACTTTCCCATTCCAACGGTCGGAGCACTGATCCATGATCACCAGGGTAGAGTCCTCATGATTCAAACCCACAAGTGGTCCGACAAATGGGGTATTCCAGGAGGTAAGATCAAGAATGGGGAGACAGCTCTCGCTGCTTTACACCGTGAAATTGAAGAGGAAACAGCGTTGTCCATTGAAGCCATCGAATGGGTCATGGTCCAAGATGCCATTGAACCACCGGAATTCTATCGCAAGGCACATTTTCTCCTCCTCAACTACACCTGCCGATGCACTTCAGCCGAACCAGAGGTCCAATTGAATGAGGAGGCGCAATATTATCGGTGGGTCAAACCTTGTGACGCCCTGAACATGGATCTCAATCAACCCACTCGCACTTTGTTGGAACAAGTCATCCAATCACCGTTTCACCCCACTCAGGAGATACCACATTGAAAGACACCATCATCATTGAAGCGCTGGAAGTTCAATTTCGTGTCGGGGTGCCCGATGAGGAGCGCCGCCATCCTCAAAAGCTCTTGATCAGCCTTTATCTTGAAAAAGATTTTCGCCCAGCCGCAGACCGGGATGAGGTAGCCTTGACCGTCGACTATGACGCACTCACCCGCCAGTTGATTGCGTGGGGTGAACACCGGGAATGGAAACTGATCGAAACCTTAGCCACTGATCTAGCGCAATGGGTATTGGCTTCCTATGCTGTTGAAAAAATCAGAGTGGAAATCAAGAAGTTCATCCTACCCCACACCCAATATGTGGGTGTGTGCATTGAGCGCAAAGCCCCCTGATCGGCCGGACTCATCAAGGCCCCAGAAGATTCCAATTGGCTCAAAACCATCATGGATTGGTAAGCTCGGTAGCGAGCATGGCCTCCATTTCAGCCACCTTCTGAGGCTCGAAGGCGTAGAGATTGACCAGCTCTCCCGGATCCCTTCCCAAGTGGTAGAGTTGTCCAGCTGGGCCTCCTTGCCGAGCGGGAAGGTTGGCAGGCTTGGAAAACCCGCCCGATCCCAATCCTTGGATCAGTTTCCAAGGCCCATCGCGGAAGGTCATCTTGCCATTGCCCGAAGCCAAAGCCAGGGTCTGACGCAGGGAACGCGTCTCTGCGGGCTCACCCACCAAAACAGAATGGAAGTTTCTCCCGTCAGGAGCCGCAGCCTCAGGAAGCGGTTGCTCCACAACCGAGGCCAGGGTCGGTAGGACATCGGTAAAACTTATCAACTGATGGGTCGTACTCCCCGCGGCCACGTGACCGGGCCATCGAATCAGGAAGGGCACACGGTGCCCCGCCTCCCAGGCATCGGCTTTCATGCCACGAAGCCCACCCGAGGAATCGTGGCCTAGACGATTCACGTCTTCCTCATACCAAACCGGCCCGTTGTCCGAACTGAAAATCACCAGGGTATCCTCCGTCATTCCAGCATCCTCCAAAGCTTGGAGCACCTCTCCCACCATGTGATCGACCATCATGGTGAAATCGCCATACATGCCGGCCGCACTTTTTCCCACAAAGGAAGGCGATGGCAACCAGGGGGTGTGAGGAGCCGGGTAGGCAAGATAAAGGAACAAGGATTCTTCGGAGGCAATGGCTGAATGACGATGGATCACCTGGATGGCTTCCCGGGTAAACCGTGGGAGAACATCTTTCAGCTCCAGCCCTGGAGCAATGCCTCCCTCCCGCCAGAAGGCACCCTGAATGGGCGACCAGCCTTCGGACTGATTGGCGTCAATATGACTGGTGGGAGGTACGACGACGCGATCCTGCCGGATATAGAAATACGGAGGGATATCCGTTGAGGCACGGATGCCGAAATAGTGATCAAAACCTCGATCGATGGGCCCCCCTCCCAGGCGTCGATCATAGCCCTTCTCATCAAACCCCAAATGCCACTTACCCACCATGGCAGTGTGATAGCCATGCTGTTTGAGGAATCCTGGCAGTGTGAGCTGTGAGGAATCGATGGTGGCCCGAGTTCGCCAGGCACCAGGCTGGGCGCGAAAGGGATACTGACCCGTCATCAATCCGTATCGAGACACGTGGCATAAAGGACCGGCCGCATGGGCATCGGTAAAACGCATGCCACTCTCGGCCAGACCATTGATGTGTGGCGTCTCTATCTTGGAGTGTCGATTGTAACAGGCAAGATCCCCATAGCCCATGTCGTCCACCAATAGGAGGAGCACATGCGGCATCTTCGCCAGCAAGGACGGGCTGGCCATCCAAACAACCGCGAAAATGGAGAGAAGAACGCTAACAGCTCGGAATCGGGTGGACATGGAGGGCATTAAACCATCCAATGCCAAAATGAAAAGGGATACTTGGCGGTCCGCCCGTGGAGCCTTTTCAGACCTTGGCCGCTGAGCGAGTTTCTTCGAGCATGAGCTGGGGCTGCGAATGAGACTCTTCGGAGAGGATCAAAGTGAAAAAGAAAGTGGTTCCCTTCCCCAGCTGACTCTCAACCCACACTCGCCCTCCCAATGTCTGGGCAATGTGCTTGACGATGGAGAGCCCCAGTCCGGTGCCACCCTGTGCCCTCGAACGAGCCTTATCGACTCGGAAGAACCGCTCGAAGATACGATCCAAAGCCTCGGGTGGAATCCCGGGGCCATCGTCCTTGACACTCACACAGATCTGGCCATTGCCATTGAAAGAGCCACGCACCTCAACGCAACCATCGGTGCTGCCATATTTGATGGCATTGTCCACGAGATTGATGATCATTTGTTCGAGGAGACCTGGGTCCGCCTTAACCTTGATGGCATCGGGAATGTCGATTTTCAAGGTGACTCCTTTGACACGGGCGGCCCTCTCCATGTCATTCATCACCCGGGAAACCTCCTCGAAAAGCGACACTTCATGCAAATTGACCGTCGCCTGGCTGCTCTCCAGTTTGGAGATGGTGAGCAGATCCCCTACAAGCAGGGCCAATCGGTCGGAATGCTTTTGCACCTTGCCCAGAAAGTTCATCAAGGTTTCCTCCTCCATCTTGGGATGGTCCATGATGGTTTCGACAAATCCCTTGATCATCGACAAGGGTGTCCGGAGTTCATGGCTGACATTGGCAACGAAATCACGCCGGGCATTTTCAAGCTCCTTGAGCTGGGTCAGGTCATGAAAATTGAGAAGGACGCTGCCCGGTTTGCCGGATGAATGATGCACTAGAACCGCATTGAGCATCAGGTGCAATGCCTCGGCGCCTCGCGGTTTGAGGTGCACTCCCATCATGCGTCCTTTTTCGATCGTCCGCTGAAACACTTCCTGAACCTCATGAAGGCGAATGGCTTCCAACAGTGTCAAATGATCTGGCAAGGTTTCAGGCAACTGAAACATACGGCGGCAAGCACTATTCCAGAAAAGGATCTCTCCCTTCAAACTGCATACCAAGATACCATCGGTCATGGCATCAAAGACGGCATCGCGGTGATGCTCCATCTCCACCTGAGCATTTTCCAGACGTTCATCCATGCTCTTGAGATCCGCTTCGGCATGGGAAGCTTGAACCCGATAGGACTGGCCAAGCCTCCACCACAGCAGCGAAACCACTGCAGCAGTCAGAATGATGGAAAAGACAATATCCATAGTTTGATCAACACCGGCTATCCAGCTGGCTCCATCAACCGATAGCCGACACCTCGCACGGTCGTCACATAATCTGCGGCTTCGCCCATTTTCTCGCGCAATCGCCGGACGTGAGTGTCCACCGTCCGAGTATCGATTAGCTGATCGTAGCCCCAGACATCCTGCAAGAGCCGGTCTCTGGATTGGACACGGCCCTTTCGCTCCATGAGGATTTGCAGCAACTTGAATTCGGTAGGAGTCAAGTCAATCGGCTGCCCCATGATCTTGACTTCATACTTGGAAACATCCAGCTCGATGTCTCGCACCTGAAATCGCTCCACCTCTTCCTTCGAACTTTCCTTGCGTTTGAGCAGATTGCGCACCCTGAGCATCAATTCTCGGGGGCTGAAGGGCTTGGTGACATAGTCATCGGCTCCAAACTCAAGGCCAAGCACTCGATCAATTTCAGACGCTTTGGCGGTCAGCATGATGATGGGCAGAGATGCCGTCGCCGGGTCCCGTCGAAGAATCTTACAGACTTCCAACCCATCGATCTCGGGAAGCATGACGTCCAGCAGGATCATGTCAGGAGAAAACTTGCGCGCCTTGGCAAGCGCTTCTTCCCCATCTTCCGCCGTCAGCACTTCATATCCAGATGCCTTCAGATTGAACCGGATCAATTCGATGGCATCCGGTTCGTCGTCGACCACAAGAATTCTCATAGTTTACTGGGTCTAAGGGGCCCCAAGATCATGACTCCCATGTCACGATCATGTGACATTTGAGCGACATTGCAACCCTTTGAAGAATGCTGGACTCATGCGGACCGCTCCATACAATAAACTCATGCCATTCCCCAAATCCACTCATCGTCGCGGATTCCTCAAAAGAACCTCCATCGTGGCTTCCGCTCTGAGTTTTCCCTTTGTTTCATCCAACAACATTCTGGGGGCCAATCAGCGCCTCCATGTGGCAGCCATCGGAGCTGGGGGCAAAGGCGGGGTCGATATCGGATACTGTGATCAGGAAAACGTCGTCGCCCTTTGTGATGCTGATACACGACTGGCCGCCGGAAGTCAGAAAAAATTTCCCAAGGCTCGCCTGTATCAGGATTTTCGAGTCATGCTCGAAAAGGAGCAGCATCGGATCGATGCGGTGACCATCTCCACCCCTGACCATACCCATGCCCATCCTGCCGTGATGGCAATGCGTTTGGGCAAACACGTTTATTGCCAGAAACCCCTGACCCACACCGTCGAAGAAGCTCGCCTGCTGACCCGGGTGGCTCGCGAAACCGGCGTGGTCACCCAAATGGGAAACCAAGGCCATGCACAGAGCGATAGTCGCCGTTTGGTGGAATGTCTCAGGGGGGGCATCCTGGGTGAGGTCAAGCAAGTCCACGTTTGGACCGATCGCCCCATCTGGCCGCAGGGTCTCCGCCGCCCCTCAGAGACTCAGAGCATTCCAAGCACTCTGGATTGGGATCTGTGGATCGGGCCTGCTCCGATGCGCCCCTACCACGGCTCCTATGCTCCTTTCAACTGGCGCGGTTGGTGGGATTTTGGAACGGGAGCTTTGGGTGACATGGGTTGCCACAACATGGATCTGGCGTTTTTCGCCCTCGATTTGAAGAACCCCATTCGCATTGAAGGCAGTGGAGAGGGTGGCACCGATCAGTCTCCTCCCAAGGCGTCCACCGTCAAGTGGTCCTTTCCTGGCAATGAGCATCGCGGTCCTGTCGCGCTGACTTGGTATGACGGAGGAAGAAAGCCCTCTCCAGAACTCGTGTCCCAAAAGGAGCTTCCTGGCAACGGATGCATCATCATGGGAACCAGGGATACCCTTTATGTGCCCAGCTACTGGGGCACGGGAAGCTGTCTCTCGGGTGCGGGCATGGAGGATTGGAACCACATTCCGGCAAGCCTTCCCAGATGGCCGGGTGGCGATCAGGACAATGACATGGCTCATCATCATGAATGGTTGGCAGCCTGCAAGGGAGAGGCCAAAGCTTTGTCACATTTCGACTATGCCGGCCCCATGACTGAAGCCGTCCTTCTGGGGAATGTTGCTTTGCGCGCCGGCCACGCCATCGATTGGGATGCCCATGGCATGCGAGTCACCAATGACCCTCATGCCAACCAGTGGATACGCAAGGCTTATCGCAAGGGTTGGGAACTCCCAATGTAGCCTTTCCTCACCCAAGGAAACGAGCGGACGAACAGGGAAAAATTGAACCTTCGCTCTCAGGGCTCACAGAGCCATCTGATATTTGAGGAGGAGCACCAGGAGCAGGAAGGCCACGATTGCCCACACCCATTGCATGGCCGATCGCCGCGCGGGTCTGCCATCTCCAAATTCCTCTTCGAGAAAACCCTCGTAGTCGAAAGGTTCATCATCGCTGTCCACCCCAATGCGATCATAACTCGCTTTGGTGGACCAACCCGTTTCGCTACAGGATCCGCACTCCGGACAAGCCAGAGCTTCTTCGGGCACCTCGGCACCACAATGGGGACAGTAACCATCGATGGGCGGTTCAGCACTCATGAACAACTTGGGATGGCCAGTATGGAAGGCTCATGAAACGATCAGGCGCGAACCGAATGCCATTCACCACTCCAGCCACATTCAGCAGCGAGATCGCTTGGGCGCACACTCATGGGGTCCAGACTCCATCGCGCGGCCAGGCCGTGTATTTGACTCAGGTTATGGTCCAGAATCGGGTCTATTTCATGGGAAGCAAACATAGGTTGGTCTTCTGCATAGTCATAGCACACCATCCCCAAGCAGGCTTCGGCGGCCGAAAAGGGCCCCTCCTGCCACAGAGTCTGATCGGCCCAGGCGTAGGCTCGGACTACCTTGTCTCCCATCAAACGCATCCAGGCATGGGATTGATGGACGGGGTCCATGCAGAAATACTGCACCTCTCCCAAGGCCAGGCCGATATCCCTCATGCGCGCGTAAAAACCATCGATGTCATCGAAGGGAACAGGAACGTCGCGACCAAAGACCAAAACCCATCCACGAATCGGAGGAGAAACAAAGAGATGTCGTTCGGCAGCGCGCTGCAAGCCTTCCTTCCAGTGACAGGTTTCGGGGTTGACCAGCCCGAGGGCACGGCGAATGGCTTCCGGGTGATTGGCACGAATGGCCATCCACCGTCGAGGTTGGCCCAGTGCAGCAAGGGTGATGGGGCTGGACTGCATCCATCGGCGAGGGCTTTTCAGGGAAGCCGCCATGGCCTCTCGACGGCGATGCCGCCCCATGAGGTGATGGGTCACCAAAAAGGCAGAGAGTGATGAGGCCAGCACGACAAGGACCAGCACCCACAGCCACGACCCAAGTTCTCCCTCCAACAGGGGCCTGTTGGAGAAGAATGTCTGGCCTGTTTGATTCAGCAAGTCCATCCAGATGGGGTGACTTTTCTCAAAATGTCCTCCATACGACTTCACGCTTGAAAGCGTATGTCACTTATTGACATTGAGGGCAAACTGCCTCAATAACACGGGGCTTTCAACGCAAAAAGACCACCCCGGCAAAGCGCTCAACCTTTTGACAAGGGTTTGGATCGATGAATAATCTTTCCCCACTGCATGCAACTTGCCGAATCCAGTCCGACATCCTTCAGCGTCGTTCCCCTTGTGCTGAAGGACGATGAGCAAAGCCATTGGCTCCATTTCGTCAGCATCGATGCAACCGCCTTTGAACATTGGCATGCCCAGCACCGCCAATGGCTTCACCCCACAGAGTCTTCTTACTACGAATCGATTACTTCGGATGTGAGGCGAAGCTCTTTCTTACTCGGGCGAATTGCTGCGAAATCAGCGCTGACCCGACAACTCGGCAGCATGCAACCTGAAGCCATTGAAATCAGGTCAGGGCTTTTCCAAGCTCCTATCGTCTGCGCTGCAGCAGCCAACCCAGCTCAGGTCTCCATCGCCCATACCCGAACCATGGCATGTGCACTGGCGTTTCCTGCCACCCACCCAATGGGCATCGATCTGGAGGATATCCTTCCAGATCGTTCTCAGGCAATGGAGCGCCAATGTTCTGAATCCGAGCTTGCCATGGTCCAAGCGCTGCCATCCACTGTAGCTCATCCCTGGCATATTCTGTGGACCTCTAAGGAAGCCCTCTCCAAGGCCATCGGCACGGGTTTTACCACTCCGATAAGACTCTTCGAAGTGCGTGAGTTGATGGGTGTGTCTGCCTCGCCTCTCGAGGGTCGGTACGCCCATTTCGGCCAATTCGGTTTCAAGTCATGGACAATCGGGCAGAGAGTGCTTTCCTTGGCCTATCCCAAATCATGCCATTTACAGTGCGGAAACGATGCTCCGACCCCACCTGAAGCTTGAGACCTGGTTTAGGATGTTCATCTTCTCGCATTCAAGGCATGATCCACACGAAAGTTGACCCATGGCGAAGATCCTACTGATTGATGACGAGGAAAATGCCCGTGTGCTGACCGCCCAGTTCCTGGAGCTGGCAGGTCATCAGGTGGTCACCGCGGAGAATGGCATCCAAGGTCATGAAAGAGCCTTGGAAAGCGCCTTTGATCTCGTCATCACCGACATCATCATGCCGGAAAAGGAAGGGTTTGAAACGATCAAGGATCTCAAGAGGGAACGACCCGATTTACCCATCCTCGCCATTTCAGGGGGAGGGGTCATCCAAAGCGATGAGTTATTGGAAATGGCCGTTTCCATGGGTGCTTCCGCAGGTTTGAGCAAACCTTTCACGGGAAAGGCGCTTCTGGCAGCGGTGCAAAAGGCCTTGGACCTGGGGGCTTGAGGTGGCCCGAGCCTTCCTTCTCAGGTTCTCTTTCGGGAGAATCCTCATCGACTCGGGCGATCCTTGCCAACCGGGTGGGGATTGCTTATACCCTCAAACATGTCCCTTCATGCCACTGTTTCTCCGGCCCGCATGGCTTTGCTGGTGATCACCCTGATTTCGACGCTGGCGCTGCGCCCCCAGGCGGCCCAGCAACCTAATATTCTGTTCCTTTTTGCGGACGACCAGTGTTTTGAGACTATCCGCGCACTGGAGCATACGGATATCGAAACTCCGAATCTGGATCGCCTGGTGCACTCCGGCACCACCTTCACGCACGCCTACAACATGGGCTCATGGAGCGGGGCTGTCTGTGTGGCCTCTCGCTGCATGCTCAATACCGGAAGATTCATTTGGGATGCCAACCGTGTTTTCAACCATGCCGAAAAAGAACGCGAGCAAGGGCGCTTCTGGGCCGAATACATGAAGCAGGCGGGCTATAAGACCTATTTCACCGGCAAGTGGCACGTGAAAGCCAATGCGGAGAAGGCCTTTGATGTGGCGCGACACATCCGTGGCGGCATGCCCAACCAGACACCCGCCGGCTACAATCGCCCATTGCCCGATCAACCCGATCCCTGGAGCCCTTACGATCCTCAATTTGAGGGCTTCTGGAAGGGAGGCAAGCACTGGAGTGAAGTAGTGGGTGAGGATGGCATCGATTATATCGAGGATGCCAAAAAAGATGTCCGACCTTTCTTCATGTATATTGCCTTCAACGCCCCTCATGATCCCAGACAGGCTCCCAAATCGGATGTCGATCGCTACCCTCTGGACCGAATTCAAGTCCCCAAAAATTTTCTCTCGGAATACCCTTACAAGGACGACATTGGCTGCGGCCCCGGATTGCGCGATGAAAAACTGGGGCCCTTCCCCAGAACCGAGCATGCAGTGAAAGTGCATCGCCAGGAGTATTACGCCATCATCACCCACATGGATCGCCAGATAGGGCGCATCCTCGATGCCCTCGAAGCCTCAGGCCAGGCAGAGAACACCTACATCTTTTTCACAGCCGATCATGGCCTGGCACTCGGCCATCACGGACTGTTTGGCAAGCAGAACCTCTATGATCACAGTGTCCGCGTTCCGTTTGTGGCCGTAGGGCCCGGAATCGAGGCCAATGCCAAGCTTTCAGCCCCCATCTACCTGCAGGATGTCATGCCCACCACCCTTGACCTGGCAGGCGTTGCCAAGCCCGACCATGTCGACTTTCACAGCCTGATGCCGCTTCTCCGTGGGGAAACAAGCGCCTCGGCCTATGGTTCCATATACGGGGCTTATCTGGAGCTCCAGCGATCGATCACCATGGAAGGCTACAAACTCATTCTCTACCCCAAGGCTCAGAAAGCGCGACTCTACCATCTCGAGGAAGACCCGCTTGAAATGGAGGATCTCTCCCAGCGGCGAAGAGAACGCCCGCGCATGCGCCGTCTTTTCAGCCAGTTGCTTGCCCTTCAACAATCCTTGGGAGACTCATTGCCGTTGGAGAATGTCTTTACTTTCTGAATCCCAAAAGTTTGGTTGATTTGCCAAGAGACCCTCAACATACTTTCGCGACCCAATCATTCAGCTAAACCCTTATCCAAGCATGAAAAAACAAACATCCTTCGCCCTTCTGGTGCTACTAGCATTTGGAGCCACGACGCTGATGTCCACCATCGCTCAGGTCAAGAAAGGCAAAACACGCCCACTGACCACCGAGCAACTGATGGCTGCCATCGTCAAGCCCCACATGACCGCCCTGAAAAAAGGACTGGTCGACAGCAAACCCGCTTCGGATGAGGACTGGGAAAAACTTGCATTGAGCGTTTCGCTACTCAACGAATCCAGTTTCATCATGATGGAGGACGGTCGCTGTCCAGATCAGGTCTGGGCCGATGCCTGTGTGAAGGACTTGCGCGAAGGCAGCGCCAGCGCGGCTGCAGCGATTGCCAAGAAAGACGTGGATGCTGCTCTGGCTGGTGTCAAGCAACTGAGTGCTTCCTGCAAGGCCTGTCACACCAAACACAAGGAGTAATTGAATTTCCTTTGGGGCCCATGCCGGGATGGCATGGGCCTTTTTTGTTTCCTCTGCCACAAAAAGTCTCGCCCATGATCGACCACACCTATCTGCAGAAAGGCCTTCTGGCGACGGCTCGCTCTCATCAGGCAGGCTCCATGGCAGGCCATCTGGGCGCGAGTGTCCTTGCCGGTTATTATCTTGGGGAAGACTACCCTGATCTCCCCAAGGCCGTGATGGAAGGCATCCAGGGAGAGCTTCAGCGTATCATCCAGGGAGAGGAGGCCCTTTGGACCTCCATCGGAAAAACAGGGATCGGGGCCAGAGAGCTCTTCGCAGAAGCCGGAGACGGTGAATGGCTTACATCCCCCCAAGGGGATCCGGAAGACATGGTCCTCGCCCTGAGCCGTCACGGGCAACAGTTAAAACAATCCGGTCACAATACCATTTTTGCCGCACTGGCGCTCAGAGCCCTCAAGGATCATCCGGAACTAGCAACGCAAAAAATCGTTCACGGCCTGAAGCGCTTGATGCAGCAATTTGATCAGGCACCCCCCGGCAAGGGCTATTTCGGCAAGGCTCAAGGCTGGCTAACGGGAAATCAAATCAGGTTGGATGCGTCGCAGAAAAGAACCCCTTTTATTTCCATGGATCAAGCCATTCAGGAAGTGATGGAGCTTTTTGCGAGAGAGGTCATCCAACGTCGACAGGGTTTTGGCGGCTGGTTTCATCTCATCAACCATACAGCTGCCCTGCAGTCACTGCACCACATGGGATGGGAAAGCCAATGCCAGCTAGGCCTAAAGACGCTGCAGCAGCATCTGGAATACTACCTCGCTCTTCCGGATCTGACCGACGAACTGGGCTCCCTCCAAAGAGCCTCTGTCGACCCAAGACAGAGCGCCTACTGGCAGGGATCTTACCGGCAATCCTCTCAGTGGTCAGGCTGGTTGACCCACCGGATCAAAACCATGCACGGTTTTTACCAGCTCCGGGAAAGCCTCAATGAAGATGGGTTGAGGCAGGCATGTGACCACGCATTCCTTTACCTGATGGCCTGAGGTTTCAGCTAGAGCAAAGCCGACGATATCGAACTCAGCCAATCTCTTACTTCTTACTGCCTTCAAAGACAGGCATGGTGGCATCACCGGGTGCCTGAATCCCATGACGACGAAAGACCGCCATGATCGTCATCCACAGGATTTTAATATCCAAAACCAGGGAGTGATGATCGACATAATACACATCCAAATCGAATTTTTCTTCCCATGAAATGGCATTACGACCGTTGACCTGTGCCCAACCGGTGACTCCTGGCAAGACATCATGACGTCTGGATTGGTGCTTTGAATAAAGAGGCACATACTGCTTAAGCAACGGACGAGGTCCGACCAAACTCATTTCTCCAAGTAGCACATTCCAAAGCTCCGGCAACTCATCCAATGAGGTCGAACGCAGCCACTGCCCGAATGGAGTCAAGCGCTCCGTGTCTGATAATAGATTGCCAGCTTCATCACGCTGATCGGTCATGGTCCGAAACTTGATCAACTCAAAAGACTTCGCGTGAAGCCCGGGGCGCTCCTGCGTGAAAAAAACAGGAGACCCTAGTCGAAAACGCACCCAAAGTGCGACCAACAGGAGCACCGGCACCCAGATGGGAGATGCCATGATCACCAGGGACAGATCAAAAATGCGCTTCATTGAGGCAGAATAATATCTGCCTCAAGCCCATTACCGCAAGGACAGGCTGGTGTCTTCAAGGGATTGGCCGCGATCGCGAACGAACTGAAAGGTGCCAAAAAACATTTCGTCAAAGCTTTGCTCCCCCCAACCCACTCTTCGAGAAGGATCCGGGTTGGATGGATTACGATCGGAGTTGTCCCACTGCGCATGGAGGTGAAGCTTGCTGCCACGNGGCACACGTAAAGGTTGGTCCAGCACATACGTGTGCTGCCAGTTAAAATTATAATGAGGCACCGAAACCAGGTTTTCCCGCCGACCATCGGGATGTTCCAATTCAAAGCGCATCGCCTTACCACGGAAATGCATGTGGGGGTTCATCGAATAGAGAATGATGTCTTCACGAATGTCCTCGGTGCGAGACCATGGGAAGGCCCTATGGTGGGGTGGGATTTCGATGGANTGATCGATGAAGATACCGGTCTGCAGNCGGTGCTCGATGGGCCCATCGGCAAGGTAAAGCCCTAATTGGGTTTGATCCTGGACAGCTTTTCCATACGCCGTGTAGTGCAGCTCCAGAAGCAATCGCTCCCCCTTGCGCACCAGCACCCCGGTGTTGCTTGGGAAGCGACTGGCCTCGACACCCGGTGCGTAACCTGTCAACCAACGTCGATATCGGCGACGCTCGCCCTCGGGAGGCAGGATGAAGGCAATCACGTGGTGCAAAGCTTGACGATCTCCAGGCAGCACATCGGCACCGGTGATCCAGGTATCCTCTTCAAACGGCAGGTCCATGGTGAGATAGCGGNAATCAATGATTCCTTCNGCGGGGACCGACTGCGTGGGAATGGCCACAATGTGATCGGGTTCTCCCAGATGCCAATCGAGCTTNGNNCGGAGGCTTNTNGNCAAAGGGTCTTCCCCACCGCCTCGCNGGGCTCCCAGGGCGATCCAGTGCAGCAGCGTTTGCTTTTGCTCCGCACTCAGAGACAAATCATCACGAAAAGTGCCATGGTGCGGATCGGCCTGCCAGGGAGGCATGCGTTGGGTCAGGAGCACTTCCTGCATCATGTCGGACCATCCTTCGANCTTTTGNTGGNTTGTNAACGCGAAGGGNGCAATGCCACCGTCGGTGTGACAGCGCACACATTTTTCCTGAATCAGGGGTGCAATCTCCGAACGGTAATCGATTGGCTGCTGCTGATGCTTCTCCCATGCACCAAAGTGAATCTGACATCCGGGTCCACTCGCCTCCGGTGTGTTCGGTTCTTTTCCCGAAAGATGCGCCTCGAGGGCCTCGACCAGGTAGTGACGCGTTGCCTCGGGTTTTTCACTTTCGTAGCCGAGTCGATCATCCACAGGCCCACGATACACCATCCTCAAAGTTTCCGTATCGATGACGATGGCCTCTGCAGTCCTTTCGATTCCAAGGCGGCGTGCCACCTCCTGGGTGTCATCATCCAGGATCGGCAGGGTGACTTCAAAATCTTCAGCCTCACGCTGCAGGTCCTGATAAGCATCCTGGGCATTGGCGTTGAGAAACCAGAAGGAGACCCCCTTGGAGGCATAGGACGCAGCCAGAGTGTGTAGCTGCTGATAGCGCTTGCGCACCAGAGGACATCCCACCCCATGACTGAACAGCACGATGGCCTTGGTCTGATCATCCTTCCAGTGGTAGGAAAGCTGACGGAAGGCTCCCTGGTGGTCCAGCAAACCGAAATCCTCGACAGGCTCCTCCTTCAAGGCGCCTGCTAGCCCCTGCGAAGCCAGCAAACAACCCATGACAAGNCTGGNAATTNCTNTNCGNAACATATGATTTCCTNAAGTNAATTTTTACAANCGCGAGTGNACACGTCTGCGTGCGCAANCGCCAGCAAATCGTCGGNCCTNCTACACTTAGCGCTGAATGNAACGCGCTTCCAGTGACAATNCTGATTTTTTTTCTTTGGTAACGCCTTGGTATCATACCGGTAGGGCTCCAAACGTCGGTTTGACAGCCGACGGCAAGCCTTACAGAGTGGANGGCCATGATCACACGTGGTCTTGAAAAGCTTCGACGCCTGGGGCTTGTATTCTGCCTGCTGGTGGGCGCAGGACCGTTATCAGCTGTCTCTGTAGCAGAGCCCTTTTTCCCCATTGGGATTTACGGAGTTGGGTCAACAGAGCATCTCCAGCAAGTTCATGAGGCAGGATTCAACACAGTCGTGGGGCCTGCTAACAAAGCTTTTCTCGATCAAGCTCANGCNNTGGGCATTCAAGTGATCGCCTCACCGGGCGCCTCAGCCGGAAGGGGTTTCGCCCCATCCAAGTTCGAGGGCAAGGTCATCGACTATGATCACCATCCTGCGTTGCACAGCTGGTATTTGGTGGATGANCCTGACATGACCCGAACGCCTCCTTGGCAAGTCGCCATGGATCAGCGTCTTTTCAANGCCCATGCTGCCAGAAAACCCACCAGCCTCGTCTTATTTGATGGCGTCCATGCTCGCGATTACGGAGCTATTCCCGATATCCTCATGGTGGATAGCTATCCGATCCCCTGGATGCCCTTGGCCCATTTTTCCCAGCACATGACATGGGCGCGCAGCATTGCAGGCCCCGCAAAGCCCCTCTACGCGATAGCCCAGGCCTTTGACTGGTATGNCTTCANGNATGCGGTCCCCGGAGAAACTCGTTTTCGNGTGCCCACCCANGANGAGCTCAAGTGCATGACTTACCTGGCCCTGGCTCAACCGGTCGATGGNCTCTTGTTTTTCACCTTTGCTTCNGGCAAATGGTTCCTCCCCGACCACCCCGATCTCTGGCATGGGTTGCTGGACATCGTCCAATCCCTCCACCAACATTCCTATCTGTTGGGCTGCAAGCGCTTGCCTTGGGTNCCATCCTATAAGATCGCACCCTATGAAAAACGTCGNAGTGAGACTCAGGANCCCAGCATTCATCTCTCTCACCTCCGGGACGCCCATGGCACGGANCATCTNATGCTCATCAACACCACCGAACATCCTCTCACNCTTTCCCTTTCCCTTCCATCTTCCGGCCAGCGCTGGCAGTTGGCAGGAAGCCCATCAGGCACGCCATTTGGGGGTTTTCGTCCGGGGTCTTTGTACAAAATTCCTTTTGAAAAATATGAAGTGCGGATCCTGCAAGGAGTCGAGATGGACTGAGCCTGAACCCAGCTATTTGACTTGACCGAAAATGCCCCAACCATAGACTGCAAAAGTCTTAAGAAGACGGGTTGCCGTGTTTTGAGCATAGCGGTCAAAAGGTTACCTCCGGGAATGTGCGGTTTTGCACAAAAGTGGTTCCAAAACAGCATTGCTCAATGGCATTCCTGCGTGGCACGGTCCATGCAGAAGGCTATAAAGATGTTTTCCGGGGCAGCCCATCCATCGAGCAAACAAATTCTCTCATGAATATCTCATCTCGTAACCAACGCAAGGCCGATCATGTATCGAGCGCAGGCTTCACCTTGATCGAACTCCTAGTTGTCATTGCTATCATTGCCATTCTGGCTGGCATGTTGCTCCCTGCCTTGAGCAAGGCTAAGACCAAGGCCACCGGTATCAAGTGCATGAACAACAACCGCCAACTCTTGCTGGCATGGATGTTTTATGCTGACGACAATGAAAGCAAAATTCCTGCCGCATATAGCGACGACTACGGGTGGATGTTTGGTGGTCGAGGTGTCATCGATTATTCGGCGAATGCCAAAAACTGGGATCCCAATGTCGTGATCGCCCAGTCACCTCTTTTTAATTATGTGGGTAGATCAACTGAGGTTTTTAGATGCCCTGCAGACAAATCATCGGTTCAGACACCCAATGGTCGAATGCCTCGCGTCAGAAGCATGTCGATGAGCTCATGGGTTGGAGGACACGACGGAAAACATACCTGGTTTGGAGGCAAAGAATGGCGTATGTATCTTAAAACAGGAGATTTTGTAGATCCAGGTCCAAGCATGACTTGGGTCTTCATCGATGAGCGCGAGGACAGCATCAACGATGGCTTCTGGGTGACCGACTTCAACAATGTTTCAGAATCTTCACTTCGTATGATTGACTATCCCGCCAGTTACCACAATGGTGCTGCAGGGATTTCTTTTGCCGATGGGCACGCAGAGATCAAGAGATGGACCGACCCACGCACCATGCCAGCTCTTGAGCGCAATGGGACCATCCCCCT
>NYYT01000029.1 GCA_002686885.1 Pedosphaera sp.
TTGTCCGGATTTTGATCCCGAAGCGATTGCTCGATCCTATGAGCAGGCTGGGGCGAGTTGTCTTTCGGTCCTGACCGATGAGACTTACTTTCAGGGTTCNTTGGANTACCTGCGTCGGGTTCGAGAGGTGGTACAGCTNCCNTTGCTGCGTAAGGATTTCATGATTGACCCNCGGCAGATTGAGCAGGCCATCGCTTATGGTGCCGATGCCATCCTGCTCATTGTGGCCATGCTNGAACAGNAGACGCTCCGACAGCTGCACGACCTGGCCACTCAGGCAGGTCTGNCGGCATTGGTCGAGGTCCATGATGAGGAGGAACTCAAGCGGGCCATCGACCTTGGNGCCAAGCTGGTGGGCGTCAATAATCGCAATTTGAAGGATTTCACCGTGAATCTTTCAACGACCCATCAATTAGCCGCTCGGTGGGAGTCCTGGGGCAAACCGAAGGATGCGCTGCTGGTTGCAGAAAGTGGTCTCTCTTCAGCTCAGGATGTGCGCCAAGTGCACCAAGGTGGGGCAGCAGCCATCCTCGTGGGAGAATCCCTGATGCGCGATCCATCTGCCATCCCTCTCAGGGTCGCGGAATTGTTGGCATAATCTTTGTTGTGTCTTTTGCGTTTTCGCCGTANGTTATCTCCCTTTAGCTTATGAAATTGGAGACTATTTGTTTGCATGGAGGGCACACGCCCGATGTCGCTACTCACTCGCGTGCCGTGCCGGTTTATCGCACCAGCTCCTTCGTCTTCCGAGATACTGAGCATGCGGCTAATTTGTTTGCNCTGAAAGAGTTGGGTAACATTTANACCCGACTGATGAACCCCACTCAAGATGTGCTTGAGCAGCGGGTGGCTGCCCTGGACAACGGCGCTGCCGCACTGGCTTTGGCATCGGGGACCAGCGCGATTTTCTATTCCATCATCAACCTGTGCCAGGCGGGTGATGAAATCGTTTCTGCCAATAATCTTTACGGAGGCAGCTACACGCAATTCAAAGACATCCTTCCTCAGTTCAATATCAACACCCACTTTGTGGACTCGAATGATCCTGAGAATTTTGCCAAGGCCATTACCCCCAAGACCAAGCTGCTCTTCTGCGAAACGGTGAGCAATCCCGGTCTGGATGTAGCTGATATCGAGGCCATCGCCAAAATTGCGCACGATCATGGGTTGCCGCTGATCGTGGATTCCACCTTCAGCACCCCNTANCTGCAGCGTCCCATCGATCATGGTGCGGACATCGTCATCCACTCCCTCACCAAGTGGCTGGGCGGACATGGCAATGGGATTGGGGGTATCGTGGTGGACTCGGGTAAATTTGACTGGAAGTCTGACAAATTCCCATTGATGACGGAGCCAGAGGCCAGCTATCANGGAGTGCGNTGGGCCCACGATCTAGGAGATCTGAGCCCCTTGGCCTACATTCTTCGCATGCGTGTGATTCCGTTGCGCAATCTCGGTGCCTGCATTAGCCCAGACAATGCATGGAACTTCNTGCAGGGCATCGAAACCCTTCCCCTGCGNATGGAACGTCATTGCGANAATGCCCTGGCTTTGGCCAAGCACCTGAAAGGTCATTCCGGTGTGGAATGGGTCAGGTATCCGAGCCTTGATGGTGACAAGAACCANCCATTGGCTGAGAAGTACTTGCAGGGTAAGGGAGGATCCATGGTTGTCTTTGGCATNAAGGGCGGCAAAGAGGCAGGTAGTCAGTTCATTGAGAACTGCAAGCTGTTTTCTCATCTTGCCAACGTCGGAGATGCCAAGAGCTTGGCGATTCATCCCGCGACCACGACCCATTCTCAGCTTCCTGCTGAAGCCCAAATGGCAGGAGGCATTACCCCTGAACTGGTGCGTCTCTCGGTAGGTATCGAGAATATTGATGATATCATTACCGACGTGGACCAGGCCATTGCTGCCTCAGTCTAAGGTGTGACTTTCANGCAGAAGCGATCGTGATCCTGGTCACGATCGCTTCTTGCTTTGCGGATCCCGACATGAAAGGATCTGCNTCCCAGTCCTGGTTTTCGATCATCCATGGAAACGCTTCAATCCCAATTCATCCAAATAGCGACTCCAAGTAAGCCCCTTGCNCTGCTCAATGGGGAGACGCTTTCGGAGGTGACTCTTGCCTACGAGACGTATGGAGANCTCAATGCTGCCAAGGACAACGCCATTCTTTTGTTTCATGCCCTGAGCGGAAGCCAGCACGCGGCAGGTTTGAATGNGTCCGTNCCGGAGGCAGGGCCTGGAGGNCGCTTTTGGACCGAAGATTGCCAGATCGGCTGGTGGCACGACTTTGTGGGACCGGGGAAAGCTCTTGATACGTCACGATTTTTTGTCGTTTGCGCCAACTACCTNGGAGGTTGCTATGGCAGCACCGGTCCGTCTTCCATCGACCCTNCCACAGGGGAACCTTACGGATCCCGGTTTCCATCGATTGCCGTGCGTGACATTGTGGATTCTCAGGCAAGGCTACTGGACGCGCTTGGCATTGATCGCGTTCACGCNGTGGTGGGTGGGTCCATGGGAGGTATGAATTGCCTGGCTTTCGCGGCGCGCTATCCCAAGCGGGTTTCAGTCGTGATCCCCATGGCCACCAGCTTCTATGCAACGACCCTCCATCGCATCAATAATTTCGAGCAGATCTGTGCCATTGAGTGCGATGTACATTTCAATGGGGGCGACTATTACCAGGGATCCTACCCTGAGCAAGGTCTGGCCCTGGCCAGGATGATTGCTCACAAGAACTATGTTTCCCTCTCCACCATGGAGGATCGTGCGCGTGATGAAGTGATTCAACCCTCGNTGGATTGGTTCCAGCGCTACCGATTCAGCCAACCCATCGAATCCTACCTGCTGCATCAAGGCTTGAAGTTTGTTCGGCGCTTTGATGCGAACACCTATTTGAGGTTGTGTGAAGCCTGGTTGCAGTTTGATTTACTGGAGGCTTCAGGACAGCCGGATCTNTCGCAGATGCTGGAGGCCTGTGCACATCAGAAATACATGATTTTCAGCGTGGATTCGGACGTGTGTTTTTATCCCGAAGAGCAGGCACAGATGACTCGGATGCTCAAGGANCATGGTCTGGAATGTCGCCACATTACCATTCATTCCGAGAAAGGGCATGACGCCTTCTTGTTGGAGGCCGACCTCCTGGAACCTCATATCCGGCATTCCCTCGAAACGGCCTGGTAGGTTGAAGGCAGAAAAAAGGCCCTNCAGAAGACTGAAGGGCGATGATGTTTCGGTCCGATAANAATGGATCGATCTCAGGGCTGCGCAACAGCTTCTTTNACCATGGCGACAAATTTGGCCGGGTCTTTCTTCACATCCGGTAAACAGTGGTCGCAACAAACTTTGATGACCGTGCCTTCGTGTTCGTAACTCACCGCTTCTCCCATGCTTCCCAGCTCTTCTCCACTGACCACACAGGTTTTGAGAGGGTAGGAGACTTCGGTAGTTGCGGATGATTCACTCGCATCGGTTACGGTAGCGGCAACATCGGTGCTTCCCCCCTCAGCGTGNGTGTGGTCGTGTCCATCGGCATCGTGATCGTGATCGTGTGCCGCTTCTTGGTTGCCTCCGCATCCAGCGAGCCAAAGAGCACAGCTCGCTGCGAGAAAGGTTGTCCATGCATGCTTAGTGTATTGGTTTTTCATAAGCAAGCTCACTCTATCGTATCAAGCCTTTCTGACAAGTGCATCCCTACGTAAAAGTGCGGATGCCTTGAGCGNNCTCGCAATCCCACTTGCCAAGTGCTGGTACGATCGTTTGAATCAGGAGCCATGAAGACCAAACAAAAAGCCCTNCTCGGGCTGATCACCCTCATGATGCTTGGGGCCGCTGCAGCGTATTTCGGGTTGGGTGCCGCCGACATCGTTGTGGTAGGCTTGGATTCCCAGCTTTCAGCCGTTCAGAAAAAAGCGCTTTTTGANCANCATGCCCACGAAATCCCNTATCCCGANGAAGGNGAAGAGGTTTGTTATCGATTGGAACCCGGTTTCTTTGAAGAAGGTGAAATCTATGGGGAATACCTTCGGTTCAAAGCTAATGAGGACCAACAACTTGCCTATATTCAAGCGACACTGGGGGAGGAGAGTTTGACAGAAGATCCGCTACCATACTCTCAATGGCATCAGGGAGTGGGTAANTATCCCTGGTGGCAGCCCATGCA
Organism: Pedosphaera sp.; assembly: GCA_002686885.1. Taxonomy (GTDB): domain Bacteria; phylum Verrucomicrobiota; class Verrucomicrobiia; order Limisphaerales; family AAA164-E04; genus UBA7971. Next base: position 4,175 of record NYYT01000029.1, read on the forward strand.
GGTTGAAAATCCCGTATTTTATGAAAATGGGCGAAAATTCATCACCATCGATCCAGATCAGGGGATCGTCTATTACAGTTTTGTGCGTTCCTACAGCCGAGTGCTTGAGCGAGCGACCCCCAGCACTCCCAAGGAGTAAGGCAGAGATAGGGCTGCGGTTTGATGGCGCAGGGTTGAAAAAGTAGCAAATAGTTAATCAATAGTTATTTAGANAGATNTTGNGGCATGGTGAGCCCCCANAATGCCTCTCCGACCTTTTTCTTTCCGGTCTTATCCCGACTTTGCCTTCCAGAAATCACACAAATATGTTTGATGAATCGACCTTNAAGCATAGAATTGTTACAAATTCGACTCTTGTTTGTCTTTCAATGATTTCATTTTGATACCTCAAGCAAGGGCCATCGAAGCCGAACNCACCTTAATTCGCATTCCATGAAAATGCCTCTCNTTAATTCAACACTGGATATCTCAAGCCGCAAGCGGCTGACTCTCGCTGCTCGCTCCGGCGGTTTTACTTTGATCGAACTGTTGGTTGTGATTGCCATCATTGCCATCCTCGCAGGGATGCTCTTACCCGCTTTGAGTCAGGCCAAGGAAAAGGCCAAGCAAACCAAATGCATCAATAATCTCAAGCAGATTGGTCTTGCGAGTGCCATGTATGCTGATGACAACAACGATGAATATTGGAATATTGCAGGCAGCTTCCCNAATCATGGNATGTGGACGATCAATCCACGNTCTGAGGTGCAGCTGGAAAAGGATCATTCNAAGGCTTANTGGGGCATTGGTTACAAGGACTACATTGGAAATGCGCGTTCCATTTTCAATTGCCCGAGCGCCAAACATGTTGATGAATGGCGTGAAGATGGATTGAGGTTTCCCGCCTCCTTCTGGTTGGACTCCGCCTTNGGGATTCATGATGGCCTGGTTCAAGTGTGGAACAATGGGCGCCAGACAGGCAGCAAACGGCCCAAGGTAAGTTCCTATATCAACCCTTCGACCACCATCTTCTGCCAGGATGCCGCCGAGTCCAAAATGGAGGGGTCTTCCGATTCCATTGGTCTCTTCCCTGGGCAAAGCGAAATCCTGACACAATGGCGTGTGGGGCTGGCAGGTCTCTATCCTGAGCGAGAAATGTGGTTGGAATGGTATCGCCACAATAAGCGCAACAACATCCTCTGGATCGGCGGTCACGTGAGTACGGTCGGATTCGAGGGATTCAATGTGGGAGTGGACTATCGCTGGTACACCGGTGAGCAACCCCTCCGTCAACCCTGATTCAGAAGGAGTTCTTTATGTTCAAGCAACTCAATCGATGGCTGATTGCCTGGCCCTTAGTGGCTTTATTGTTCGTAGCGGGCTGTGGAGAAGAAAAATACACGGGACCGGAATCCTTTGGCCCAGGTGAAGTCAACCCTGCCATGAACGAGGCTTTCGCTGATGCCAATGAATCGGTCAAGAAAATGGTTCAAGACGCNCTGGTTGCCTTCTCCAAGCAGGACTTCAAGAAATCCTCCTCCATCATCAATGCCATTTGCAATTTGCCTGACCTGACGGACCCTCAGCGTCAGACCGCGAGTCGCTGCCTGCTGACAGTCAATGATGAATTGGTCAAAGCAGCCCAATCAGGNGACAAGGACGCCGAACGATTCATGCGTCAGCGCAGTGCCATGAAGTGATTTTCAGATCCAAGACAAACCCAATAAGGGGCTGATGCCGCATTAAGGATGGCTGGATCAGTTCCCGACAACATAACTAAATACGATGAAAACCCAAAAAAGCACATTTTCTGCTCTTGCTTTCATGCTGGCCGCAGGAATGAGTCTGTCGCTCCAAGCCCAGCAAGTCGGGCTTTGGCAGTTGAACGGCAATTACAACAGCGCAAATGGTGGNGATGCCATGTCGGAATTTTTCATTTCNGGCGACTTTGGNAGCACCGAATCATTTGCCATTGGCGCCATCAATGGCGAAGTGGCTCAGGTCTTAAAGTTCCCAGCTAATTCTGAGGAAGATACTGGATTCATGATCCCGGTACCGGATGCTTTGAATGATTCCACTGACTACACCTTCATGGCGGATGTCTACTATGCCGCTGGGTCCAATGGTACCGATCGCGGTCTGGGAGATCTTTCTGCTGATTATGCNGGTGCCGAACTTGGCATTGGCAGCAACAANGCGGTTGTNGCAGGGGGTTCAAGTGGATCCATCATTCCTGATACCTGGCATCGTGTCGTCATCGTTGTCGATGGCAGTAACGGGGTGATTTCGCGCTACGTGGACGGTGCATTGACAGGAAGCAGCCCGATTGCGGCTGCCGAGCTTCCTTTTGGGCGCTATACCCTGAGTTCCCAATTGGACATCATCGGTTTTGCCTTCACCAGTGAGGGCTATGCCAACAGTGTTTCCTTACGGGAAGGTGCGATTTCGCATGGTCATGCCGTTGCTTTGGGNAAGGCCAGCGCAGACGGNCTTCCAGCTCAGCTCCCCGAAGTGCCCTCGTATGTGGCTTCATGGGTTCCTGCCGGTAACGTCGCAGATCGTGGCACCGACATTGGCGCCATACTCGATGCAGGCGATGCCGTGATCGACCAAGCCTCGATTCAGCTTTCGTTGGACGGTGATGCTCAAAATGCTCAAATCAGCAAGTCTGGTTCTCAGTTCACCATCAGTGTGGACCGCAGCCTTCCGTTTGCACCTGGCACCAAGCACACGCTGGTTCTCAGCTACTCCGATGATAAGAACGGTGCTCAAAGCTACGAGCATGTCTTCGATGCAGCCATTTATTTCGAAGACTTTGAAAGTGTGGAGCTGGGTCCCAATCAGGACGAAGGGCTTGCTTCTGACAAGGCCTGGAGCCGTCAGGGCCCAGAAGGTTGGGAAGTCGATGACAGTGGCGTCCCAGGGGTAGGCGATCCGGATAATGATGGAGTCACGGAGTGGGCAGGCTGGAGTTTTGCCGACAAGGAATGGTGGACCGCAGCAGCCGGTGGCCAGCGCCGTGAGGAATACAGCCTCGGCTCAGGAACCGTGCTCGTTGCGGATCCCGACGAATGGGATGATCAGGCTCATGCGGATTCTGAAGAAAACGGATGGTATGAAACCTACGTCACCAGCCCGGCCATTTCGCTGGATGGGATTGCCGCGGGAACTGCCTTTCTGCAGTTTGCCTCCAGCTGGCGTCCGGAATACGACAGCNACTACCGCCAAAGCGGCAAGATTGAAGTTTCCTACGACGGCGGGCCCTTCACAGAAGTCCTTCTCTGGTTGTCGGATTCTAGCAGTCCCAACTATCACGACCATGCACCTAATGAAACCGTATTGGTTGATTTGGCCAATCCTGCCGGGGCNTCGGAACTGGTGATCAAATTCGGCATGTTTGATGCCGGTAATGACTGGTGGTGGGCCATCGACAACGTGGTGGTCAATGCGGGTGTCAAACCCCCTTCATTGGTGACCTCTCCGAGCTCAGTGGAAGTCGACGAAGGCAGTGAGGCTACCTTCAGTGTTGCGGTGGATGGCAGCGGCCCATTCAAGTATGAATGGTTTTACAATGGTGAGAGCATCGGTGTTTATGATTCGGCTGAGTCTAGNAATACCCTGGTGATATCCCGAGCCAGCNCCGACGATGCGGGTGCTTACAGCGTGGCTGTCAGCAACGCTGGTGGGGCGACGCCCAAAACAGCCAATGCCTTGTTGGAAGTCAAAGCCGCCCTCGCGGGATCCCAACTCTTCTTTGAAGGNTTTGAGGGGTTGCCCCTGGGCCCCAATGTGGATGAAGCTTTGGCGGGTGAGGCCGTCTGGACCGACACCCTGCCCAATGGCTGGTCTCGAGACAACCTGGACACACCCGGTTTGGATGACGATGAAGTCGGTGTGCGCGAATGGGAGGGCTGGAGTTTTGCGACGCAGGAATGGTGGGCTGCAACGGCCGGTGACCAGCGCCGCACCGAGTTCACCAAAGGAACCGGGACNGTTGCCATCGCGGATGGTGATGAATGGGATGACAAGGGAAGTCCTGCTGGCTTAGGCCAAATGAATACCGTCTTGACCACCCCNGATATTGACATTTCTGAGGTGGAAGCTGGNAGCTTAAACCTTCGTTTTAACAGCAGNTGGCGTCCAGAGGTACTGCAGACAGGATTGATCCAGGCNTCCTTTGATGGAGGTGCGTTTCAGGATGTGCTCATCTTCAGCTCTGAGGCAGGTGACAATTATAAGGATCATGCCCCTAATGATACCGTAACCACGAGCATCGATGCGCCGGAAGGTGCTTCTTCCATGAAGCTATCCTTTAGTTATCTGCAGGCCGGCAACAACTGGTGGTGGGCTATTGACAACATTGAAGTGGTCGGTGTGGTGCCCAACAACAACATCCTCTTCTCCGAGGACTTCGACAGCCTGGCGCTCGGTCCCAATGTCGATGAAGCGCTGGCAGGTGATGCTGTCTGGACCAAGACCGCTCCTGCTGGCTGGTCGATTGATGATTCAGGTGTTCCCGGCGTGGGTGATCCTGACCAGGATGGCGTGACTGAATGGGCTGGCTGGAGTTTTGCCGATAAGGACTGGTGGGCAGAAGCCACTGGTGATCAGCGTAGGTCGGAGTTTGTGAACTCCAGCGGTACTGCCGCTATTGCTGATGGTGATGAATGGGATGATCAACCCCACGCCGAAGGGTATCTGGATACCTTCATGAGCACGGCTGCCATCGACGTTTCATCGGCGCCTGCTCGCACCTTGGAATTGAGTTTTGACTCATCATGGCGTCCGGAATACGACAGNAATTACCGCCAAACAGCGAACATNACCGTATCCTTTGATGGCGGTGCACCGATTGAGGTGTTGCTGTGGGAATCTAATTCAGAAAGCCCGAACTTCCATGATCATGCTCCCAACGAGCACATTGTGGTGCCTGTGGCCAATCCAGACGGAGCTCAAAGCATGGTGGTGACCTTTGGTTACTTCGATGCTGGCAATGATTGGTGGTGGGCCATCGACAACNTTCAGGTCGCCATTGGTCCCACACAACCTGCTCCAGTGCCCTCCTCGGAGGATTTCTCCAGTCTCGTGCTGGGACCCAATGTGGATGAGGCTCTGGCAGGCGATGCTGTCTGGACCAAGACGGCTCCTGCGGGGTGGACCATTGATGATTCGGGTGTTCCCGGTGTGGGAATCCCTGATCAGGATGGGGTTACTGAATGGGCCGGCTGGAGCTTTGCTGACAAGGACTGGTGGGCAGAAGCTACCGGCGATCAGCGCCGCACTGAATTCACCAAGGCCAGTGGCACGATTGCCATTGCCGATGGTGATGAGTGGGACGATCAGCCTCATGCCGAAGGGTATCTGGACACCTTCATGAGCTGGCCGCTGGATGTTTCCGGAGTGAGTGGTGCGCTTGAATTGCACTTCGACTCCTCCTGGCGTCCAGAGTATGACAGCAACTATCACCAGACCGCCAACATCACTGTCTCCTTCGATGGGGGTGAACCCGTCGAAGTCATGCTGTGGGAATCGAATTCGGATAGCCCGAACTTCCACGACCACAACACCAACGAAAGTGTCGTTGTCAGCTTGCCGGATCCTGCAGGAGCCAAGAGCATGGTGATTACCTTCGGCTACTTCGATGCTGGTAATGACTGGTGGTGGGCCATCGACAACCTCAAGGTGTTTCAGGCCTATTCTGTTGGATCCGTGGAAGGGTTTGATGGTCTGGCTCTCGGTCCCAATGTGGATGAAGAGCTGGCCGGAGATGCCGTCTGGACCAAGACCCCTCCAGGGGGCTGGTCGATCGATGATTCGGGTGTTCCTGGAGTCGGTATTCCCGATCAGGATGGGGTGACCGAATGGGCTGGTTGGAGTTTTGCCGACAAGGACTGGTGGGCAGAAGCCACCGGTGATCAACGCCGCTCCGAGTTCACCAAGGCCAGTGGCACCATCGCCATTGCCGATGGTGATGAATGGGATGATCAGCCTCACGCAGAAGGATACCTGGACACCTTTATGAGTTGGCCTGTGAACATTTCAGGTGCGGCCGCAGGCAGCCTGGAATTGCTTTTCGATTCCTCCTGGCGTCCAGAATACGACAGCAACTATCACCAGACGGCCAACATCACGGTCTCCTATGATGGCGGTGATCCCGTGGAAGTGATGCTGTGGGAGTCCAATAGCGATAGCCCGAATTATCACGATGCCAACACCAACGAAAGCGTGGCGGTAGCATTGAACAATCCTGAAGGCGCCACGAATATGGTGATTACCTTTGGTTACTTCGATGCCGGTAACGACTGGTGGTGGGCGATTGACAATGTTCAGGTTGTCGCCGGGGGTGGTTCGGGGATTGCGATCAGTTCTGACGGTGGTCAAATTGCCATCACGTGGGAGAGCGGAGCGCTGGAAACGGCCCCTGCAGTCACCGGTCCATGGACGCCCGTGGATGGTGCCACCAGCCCTTATGCCGTGGATGCGTCTGAAGGGCAGGCATTCTTCCGAGCCAAGTGATAGTGAATCTATCTTCAAAGGCTTAATAGCCTTTGTGCAGCGCCCGCAAGCATTGCTTGTGGGCGTTTTTTGTCCCTTGCTTAATTGAAAGAAGAATGTGGAAGCCGAAGATCAAGACCTGCAGCAGGGTAAGATTGCCAGTCCATGAGAACTCCGTTATGAATGAACCTCACTTGTTCGGACTCCCATGACTCCAACCACACTTTCTCGTCGGACCTGGATGCACCAGGCTGCCTGTCTTGGTGCAGGCAGTTTTCTGACCCATCCTCTACAGGCTGCCAAGGCTGGACAGCCCATCCTCCCTCCGCTGAATCGGTTTCCACGCATGGTGCAGGAGTTTTATCTCGGACGGGTACGAGAGCAAACGGGACAATCCGACGCCATTCGAGCGGCGTTGAATTCGCAAGAAGAGGCACGTCTCTATGTGGAGACGGTGCGACGTCACATTCGCACCAGCTTTGGTCCGGAACCGGCAAAGACACCGCTCAACACCCGTATTACTGGCATTATCGAGCGTCCCGACTACCGTATCGAAAAATGCCTCTTTGAAAGCCGTCCCGGTTTCCTGGTGACTGCCAATCTTTATGTGCCCAAGCATGTACGAGGCCCGATGCCAGGGGTCGTGGCCACTTGTGGGCATTCCAGCAATGGCAAGGCTGAGCCTGCCTACCAATCTTTTTGTCAGGGATTAGTACGTATGGGGTATGTGGTTTTGATTTATGACCCCATTGGTCAGGGAGAGCGCCTGCAATACCTCACTGAAAACCTGCGATCATCGGTGGGCGTGGGAGTTGCCGAGCACTTGCTTGCGGGTAATCAGCAATTCCTGGTTCAGGAGTTCATCGGATCTTGGAGGGCCTGGGATGGCGTCCGAGCGTTGGATGTTTTGCTCGAGAGAGAAGAGGTGGATCCAAAGCATGTTGGTGTGACGGGTAACTCAGGCGGTGGCACCATGACCACCTGGCTCTGTGGTCTGGAGACGCGTTGGACCATGGCAGCACCCAGTTGTTTTGTGACCACCTTTCGGCGAAATCTTGAAAACGAACTACCCGCTGATACCGAACAATGCCCTCCGCGCTCCATTGCCCTGGGTGTTGATCATGTGGATTGCCTCGCTGCCATGGCTCCCAAGCCCGTCATCATTCTTGCCAAGGAGAAGGATTATTTCGATGTGCGAGGTGCGACCAAGGCCTACGAGCAGCTCAAGCACATATATCGTCTGATGGGAGCTGAAGATCAGGTGAGTCTATTTGTGGGTCCGACAGGTCATGGGTATTCTCAGGAAAATCGTGAAGCCATGTATGAATGGTTCAATCGGGCCACGGGTCAACAAATTGCTTCCCCCGAATCCTCGATTGTATTGGAAAAGGAATCAGACTTGCTCGTGACCGAATCGGGACAAGTAGGGTCGATGGGAAGTAAACCTATCTACCATTACACGGCTCAAAAGGCGCGTCTCCTGAGGCAAGAACGTCAGCCACTTGCCGATCCTGCCCTCCGCGATGCAGCCATCCGTTTGTTGCAACTGCCGATTAAAGACCATCCTCCCTACGCCCGCATCCTGCGTGCCCGATCCCAGCGTGGCTATCCGTTGCCTCATGCCACGACCTATGTAATCGAAACCGAACCCGGAGCCCAGGCCATCACCTATCGATTGGGGCGGGAGCGCCATGAAGCGCGTCCGGGGCATGAAGCCACTCGTGCTATTCTGTATGTCTCTCACCATTCTGCCGATCAGGAACTGCAATCCGATCAATGGGTGCGTGGGTTCGTGAGCCAGGACGTAGCGCGTGCTCGATTCTATGCCTGTGATGTGCGAGGGGTGGGGGAATCCCGTCCGGACACGTGTGGGGAGAATTCCTACCTCAAGCCTTATGGAAGCGACTATTTTTATGCCATCCATGGGTTGATGCTGGATCGCCCTTATGTGGGACAAAAAACGTGGGATGTCCTTCAGGTATTACGATGGATCCACCAGGTTGGCCATCCTCACATTCACCTGATCGCCCAAGGATGGGGCACCTTGCCCGCTGTCTTTGCAGCCTTGTTCTCAGAGCAAGTCGATGCCATTACCTTGAAGGGAGGGCTTCGGTCCTATGAGGAAGTGGCGACGTCGGTGAACTACGCATGGCCGCTCTCCACCTTTCTACCGGGTGTGCTCGAACACTTTGATTTGCCCGATTGCTATCGGGTGCTTCAATCCAGGATGAGCTTTGAGTGGGTTTAGGCTCCGAAAATGGCCTGATTGACCCCACGGATCAATTCATCGTAGACGGCATCGGAGCTCTGCTCTCCATCGATGACCTGGAAACGGTAGGTTCTCTGCATGCTCATGAAGGCCTTTTTCATGCGTTTTTGATATTCTACGAAACTGTCGAAGATGTCGCGGCTCAGGCCGACATCCATGCCACTCTCCCAATAGTCCAGGGTTTTGTTTTTGGATAGATTGCGTTGAATGAGTTGTGTCGGCGAAACGTTGAGATAGAAAACCGCATCCGGAATCAACGCCATCCCGTAGAGGTTGGTGACCCATTGACGGTTCATGCCCCGAACCCAATCACGCGCCATCAGGGTATAGATATAACGGTCGGCAATGACGATGAAACCAGCACTCAAGGATGGAATGATGATATTCTCAAGCTGGTCGGCAAAGTCGGTCGCATAGAAGAGACTCATGGTGGTATGGCTCAGGATGTTGCCTTCCTGCGCTCGCTCCAGCTCTTCACTGACCAAGGTGGAGCGTTTGATACCGACCTGAACGGCTGCATGTCCGTTGCCCTCAAGCCAGTCCACCAGCTTTCGGATTTGGGTAGAGCGTCCGGAGCCATCGGCTCCCTCCAGGACAATGAGTTTACCTGTCAATGTTTCGGTATTCACCCCTGGGAGGCCTTGTCCATAAAACCGACTTTCCGAAGCCAAAGGAGCTTCCACCTGCAGCTGATGGCGATCGTTGGGCTTGCGCCTGCCTCTTCGAAGACCCTTTGAGGGAGATTTCTTGCTGGGTTGGCTCATGTCATCCTTCCTTTCGATAGGCATCCAGATCAATGTGCTGACAAATCAGCTGTCTGAGCATGCTTTGTTGTTCTTCGACCTTGCCCTTGGCGTCGATAAGGAGAAAGTTGAATTCAGTACTCATGGCAAGGTACTGCTCCAGCTGCATTCCCTGGAAAAGGCGAAAGGACTCCACAATGTCATTGGAGAGGTTCAGATCCATGCCTGCCTCAAAATACTTCAGCGTAGGGCGCCCTCTCAAGATGCGCCCCAGGGTTGTTTCCAGAGGGGCCCGGAAAAAAAAGACCAAATCGGGTTGAGCTGCAAAGTCGTAGATACCTCGGACCCATTGGGGGGAACAACCGCGAACCGTATCGCGGGCAAAGGCAGTGAAAATGTAACGATCACAGAGCACCAGATACCCTGCCCTGAGGAGAGGCACCAGTTGGCGTTCATAACGGTCAGCAAAATCAGTGGCATGGATGAGACTGAAGGTGGTGGGGGTGAGTAGCTCCCGATTCTTTCCCTTGCTGGTGGCCGATTTGACCAGGACCGAGGAATTCCATTCACTAAAAAACACTTTTAATCCCTGGAGCTCCATCCACCGCTTGATCAGTTTGATCTGCGTGGATTTTCCGGAACCATCCAAACCTTCGACTGCAATCAGGCGCCCGGGGTAGCCGAGTTGTCCAAATGTTTGAAGTTCCATGCGGTTAAAATAATCCAGAAGCCGGAGCCACGAAAGAAGGAAATCGGCGAGCCTCCTGAGTGCTAGGGTGAGAGGAGACCCAGGCGCATGGCTTGTTCCAGAGCCATTCGGGCAATGGGGGCTGCGGTGCCTCCTCCCGAACCACCATTTTCGATGGCCACTGCGACCGCCACCTGAGGGCGTTCCAAGGGAGCAAATCCAATGAACCACGCGTGCGCATCCCCACTGGGGTTTTCAGCCGAGCCGGTCTTACCTCCCGTACTCATGGCGAACCCTTCAAAAGCCTTTCGAGCCGTACCGTTGCTTGTCACTCTCCCCATCATGCGTTGCATGTGCAGTGCAGTGGATTCGCTCATGGCGCGCCCAAGCTTCTGCGTGGTTTCCGAGAAAGTTAATCTGGGTTGCATCAGGATGCCATCATTGGCAACGCAGGCTGTGATCATGGCCATGTGGAGGGGCGTGACCATCAATGCGCCTTGGCCGATGCCCATCATTGCCAATTCAAAGGCATTTCCTTCCTGGACATCTGGCAGACGTGAACGAGCTGACTGCAGGGGTTCGAAGGTGCCTTTGAAAATAGTGAGAGACTGGTCCAGTCTCATCAATTGCCTTAACCAGGCATAACCCTCCGGCCCGATGGTTTCCCCCACAGTCGCGAAGTAGACGTTGCAGGATTGTTCTATGGCCTTACCTAGATCAATGGATCCAAACCCTGGCCAACTAGCACCACGAGCTTGATAAGCGTAATAGACATAGTCGCGGATAATGCCCTTGCCATCTGGGGTGCGGTATTCAGGGCCACAATCGATTTCCAATGGAAAGCCAGCTCCAAGAAGGATTTTTTCCAGGTAGTAGGAGCCAATGGCCACTTTGAAGATTGATCCCGGTGGGTAGAGGCCGTGCAGGGCCCGATTGAGCAAGGGAGAGCCATAAGGCGCATTGTCTCCCATGACTTGTCTCAGTTGGTTTGGGTCGTAAGCTGGCGTACTGCAGGCGGCGAGGATGGAGCCATCTCGAATATCCAGCATGATGACGGCGCCTTTGAGAGGTTTTCCTGCGAATGCGTTGGCCTTGTCATCATAGCGCTGGAGCGAAAGGGATTGGTAAATGGCTTTCTGAAGTCGACCATCCAAGGTCAGCCGGAGGTCCTTTCCTTGCGGAAGCTCCTCACGAGTGATGAGTTGTCGGCGAATAGAATCCCACCCTTCCAGACTGAAATCATCCAGTCCCGAAAGGTTGGGGTTGGCAGCCGATTCAAGCCCGTGAATGCCATAGGATGGGTGAAAATAGCCGACGAGATGAGCCGCTGCTTTTCCCAATGGGTAATGTCGGATGACCGCACCCTCCTGCTTTCGGTTCTCTGCCAGCGGAGCTCCGTGTCGATCGATGATACGGCCTCGTTGAATTTGCAATGCCGGGTTGAAGACACGTCGATCGTGTCGTTGCATGAAGCTGACAAACTGAGGTCGGAGCAAGCCTCCCAATTGCCAGGTTGCCTGATAACACAAGACTCCCATGAAGCATAAGGTCAGGACCCAGCTCACGAGACGAATTCTCTTGAGTCGTGAAGGGCTGGAATCTTTTTTTTGCTTCCTTCCTGATGGTTTTTTAAAGAGCAGCAGCCAGAACACGCGACCTATCCCCAAGAGAAAAAGCAACTGGATCACCCAGCTCATTGAGCGCGCATGTTCGGGGGTGATCGGTGCATCCATAGGGCCATCATGTGACAGGGTGGTGACTTGCCTCAAGCTATGATCCCTCCCGGGTAAGGTCCGGACTGAGTTCGTGGGATTCTGTGCCTGGTCTTAAACCTTGTCGACTCGGTTTGAACACCTTTAGCATACCACAAGTTTCCATGAATCCATACTTCGCAGAATGCTTTGGAACGATGATGCTCATCCTCTTGGGAAATGGCGTTGTCGCTGGTGTGCTTCTCAACAAGTCCAAGAGTCAACAGGCTGGCTGGGTGGTTATCACTCTGGGATGGGGGCTTGCTGTTACCTTGAGCGTTTACATGGTGGGTGCCATCAGCGGGGCCCATCTCAATCCGGCTGTTACCGTGGCTCTGGCATCGATTGGTCAGGGCGGCTTTACATGGGCGCAGGTGCCGGGTTACATCCTCGCCCAATTGGTTGGGGCGATGCTGGGAGCCACATTGGTTTGGTTGACCTACCTTCCCCATTGGAAGGAGACCGAAGATTCTGAATTGAAGCTTGCAGCCTTTAGTACCGATGCAGCCATCCGTCATACCCTTTCCAACTTGATTTCGGAAATCGTGGGAACCTTTGTTCTGGTATTGGGAGTGCTCACCATCCTTCGGCCAGACAATCTGGTTCCAGATTCCGAGTTTGATACGGGCTTTGGACCTGTTTTGGTGGGTTTGATCGTTCTTTCAGTGGGAATTTCTCTGGGAGGCCCGACAGGGTATGCGATCAATCCCGCCAGAGATCTGGGCCCCAGGCTGGCCCATGCCATCCTTCCCATTCACGGGAAGGGAACCAGCAATTGGGGTTATGCCTGGATCCCGGTGGTAGGCCCATTGATTGGAGGCTTACTGGCAGCCATGGTTTATCGACTGTTGTGGTAGTGAAACCCCGCTTTAGAAGGATTACTCATGAAATACATGCTTGCACTGGATCAGGGAACCACCAGTTCCCGAGCCATTATCTTCAATCGGCAGTCTGGAATCGTCGCCATTGCCCAAAAGGAGTTCACTCAAATCTATCCCAAGCCCGGCTGGGTGGAACACGATCCGAGTGAAATCTGGAAAACACAGCTCAAGGTGGCTCGGGCGGCTTTGCGCAAGGCAGGACTCAAGGCTCAGGACATTGCTGGGATTGGTATCACCAACCAAAGGGAAACCACCGTCGCCTGGAATCGGGCGACGGGTCAGCCCATAGGGCCTGCCATTGTGTGGCAGGATCGTCGAACGGCTTCTTTTTGCGATGAGTTGCGCGCTGACGGGATGGCCTCCATGATTCAGAAAAAGACCGGTCTGGTGTTGGATGCTTATTTCAGTGGCACCAAGATGCGCTGGATTCTCCACCACGTCAAAGGGGCGAAAAAATTGGCCAGGGAAGGCAAACTGGCTTTTGGCACGATTGACTCCTGGCTGCTTTGGAATCTCTCACAAGGCAAGCATCACATGACCGACGCAACCAACGCCAGCCGTACCTTGCTGATGGATATCGGCAAGGGGGCCTGGGATGCCAAGCTACTGGAATTGTTCGAAATACCGCATCAGACCCTTCCCGAAATTCGATCCTCCAGTGAAGTTTATTTTGAAACCTCCTTGTTGGGAGGGTCCATTCCAGTGGCAGGTATTGCGGGGGACCAGCAGGCTGCCTTGTTTGGGCAGGCTTGTGGTTCTCCAGGCATGGTCAAGAACACCTATGGCACGGGTTGCTTCATGCTCATGCACACAGGCAAGCAACCCAAGCGATCCAAAAACAATTTGCTCTCCACCATTGCATGGAAAATAGGCAAGGAAACCGAATATGCCCTCGAGGGAAGCGTCTTCATCGCCGGTGCGGTGACTCAATGGTTACGCGATGGCTTGGGGTTGATTCGTAAATCATCGGATATCGAAACCCTGGCAGAAAAGGTTCCGGATAACGGAGGGGTGTATCTGGTCCCAGCTTTTGCCGGTCTGGGTGCTCCACACTGGGATGCTTATGCTCGAGGGACCATCGTGGGTCTGACGCGTGGCAGTCAAGCAGGGCATATTGCAAGGGCTGCCCTTGAGGGGATTGCTTACCAAGTAGCGGATATTGTCCGCGCTATGGAAAAGGATGCCGGCTTGCCCTTGAAAGAACTTCGAGTCGATGGAGGTGCCTCCATGAATCGTCTCTTGATGCAATTTCAATCCGATCTGATGGGGGTGCCCGTGCTCCGGCCCAAGGTGGCCGAAACCACCGCTTTGGGGGCGGCTTATCTGGGGGGGCTCGCTGTCGGGTATTGGAAGAGCCGAGATGCGATCGCTCGGCAATGGAAAGTGGATGCGACCTTCAAGCCCTCGATGCGGCCCAAGGAAGTACAGCGGCTGACTCGATCATGGGACAAAGCCCTCGAGCGGGCCAAGGATTGGGAGGACCGCTGATTCCCTCAAGGTGAGAGAATCTCTTCAGCATCCGATGAGGATGTTTCCGCATCCAGTGGTGTGGGATCGATGGAATCGATAGGCTGGGTGGCATCTGAAGGTTCGGTGGAACTTTTAGATTCTGTGGAATCGGTGCCTTTTTGGATCTGCTTCAAAGCCTCCAGGGGTTCCAGCGCCTGCTCGCACCCTCCATCGATGGCTTTTTGAAGCCAGTATTCGGCCGTCCGTTTATTTTGTGCGACAAGAGTGCCCTCCAAATAGAAGGTTGCCAGAGCCAGGCAGGCATCAGCCAGACCTTGCTCAGCGGATCGCTCAAACCACTTCAGCGCCATGGCATCGCTTTGGGGTACCCCTTTACCTTGTTCATAGAGTAGCGCCAAATTCCACTGAGCTTCGGCGTGACCTTGATTGGCGGCATGATCATACCACTTGGCCGCCTTGACCCAATCTTGTTCGACTCCAAGTCCGCTTTCATGGAGGACCCCAAGATTGAACTGTGCGGTCAGGTTGCCACTTTTCGATGCCTTGAGAAACCACTCGGCAGCCTCGGAGGGATCGAGAGCAGGGCCGCTGTTATCCAACAGCAGGTTGGCAAGCATGATCATCGAGGGAACGCTTCCCTGAGAGGCCGCCATGCGCAGCCATCTAGCTGCCTCCTCGGGTTGAGGGTCGGGATGTGTGACAAGAGCGTCCTGTCCCAAATGCATCATTGCCAGGTTGTATTGCGAGGAAAGGTTTCCTTGTTCAGCTGCTGCATGAGTCCATTTTAAGAGTTCATGGGTTTTCGGGGGATTCCACGAGTCATCGCTATAAAGATCGATCAACTTGATTTGAGCCGGAAGCACCCCTAGCTCTGCAGCTCTGGTATAATAAAGTAGCGTTTGCTCCCTTTGTTCGGGGCGATCTTGCTTCTCCTGAAGGGTAGCGAGATTGTAAAGGGCCATCGGATCCTCCCGCTCGGCTGCTTGCTCAAGCAATACCAGGCCCTTGCCAGGATCCTTGTCCACGCCAACGCCCTCCAGGCAACGCATGCCTGCTTCGGCCTGAGCCCTCGGATCGCCCTTTTCTGCTGCGATGAGAAAATGTTCCGACGCCTTGGTTTGGTTGGTGGCAACGCCCTTTCCATCGGCATACAATCTTGCCAATCGAAAATGAGATCGGGCATCGCCCCTTTCAGAAGCTTTTTCATACCAATGAAAAGCATCCTTCCATTGGGTTTCATCGGTGGCTGTTGATTCAAGTAACAGGGCAAGATTGAATTGAGAGCGAACATCGCCTCGGCCAGCGGCAAGTTCAAACCAAGCTTGAGCTTCCTTCATGTCGACTTCGACTCCCTTTCCGGAAGCACAAGCCGATCCCATTTTGAATTGCGCTTCCAAGATGCCCGCTTCGGCTGCCTTTCGAAACCAATCCATGGCCACCGAGAGGTTTTGCTCCACTCCCTTGCCGATCTCATACATGTTTCCCAGATAAAACTGTGCCTGCCGGTGGCCCTGTTCAGCAGTTTTCTGATACCAATGCGCAGCCAGTGCAAAGTCCTGATCCACTCCCTGGCCTGAAGCGTAAGCTTGGCCGAGTTTGAGCTGAGCTTCGGGCTGATCCTGTTCGGCGGAAGCCTTCAGCCACTGGATGGACTTCTCCTGACTGGAATCGACTCCGTGCCCACCATGGTACGCCATGGCGACTTCGAATTGATCATCTGCATCCCCACGCTCTGCGTTGAGCAAGCGCCCGGCAAAGAGATCCTCTGGTGTCATCAGTCCGAGCAATTCGTTCAGAGCCGACATGGCTTCTTGGTGCCCTTTTTTCGCTGCGAGGTTGATCCACAAGTAGGCTTCAGGGAAATTCTGTGCGATACCCTCTCCTCTGGCGATGGCGACTCCCAACTGGAATTGTGAGCGTGTGTCCCCTTGAGCAGCCGCCAGACTGAAATACCGAAGTGATTCAGCTGGGTCGGCCGGCACTCCAAGACCATTGAGGTGAAAAATACCCATGTTGTATTGGGAGGTTGTTTCTCCTTGATCGGCCGCGGCTCGAAACCATTTGGCGGCCTTTCGAAAATCCTTGTCCACTCCCTGTCCCTGAACATGCAGAACCCCCAGATTGTATTGGGCGTTGGGATGGCCTGCTTCTGCTGCCAGCTGAAACCACTGAGCTGCTTTTTCCATATCCTGCTCCACCACCGTCCCGTTATAATAAGCCAGTCCCAAGCTGAATTGCGCTTTCGATTGACCTTCATTGGCCCATGCTTCCAACTGGGCGGGAGTGGCTGTAGCCATCTCTTCGTCAGAAACCGAGATGGTTTGGGGGATCGGTGGTTCCTGGCTCCAACTCGATAGAGTGAGAAGCGAGGCCGCCGAAATGCAGAGATACCTTGTTATCTGGCCCGCACCGCTGGTTTTCAACCAATGGATCAGTCTGTCTAATGAGATCATGAAGATCATGACTTGGGCTGCGTGATGGGATGCTGCGGTCTGTTTAGGTCGACTGTGGAACAGGCACCTTTTTTTCAGGCAAGGGGATTGAAATGGAGGCCTTGCCTAAGTGCGACCATACGCTCCCCCTCCTGGGGTTTCAAGCACCAGCCGCTGTCCCTCCTGAAGCTGCCTGCCGCCGATGGATGGGAGTGGCTCTTTGCTACCGTCGCGGTGGATCAGCCATTGACTTCCCGGAGTCCCCGCTTCACCGCCTCCAATTCCATAAGGACCAGTGGATCGATGTTGGGTAATGAGTGAGAGGGAAACAGCTTCAAGAAATTCAAGTTCGCGACGGATACCGCACCCACCGGGATGCAATCCCTTGCCACCGGAGTTCCTGCGAATGGCAAAAGTATGAAGGCGAACGGGGTAGCGTACTTCCAGGATTTCGGGATCGGTGATCGCAGTATTGGTCATGTGTGTATGAACGGCGTCACAACCCGGAGCCGTCGAGGTCGCACCACTGCCCCCACATACTGTTTCATAGTAGCTGAAGTGATCATTGCCAAAGATGACATTGTTCATGGTTCCCTGAGAGCAGGCAGCCACACCCAGNGCCTTGAANAGGACATCGACCAGTCGTTGGCTGGTTTCCACGTTACCACCGACNACCGGAGGGCATGCTTCAGGTNCTTGATCAAAAGGCGGATGGAGCATCCCGGGTGGCAGCAGGATTTTGATCGACTGCAGGAGCCCTTCATTGAGTGGGATGTTTTCCTTGAGTAAGCATCTCAGGACATAGAGCACCACACTTCGAACAATGGCGGGAGTGGCGTTGAGATTACCGGGATGAACCCCTGAGGTGCCCTCGAAGTCAAAGCAGCATCCATTGGAATCCAGGGTGATGGTCACCGCCAACCTGGACCCGTCATCGAGTGCTTCTGTGGCTGCGTAAGTGCCGAGCTTGAAGCGGCTGAGTCGCTCTGAAATCAGTCTGGNACTGCGTTCCAGCAGTCGACACATCTGTTGGCGAATCATGCTGGGGCCACACTGTCTGGCAAGGACCTTCAGTGCGTTGGCTCCTCTCAAGTTGGCGGCTACCTGGGCCTGGAGGTCCGCCATGTTATCACTTATGGATCGAGTGGGATACGGACCGCTGGTCAAATGATCGCGAATGGCATCCAAACAGGGTTCACCTTGCCGATAAATCCACATGGGGGGAATCACCACGCCCTCCTCTTCCAGGTTGGTGGCATCAGGTGGCATGGAGCCCGGCCGAATGCCACCCAGCTCTGCGTGATGCGCTCTATTGGCGACAAAACCCAGGAGCCCTTTTTCTTCATCATGAACGGGAAAAATGACAGTGAGGTCTGGAAGGTGCGAGCCTCCGAAGCCAGGATGGTTGGTGATCACCATGTCACCGGGCTGCAGGTCCATGGTCTCCATGACCTTTCTGACACAGANGCCCATCGCCCCCAGATGCACAGGGATGTGAGGTGCGTTGGCGACCAATCTTCCTTGGGCATCCAGAAGGGCACAGGAAAAGTCGAGCCGCTCCTTGACATTGGTGGACAAGGAGGTGCGCTGAAGCATCAAACCCATCTCTTCGACCAGACTGAAAAAGCGATGCGTGAAGAGTTCCAGTTGAAAGGGGGCTTCTTCCTGCAGGCGTTCGGAAGGGACTTGCAGATCTGTTCTCAGAGGGTTTCGGGTCAGGTATTGACTGCCCATGGATCCTGTCACGGCCTTCCAGCCTCGATCCACCATNAGCGTGCTGAAACTATCCTGAATGATCGCGGGACCGGACACCCAATCACCGGATCTNAAGTGGCGCCGATCCCACACGGGTATCTCACATGGAACTCCTTCCAGATGGCATCTGACATGGTTCTGCGACGCAAGTGGACGCTCCTCTTCGAAGGTTTCAAGCTCTGCTGGAGGCGGTTTGGAGCTGGCGATGACGCGAAGGGACACCAGCTCAAAATCCTTCGAATTGGGTGTGTAGCCATAAATTTCCCGATAGCGCCGCAGAAACTGTTCGACGGGATCTTGATCACGGGACCAATCGAGTGTTTCACAGGTTTCCTGGCCAGGAAGTCGAACCTCCAACAATCTTCGGGAGATTTCGATTTGATCTGGTTCGAAGCCTTCGCCGATCATGGACAAACGGGCTTCTTCTTCCATCACCTCCATCCATCTAGNAAATTCCGAATGAATGTCCTTCCAGGACTGGAGCACTTGCCTTTCGCTAAAGCGCTCGGTTCGGGCATGCATGAGGCCAAAGGCGCTCAGCAAACCTGCCTGGGCAGGGAAGAGGATCCGATTCATCTGGAGTCGATCCGCCACCCCGCAGGCGTGTTGTCCTCCAGCACCTCCGAAAGCGGTCAGAGTGTAGTCCTTGGGATTGTAACCCTCCCGAACGGAGATGCCCGCGATGGCCTCAGCCATGCGCTCATTGGCCATGTTTCGAAACCCCTCCAGCATGGATTCCAATGTCAGTTCAGGGTGCTGGTCTGCTCTGGCCTTGTGAAGCAAGGCCAAGGCCGCTTCGTGGGCAGCCTCAGGCGTAAAGGGGATCCCAAGCAGGGAAGGNTCCATACGCCCCAAGAGGACGTTGACGTCGGTCAGGGTCAATGGACCACCGGCACCGTAAGAGGCAGGCCCGGGTGAAGCTCCGGCACTTTCTGGCCCCACCGCAAAGATGCCCTCCACGTAGTTGCAGATGGACCCACCCCCTGCCGCCACGGTTTCAATCTTGAGCGAGGGCGCCATCAACCGTACTCCACAGATGCTTTGCTCGAACTGATAGTCCAGTCGCCCATCATAGCGAGCGACATCGGTGCTGGTACCGCCCATGTCAAAAGCAATGGTTTTGAGCTGGCGGCATTGGTGGGCATGGGTTGCGGTGCCCACCAGCCCTCCGGCAGGGCCACTGAAAAGACTGTCCTTGGCCTGGTATTGCTGGCTTCCGAGGTAACCACCGGCACTGGTCATGACCTTGAGCGCCTTCTCCCGGAGTCGGTGCTCAATGCGTCCAAGGTATTGAGTCATCATGGGAGCCAGGTAAGCGTTTACGACACAGGTCTCGGCTCGTGGTAAATATTTCACAAACGGGGCCAGTCTGGAGGAACAGGAAACATGGGCAAATCCCTCTTCTCGGAAAATGGAAGCGACCAGATCCTCATGGANGGGGTTACGGTAGGCGTGCAGCAATGCAATGGCGATGGTCTGAATGCCTTCTTTACGGCACGCCTGTGCAACCAGACGAACGGATCGAGGATTCAGGGGCTTGAGCACCTTTCCTGTGGCATCGAGTCNCTCATCCAATTCCCAGACCTGATCATAAAGAGGTTTGGGTTTGCGTATCTCAAGCGCAAATAAATCGGGTCGTCNTTGATCTCCAATGCTCAATAAATCACCAAAACCTCGGGTGACCAGAAAGGCGGTTCGATGCCCCTTGCGTTCCAACAATGCATTGGTGCTTTTGGTGGTCGCCAGATGGAAACAAATCGAAGGCAGGGTTTCTCCCGGACGACACCGGGTGGCCAGGTGCGCTGCCAGAATGGGCGCTTCCTCGTTGAAATCGATCTCGACCACTTCGCCTGGAGTCAACGGGGCTTTCAACGGTTCCTCCATTTCGCAAGCCTCCACCTGATCCTCGTCTTGGTGGAGATTTGCGAGGATTGCCTGGCCCTTGCCACGGATCATGACAGCTCCATGCAGAAAGCCGGGAGGGATCGGAGTGTTGAGTTGGAGCTGAACTTGCCTGCCCTGCTGAGCCACAAACCGCGCTCGGAGTCTCCCACTGCTCAGCGTCTTGAATCGTTCAATCCTGCCATCNGGGTTTCGAGCGAGACAATCGGTAAAGGTTCCCCCTGTGTCGACCCAGATATGCCACGTGCCATCCTCAGTCATGGTTGATGGGGCAANGCAATGGTGTGGAAGGATTCAGCGATGGGTAATGGAAGTGAGGGAGTTGTAAAGTATCTCCAGCCAACGCGAGGTGTTGATGAATCCAGTCCCCCAGGCCTTGTAATCTTCCATGGGTTTCGAAGCCTTGATTTGATCCAGACTCTTGTTGAGGCTGATCGATTGCCGGACTGTGTTGAGGCTTTCTCTCATCATTGTTTCAAAACTTTCCAGGTCTGAGCGGGTGGCCAATTTGCCATGGCCGGGGATGATCTTTGCTTCCTCCGGAAGGTGATTCAAAACTGTCTGGACATTCTTAAGGTAGCCTTCGGCCTGACCCCCACTNGCCAAATCAATGTAAGGAAACCTTCCGTTGAAGAACTGATCCCCCATGTGGATGACATTGGATTGAGTGAACCAAATGATCGCATCACCGTCTGTATGACCAGGGCCCAGGTGAAGCATGCGTATTTCTTCGCCATTGAAGAAGAGACTCGAGGATTCCCGAAAAGTGATGACCGGAAGAGCCTTGTCCGGGGTATTGCTTTTCTCACTCAGGCGCTGACGCACTTTTTCATGCGCGATGACCGTGGCTTTTGCTCCGAAGTGAGCATTGCCACCGGTGTGATCCCCATGCCAGTGGGTATTGAGAACATATTGAAGCGATCCTTTGTCCAGTGAATCGAGGGCTTGTTCGATCTGGGGAGCCAGTTCGGCGAATTGAGTGTCCACGATGAGAAGGCCATCTTTCCCNACCGAAACGGCGATATTGCCTCCGCGGCCTTCCAGCATGTGAATCGACCCAGCCACATGCTGTATTTGAATTGGGACCTCCTGTCCCAGGCTGGCCACCGCTGCGATCCATCCCATGATCCATCCAAGGCATTTTTTTGTGAGGTTTTTCATCATCACCATGGAGTCTCAAGCTAGCAGCAGCCTCCTGGCAGGCACAGATCTTTCTCATCATCAAAACTCGTTNTGTCGAAAGGCGAATCGATGGAATCCTGNAAGCTGCTGCTGATCCTGAAAATCGCCACCTATGGGCAAACTTATGAGTGGTGCATCGGAAGTTTTTACCGCTATTCTATTCCATCTGTTGGCATTTTTTGTAACTATCCAGTGGAACCCGTNTGATAAGTAACATGCCGTGAAGACATCCAGACAAGCATTCACCCTGATCGAATTGTTGGTGGTCATTGCCATTATTGCCATTCTTGCGGGCATGCTCTTGCCGGCCCTTGGGAAAGCAAAACTGAAGGCACACCAAATGGTTTGTCTGAACAANGAAAAACAAATGGGGCTTGCTATTGCGATGTATG
Source organism: Pedosphaera sp. (assembly GCA_002686885.1). Classification (GTDB taxonomy): domain Bacteria; phylum Verrucomicrobiota; class Verrucomicrobiia; order Limisphaerales; family AAA164-E04; genus UBA7971. Next base: position 26,114 of record NYYT01000029.1, read on the forward strand.
GAGGGGATTTCGATGAGCGCTTTCCNCTTGCCAAGAACTGGGGCAAATCGTGGGGAGAGTCTTTCGTGCTTCCAGGTGCCTCTGAGCATCTGCCGACCTTGCTGGAGCCTTATCTGATGGCCAATCACTTGGCTGAGCACGAAGACCACGATGATCACGAAGAAGGGGAAGCCCATTTTTACCCCGGGATGAAAAGCCTATGGGCCTGNCCCACGGGGATCAAGACGGTGGATCCGGATGTTCCTCGNCTCAAGGATTTTTTGGCTGCCAATGATCATGTGACCTACGTGTGGAACCATATTTATTTGAAAAAGGATCATTCNACCTATGAGCAGGATCGGCCGGTCAGTGGGCGACGCACTGCGGCAGTCGTGTCACCCTCCAGAGCGGTGCTGTTATGGGAAATGCCATACTGGAATCCCATGATTTCTGCTCACAAGGATGCCCTCAATCTGGTCTATGCCGATACGCATGCAGAGCTGGAGCGGCGCAAGCCTGACGAACAGGATTGGTGGCGTTATCACAGTCGCCGAGGCTGGGATGATGCGGATCTCACTGGAAACACCGATCTTCAATAAATCATCCTTTCCCCATCATCCATGAAAGCAGCGTACATCCAGAAGCCAGGCCCTGCTGATACCATTATCTACGGAGATCTCCCGGATCCTTCACCAGCTCCCAATCAATTGCTGATTGAAGTCAAGGCCGTTTCCGTCAACCCCATTGATACCTATATACGCTCCGGTAAGGTGGCCATGGAATTACCTCAGCCCTTTGTCGTGGGCTGTGATTTTGCGGGCGTTGTTCTCCAGGTGGGCTGCGAGGTGCAAGCCTTTAGGGTGGGAGATCGGGTTTGGGGCAGTAACCAGGGCTTGCTGGGAAGACAGGGAACGTTTTCTGAGAAGATTGCCATCGATGCAAAGTGGGCTTACCCCATGCCTGATAAGGTTTCCTTCGAGACTGCTGCAGCGGTAGCCCTGGTGGGCATCACTGCCCATCTGGGATTGTTCGCTGAAGCTCAACTTCGGCCGGGGCAGTCTCTCTTTGTTCCGGGAGGCAGCGGTGGTGTCGGATCGATGGTGATTCAAATGGCCAAGATTGCGGGAGCTCGGGTTGTGACGACTGCAGGCAATACCGATAAAGCCACCCGATGTCGCGCATTAGGCGCTGACGCGGTCATTTGCTATCGGGAAGAATCGATCGAACATGGCCTGAAAGCGTTCGCTCCTGAGGGAGTCGATGTCTGGTGGGAAACATTGCGCGAACCTGACATGGATTTGGCGGTTGCCTCCCTGGCTCCTCGTGGGTGCATGATTTTGATGGCTGGCCGTGAAGCTCGGCCGGCTTTCCCTGTAGGGCCTTTTTATGTCAAGCAGTGTCAGCTCAGGGGCTTTGTCATGTTTGGGGCTTCCGCTGAACAACAGGCCCGATGTGCCGAGCAGATCGGCCACTGGCTTTCCCAGGGAGACCTCAAGCCCAATATCGACCGACGTTTGCCTTTGGCAGAAACGGCTCAAGCGCACCAATGGCAGGCCGACAACACGGTTGAGTCTTCGGGGCTTCTGGCGGGCAAGATTGTGCTTACCCCTTGATCCGAGGCTACCTTGATTTGGATCCGGATTTCAGGATAAGCCCGGGTTCTCAATGCCTCTGGATAGGCTTTTCATGTGTCGGTAGGCCTCGACATAGTTGCGAGCCAACTTTTCGATTCGACTCCAATCTCCTGAGGCCACGGCCTCCTCGGGAAAGAGAGGACTCCCGATGCCAAAAGCATCAGCGCCCGCTAGCCAGTAGGCCTTCATGCGTTCGATGGTCACGCCACCGGTGGGAGCCAGCCGCACCTGAGGTAAAGGTGCTTTGATGGATTGAATGTATTTTGGCCCCAGGCTTTCTGCTGGAAAAACCTTGGCTGCCAAGGCCCCCGCTTCATGTGCGCTCCAGATTTCAGTGGGTGTCATGCAGCCTGGCAAAAATGGAATCTTGGAAGACTGGCACTGAGCAATGACGGCATCATTCCAATGAGGTGTCACGATGAAGGAAGCTCCGGCATCCAAGGCCCTTTCCAAAATCTTAGGATGAGTGACCGTTCCGGCACCGATTTGGATATCTTCCCCCTCATGCTGTTCGATGATTTGTCGAATTTGCTCGGGCGCATCGGGTGTGTTCATGGTCACCTCGATCGTCTTGAGTCCTCCTTGAGAGAGGGCTCGTGTCAGGGATTTAGCCGTTTCGGTAGGAAAGCCCCGCATGATGACCACCAAAGGCATTTCCCAGAAGGCTTGGACACTAAAGGTTGAGAGCTGCGTTCCCATCAGATGAACAAAGCATGCCCCAGTGATGAAGCCATCTCCATGGTGGATGGTTCGACCGTGTGGATAGGGTTGGTGAGTTCCAGTGTCCTGGCTGCTTGACCATAGAGGTGGCTGAACTTGTTGCCCGCAGCGAGTAAAACAGGAAGGTCTCCTGAATGATGCTCCTTGAATGTCACCCATTCTTCACCGATCAACAGCCCCACTAGAAACCACACGTTGGTTGAGGATGGATGCTGGTGCAGCACGCCCCTTGTGCGTGTCTGGAACAGGTTGCCCAAAAGTCCACGGCGCGCACTTCGATGTACCCCATCGGTGAAGGCTTTTTTCTGCTCTTCACTGGTCCATTGAAAACCTTGTTTCCACAATACCTCCATGTCTGCATTGGCAGATAGGATGCTGTGCTGACTCAATACTTCCAGGCATTCTCCACTCATGAAGGTTTCGATAGCTTCAATTTTTCTTGAGCGAATGTGAATATGTTTGGAGTGGGTTCCGGGTAGGATGGTCACGCATTTTTCGGCTAGATCAGCATGGCATGGCATTCGAAAAAGCCCCATCAATTCGGTTTCTTCTCCCCGCATCATTTCATGGTCGGAACAAACTCCCGATATCAAGGTGAATGAGATTTCCCTCCCTTCAGGGGTTTTTCCTTTCCGCTCATGGGTGACTGCTTGCGTGCCATCCAGGGCAAATGGGGTTTTCGCGTAGGGGAGGTCCATCCAACCGATGGTTGAGGTGGTCATGCCCGATAGAACCATGGTGACCGTCTCATTGGGTGCCCCCAGCTCGGTCAAAAGGCGATCGGCTGCTTTGCACAGAAATCCTTCAAAGGCTTCTGCTCGGGCTTGAGGATCCAGGGCGCGATGTTCATGAGCAAAGGCCTTGACTCCAATTTGATCCCTCCATTCTCTCAGACAGTCGCCCGTAGCGATATCCATGCACCTCAGTCGGAAGGAGGAAGTTCCCCAGTCACAGCTTAGAAAAAAAGGCTTCATGATTTGTGGCGCAAATTTCCTGTCGAGTATGGACCTCGTAGTCATGCATGGAGGCCAGCGTAGAATCGGATTGCAGGTGATTGTAGTGCCGGATATTGTGCTCTCATGCTCCCCAATGAAAGACAAAAGCGTTTGGTGTCTACAGGGATCCTCCTAGGGGCTCTGACCATGGGTCATCAGAGCCTGGCACAGTGGATGATCTCTGGTAATGAGACTAAGATTGATCTCGATTCTGGGGCTCCGTTGGTGGTGAACGCCCCTCAAAAGGATTCTGTGACATTGATGGATTTCTCTGTCTTTCCACCATTGGTTCAACACTTTTTCGACATATCCAATTCAGTCATCGGACCTCCATCGAACATTGCCATCACTCCCGACGGTCGGCGGGTCTTGATTGCTGATTCACTGCACCTGGATTCAGATGCCGAGGCCGGTTGGGTGCCTGCCTCGCGCGCTCATGTGTTCTCCCTTGGGAAAGAAGGACTCAAGCCTTTGGGGGAAGTCAAAACGGGAAGCCAGCCATCGGGCATTTCTATTTCACCGGATGGTCACCATGCCTTTATTGCCAACCGAGCTGACGGGACTTTGACCTGGCTGGACCTTCGCGGAGATATCGTTTCCAGGGGAGAAATCAAAGTGTGTGAACCCGAGGACAGTCTCTCGGATATTGCCATCAGCCCCGATGGCAGCACCTTGCTTGCCAGCGTTCAGAAAGGAGGCTACCTCGCCGAGCTTCGCTTGGAAGGAAATCAAGTGACCTTGACCGGTCGGCGTTACTCGGTTTATGGGCAACCTTATCGAGTGGTGATCTCCCCGGATGGGCGTTTTGGCATCACCGCTGGTGCCGGGTCGGGGGATCCTTTGGATCCAGACGCCCTGACCTTGGTGGATCTCAAGGCAGAGGTTCCCAGGGTGGTCGATCATATCACCATAGATCCAGTCACCGAATCCCTTGAAATCAGCCCAGATGGCAAATGGATTGCTGCGGTTTGCATGGCAGGGTCCAATTTGGCGGCGGATGATCCTCACCGTAGCGAGCATGGGTCACTGGTGATCCTCAAGCGGGATCGTCATGGATTCGAGGTAAAACAGCGACTTCCAACCGGTCGCATTCCCGAGGGCGTGGCTTTTACCTCGGACAGTCGCACCATCGCGGTGCAATGTCATCCCTCCAAGGAGATTTGGATCTATCAGGTCAAGCGCGGCAAGGTCGTTGATACAGGACATCGCATCGTCACTCCGGGCTTTCCGTCTTCACTCCGAGCAGTGATTCCGTGAAACTTCAGGGCATGGTTTTCAAGTCGCTCGTGCGCTCCTTGAGCCACTGAAAATCGTCATTAGGATTAGCCGCAAAACCGCCTTCAGCTCCTCCTTGAACCGGTGGGCGGATGGTGCCTGTGGGGCCCGTTACCAGCCAGCGGTGAACTTCGGTGTGGCCATCTGCGAATGAAAGATTCGAACTGTTCTGATGATAACTTCCCGGTAGGTTCCCCCACTGATATTCATCCAGTCGGTTCATGAAGTAACCATCGTTGATGGTATCCGGATGCTCTTCAATCAGCACGTGGATCTCTGAAGGGCGACGAATCGAAATCGATTTTCTGAACTGGACATAATTTGGGTTGAAGGAGTCCATCAGCACTCCAGGGTCGCCCACCAGATGATTCATGGAATAACTGCGTGTGCGCAGTCCATTGGCTGCCCTTGCCTTGTCGGAGGGACATCGCCAGATGGCCACGGAATTGCCGACGTAGGATCCCAGCAATCCCTGGGTGACGTAAACGCGATTGGTGTTGTCGTTGGTCGCATCCCATGTCAGCACGTTGTTGACCCAATTGTTGCGTTCTTCGAGGGTTTGACCGCGACCATGGTTATTGACGACGCGATCTTCGAAGTCATCCGCATAGATGGTCCAAGCCAATTGAAGCTGGCGAATGTTGTTCATGCATGCGATTGCCTGAGCCTTGCCCTTGGCTCTGGAAAGGGATGGAAGCATCATACTGGCCAAAATGCCGATGATGCTGATGACCACCAGCAATTCAATCAGGGTAAAAGCGCGCCTTTGGGAGCCATGGCTGACTCGAGTTCCCAATCTTGGCGACAAGAAAACATCCTGCATCGTAATAATTTATGGAGGGAGGATCGTTCAGGCAAGGACTTATTCCTTATACAGGAATGCCTTCAAATCCTCAAGTTGGGTCACTTTTTCACCATGAAGAGGTAGTTGTTCCTCCAGTGCTTTGAGTCCTTCCAGTCGAAGGCCACCGGAAGCACGACTCGAAGGCTTGGCACGGAGAAAACGCATCTTGAAATGACGGCTGGTCTCTACCATGGTCAGCGGCCCCTTCTGATGGATGGCATGATCATGGATCCAATGGTTGATGGAAGCCTGTTGTTGCTCGTCCCATCCTTCTTTCGTATTTCCAACGACGACCAAGCCCTCGTCAGATTCGGCAGCAAAAAGATAATCGCTGTAGGCATGTTTGATCCTACCCTCTTCTCGAATCGCTCCCCACAGGGTGAGATAGGTGATCCGGGCATTTGGGTAGTAGACAGGCCATCCTTTGGAAAAGGCCGGATCGGGGTATAGTGACTCAGGTTCCTTGACCAGGCAAATGGTTTCGTCAACAGCCAAGGGTTTTAGTTTTTCATCCAAGGGGTGCTCCCATGGTTGACACATGCAGATAGGCCATTCTGGAGCTGCAGGCGTTTTTTCCGGAGACTCGATCATGTCGGGTTGGAACATTTCCTGTTGAACACAATCAGGATTGACCCTACTCGGGTCAGGNCTCTGCCCCAAGAGCTGCCAGTCTGATGTCCATTGCTCCANTANTTGCTGCAGCGAGCNGGCACGTTCCTTCCATGCGCATTCCAAAAGGGNCTTTCCCTGANACTCCAAAAGATCGTGAACGTGAAATACGTGAGCTTTTCGGCGGTTTGATGGAAGTGTTTTGTCTCCCATCTTTGGGTGNAAGTGAGCGATCACACCTTCCACGACGGTTCCGGATGGGAGACATTGTGCTGCCTGCAGAAGTTCGGGGTAGGATGCGCTCAGGGGTTCTTGTGCCTCCGACCAAATTTGACAGACACTTTTACGCCGTACGATTTGAGCATGGATTCCCTCAGGNAGTCTCAGGATCGTGGAAGGCGCTTGGTGATGCATNAGATGGCTGAGAGGAATTTCCTCTCCGATGGAAGCCAAAGGATAAGGAAGGACCTGTCGATCTTCCNGTCGCGCGNCCTTGAAAAGATTCAGTATTTCGGTNGCAGAGGGTTCCCACGGCAGACTGAGACGATGTGCCACGACAGGCTCAGGCAATTGGCTCCACTGAGCCAAGGCTTGAATCCANAGCCCAGTCGAAACGGGGCATCTCAGATGCCCAAGCAGCATTTTGTTGAACAGGACACGCTGAGGAGTATTCATGATCCGCCACGCGCAGCGTATGGTTTCTCTTCTGGCGTGAGGGGAAAAATGAGCCAGAGGTTTCAGGAACTGAATCACCACATTAGAGAGTGAGAGTTCACAGCCGCCTTCCTGATGAGGCAGAAGGAGGGCCAGGGTTTCTGGCAGATCTTTCACCTGTTCATGGCTCTTCTCGATCCAATCAGCAGGCCAACAGGTCATGTCCTTGACCAAACTTTTGAGCAAAGCGGGGTTGGCGCGAGTCGAGAGGCGTCGTTTTTGAAAAAAGTAAAGGACCCAAGCCAGGTCTTCCTTGGGGGTTTGCTCGAGATAATCCTTGATCAGACGGACCTTCATGGAAGGCTGAGTCACTAAATCCAGGTCCTCGAACAATCGTTGCAATCGTTTCATACCCCTGCCAGATAATTCAGGCAACCTTTTGACTGGAAGTTTGATGGCAAACCACTTGCTTACCTTCTTTTAGCAGTAACTGGGCCAGCCAGTTGCCATTTCCATGGACCAGGTGAATGGTGTGAGCCTGGGAGGCCTTGATGGCTTCGAGAAGACCAGGCCAATCGGCATGATCCGAGATGACCAATCCTGTGGGCTGGTGTTTTTTACGATGTGGGTGAGTCACCATCAACCATCCCGAAGCTCCGATCATTTCCCAGGAACTTGGGCGTTTGGAGATGAAAGAAAGATGGGCGCTGGGGGGGGCAATCACCAGCATTTTGCCATCATGTGCCTTGAGGGAAGTTTCCGAGAGAGTTTGAAACGGAGGAAAGGAGACGCCTTCAGCCTGGTAACTGGGTAGAAACTCTTCAACGCTTGGATGAAGGAGGATGGGACCAGAGCTTTCTTGGCAGGCATGAAGGATNCGTTGGGCCTTGCCCAGGGAATATCCCCGAATCAGGCTATTGAGTCCTGCTTGCTGGTTGCGATGCCACCATCGCTTCAATCGGTCCCATTGTCCTTGTGGATCTGGCCACTGATAAATGGGCGCGCCAAAAGTGCATTCAGAGATGAAGTGATGGGATTGGACGGGTTCGAAAGGTGTGCAAGTGGGATCTTTCTGGAGCTTGTAATCCCCACTGACGACCCAGATTTCACCTTTGTATTCCAGTCGCACCTGGCTGGAGCCAAGAATGTGGCCTGCCGGATGAAACGAAACCTCTACACCATGGATGTTGCGTTTTTCCCCGTAGGGAATGCTTTCAATGGTTTTGGTTTTACCTAGACGAATTTTGAGCAGTGCCTCACATGGGGAGGCGCACAGATAACGTCTGGATCCTCTGCGTGCGTGGTCAGCATGCGCGTGGGTGATCACTGCCCGGTCGACGCCCTTGGANGGATCGATAAAAAAATCTCCGACTTCACAATAAAGTCCTTGGGGTTGTCTCNGAATCAGCATAAAGGGTNCTTCAGGATCCCTATCAGGGCCTTGTCCGTGCAGCACTATGGAGGCCTCATTGGGATTGTCAATGATCCCCTCGGTTGCGGGTCATCTTCCTGAAAATGTCCCATGCAACGTGAAGGCATCACATGGATTTATGGGTTTATTCCAGGGGCNTGACTCATTACGATACTCCCATGCNTCTTCAAACTTCCGGTGNNTTCNCGCGACACGCTGACTCGTCCNATCGTGTGNCTGCTGGATCTTACTGGGACCGTCACTCCTGGNTCAAACCTATGGCAAGATACCTCGCTCTGAGCTTTCTTCTTNNAGGGTGGCCCGATGATCGTGGCGTCTCATGGGTTCAAGCTGGAGCGGTCTCTACGGTGCATCCCTTGGCAACTCAAGCCGCGATGGAGGTGATGAAGGAGGGGGGGAATGCCGTCGATGCCGCTGTAGCGGCTGGTTTGACTTTGGGAGTCGTGGATGGGTTCAACTCGGGAATTGGTGGCGGATGCTTTCTACTGATTCGCACACCACGAGGTGAAATCGTTGGCATTGATGGTCGCGAGGCGGCTCCTGCGACCGCTCATCAGGACATGTATCTCAAAAACGGCGAGGCGGATCCATCTTTGTCTCAGAGTGGGCCGCTTGCCATTGCTGTTCCTGGCGCCCTCGCTGCATATGAATTGGCCTTAAGTCGTTTTGGTAAACGTTCATTGAACACCTTGATCATGCCTGCGGCACGCATTGCGGAGAATGGTTTTTTGATCGATGAAGGGTTTCATTCTCGCATTCGAGGTGTCGTTGAAAGGCTCCGTGAATTCTCTGAAGCAGCTGACATCTTTCTGGATGGCCAACATCGGGCGCACCCAGTGGGGCATCGGCTGGTTCAGTCTGACCTGGCAAAGACTTATCGGTCCATTGGCGATAAGGGAGTTGAATTTTTTTATCGAGGCCCTTTCGCCGATTCGGTCGAACAGTGGATGAAACGCTCAGGAGGCAAGCTGATGGCCCAGGATCTGGCTGCCTACCGAGCCATTCCGAGGCCGCCGATTCGATCACGATACCGCCAATACGATCTGGCTGGCTTTCCTCCTCCCAGTTCCGGTGGGGTTCATGTCGCTCAGATCCTCAACATTCTGCAACATTTTTCACTCAGGGAAAAGGGCATGACCTCTGCAGATTGGGCTCACTTGGTGGTTGAAGCCATGAAATTGGCATTTGCTGATAGAGCTTATTGGTTGGGAGATGCTGATTTTGTACCTGTGCCAAATGGGTTGGTCGACGTTTCCTACGCCAGGGCTTTGGCGGAGCGTATCGATCCCGAGCGTGCCTTGGACGTGCCCTCACACGGACAACCCCCACATGCACACAAATCCCTTTTTGGCAGTCACACAACGCATTTTTCGACGGCTGATGAAGAAGGGTGGTGGGTAGCTTGCACAGCGACGGTCAACACCACTTTGGGATCCAAGGTGGTGATTCCAGATACTGGAGTCGTAATGAATAACGAAATGGACGATTTCTCAGCCCAGCCTGGGAAACCCAATTTCTTTGGTCTGATGGGGAGCCAGGCCAACGCCATCCGGCCGGGCAAGCGGCCGCTCAGCAGTATGAGCCCGACATTGGTCAGTCTGGAAGGTGAACCGGTCTATGCCCTTGGCGGTGCAGGCGGTCCGACCATCATCAGTCAGACGGTCTTGCATCTTATTCTGATGATTGATTTTGGGCTGACACCCGAGCAGGCATTGGCTCATCCACGGCTCCATCATCAATGGAGTCCGGATCAGGTGGTTTTGGAAGAAGGCTGGCCGGCATCGGTGATCGAGGGTCTTCGCGACAAGGGACACGATGTAAGGATCGTGCCTTCCCTNGGGGTTTCGCAAATNNTCGCCCGGCCTGACAAGGAGGGATCGTTGCAAGCGNTTTCGGATCCTCGNGTNAAGGGTTCAGGTATGNCCTNCACTCCATAGGAAATGTCCTTNAAATTGCCTCAACTGGAAGATGTNCGACAGGCTGCNACTGTTCTGGATGGNACGGCCCATCGTACTCCCTTACTCACCAGCCGATCACTCAGCCAGCGGTCAGGNAATGAACTTTATTTCAAGGCGGAACACCTGCAGCGATCCGGAGCCTTCAAATTCAGAGGAGCCTTCCATGCCCTATCTCGCATCCATGTCGCGGGTGCTGCCAGCACTGTAGTGACCCAAAGCTCTGGCAATCATGCTCAGGCGCTTTCCTTGGCTGGACAGATACTGGGTCTGCAGGTTCACGTGGTCATGCCGGAGGAGGCCCCTGAAGTGAAGCGTCGCGCGACCATTGACTACGGCGCATCCATTCATCCTTGCCTTCAAANCCAGGAGGATCGNATGNGTGTTCTCAGGCAGGTTCAGCAAGACACTCGATCTCATTATGTGGCTCCCTATGATGATCCGCAGGTCATCGCTGGCCAGGGGACCGTCGCTCTTGAAATGCTTCAGGAGCTGCCTGCGCTCGATGCCCTGATCATACCCGTGGGTGGCGGTGGCCTCCTTGGAGGCATGGCCATGACTGCCAAATCCATGAAACCTTCCATACGCGTCTATGGAGCAGAACCCGTCGGAGCAGATGATGCACACCGTTCCTTGATCGCAGGAAAGCCATTACCCATGCATCATCCACAAACCATTGCCGATGGATTGTTGACGTCACTGGGTGACTGGACCTGGCCACTGATTCAATCCCACGTGGATGACATCCTGACAGTTAGCGATTCTGAGATCACGGGTGCCATGACCTTGCTCTGGAGCCGAATGAAGCAGGTGGTGGAGCCCAGCGGTGCGGTCGCTCTGGCNGTGGCCTTGACGGAGGGTTTTCAGAGCCGGCATCAGTCCCAGCGTATCGGAGTGGTTTTGAGTGGAGGCAATGTGGACCTAAGCTTTTTTCACCGGCACAAGCAACCTTGACGGGTCTATGGGGCTTGGTTAGTTTGCAAAAAAGAATGGAAGTTCAAAAACATACCTTCAATTANCTGGTTCCTTATGTCGTGGAAGAAACCGGAAGGGGCGAGCGGGGATACGATATTTACTCAAGGCTTCTCAAGGATCGCATTATTTTCCTGGGGACACCTGTGGATGATCAGGTGGCCAATGTCATCATTGCCCAGTTGCTCTTNCTGCAGAATGCGGACCCCAAGAAGGATATTCACCTCTACATCAATTCNCCGGGGGGATCGGTGACGGCAGGNCTGGCCATTTANGATACCATGCAGTTCATGACCTGCGATGTGAACACCTATTGCATTGGTCAGGCAGCAAGCATGGGGGCGGTTCTCCTTTGTGGCGGGACCCAAGGCAAGCGTTTTGCCTTACCCAATGCCAATATCATGATCCACCAGGTTCTCGGTGGCGCCCAGGGCCAGGCGTCCGATGTGGAAATTCGCGTCAACTACATGCTCAAATTAAAATCTCGTTTGAACGAAATCATTTCCCATCATACCGGCCAGGATCAGCAACAGGTTGAGAAGGACTGTGATCGTGACAACTACATGAGTGCTGAAGAGGCAAAGGATTATGGTCTCGTGGATGAGGTCGTCAAATCCCAGAAAGAAGTCGCTTCGGCTCAATCCTGATATCATGGCCAGACCCACTCAACTCACCATGTGCAGCTTCTGCGGCAAGTCTCATTCAGAGGTCCGCAAGTTGATTGCAGGTCCACAGGTCTACATCTGCGATTCCTGCGTGCTGGTTTGTAAGAGCGTTCTGGANAAGGAATTTAAGTCCACTGGCAAGGCGAGTGCCAAGAAGCTTAATTTGCTTCGCCCTAAGGAACTCAAATCCATTCTCGATGAATATTGTGTGGGGCAGGAGGACGCCAAGAAAACTTTGGCTGTTGCCGTCCACAATCACTACAAGNGGGTTCATGCCGAAGGCAACGATGACCAAGGTCTTTTGGATGCCGACCATGAATTCAGTGAGGTCGTGATCGAGAAAAGTAATATTTTGATGATTGGCCCGACCGGGTCTGGCAAAACCCTCTTGGCAAGCACCTTGGCCAAGGCCCTGGATGTTCCTTATGCCCTGGTCGACGCCACGACCCTCACTGAGGCTGGATACGTTGGGGAAGACGTGGAGAACATTATTCTGCGATTGCTCCAGAATGCAGATTTCGATGTGAAGAGTGCTGAGATGGGGATTATTTACGTCGACGAAATCGACAAGATTGCCCGCAAGACTGAAAATGTTTCCATCACTCGAGACGTTTCAGGTGAGGGTGTGCAGCAGGCTTTGCTCAAGATCATGGAGGGGACCATCTGCAATGTGCCTCCTCAAGGGGGGCGGAAACATCCTCAGCAGGAATACATCCAGGTCAATACCAAGAATATTCTCTTCATTTGCGGGGGTGCTTTTGTGGGGCTGGACAAGATGATCGAGCGCCGCCTGGGCAAGGGTAAGCTTGGTTTTCACGCGGCAAGCTCTGGAGGTTCCAGCAGCCCTGCTGCAGTCAGCCGAGCCGCCTGCAAATATGTCGAACCTGAAGATCTGGTGTCCTATGGCTTTATTCCTGAATTGATTGGGCGTATACCGATGACGACGGTTCTGGATGAGCTCACTGAAGATCAGTTGGTTTCGATCATGACCGTGACCAAGAATGCTCTTATCAAGCAGTTCTCCAAGCTGTTGGCGTTGGAGGGTGTGGCATTGGAGGTTACCAATGATGCACTCCGGGCGCTTGCCCGTCAGGCGATCCTGAAGGGAACCGGTGCTCGTGCCTTGAGAGGTATGCTCGAAAAATTGATGCTCGATGTGATGTATGAAGTTCCCGGCAGGGACGACGTCGAAAGCGTGAAAGTCACACGAGCTGCAGCTGAAGGACGAGCCAAACCTCGTCTCCGACTCAAATCCAAGGATGCGGCTGCGGCATGATGGATCCGGGGATCGTCCATCGGCTCCCTCTTCCGCTGCACGGATTCATTCCTCATGAAACCTGGCGCTTCAAATTCATCTCCCATTGCTCGTCATGTGGCCTCGATTGCCAGATCGGGCATTCGTGACTTTTTTGATCTTGTCCAGGGGCAACCCGATGTGATTTCCCTCGGTGTGGGGGAGCCTGACTTCGTCACGCCTTGGAACATTCGTGAGGCAGCGATCTATTCACTGGAAAAGGGACACACCTCCTATACTTCCAACCTGGGGCTCCCGCGTTTGAGAAAAGCCATTGCTCAATATGTTCAGTCCTTTTTCGGGATTTCCTATGATGAGGTTTCCGAAATACTCGTCACTGTCGGGGTGAGCGAGGCACTGGATCTGGCTTGCCGTGCATTGATCGATCCTGGAGATGAGGTGATTTTCCACACTCCATGCTACGTGAGCTATGCTCCAAGTATTGTTCTGGCTCACGGGGTTCCAGTGCCAGTGATCTGTCACCATCAGGATGCCTTTGCTCTCGACCCTGTGGCATTGGAAGCCGCTGTGACGTCAAAAACCAAGGCGATCATCCTCAATTTTCCCAACAATCCTACGGGCGGCACCATGGATGGCCGCCGATTGGAACGCATCGCCGCCATTGCCCGCAAACATGATTTGGTGGTGATCAGCGATGAGATCTATTCGGAACTGACCTACGAAGGAGAGCATGTCAGCATCGCATCATTGCCAGGCATGCGGGAGCGAACCATCCTGCTCCACGGTTTTTCAAAGGCCTATGCCATGACCGGTTTCCGGATAGGCTATGCTTGCGCGCCTCAGAACCTGTTGGATGCCATGCTGCGTATCCATCAATACAGCATGTTGTGTGCTGGTATTACCAGTCAGGAAGCTGCCACTGAAGCACTGTTACATGGTGACCAGGTTGTTCGTGAAATGCGAGAGGCCTACAAGCTACGGCGCAACTTCATCGTGAAAGCATTCAACGACATAGGGCTGCNCTGTCATCTTCCCCGCGGCAGCTTTTACGCTTTTCCATCCATTGAATCCACCGGTCTGGATGCTCGATCCTTCGCCATCCGCTTACTGGAGGAGACCCAGGTAGCNTGTGTGCCAGGGACAGCCTTCGGAGAAGGCGGNGAGGGGTTCCTACGCTGCTGTTTTGCGACCTCACTCTCGGAGATTGAAACTGCCATGGAGCGCATCAGCTCATTTGTCAAAAAGGGCTGATTTCAGGAATCATCAACACTCCCGCAAGCGCCACCATTCGATTCGGTGTGTCTACCTTCCCTTACTCAAGCATCCTGGCGGGCATGACCGATGCTGAATCGACTGGAGTCGATAGTTTTAATGATTTCGAGCCTATAACTCAAAGAGTGCCAAGCTCAATGAAAGGGTTTATTTGAGCNTGCCCATGGGAGCTATGTCCTGCCACTCTCTGCCGCGAACCCATCCATGNTGGAAAGAGAGACCATGGGGGTTCAAGCTCGAGNGACTGATCAAAGCCATCCAGATAATTCTGCGAGTTCCTGAGGGCTTTTGATGCATGGCCCAGGATTGCCATTTGTGGCTGCCGATTTACTGAAGCTGCCGTTCAAGGTAGAGTACTGCTTGACGGATTGATGGGTCCATTTCCATGCGGTCTTTGACGAGTCGACANGCATGCAGCACGGTACCGTGATCTCGTCCCCCAAAGGCACCGCCNATCACATTGAGAGAACTNTCCGTCAGTTGGCGCGAGAGATACATNGCAATTTGTCNGGGAAAGGCAATGTATTCGGGTCGTCTGCGACTTGTCATGTCTGCCAGTCGAATGTCGTAATGTTCGGCGACCTTCTTCTGAATGCTTTCGATACTGATGGCCGAACGCCCTTCCTCTTGAAGGGTTTCACGCAGAAGCTGCTCAGCTAACTCCAGAGTGATGTCCTTCTTGGTCAATGAGGCGAAAGCAGCGACTCGCATCAGAGCTCCCTCCAGTCGGCGAATGTTGGCGCGAATATTCGTCGCAATATACTCCACGACTTCGCGCGGCAGTGAAACGCCCAAGGATTGTTCCTTCTTCAGTAGGATTGCCAGTCTGGTTTCGACATCCGGAGCCTGAAGGTCGGCGGCCANGCCCCATTCGAACCGAGAACTCAGGCGCTGTTCNAGACCGTCAATTTCACATGCCGGACGATCACAACTCAAAACGATCTGTTTATGCGCTTCGTGGAGTGCGTTGAAGGTATGGAAAAATTCTTCCTGGATACGTTCTTTACCGGAAAGGAACTGAATGTCGTCAATGAGCAAGACGTCGGTTTGGCGATAACGCTTGCGGAATTTAACGAGCTGGTTGTTTTGGATCCCATCGATGAACTCGTTGGTGAANTTTTCACAGGAAAGGTAGGACACCCTTGCGTTTGGGCGCTTACCAATCACCTGTTGTCCGATGGCATGCAGCAGGTGGGTCTTGCCAAGTCCTACTCCTCCATAAAGGAACAAGGGATTGTAGGATTTACCAGGAGACTGAGCAACGGCAAGAGCGGCGCTGTAAGCCATTCGATTATTGGCTCCAACGACAAAGGAGTCAAAAGTGTAGAAAGGGTTGAATTTGGCCGTAGCCGTGTCGGGCGTGGAGGCTCGCCGAGCGTGGTCGGTCTGCGAAGGTTGCCCTTCAGCGTGCCCGACGATGCTTTTGGACTCTGATGGGTTGGCCTGAGCGCTCTGGGTGGCCTGAGGCGATGATGGTTCGCTGCTGGACTTGCACTGATAGCTCACCTGAAGTCTTTGCCCACTGGCATCCTCAACGACTTCTTCAAGGAGTTGATGGTAATTGTCTTTGAGCCATACCTCGCAAAAATCATTGGCGACTTCCAGGATCAAGGTGCCATTCTCGACTTGCGAAGGTTTGATGGGGGCAAACCAAAGCTTGAAGACATCATCATTGAGCATCGATTTGAGCTTTTTCACAGCTCGGCTCCAAATTATTTCAGCCTCGTTCCGCATTGCCCTAATTCTCTTTTGAAAACATCTGATTGGTAACTTTATTCACTTCTTAATGTTACGACTTTCAGGCGACGCTTTTTGCCAAGATTTGTTCTGTGAGCAGAGGCTTAATTCCAAGTGGAAACCCTCTTTTGTTAACAAACTCTTGTTTTGTGTATCAACTGTAAGNCCCTAAAAAACAACTAATTACAAAAACTTTTANAACCTCTCAAATGCCNCTGCGTTTCAGGAAACGACATCGCATTCAAGCTGTGGTNCAAACGCTAGCCCATAATAAGGCCAAGCTTCTAGCATAACATATTCACTCTTATTCACAAGTTATGCACATTGCTTAAAAAAGCTTGATTGCCCTATGCAGCGTGATAGAGCGCACCGTGTTTTCAAACTCTCCATAGGGGCATTGATCAACCCNTGGGCGATCCTTGCCATCAGCTTGGGAGAACGGGGAAATTAAAAGGGTTTTGTAAAAGAAAGCCAACCTTCATTTACAGGTTAGCAATTTTTTACAATGCTTGCTTGACATTTTCGATAACGGCGGTGTTGCCAGAAAAATGAATAATGCGGATAGGGCTCCCTTGATCGATTTTTCCACCATCGCTGACGACATCCAAAATCTTCTCTCCAAACTGAGCCTTNCCGCCGGGCACGCAAGCGCTGAGGGTGATNCCNTCCATTCCCAACATGGATTGGTTTCTNCTCGTAGACTCTTGAACGGATGATTCGCCACTTTNACTCGCTGAAACCAANCTGCTGAAAAGAGGTGTCTGTGGAAGCACACTAATCAATGCTGCGATGATGATGGCGGAACCGATNAGGGCAATCGTCAACACCTTGATGGGGTCCAGCAGTTGGGAAGCATTGGGAATCTGCCAGACTGGAAGGGTCGGATCCATATCCACCATTCCCATCAAGAGGGACCATAGGACAAGGCCGGCACCTAACAGTCCAAAAACAAGTGTCCCGGGCAAGAAGAACAATTCCACAATCATCAAGATCAGTCCCAGCGCAAAGAGAATTGCCCACTCCATGCCTGACAAACCGGCTACGTAACCGCCGAGAAAATAAATGGCAAAAGCTACGAGTCCAACAATACCGGGTATACCGAAACCAGGTGTCTTGAATTCAAGGTAAATGCCGACAATACCCAAGATGAGCAGGATGGAGCTGAGTTGATTGATCCAGGTTCCAACCTTTTCTACGCCGGTCGGTTCAATACGAACTAGGCGCGCCTGGTCGAGCCCAAGATGAACCAGCAAATCCTCCATGGATTCGAAGGTGCCTTGACTCAACAGGGGTTTTTGCGGGGAACCATAGAGGGCCTCCGCTTCGGTGTTGGTCAGGGTGAGGATTTGTCCTTTCTCGCTGAGGACTTTTCCATCTCGGACGAGTTCCTTGGATTTGTCGATCATGGCCTCTACAACCTCAGGGTCATGCCCGTGACGTTCTGCCGTGGCGCGTATCATGGCCGAAATACCAGAAGTCATTTTGACTTCCATGGTGTTGGGCATCTCTCCAGGGCCGCCACCGGGTGACATGAGAATCGGAGCGGCAGCTCCAATGACACTTACCGGAGCCATGTAAATTTCCTGAGTGGCTACTGAGATGAAAGCACCGGCTGAATAGGCCTTGTCATTGACGTAGGTGACGGTGCGACCTTCAAAACGATTGATCAATGAGATGAGTTCTTCGGTGATGTCCACCCTGCCACCGTTGGTCTGCATATCCAGTATGAGGCACGCTGCTTCGTTGGTGATGGCCTCTTTGACTCCGCGTCTTACCAAGTAAGTCAGCGGTGGCATGATGTCCTCCCGAATGGGCAGGACATAGACCGGGCCGTTGCCTGATGAATCGTTAGAAACATCCGCCGATGGTTGCGCCTGAAAGCCAATGGGGGTGAAAGCAAGGACTCCCAGCACACTCCATGTTGCCAAGATGGTCAATCGTCGGAAGATCATTATTCATGACTCTAGCCTCTTGGTTGAAGGCCTGCAACCGATCAATGTCTCGTTACGGGTCTTTGCGGCGAAGCAGTCTTGCGAACCTAGCTGGCGGTCATCCATCCTCGCAGGCCAGCATGCCTTCTCGAAGAAGCATGCTGCGTATGGCTTGAGGGGAACTCTCACATTTGAATGCATTCTCAAACAGGGGATCCATGCTTGCCGGAAAATGAGCTGGCTCTTTCCAGGGATCCAAACCTATCACATTGATGGGTTCCATGAATTCGAAGACCGCCTTTCGAATGCTCTCCCACTTCTGAGCCCTCGGGGCGTTCATGGCCTTGTGTTGACGAATCGTGACAAGAAGTTCCAGCATGGCATCGGATCGAGACGCATCTTCGCTGAATAGGAAACCCGGGGCAAGGTGAGGCTTGGAGAGACGGCGTACGGTTTCGGCGTAACTGACCGATGCAAAGTAAATGAGGGTCGTGGTTGCGAAGCACTCGAAGCAGTCCATGCAGGTATAAAGCGTACCGATGAGTTCATCCGCCAGGTGCATTTCCCGTTGGTTCCACTTGGCTGCCTGCTCCCATGAGGATGGGAGCTCGCCTTGGACCAAAGCTTCTGCTTTGGGCAAACCTTGGGCAATTCGCTGGATACCCAGCAGTGTCATGGGGAAGCCGGTCGATAGAAGTGGATCTACAAAACCAGCCGCTGACGGTAGCATGATCCATCGACTGCCATGAACACGCTGGTGAATAAAGCTGACCCTCTCCAGTTTTTTTAGAGGATAAAGCGGCTGCGCTTGACTCCATGAAGATGCTGCGTTGCCAGCCAGTTTCATGGCTTCCTGCCAAATGATCTCCGGTTGCTTGCTTTTAAGCGAGGGGTGTTGCTGCTCCGAAAATACGACACCTGCACTGGCCACCTGATGATCAAAATGAAGAGTCCAGATCCACCCTCCGGGTATGAGCTGGTGCACAGCGGCCTGATGCGGTGGATACGGGAAGGCCGAGGATCTGAGCTTGGGTGTCATCCCCTCAAAATGACTGTAGGCGCTGAAGGTTTGGGGAGTCCTTTTTAGCGGCTTGGTAGGGATTTTTGCCAAAGATGCCACAGCCGAGGCTCCACCAGATGCGTCGATCACCAAATGGGTGGAAATGCGGTGGACTTCGTCGCGCTGGTGAACGTGCAGTTGAATGTGGTTGGGGTGTTCTTCCCACATCATTGGCTGGCTCTGATCCCAATAATGGACCCCATGCTCGATGGCTTTTTCCAAAAGGAAGACGTCCAAATCTTCCCTCCACCAGTGGGTGTCAGCCAAATCGTCTCTTGGGCTGGCGGCGACCATGAGCTCTTTTTGCCACGAGGAACTTGGCTCGGTTTCTGGAGGGTTGCTGTGGCTATAAAAAGTGAATCCTCGCTTCAATCCAACCTTCATTGCTGGGTGCGTCTTCTTCCAACGGCCCCATCGGGTGAGGGAATGCAAAAAGTCCAATTCGTAGGTGACTGCAAGTTCCTCGAGCAATAAATTGGTGAGAGGAGTGGTGGACTCACCAAGGGTGATGCGCGGGTGTTGATGACGTTCCAAGATCAACGTGCGATAGCCGCGTTTTCTGGCAATCATGGCCATGAGACAGCCTGCAAATCCCGAGCCAAAGATGACAAGATCCCAATCGTATCTGGCTTTGATCATGAGCACTCCGGGCACTTGTGCCCGGGTAAAATTTGCTGTTGCTGATTCATGTGGACCAATCGCTCTATACGCTCCTTGCGACACAATGAGCATGAGCCGAAGGAGTCAAGATTCCAGGTATCCATGTAAACCCTACCAGGTGCCTGCCGAATGGCGCCTTCAAGACACGCTTCCATCAACTCCATGGTGGGTTGGGTGAAATCACCGCTTTTTCTGAGGGCCTCCATGGCACCGGGTGCCGAGCGGGTGGGGATGAGGCTCACGCGATCAGCACCCTGCTGCAATGCAAAATCTACTGTCCTGAGACAAAGGCCCAAGGCTTCTTCGGGTCGAACAAAGGGCGGTTGAATCATCACGAAGGCTCGGTGACCGATCCCAGAATGTTTGAGTTCTTTGGCGGATTTCACATAGTCTTCTAATGTGAAGCGCTTGTTGAGTTGATGCAGGACCGTATCCTCCGCGCATTCCAATCCCATCGCTATTTCGAGTCTTGGCTGCAGTCGATCGGCAAAGGCCATGGCCGAATGGGTGACCAAGGTCGGGTGAGACTCTACAACCACCTTCTGGAAGGGCTGAAGTAGTTCGGCGATGGCTTGGTGGTCTTCGGGATAAATGGCGCGCGTGTCGAAAAAGCTCCCACTGTTGTAGATTTTGATTTGAGTAAGAGGCGTTTTGGTTTGTTGCTGCGCGTTATGAATCGCCTTTTGAAGTTGATGGAGTGCATGGCCCCGACCCAGGGGAACAGGAGTCGTGTGTTGCCAGAGATCACACATGACACAGCTCCAAGGGCATTCACGATTGATCAGGAAAACTACCGCTCCATGAATAAGACTGCCATCTGTTTCCCACTCTTGGTCAAGGATGACTCGAGGTTCGGTCTCTCTTCCCGGGCGAGACACAGGAGGCCGCAGGGAGCGCACCCATCGGCTGCGGGTCGCGAGCTCGCTTGGAAGGTGGCTTGGCTGCTGAACCATGATTTAGTCCTCTGAGTGAGCCAATTTCTGGATGCTGGATGCGGTCATTCTGCAGAGTTTCCAATCATCGAGTATCTCCGCCCCCAATCCTCGATAGAAATCCATGGCAGGTTGGTTCCAATCCAGAACCAGCCATTCAAATCGGGCGCAGTCCCGCTCCAAAGCCAATCGGGCAAGGTGTCGAAGCAGGGCCTTGCCTATTCCCTTGCCCCGAAAATCCGGCTGGATGAAAATATCTTCCAGATAAAGTCCCCGTTGACCCTCGAAGGTAGAGAAATGATGAAAGAAGACTGCGTATCCCACGACGACCCCTTGCCAGCTGGCCAGACAAACCTCGGCAGCAGGGTGCGGTCCAAAAAGGGAATCTCTGAGCGTGTCTTCATTCGCAGTCACCTGATGCGAGAGCTTTTCGTAATCGGCAATGGCGTGAATCAGTTCCAGAATAACCCCCACATCCGAAGGTGTGGCTTGTCGAATCGACAGGGATTCTTTGCAATCATTTGAGCTCATTGCGATGCGATGGGGCTTTTCTGGGCCTGGCCTTTGAGTTTTTCAAGTGCTTCGACGGCCGCATTGAATTCAGCCTGCTTCTTGCTCTTGCCACGGCCTCTTCCCAGTTCTGAGTGATCGTGGATCACGGCACATTCAAAAATGCGATCGTGATCCGGTCCGTTCACCTTGATGAGCTCATAGTGAGGAGGACGATTGGAGGAAGTCTGCAGCAGTTCCTGAAGCTCACCTTTGGGGTTGTCCAGACTGGGCAGTATTTCCAGCTTGCCGAAATGATCGGAGAAACGCTGAAGGATAAACTCTCGGGTGGTCTCAAAACCCGAATCCAGATAAACCGCTCCAATCAGAGCTTCGAAAGCATCTGCAAGGGCGCTGAGCCGTTCACGTCCGCCGCTCAATTCTTCTCCTCGGCTCATGAGTAACTGTGGGCCCAAGCCAATGGTTTTTGCCAAATCAGCCAAAGTGCGCCGATTGACCAATTGGGCACGGGCTTTGGTCAGAGGCCCTTCTTCATGTTCAGGATATCGGGCAAACAACTCATGAGTGATGACCAACTGGAGCACCGCATCACCCAGGAATTCCAATCGTTGATTATTCAGGTTCGAAGAGTTTTCGCTTCCATTGAAGGACCGGTGGGTCAGTGCTAATTGAAGTTTGGATCGATCGGCAAAGGTATACCCAACACCCTGCTCGATGGTCGCCATGGAATCCCCGTTCTGGGGTGT
The DNA here is from genome assembly GCA_002686885.1 of Pedosphaera sp. Taxonomy (GTDB): domain Bacteria; phylum Verrucomicrobiota; class Verrucomicrobiia; order Limisphaerales; family AAA164-E04; genus UBA7971. The sequence continues at coordinate 47,951 of NYYT01000029.1, forward strand.
CTCATTCATGGAGTGCTGGGGTGACGGAGGTTTCAGAGTCGGTAGATGCTTCTTCTTCGATAGAATCCCGATTGGTATCCTCTTTTGGTGTGGTCTCTGCGCCTTCCACGGGTAAGCCCTGCTCCATGAGCAGGGTGACATCCTTCTGTATCTTTTCCAAGGGATCCTGGTTCAAGTCGGGCTCGGCAATGGTAAAGACATCCCCTGACTTTGGGTGCTCATACACAAAGATCCGCTGGCCATCCTGCTTGAATTGATCCTGAACTTTGAGAATACGCTTTCGCTCTAGCATCACTGCCAGAATGTATTGAGCGCCCTTATATTGGGGGAAATCTTCTGAAGTGAGTTTTCGCAGCAGGGTTTCTGCGGTGTCTCTCTGGATGGCCTCAGGAGCGGGTGGAGGCGGAGACTGAAAACGTCCCTGCCAATGAGAAAGATAGTTCTCGGATGATTCAGGTTTCTGTGCCTGATGCTGGGTCCAACACGGTTGACAGAGATCCTTGCGCTGCAACTCGTGTTTGGTGGCGAAGAGCAGGCTGTGATACGCGGCGCCGTCCTCGAAAGGCTGCTCACAAGCCACACAGGATCGAGACCGGGATTGAATGTTCCAATCGTTCATACTTAAGCAGTGGTAACGGCCCTCCCCTAAGGATGGGCAGTTTCGATTGGGTCATTCCGAGCGAGGCTTCAAAACGAACGTCCCTGATGCATGAGTGGGTTCCATGCCTTTAAGACCCTCGTTTTGCGGCGCCGCCTGATGGATACAGAACGACCTTCCATTTATTAATATCAACAGCTTTTCCAGAGATCAATCCCTGGATTGGAAAACCCGAGCGTGCTTGCTGGATGGAAACCGACGCATTGGGTTGTCCGTTGCCTTTATGGCAAGATCACGATAAAAACCATGCCTTATGCCGCGTTCTGGGACGTCCATTTTCTTTCACCTTGTGTGGGTGCCTTTGACCCTTCTCATGACCATGTTCTCTGGCTACGGGGCCTTGGCCAGCCTGGAACCTCAAAAGGATGGGAAGATTGCCATGGGATGGTTGGTCTTCTACGTGTGCACCGGGTTGTTCTGCCTGGGATTGACTGGCTGGTTGGTGTGGTCCGCTTTCTGGAAGGAGGATCCCTGGGAGGATGGTATGGGTGAGGTCCATGAGATGGATGACATCGAGAGACAAGGAGACTGAGATCGATTACCCAGCCTTGCACGTTTGCCTTTTGGCTTGAGGCTAAAAAACTTGAGAAACCTCCCTGGCCCATCCAATAATCCACCATGCGCCTCTCTGGTTACCGTTTATCCATCTTTCTGGCTCTGTTTGCGTCTGCTTCAATCACTGCAAAGGCTGCTACTTTCGCTTGGACTGAACAAGAGATCGATACGATTGAAATCGGATACGGACTTGCGCTGAGGGATGTCGATGGTGATGGCAAAAGGGATATCTTGCTCGCCGACAAAAAAACCATCCAATGGTATCAAAACCCCTCCTGGCAAAAACACATCATCGCCAGAGACCTGACCATGCGGGACAATGTCTGCATCGCAGCCAGGGACATTGATGGAGATGGGCGCTGCGAGGTGGCTGTTGGAGGACAATGGAATTTTTCGGAAACCATTCAGGATGGAGCCATTCATTACCTGCACCCACCTGTGGACCGCCGTGACTTATGGACACCCATTACGCTACCCCATGAGCCCAGCACGCACCGCATGCATTGGATCCAGGCATCCGACGGAGGCTATCGATTGGCCGTCAAGCCCTTGAGGGGGCAAGGCAACGTGGGTGACGAAGGCTACGGACTGATGCTCATGACCTATGAAAGACCTGAGGATCCACAGCAAGCCTGGACTCGGGAACTCGTTTCAAATTTCCTGCACCAATCCCATAATTTTCACCCTGTCAATTGGGATACCGATCCGGAAGAAGAGCTTGTGGTCGCCTCGAGAGAAGGGGTGTGGCACTTTGATCATCAGCGTGGATTCTGGCGTGCCCGGCAACTGACCGATCAGTTCGCTGGTGAAATCCGCGATGGGCGTCTGCCAGGTGGGAGGCGTTTCATGGTCACTATTGAGCCCATGCACGGTACCACCTCTGCGATTTATGGGGAGCCCTCCAGTCCTCTTGCCCGTTGGCCCCGATTGGCAGTGCTTCACGATCAGCTCAAGGATGGACATGCGCTGGCTGTGGACGATTTCCTGGGAGTTGGTTCCGATCAAGTCGTCGTGGGGTGGCGCGGGATGAATCCCAGAGGCGTTCCAGGCATACGCCTTTATGCGCCGATCGATCAAACGGGCACCCAATGGCACGAAACCATCCTGTCCGATGCCTCGCTTGCGGTTGAGGACATCAAGGCAGCAGACTTGGATGGGGATGGACGACCTGAAATCGTGGCCGCTGCCAGGCAGACCAAGAATCTCAGGATTTATTGGAACCGGACTCGATGAGGAGGCTCCAAGGGGTTGCTTTTCTGCAAGCCGCTTTGTTCCGACTCAGCCCTTGCGCTGAGTCTTACCCTTGCGCGTTCCTTTGCTTTTGTGAACGGAACGTTGCTTCTTGGCCGGTTTCTGAGCCAGATGCACCTGAGCGGCTACCTTGAGCCTCAATCCGTTCAAGCGAATGAATCCTGTCGCATCATCCTGATTGTACGCCTGAGTCGGATCTGCCTCCATGGTGGCGATTTCGGGGTTGTAAAGGCTCAAGGGGGATTGGCGTCCGGCAGTGATGATGTTACCTTTGTAGAGTTTGATTCTCACGCGGCCGGTAACATGTTTTTGTGAATCTGAGACCAGGGCCTGCAATGCTTCCCGTTCGGGAGCGAACCAAAAGCCGTAATAGACCAGTTCTGCGTATTTGGGGATCAGAGAATCGCGCAGGTGCATCACCTCACGGTCCATGGTCAAACTTTCAATCTGGCGATGGGCAAACAAGAGAATGCTACCGCCTGGGGTTTCGTAAACGCCTCTTGATTTCATTCCGACAAATCGGTTTTCGACCAGGTCGACTCGTCCCACACCGTGTTTGCCACCCAGCCGATTGAGTTTTCGCATGACTTCCAAGGGAGACATTTTCTTTCCATTGAGCGCCACACAGCGCCCTTGCTCAAAGTCGAGATTGACATACTCGGGCTTGTCGGGTGCGTCTTCGGGGCTGACGCTCAACTTGTACATATCCTTGAATTTGGGAGCAGACGCATCCAACCAGGGATCCTCCAGAATGCCGGCTTCATAGGAGATGTGAAGCAGGTTGCGATCCATGGAGTAGGGCTTGCGTGCACTGGCTTCCACAGGGATTTTTTTCTTGGCGCAGTAGGCGATCATTTCCTTTCTGCCAGGGAAGGTTTCCCGAAATTCGGCATCTCGCCATGGAGCAATCACTTCCAGTTCGGGGGCGAGGGCTGCGACGGTCAATTCGAAGCGAATCTGATCATTGCCCTTTCCAGTGGCCCCATGCGCGATGGCCTGAGCCTTTTCTTTACGGGCAATCTCGACCATTCTTTTGGCAATCAGAGGTCGGGCGATGCTGGTTCCCAGAAAATACTGACCCTCGTAAATGGCACCAGCCTGAACCATGGGATAAATAAAGTCGCTGGCAAATTCATCCTGAAGATTGTCGATATAGATTTTGGAGGCCCCGGTTTGAATGGCCTTTTTGTCCAAGCCCTTCAACTCTTCCTCCTGGCCGATGTCGGCGCAGAAGGCGATGATTTCAGCGGAGTACTTCTCCTTGAGCCAGGAAACCAACACCGAGGTGTCCAAGCCACCAGAATATGCCAATACAATCTTCACGGCCGCAGCATGCTTCAAGCGAGCTTTCTCTGCCAAGTGCAAAAATACCGGTCATCACAGGAAGGGAGGAAGGATCGATTCCGGTCGCATCGCGTGAAAAGATGGCCCAAGATGCAGGATCCTTACGCATGACAACTCAACCATCCAATGAAAGGCTGCAAGTGGGTTGGACCAAGCACTTCCGGCGCTTGTCGTTGGTCTGTCTTGGGGGCCTGCTTACAGCTGGATGGATGATTGTTCGAAAAAGTTCCTTGGATTGGGAATGGATCCTCGAGCAGGAAGCCGTTCTGACTGCCCTGACCCAAGATCATTTTTTCGCTTCCCTGGCTGTTGTCTTTATTGGCTATGTCCTATGGGCGGGACTTTCCATCCCGGGGGTCACTCTGGTGACCCTGGTCGTCGCGTGGTTCTACGGTTTTTGGGTTGGCCTTCTGTTGGTCAGCTTTGCATCGACAGCAGGAGCCACCCTGGCCTTTCTGATCAGCCGAAGGTTGCTTCAGGATTGGCTTAAAACCCGGTGGCAAAAGCGATGGATGGCCTTTGATGAATCTTTTCGCCATCATGGTAACTGGTTTCTTTTCTCGCTTCGATTGATGCCCGTGATTCCCTTTTTTCTGATCAATCTTCTGACAGGCTGTACCTCCATGCGAACCCATACCTACTGGTGGATCAGTCAGCTGGGCATGCTACCTGGTACGATGGCCTATGTGTATGCAGGATCGGCCATGCCTTCCCTCGAAGAAATCTCCCAGGCACCCGTCCAGGCCATCATGCGTCCTGAGTGGTTGCTGGCCCTCATCCTCCTGGCCGCCCTGCCATGGATCGCTCGCCTTGTTCTCCAGAGATGGAGGTAATGGCTTGGGGCTTGACCAGACGCAAACTTTTCACAGCTTCTGGCAGCTTTGCTGGTGACATCGATTCGACAAAACCTTGTCAAGCAGAGAGGGATGCATTTTCATGGCCACCTCGCCTTCGTCCCTGAACCAGGCAAGGTGAAGCAGTGGGTGCGTCATGTTGAAACTTGAAAAATATTCTATCGGTGTGGGGGATCGCTTCGCCCATCAGGCAAAGGCCCAGCTCAAAGCATGTCAAATGCTCCTGGAGCAAGGGGTTGAAGTAGTACCGGTCTGGAACAAATCCAATCGGGAGCACGCCTTCATTGGCTCGGAACCCCCCTCAGTCAAAAAGGCCGCCCAAGAAGCAGTCGATACGCTGGGTTGGCAACATGGATGGCATGTGGACGCTGACCACATCGGGATCGACACCGTTGATCGCTACCTTCAATGCTCGGATTTTTTCACCATCGATGTGGCTGATTTCATCGGCAAGGACGCCCCGGTGACCGTGGTGGAGGATTTTTTGCGCCGACACCCGGAACTGCTAGGTGCGTGCACCATCGAAGGACTGGAGGCACCGCTTGAGATGGATCGAGAAGAGATTTTTCGAGTCGCAAGCAAATACCTTCAAGCGGTTCAGGAAGCCTCCAATGTCTATCAATACATCGTCGACCGATTGGAGCATGATGAGCTCATCGCTGAAGTTTCGATGGATGAAACCGACAGCCCCCAGAGACCCCACGAACTTCTCATTATTCTGGCTGCCATGGCCGATGAGGGCATTCCTGCCCAGACCATCGCACCAAAGTTCACCGGGCGTTTCAACAAGGGGGTGGATTATGTAGGGGATCTGGATCAATTTGAAAAAGAGTTCAATGAAGATCTCGCCGTGATCGCTCATGCCATCAAAGCCTATGGTCTTCCTGAAAACATCAAACTGAGCGTTCACAGTGGAAGTGACAAATTCAGTCTTTATCCCATCATACACCGTGCCCTCAAGCGGACAGGTGCCGGGGTGCACCTTAAAACGGCAGGTACGACCTGGTTGGAAGAAATGATTGGCTTGTCCGAGGCCGGTGGAGACGGGCTGGCTCTTGCCAAGGAAATCTATGGGTATGCCCTGGATCACGTGGAGGACCTTTGTGCGCCCTATGCTACGGTGATCGACATTGACCGAGGACAACTTCCCGACAAGGCAATCGTGGACGCATGGAGTGGTGATCAGCTGGCCCACGCTCTGAGGCATGTGCAGGGACACCCATCCTTCAATGCCCACTTACGACAACTCATCCACATCTCCTTCAAAGTGGCCGCCAAGGAAGGTCAACGATACCTTGATTTGCTGAAGGCGAACGAAGAAATCGTCGGAAGGAATGTGACTGAAAATATCTATAACCGGCACTTGAAGCCGCTCTTTCTGGGTTGACCGCAGCCAAAAGATTTCTTTGCCTGAAGGGCATGAGGTTTCGTCTTTCCTGGTTGTGCTTGCGGGTTGTGTGTGCTGCTACCGTCATGGCTTCTCAAGCCTTCGCGGAGGCTCAGAGACCGGTTCGCCCCAACATTCTTTTCATCATGTCTGATGATCACACCGCCCAGGCGGTGGGAGCCTACGCTACGGTGCTGAAGTCGCTGAATCCGACCCCCGAGCTCGATCGACTTGCGGCTGGAGGGATGGTGTTTGACAACGCCTTTTGCGTGAATGCCATTTGCACGCCAAGCCGGGCCTGTATCATTACCGGTCAATACCCACACAACAATGGAGTATTCGATTTGACCGGGTACATTCCACCCAGCCGACAGACCCTTCCCATTCTCATGCGTGAGGCGGGATACCAAACGGCCATCATTGGAAAATGGCATCTCAAACGGGAGCCTCACTTTGATTATTACAAGGTCCTCCCCGGACAAGGAAAATACATGGGGCCCGTTTTTCGGGTGCAGGGACTCAAGCCCTGGCCGTCCAATACGGTAGAGCATCCAGGTGAGCACTCCTCCGATGCCATTACCGACGCTACCCTGGATTGGTTGCAAAACCATCGAGACCCTGACCAGCCGTTTTTTCTTTGCCATCAATTCAAGGCGCCTCATGATTTTTTTGAAAACGCTCCGCGTTATCAGGATTACCTCAACGACGTGGAGATCCCTGAACCTCCCTCACTTTATGATGTCCCGTCGACCTTCGGTTCTCTGGCGACCCGAGGGGATGGTGATGAATTGATGCCTCATATAGGAACATCCATCGGTAAGCGGAACCCGAGACGCTCCTATGCGGCCGACCTTCATCGGCTCTATCCTGAAGAGTTTCCATCCGATTACGATCTGGAGCGATTGAGTGAAGAGGAGACCACGCACTTGGCTTATCAGGCCTACCTCAGGAAATACCTTCGGTGTGTCAAAGGTGTGGATGACAATCTCAAACGACTCTTTGACTACCTTAAGCAAGAGGGGCTTTATGACCAAACCCTGATCATCTATACCGGCGATCAGGGGTTCTGGTTGGGGGAGAATGATTATCAGGACAAGCGCTGGGCCTACGACAAGAGCATGCGCATGCCACTCATCGTTCGATATCCACCTGCCATTGCCGCGGGTACAAGATCCGATGCCATGATCGAAAATGTCGATTTTCCCGCACTCATGTTGGATTATGCGGGCATCGCACTCCCGGAATCCATGCAAGGGCGCTCTTTTCGATCCATCTGCGAGACGGGCAGGGAACCGGAGAATTGGAAGCAGGCGGTTTATTACCGCTACTGGATGCACATGGCCCATCATGACAATCCGGGCGAAATGGCCATTCGAACCAAACGGCACAAACTGATTTATTTCTACGGTTGCGATTATGAAGGAGGCAATCAGACCCCCCCTGCCTGGGAGTGCTATGATTTGATCAAGGATCCTGAGGAATGGAACAACGTCATTGATCATCCCGAATATCGGGAGACCGTCGCTTCCCTCAAAGATCAACTGGCTCGCCTGAGAAAAGAGGTGGGAGATGACGGTTCCCATTATCCGGCCTGCGAAGCAGTCGTGCAGGCCTTCTGGGCGGATGACGCCTCAGACCGTCAGCGGGCACGTGAGATCAGTCACGCCTTCAAAGTGCGACGTGAGGCCACGCTCGCCAGACCCGGTAAGCTTTGATCACTCCGGCAAGAGGCCGTAGCGGCGCATCATCTCAAGATCCATTATCATGGTAGAATCCACCGCATTGGCTGGAGCGCCTGCTTCGTAGGGATTGACAGGTTCTGACGGGACAGGTTGTCCGGGGTTGAGCAGCCGATGCAGAGCTTCGGGTGGGAGGGGATTCTTTTCCAACCAGGCCATGGCCTTTTCGCGATCTTGGTCCAACCATTGCCGGGCATATTGTTCGACCATTTGATGACGTTGTTCTTGACCGGACATCCCGGAAGCCCAGATGACTCCCATTTCAGGATCTTGATGCCCGATGGAATGGACAAACGTTTCCACCAGTTGATCGCGTTGGCTATCTTGTGGCTGCTGCAGGAGCCAGGCTCCGGCTGACTCCATATCTTCACCAGCCCAGCGTTGAAGGATCCCCTGATAGGCCTGTTGTCGGGAATCCTCATCGTTGAAGCCCGATGCCCATTCGATCGCATAAGAGGGTTCATACTCGCTCCACTGGCGAGCCACCTGAACAGCGGCTTGATTCTGCAGATCGCCCGATCCCATTTCTGCCACGTATTCGGCGGCTTCCAGAGGGGATTGCCGAGCCCACTGGCTGAGTAATTCGGGCATCACCTGGCTCCGAACCGAGGCATCCACATCCTGATCCACCCATGCAAGAGCGCCTTTGGGGTCCTGGGAAATCAGTGAGTGCATCATCGAGCGGACCGCTTTCGCCTGAGATTGCGTGTCTTCCAAACCAGCCGCATAAGCCATGGCTGATGTGGGATCTTGCTGGGCCCAATGGCCTGCCAGCTGGCCGATGACCTGAGTGCGCGTTTCATCATCAGGAAGGGATTCTGCCCACGCTCTCGCCGCATCGAGATCCTGATTCGCCCAACTGGAGGCAATTTGGCCCAGCATGGACTGGCGCTCCTGCCTGCTGTTCAGCGTGTTCGCCAGGGCAATGGCTTGTTCGGGATTTTGTTCGGTCAATTGCCAGCTCATGTTGCGAATCGTATCGGTGCGGGTTTTTCCCTGGGGCATATCCATGACCCATTGGATGGCCTCTTCGGGGTTTTCCTGAGCCATGCGGTTGGCGATTTGATGAATGACCTGATTGCGAGTGGATCCAGGGAGCATCTCATCGGCCATCTGGATGGCAAGGGAGGTGTCCGATTCGGCAATCTGCCACGAAATGGCTCCCAAGGCAGAACTCTTGGCCTGTCCTGGGGGAAGTTCCTTGATCCAATCCAGTGCTAGTTGCGGATCCCGCTCAGCCAGATGGCGAGAGGCCTGTTGAATCAAATCCGTCTTGCTACGCCCTGTTGGTAAGGCCTCCAGGTGGGTCATGGCACTTTCCAGATCTTCTTCCATCCAGGCATGCATGATCGACTGATAAGCCTGATCCTTCATCCGGGGATTCTCGATGNTTTCGATAAATTTGAGAGTCCCTTCCAGGTCCTTCCACGCATGAGTGGAAACCAGCTGTGAAGTTGCATTCATGCGATCTTGTGGACGGGTCAAGGATGCAAGAACCTTTTCGATTCTCTCACTATCTTCCAGTGGGATTTGCTGCATGACTCCCTGAATCGCNATGGACTGATGTCGCTTATTCTCCAAGCCTTGAATCCAGGCCAGGGCCTGGTCCAGATCCTCAGCAGCAAGTCCAGTGGCAATGCTGTGGTATAAATGGGTGAACTGTTGGCTCAACTCGAGTGTTTCCAAATGTTTGGCTGCNTCCAATGGTTGNACGAGTGCCAGCTCGGACAGGATCTGCGCTTTGGCTTCNCGCGCACGATTGGGTTTGAGGTGCTGGCCAATGAANTCCATGGCATTGTCAAAGGAGTGNCTTGCCAAGGCTTGAGCCATNGAGGTGCTGAGTCGATCCTTGGTTCTGACGTCCTGGATTTCATCAAACCACCTGCGAGCCGAAGTTGGATCCTGCTTGCACCAGCCGCGCAGGCTGGCTTCCATGTAAGCCAGCCGTTGATGATAATGAGGGTGCTCCGATGCAAAAGCCATGACGCCTGCCGGATCTCTTTCGGCCATGATTTGAAGTGCCTGGGCAATGATCCATTGATCCCGACCCCTACCTGCGTCTTTGAGGGACTGATTTTCGAAAGCGGCCAGGACGGTGGCGTAATCCGAGATAGGTAGATCGCTGAGGAGACCCAACAAGGCAAAAGTCTTATCCTGGTGATCCCTTAATTCAAAAAGTTCGCTGATGGCNNTTTCCAGATCCTGTCGATGTGCGCGAATACGCTCCGGACTCACCGACGAGAGAGAAGGAGGCAGGGACGTTCCTGGGGATGTGGAGTTTTTCTGGATGCCGTTTGCACGTTTGCCCTCACTGTTCTGGGGTGACGAAGTCAGGGTAACCCCGAGGGCGAATCCGATAGCCAGGCACGCAACCGAAGTTAACACGTGTTTTTTCTGGAACATGGCGATGGGAAATGAGTGGTTTCCGAACTCTTCCAATGTACTTTCTCAAAGAAGAAAGTCGAAGCATTTGTTGCCTTCCCTTGTTTCGAAATGGCAGAACATTCAAGGACCATNGGCCGAAATCAGAGGGAATGGAGTCACTTCCTTGACCCATNATGAACACACTGACAGCNTATCAATCGCCCATANGGCAGCCAAGGAGACATGACAAAGCATTATGATGTGATCGTAGTGGGGGTAGGTATTCTNGGTCTCGCCCACGCCTGGCATGCGGCTCGCATGGGATACAGGGTGTTGATGCTTGATACGACTGCTTCGGCCCAGGGTGCCAGCGTGCGTAATTTTGGTTTTGTGACTGTCACCGGGCAGCGTCCTGGAGAAGATCTGCCTATGGCGGTAAGGTCGGCTGCTATCTGGAAAGAGGTGTCTGAAGTGGTGGGCATTTCCATCGAACAGACAGGGGCCTGGTTTGTTGCGCACAGCGCGGCNTCGGAGGCTGTTTTGAAGGCTTNTTTGANAGAGNCCAGCATGACAGGGTGTTGTTTGCTGNCGCCCGAGGACTGGCNNCAGCAGNCCGTGGGCCCTTTNCTGNGCGAAATTCAGGCGATACTCCACAGCCCTCATGAACTCCGCATCAACCCTCGTGAAGGAATTCCAAAGTTGCTTCAGTGGCTCTGCGAGCACGCCGGCGTCCACTTTGAACCTTCTGCCCATGTGCAGACAGTGGGTGANGGGTGGGTACAAACACCTGGGGCCTGTTACCAGGCGGATCACGTATTTCTCTGCTTGGGTGANCGGTTGCAGGCATTGCTTCCCGAGGTGTGGCGGGCCTTTGACTTGCGTCGCTGCATGCTTCAGATGCTGCGTCTTGAGCCCATTGGAGTGNGATTGGATCATCCCATGTTGACCGATCTGAGCCTGATCCGTTATCCGGGATTCGCTACCCTTCAGGAGACCCAGGCTCTGCGGGCTGAGTTAACGGAGACCTATCCTCGTCATTTGGAAGAAGGGGTTCATTTGATTGTGGTTCAAGATGCTGATGGAAGTCTGGTGGTGGGCGACAGTCACGCCTATGGAGATGATGTCGTACCCTTTCGACGTGAGGAAGTGGATCAATTGATNCTCGATGCCTTCCAGGATTTGCTGCCCGGTTGCCGGCCTGTGGTCTCCGAGCGATGGTTGGGTACTTACGTTTCCTCTGCAGGGCCCAGTTGGTTCATCGAGCCAGTCTGGCCCGGTGTGCACGCTGTGCAAGTCACCAGCGGTGCAGGGATGTCTCTGGCATTTGGCCTTGCTGAAAAGAATGTGCAAGCATGCTTAGGGAAACTTGGGAAAACACCAAAAGTTGGGGGAACCGAAAGACTCGGATAAGCCTTTGAAAAGGGATTTGCTTGGAGATGGTCGGGGCGGCGAGATTCGAACTCGCGACCTCCTGAACCCCATTCAGGCGCGCTAGCCAGGCTACGCTACGCCCCGACCCCGTCTTGCGACAGGCGCGTATCTTATGAAGCGAGTACGATTGAATTCAACTCCTTTTGAAGAAAAATTGATGCCAAAGGAGCCCAATTCTAGGATGCTTCCCTTCAAATGAGCCAAGCCAAGTACATTGAAGAGCCCTGGGGATCCGCCTTGGAAGCAACGCTTCAGGGCGATTCTTCTCTAAAGGCTGCCCACTGTTGGTCGGTTGCCTGCTCAGGGGGCCTGGATTCGGTCGTGCTGTTGCATGTCTTGAAACGCTTGGCAGACTCTTCGGGAAAGACGCTCATCGCCCTTCATTTCAATCATCAGCTTCGTGGTGCTGATTCTGACGCAGATGCCGAGTGGGTTGTCTCCCTGTGCCAGCGATGGAAGGTGCCTTGTGTTCAGGAAAGTGGAGATGTTCGAGTCATCACGCAAGCTCAAGGTCTCTCTCTTGAAATGGCCGCCAGAGAATGCAGGCATGCGTTTCTGGCACGGAGTGCATTGGCTCATGGAGCGGCTTGTGTGGCGTTGGCCCATCATGCCGATGATCAACTCGAGACCCTTTGGTGGCGTTGGATGCGTGGCAGTGGACCGGAGGGGTTGCAAGGGATGACCCATACATCTTTATCGCCTGCGGATCGTCGATGTATCCTGTGGCGCCCTTTTCTTTCATTATCAAAGGAGACCTTCAGGGCCTATGCTCAAACACATCAACTGGAATGGCGAGAGGATGCCAGCAATAGTAATGTGCGCCATCAGCGTAATCGTCTCAGGCATGAACTTTTCCCGTTCATCAGGAAAGCGTTTGGCAACCAGGGCCTCGAGGGCCCTCTGCGCTCCTGTGAACTGATCCAGACAGAGCACGCCCTGATAGCCAAGTTGGCAAACAAGTGGGAAGCCGATGGAGATGAGGCTGCGGTTTTTTCGTCGCAGCATCGTGGGCTTCAGCGTGAGTTGATACGTCGGGCCTTGATTGGTTTGGGGCAGAGTCCGACGTATGACAAAATTGAACGACTCGTCGACGCAGCACAAGATCAGGACGTCATGATGGCGCCAGGTTTGAAGGTCCGCCGTTTGGAACGTATGCCTTTATTGAAAGCTGTAGCTGAGTCTGCGGAGGAAGTGTTGTTTTCAACAGTCAGGCAAGAGCTTCTTTTGGAAAGGGATTCCGGTCAGGTGCCTTTTGATGGGTGCCACATCCTCTGGAAGCGTTGCTCTATGCGCGAATGGACAGGCATGCCTTCACCCTCTCACTTTGCCGAGCGTTTTGATGCGGATGCCTTGGGTGCGCGTATTTGTCTGCGCCACTGGCATCCTGGGGATCGTATGGCTCTTATCGGAGGACATGGTTCGACCAAGCTTCAGGATTTGTTCACCAATCTGAAATGGACCTCCATTCAGCGCCATCAAGCGGTCGTGGCCACAGACGCACAAGGGCGAATTTTTTGGGTGGAAGGTTTGAGAATCGCAGAATTTGCCAAAGTCACCCCTGCAACCCAGTGCATCATCCAATGGCGTTGGGAGCGCAAAACATCCCTAGGCTGAGGGTTGGCCGTACAATGCCACGAGTTTTTCGGCACTTTCCTTGAGTTGATTTTTCAGACTTTCCGGTTCCAGCACACGGGCATGAGCGCCCCATCCAAGAATCCATCGCTGAATTTCCACCAGGCTGCTCAGTTGCAGCGTCAGGGCAACGCCTTCGTCGGGAAGAGCCTTGAGCTGTTGGGTGGGATGCCAGATTTTTTCCCGGATGTAGTCGGCTACCTGATGCGAAAAGTGAATGGTGACCCTGATGGTTTGCCCGCCTGAATGGACTCCGAAGCTCCCTTGTAGGCGGTCTTCAATATTGAATTTTTTCGGGCGCTTGAAAGTGTCTCCTGTTTCGTCTACCGCACAGACTCGGGAAGGAACAAATGTTCGGATATCTTCTCGCAAATGACAGTAACCAAAAAGAAACCACTCCCCATTGATGTTGGAAAGATGATAGGGGTCGACGGTTCGAGCCTGTGCTTTCTTCTGTCCCGGCTTGCGGTAATGCAGCGCGACCCTGCGCTTGCGGGAAACGGCTTTGGCCAATTGGTCGAACACCTCGAGATTCATCTGGGGAAGAGCACTCGTGCGAAAGGAAATCGAATCACTCCAGTCTGAAAGATTCAATGAGATGGTCTCAGGAAGGGCCTCGGCTATTTTTTGAAAAGCACTGACCAATGGCTTTTCAAAGGTCGTGCCTCGATACTGCTGAAGGGCCTTTTCAGCAATGAGCAAGGCGACCATTTCGCCCTCAGTGACATGAAAGGTAGGAAAGGCGCCAACCTCCTGAGTGTAATAATACCCATAGCGAGCGGCATCGTACTCAATCGGAAGATCGAGCCGATCACGCATGAACTCAATGTCACGATGAATGGACTTGGTGCTGACTTCCAATTGACCCGCAAGACCAGTGGCATTGGGGTAGCGAGCTGACTGAATGGCCTGATGGATCTTCAGCATTCGTTCCATCGGAGGCCTGGAATGGATGCTGGAACGTGGCATGGATAGCGCTCAAGAAGGCCTGCTTCACGAGACGTTTTCCGTAGAGCTCACAAGTGAGCTTACTCCGGTTCCTGTCATGATCTTCAACCCCTCATGGGTTGCGCTGATCATAGGAGTCGATTGAGGACTTCTTCGTTGGTTTTGTATTTCTTGAGTGCGGCCGTCAGTGTTTCCAGAGCCTCAATGGGGTTGGTGTCAATCATCTGGCGACGCAGTTTGTGAATGGCCTGGATGTATTTGGCTCCGTAAAGTTTTTCTTCTTTGCGAGTACCGCTCTTGGGAATGTCCAAAGCCGGGTAGAGACGTCGGTCAGCCAATTTACGATCGAGGATCAATTCCATGTTACCGGTTCCCTTGAATTCCTGAAAAATCAATTCATCCATGCGCGAGCCAGTATCCACCAGGGCCGTTGCCAGAATGGTCAAAGAGCCTCCTTCTTCGATTTTTCGAGCCGAAGCAAACATCTTTCGGGGGATTTCCAGTGCCCGGGCATCCACGCCACCACTCATCGTCCGACCGCTGCCTCCATGAACACTGTTATAGGCTCGGGCAACACGGGTGATGGAGTCCATGAGTACAAAAACGTCCTTTCCGGCTTCCACCCGTCGTCGACAGCGCTCGATGATGAAGCGCGAAAGGCGGACATGGGTGTCGAGCTCCTGATCGTTGGAAGAGGCAATCACATCGGCATTGACCGATCGAGTGAAGTCAGTGACTTCCTCAGGTCGTTCGTCAATCAAAAGCACCACGACTTCCACTTCGGGGTGATTGGTGGTGATGGCATTGGCAATTTGTTTGAGGATCGTTGTCTTTCCTGTGCGAGGAGGAGCAACGATCAGTCCCCGGGTGCCTTTGCCAATAGGGGTCACCAAATCAATGATGCGGGTTTCGAGCACATCCGGAGTTGTCTCCAACTTGAACTTTTCAATCGGATCAATGGTCGTGAGATTTTCAATACGGACCACTTGACCATACTCAGCGGGGGGCATCCCGTTGATTTCAAGGATTTCCCTCAACTGGGGATTGTGCCCACGATGGGGCGGCTGGGTCACCGCCTTGATGAAGGAGCCTTCACGGAGAAAGTTCCTCTTGATGGTGTCAGGGGTGACGAAAATGTCGGATGGTTTTGGGGAAAAATGTTGCTCTGGGGATCTGAGGAAGCCGAATCCTTTTTCAGCGATTTCGAGATACCCTTCACCATTGTCCAATGGTAAATCTTTTCTTTCCTTTTTCCGTGGGCCGCGTGAGCCCCTGGAGCCTCTATTGCTCATAATTGAATTTGATCGTGTTTTGGAACGATTCTCCCCAGTGGGAGAAGGTTCTAATGGAATGATCCGATGGTCTCGCAGCAGCGAGTTTTCAGGATCGAACAGAGATAATCGTAAGCCCGCAGGATGAATGGGAGCTGAACAAGCTTTATGTCATGAATCCGGGGATTGCAACCCCCAAAAAGGAAAAAAAGCACCTAACTTTGCTTGAGTCGGATGTCGGTCACGCACTCCACGTGCTGGGTTTGGGGAAACATGTCCAGTGGTATGATCTGGTGGACCTCAAAGCATCCACTCTCACACAAGGTTTTGATATCCCTGGAAAGGGTTGCCGGATGGCAGGAAACATAAATGATCTGTTTGGGCTTTGCTTGAATGAGTACTTCGAGGATGGAAGGATGGCATCCTTTGCGAGGCGGATCGAGAATCACCGCAGTCTGACTGGGGTCGTAAGCATCCACCAAATCCTGGATATGGGCTTCAGTCGTTCCTTCAATGAATGTTCCATTTTCATGCCCCATGGTTTCCGCGTTTTTTCTTGCTGCTTCGATCGCTCGCTTGTCTACCTCCACTCCGGTGAAACGCTGCACTTTGTCCGCCAGGGAAAGGCTGAAGAAACCTACCCCGCAGTAAGCATCGATCAAATGCTGGACACCGGCGGAATGAAGCCTCTCGGCCACCGCCTGAATCATCTGAGGGAGCTGGTGGAAATTTACCTGAAAAAAGGAATCTGGAGGTAGAGCCCAATCTTCGGGCATGGCTCGCAAGGTAAACTTGATACCATTTTTTCTCGGGGGATCCTTGCGAACATCCTGCAGGCGTTCGTTGAGTTCCGGCTCCGCGATTGGGCAGGATTCGACATCGACGACGAGTCGACTCTGGTGTCGAAGGTAACCCACATTCATCGAACGGGTTTCCCGGTTGAATTGAGTTCGCACCATGATGCGGTTGCGATACGCATAGGGTGTGGGGCAGGCGACAACCGGTCGAACCCGATCCGGGCGCTGGCCTCCAATGCGCTCGAACAAATCGCAGACCTGCTTGTGCTTGACGACCAGCTGCTGGTCGTAAGCCATGTGCTGATACTGGCAGCCACCGCAAACGGTATATTGTGGACACTGGGGTTCGACACGAGAAGTAGCCGGATCGATGATTTCGACCAGGCGTGCGCGGGCGTATTGTCGATGAATCTCCTCGATCTCAGCCAAGACGGTTTCCCCGGTGATCACAAACGGTACGAAGACCACAAAGCCTTCGTGCCGACCGACACCCTCTCCGCCAAAGGCGACATCGGTGATGTGCAAGGTGATCCGATCTCCCACCTTCCCAGAGAAGGGATGGTCCTCCATGATCTCAGGATCCAGACCGGGGGGTTTTCCTTTTTTAGCGCGACGACGACCCATGGTTGCTTTTTGCTCTCATTGGACATGAAAGCGCGGCACATCATTGGCAGGATGCACCGCGCATTCGGAGGTCAGATTGAAGGAGAAGAGTCCCAGGAATCAAGCTCAGATCAATGGGCCACGTTCTGATAATGCCATTTGAGCAGGTCACGCCCGAAGTCGTTCTTGAAATCACGCCAGACCGCATGCACGTGGTTTGCGCCATTCTGGATGTTGTCGTATTCCAACAAGAAGGTCGGGCCCTGAATACGATAATAGTGCGCATCCCCGACTTCCTTACCTCCCATCCAGGCAAATTGAATGTTTTCGATGCCCGCCCTGTCGATGGATTCAAGTTCCTGATCCGCGAGCTCGGGACGAACGTGATGAAGGTAGGTTTCAATAATTTCCAGCAAGGATTCTTTCTGGTGCCAGTTCAAATCGCTTGCAGCGATACCCTTGTTCTCCAACGGGCTGACGGTTTGCTCCGCAGCCGTGAAAATATCTCCGGGTGCCTTGTTTCCGATGAGGGCTTTCTTTAGCTGAGCGGGTTTGAGGGAATGAAGCAGCGCTCGGGCGAGGTTTTCTTCATCTGCCAGGACTTGCAGCCCCTTGCGTGGACCTTCTTTGACCAGTGCTGGATTGGTTCCCATGAAATGAGGTGTAGCAGAGATCGCCTTGCCATGGGCAATGGTGAAATTGAGGGAGAGGTGATGGCCTTCAATGCTCCAGCCCCAGGTCTGAGAGGTCGATGGTGTGCCGAAAATGCTGACATGATAGAGTTCCGGATCTCTCGGAAAACGTCGGTTCGGCCCTTCCATGTCCTGAAGGATTTTTTCGAGAGTCATGATGGTAGTGGACTGGATGTAGCCTCGGGTGCTCAGACCACTGGCGAGCAAGGCATGCGCCAGCGTTTTCTTCTCGCCGCTCATTTGATTCCAAATCAATCCCTTGCGTTCCTTGGGAATGAAGTGCCAGTCCGTGCGCTGGGCATCATCAAATTCAAAGGTGGCCACTTGACGCTCTTCCTCGTTGAGTGCATTGAGAAAGTGTTCAGCGGCTGACTTCATGTCAGCCACCACTGCTTCGACCCCCGCGTGAATGGAGAAATGGCCTAGAAGCGATGCCGCGGCAAACCATGCAAGAGGACGTAAAGATTTGAAGGGGTTGATCATGGGTGCATTGATGCTGGAAAGCGTCGATAAAATCAACGAAATTGTCCTCCAACTCCAAACTCTTCCCATCATGGAGAGCCATTGAGATGCCCATACTCCTTCCACCGACCCAAGAGCTTGAGCGACCGACAGCGATTCATTTGCTGGCGGGAGGTCAAAGCCGCCGTATGGGCCAGAACAAAGCGGACTTGATGCTGGGGCCCCTGCCGCTTGCTCAGTGGTCTCTGCGCAGTGCGGAATCTCTCAATCAAGGAGAAGTGACCATGGTTCAGGAGGATCGGCGTTCCGGGCAAGGGCCACTGGCAGGGATGGAAACCGCCATGCTTGCCACACCAGCCCGCATTCATCTTTTCTTAACGTGCGACATGCCCTTTGTGAGCTCCAGGACCATGGGGGACTTAATGAGCGTTTCCTCTCAGCATCAAAGAATCGCCTGCATGCAGTCCAGGGGCTATTTGGGTTTTCCCATGGCCGTGCCCCATTCTACGCTCTCAAGGATAGGTGACTTACTGGATGCCAGGCAGCATCGTGTGCAAAGTCTTTTGTCCGTCCCATCTACCCTATGCTTTGCCTGGCAGGAAGAAGACGCTGCAGAGGCCTGGAATATCAATACACCAGAGGATCTTGCGATCGCCAGGGAGTGCATCGAGCGAGACGGGTCGGTGGCACCACTGATCGATCGCCAGAAACCCCTGAGCTGTGTTCAAGGGAATCTCTCTTGAGAACCGTTTGGTTGGATCATGGTCAGGCGCGGTGCAGAGATGATTCACACCCATGGAAAGATCTTGGCCAGAAGCATGATCAGCGCCAACCCAGCGAGTCCCATCAGTGAGATCATAAAGGAAAACAAACGAAAGGTCTCTTTTTCCTCCATGCCGCTCATTTTTCCGATCACCCAAAAGCCACTATCATTCATCCACGGGAAGGGTTTGGAACCACATCCAATGGCCAATGCCAGGTAGACGGGATGAAATCCACTGCTTGTGGGATCACTCAGTCCGGCAAACATTCCAACGGTGGTGATCATGGCCACCGTTGCCGAGCCCTGCGCCGTGCGTACCAAGGCTGTCAGTCCAAAGGCCAGGGGTAGCAATGCCAGCTGAAAATGGCTGGCCCACTGTCGCATGTCCTCTGCGATGCCCGTATGTTGCAGGATCCCTCCGAAAGCTCCGCCTGCCGAAGTGATCAGCAGGATCAACCCTCCCTGGCTCAGGGCTTCTTCCAGCGAGGATCGTAAGCGGCCTGCACTTTTGCCCGGGTAGCGATAGAGAAGGAAAATGGCCGTCATGGCTGCCAGCATGAGCGCGGTGTTTTTCTCCCCGGCACTCAGGCACAGCCCGCGCGCGAGGGAGACGAACCCCTGGCTATGCATCGCTTCCGCAGGGCCCCATGAGCTGAGAAGTGATTGAAGGGTGATGAGTGCCACCGGCAAAAGGATGGGGAGTAACGATGCCCATAAGGGGGGAAGATCGGCATCGGCAACTTGGGCTTGATCCTCCAGTTCCCTTAAAGTGATGCCACCTGAATCACGCATGGGCAGCGGCCATTTCTGATTGGCCCACCGAGCGTAAACCTGCCCGATCCAGCAGGTGAACAGGCCCACGACCAGTCCACCGATCATCATCCAGCCCACGGGCACCTGAAGCTGGCTGGCGACCAGGAGTGGGCCGGGGGTAGGGGGGATCAGAGAGTGGGCCATGGTTCCTCCGGCAATGATCGACATGACCAATAAGCCGTATTGCTTTCGATCTCGTAAACCCAGTGACTTGGCCAGCGGGATCATCAAATAGAAAAGGGTGTCGAAGAAAACGGGAATGCCCAACAGGAAGCCGCTGCCCGTCATGGCCCATGGTGCACGTTTCAGACCCACGACTTTCAAGCTGCTGCGCACAATGCGGTCAGCGGCCCCACTGGCCAGAAGGCATTTACCGACAATGGCCGCCAAGGCAATGATGAGCCCCACCTTGCCAAAGGTTTCGGAGAGTTCGACGACCACTCGCTTCATGGCACTCTGCTCCACAAAAGTCGTGACTTCCGCAGACGACCATGATTGCGCCTGCGCATATCGGCTCAATGCGGATTCTGGTGTCAGGGCTGCCGTCAGCCAGGCGGCGCCCACCAGCGCCAGAAAGGCAGGCAGGCGGGCGATGAGAATCGCACCGATCACCACGGCCATGCCCGTGATCAAAAGGAGAAGGGGCTCGGACATCAATCGAAGGGTGCTCCATTGGTCGTGTTGAGGGCATGCGCCTGCTGCAGGCTAAGCATGGGGGACATGGTTCAGAAGGTAGGGCATCCCTCACCACCGGCCCAGATAAAAATCAAGCGTGCCGGAGGGGATGCAATAGCCTCAGTCCTTCCAGAGTCAGTTGTGGGCATTGCGCCGTGATGGCCTTCATCTCTTGCGTGATCAAGGCGGCGTAACCACCGGTGGCAATGACAGGAAGTCGACGGATGTTCATTTCCTGCTTGAGAGCATCGATCAGAGAGGCCACCAAACCTCGATAGCCGTGCACGGCTCCTATTTGCATCGCCTGTTCCGTGCTCTTGCCGATGATTGCCTTGGGATCTGCGACGGTGATTTTAGGAAGTAAGGCCGTTTTCTCGTGAAAATAATCGGTCATCAGAGAAATGCCCGGTGCGATGATCCCACCCACGTAGGCTTTCTGATCGTTGACCACATCAAAGGTCAATGCGGTGCCAAAATCGACGACGACGGATGGAGCTCCGTAGAGATGGGCCGCCGCCATGGCATTGGCCAGCCGATCAGCACCAATGGTCTCCTGTTGGGGATAGTCCACCGTGATCCCGGTGATCGTTTCATGGGTGAGTTGCTCATAGCCTTCGGCCAGATCCTGTACATCCAGCCAGGCACTGATCACGTGTCCGGCCTGAGGTACGACACTGCAGAAGGCTGCCCAAGTGGGCTTGGCTTGGGATTTCCATGCAGCCTGCATTTCGGCCAGTTCCCCCTGACACAGGCTGGAAGTTTTCAGGGTCGCCTCTCCTACCCACTGGTCGCCATCATGCCAGCCCAGATGGGTGTGCGTGTTGCCGACATCGACTAGACAGTGCAAAGCTCGTTGTTCCTTCATGGGAGTTGTGTGGGTGTTTTTTCCAGCGTCACATCGCCCCCTGTGATTCGCTGAAGATTTCCATCGGCGGTGCGGAGCATCAACGCCCCCTCGGCATCCATCGATTCAGCCCTTCCACAGACGGTTACATCCCACTGCCGAACCCTTACCTGTTGACCCAGTGTCACGCATTGGTCTGCCCACTCGCGTGCGACTTCCTCAAAGCGGCCGCTGAGGATGCGACGATAGTCTTGCTCGAGGGCTTGGAGAATCGATACAGCCAGTGAAGGGCGACACACGGGCCTCCCAGCTTCCATGGCCAGGGAGGTGGCGTGATCCCGAAGCTCTTGCGGGAAATCCGAGGAGGTCAGATTGACATTGATGCCGATCCCTATGGCTGCATGGCTCACACGGTCTGGTTCGGCACGCATTTCAGTCAGGACACCCGCCACCTTGCGTCCTCGAATCAGAATGTCATTGGGCCACTTAATTTCGGGTTGAAGAGCCGTGTTCTCACGGATGGCACGCGCCAGGGAGGTAGCGCTGATGACGGTCAACTGAGTCATCTCAGGCGGCCTCAACGGCGGTCTCAGCAAGACCGAGAACCAGAGGCCCTTGCCGCTGGGAGAGACCCACTGTCTTCCCAGGCGCCCCTTGCCTTGGGTTTGGGATTCTGCAAAGACCACCCAGCCTTCCGCTTCTCCATGCATGGCACGTTGCTCTACCAGTAGATTGGTCGAAGCTGTTTCCCGGAATACGGTCATGTCGCGACCAATGAGTCGATCCTCCGGCATCCGACTCATGAGATCATCCCCGAGCAGGATGTCGGGGACATGAAGAAGACGGTATCCTTGATGGGGGTCGGCCTCGATGCCATAGCCCAGTTGTCTCAATTCTTCGATATGAGACCAAACAGCCGTCCGGCTGATGGCCAGATCCTTGGACATTCGTGAACCCGACATGCCCTGGTCTCCGGCCTGATGCAATGCACGCAAGATGGACTGCAGAGTACTCACGTTCAACGAAGGCTCTCAAAGTCCAAGGCAATGTCAACTGCCTTGACCGAATGGGTCACTGCCCCGATGGAGATGCAATCCACACCGCTGGCGGCCACTGCTTGAACATTGGCCAGCGTGATCCCTCCACTGGCTTCGAGCACACAGCGGCCTTGATTGATCTTTACCGCATCGGCCAGCTGGGTGGGTGACATGTTATCCAGCAAAATGATGTCCGCACCGGCCTCCATGGCATATTGCGCCTGTTCCAATGTGTCGGCTTCAACCTCGATGCGGAGGTGGGGGTAGGCGGCACGAGCCTGCTGGATGGCCAGTGGAATGGTTTGAGCTGCTGATGGACCCAGTGTGGCCAGGTGATTGTCCTTGATCATGACCATGTCATGCAAACCCATGCGATGGTTGGTGCCTCCACCGCAGGCCACCGCATATTTTTCGAAAAGTCTCCAGCCTGGGGTGGTCTTACGTGTGTCCAGCAGCTTGCAGGAATGCTTTCCCATGGCATCGACAAACTGGCGAGTCAGGGTGGCGACCCCACTGAGGCGCTGAAGATAATTCAGGGCTGTGCGCTCTGCGGTCAGGATGCCGGCTGCCGCCCCCTCCACCTGGGCGATGGT